>PMAE01000057.1:0-108331 GCA_003152485.1 Gemmatimonadota bacterium | reverse complement strand
CTCGAACCCGACCGTCGATTCGATCGAGTTCGGAACGTGGAATCCGTCGGATACCACGTTTACGCCGCTGTGCAAGGCGCCCTGCAACGCGGCGACGGCGGCCGGCGCGAGCGCGATCCGCGTGAGCCTGAGCGGTGGACCGAACGCGCCAATCCTCGGAATGTTCGCTGGCGCCTCACCCTCGACGACCGGTATCAAGGTGTCGGCGATCGCGTGGGTGACCCCGACCGTGCCGCAGCACGATTGCACGAAGCCGCTGGCGGCAAAGTACATGGCGCTCACGAACATGCTCGCCACCTTCGAAGGCCGAACCGCGGACTCGGAGCGCACTCTCGACTCGACCGATCTGGTGACCATCCGCTCGAACGGGCCGACGCTCGCGATGTGCCTCATCACCAACGCGACGGACAGTTGCAACCCCACCACGCCTCCCGCGATCACCTTCCCGGGCAGCTATCGGCCGGTGCAGTTGTATTCGCCGGCGACCGAGGGCGCGGATCCGTACCTCACCGAGCTCGAGGAGCCGTGCGCTGCCACCGAGACGCTCGGGCCGACCGATGCGATCGAGATCAATCCCGCTGTCAACGCCGGTGATACCCAGACCGGGACCGATAATTGGTGTGAGCTGTATGCCGGCAATCCGTGTCTGATGAAACTCGATCTCTGGGACACGACGACGGTCACCCCGGGTACCGTCGCCACCGACGGGAATACCTGTGCTCCGGGCACGTGCAAGTCGATTCGCGCGATTATCCCGTTCATCATCACCAACATTACTGAGAGCGGCGTAGGGGGGAATGTGAACGCCGCCGTCCAAGGATACCCGACGCTCGGGGTCGATGAGTCAACGATTGCGATCGGTGGCGTCGCGGGCCCGATCTCGCGAATCGTTCTCGTCCATTGACGCTTGCTGGTCCGGGATCGTCGGGCGTCTCCGTACATAAGGCGGCGCCGCAGCAGCCCTGCGCGGTAGCCACCTGCGTGGGCGCTGCGGTCCTCGGAGGGTGTCGGGACTGATGATCATGCGCATCCCGCGTGCAGCCCTCACGCTGGCGATCTCCGTGGCAGTGACCGGCGCCGCCAGCCGTGTCGTCGCCCAGTACCCAAACGTCCCGCCTCCCGTGCCGTGCCAGGACCGAGGAGCGGAGTGGGACGCGGCGGTGTTCGATCCGATCGTGTCGTCGCATCCCCCCCGGGTGGCGGTGGTGCCCTTCCGCAGCAGTCTGAGCGACGCGGACAGCGCGAATACGGCGTTGGCCATGGCCTTCGCGGGACGCGTCGTCGAGCGGCTCGCGCCGCTCCATCCGGTGCTCCTCTGGTCGCCGGGCCCGGAATTGGTTGCGCCGTCGGCGAGCGAGATCGTCGCGTTGGGCAAGTTGAACCACGTCCCGTATCTGCTGTTCGGGCGACTTGATGCCGCCACCCATGGTATCACGGTCACAGTCCGACTATTCGAGACGGCGCACGGCCAACTGGTGTGGAATCCCGTGCTCACCGGGGCACTGTCCGATCTGTTGGCGTTCGAAGAGGTCCTCGTGCGCGGCGTCTCTGACCACGCCGGGACGGCTCCGGCGACATCCGCCCGCGACGCGAGCCGAGCGAGCGGCACGGTGAGCAGTGTCGGGTATCTGCGGTACCTGCGTGGTGTGGCGGATCTCGCCAATGACACGCGCGGATCGGAGCAGCAGGCCGAGCAGGAGTTCCAGGGCGCCATCCAACTCGACTCCGCGTACGCGGCAGCGTGGGCTGGCTTCGCGCTCAGCACGGTCGCGCAGATCCGGCGCGAAGGATTGGCGTCGCCCAACGCAACCAGCGCGGCCACCGATCGCGCGGTGAGCGCCGTCCGCCGGGCCGTGCGCCTCGCGCCGCAGTCCGCCGACGTGTGGATCGCCCGGGGGGCGGTATTCGAGCTGGTCGAGCCCCGGGAGTACACGCGTGCGCTGGCCTCGTACCGCAAGGCGATCGACGTGTCGCCCTGGAACGCCGACGCGCACCGCAAGCTCGGAGAGGCCCTCATCGAGCTCGGGGCCACGGACGCGGCGATCGAGCAGTTCCACCTGGCGCTCTCCGAAGACCGGGGGGATCCGGCCACGCTCGTCGCAGTCGGCGCGCTGCATTTGCGGGCGCGCCGCTATCACGATGCCTGCCGGGCGCTCAACGCCGCCATCGCCAACGAGCCGCGATTCGCCGAAGCGTACGCCGAACGTGCGTTCGTCCGGCTGCATCTCAAGGACCTGCGCAGCGCGTATGGCGACGCCGAGACGAGCATGCGCCTCGGTGCGTGGCTCACCGGCGCCGTCGGGCAGGTCATGGCCGAAGCCGACGCCCGGGACACGGCGGGGTCGCGCCAACACATTGCCGCGCTGGCCTCGGACCACCCGGCCAATGGAGCGGACCATCCCTCTGTGTGGGTGAGCCACTATCTGGCCGCGGGGTACGCCGTGCTAGGCAAAGACGATCGCGCTTTGGACCTACTCAGCCGAGCTTTGCCGCGGGGGGCCGACCTCTGGCTGGCGCTGCAGGACCCGGTGTTCGATCGCCTGCGCGGTCACCCGCGATACGCAACGCTGATCGGCGACTCCCGCCCCTTCGCGACCGGCAACTAATTGTTCGCTGGACCTCGCAGCGACCTCGCAGCGACCTCGCAACCGTCTCGCCGCCGGAACTCGCCGTAGGCCGCGACACCGCATAGCCCAAGCGCGGCGTTAGTGACTGATGATCACGGCTTCTGGCGCTGCCCCGCCGGTGAAGTCGCGCTGCAAAAAGATGGCGGCCGTGGTGTCGAACAGTTGGCTGGCCCGGTCCAGGAGATTCACCGCGGCGCGTGCGTCCGACGCCGTGCTATCGCGTCCGCCCGCCGCCGGCGGCGGGTTCGCGGTGCAGGGGTCGAGCGGCCCCGCTGTCACGCGGACGTCGCCGGTAAATCGATTGAAGGCGAAGAATCGTCCGCCCTGATAGTAGCCATCGACCGGGCGGAGCGATCCGTTCAACAGGAACGTGGTGCGCCCGCAGGGCGAGCCGTCGAGCATGTCGCTGCCTTCGATCAGGAGCGGCGCGTCCTGGATCCCGACGAGCGCCAACACCGTTGGCGCGATGTCCACGTGGGACGTCACGAACGGGATGCGGACCGGTGCGTCGAGTTGCCCCGGCGCGTAGATCAGGAGCGGAACGTTGAACGACGTCTCGCCCAATTGCATCCGTTGGCCCAGCGATCCGAACTCCTCCACGGTGCGGAGTCCATGGTCGCCCGTGACGATGACGACGACGCTGTCGGCGAGCCCGCGATCGCGGAGCGTCTGCAGAAATTCTCCCACGCACCGATCGATGTCCCGGGCGATGAGGGGGATCTTCTCCGCGTTCGAGAGCCCTTCGGCGCCAGGCGGTGTGCGCCACGGGTAGTGCCCGAGGATCGTGGCGACGAAGACGAATGCCTTCGTGCCATGGGCGTTGGCGTCGGCGATGCGGCTCGCCGCGCGGGCGAGCGATTGGCGTTCCCGGGCGACGGCGGCGGCATAGCCGTGATCCGACGAACCCGCGTCGCCAGTGGATGGCGGCGGCTCGACCAGCGTGGAGAATCCAAGTCCGCGCAGGAGGCGGCTGTTGTGATGGCCGCCGTTGGCGGGGTTCCAATCGATGTGGTACGAGTCGATGAACGTTGTTTCGTATCCGTGGCGCCCGAGTGCGGTGGCCAGTCCGTCGGCGTGGAAATCCCCATAGTCCACGAGCGACCGGCCGAGTCGGGGATAGGTCCCCGACACCATGCTGTAGATGGCCCACATCGTGGCTGGCATGGTGGTGAAGTGGTGGTCGGTCACGATCCCGCGCTTCCCCATCTGAAAAAACGTGGGGTACGCTGGGTTGTCGGTGATCGGGTAGTACTGACGCGCAGCGGTCTCCAAACTGATGATCACCACGTGCGTGCGCCGCGGGTGCATCGACCGTCGCGCCACCAGAGGGGCCATATCCGTGTACATCGACTCGGGGTACACGGCGCGGACGTATTCCGAATCCAGGCGCGCGACGGAGGGAAGGTGCATGGCGTACGGGTGCCACGATTCGGATCCGACGAGCGAGCCCACCGTTTCCGACCAATACCCGCGGAAGCTCTCCGGTACGGGCGCGTCGTGGGCCTGGTAGCTCACCGACGAGAGCGCGGCCGCGATCCACACGAGCGCCACCAGCGGGGCGAGCGCACGCACGACGATCCGTGAGCGGAGGCCAGCGGCTCCGAAGCGGACGAGCAGAAAGGCGGAGAACGACCAGAGCGCGTTGAAAATGAGCAGGAGCGCCGCGGCCATGACGAGCAGTCGGTCGCTCCGCTGCGACAGGAGGGCGAGCGGATTCTCGCGGATCCACGCCACGGCGAGCGTCACGTTGTCGCGGGCGATCAACGCGCCGGCGGTCTCGAATGACAGCCAGTTGGCCGCGCTCACGGCCAGCGCGACGAACGACGTCCCGGCGACCAGCCACGCGAGATCGATGCGCAGCAGGCGTCCCACGGCGGCCGCCACGAGGACGATGACGAGGACCTCGAGCAGATCCCCTCTGAAAAGCAGCAGATATTGCACGACGCCCGGGAGATGTCCGAAGGGTCCCGAGGCGAGTGTCGCGGCCAGTCCGTCCGTGGCGACGGACCGCAGGTAGCTGTACTTGAAGAAGAGTGTCGGGACCAGCAGTACCACGTACCAGAGCAGGAGCCGGGCGACGGCGGGGGCTTGAAGCCGATCGGCCCATCGGTGGCCCGGACGATCGGCTGTCGTCCTGGCGGACGTGGAATCTGCGGGTCGCGGCAATGTCATCACGCGGTCGATGTCGAAGGATCGTGTACCACGGACGACGCTCGAACCACGATCTGCGCCACACGCTCCCTGCACCGAGCGTCTTCCATCGCGCGTCGTGCGGGCCTAATATAGCGGCCGGCCTCCGTCGGGCTCGCCCCGCGGTCGGCATCAGGTATCAGAAAATGGTCAGAGTGGAGGGGCATGTTCGCTGAGACATCGCTCTCGCGCGGTGAGCGCATCGTGATCGCGATCCTGATTGGGATCGGCGGGGCCGCGCTGTCGTATCTCACCTTGCGGATGTACCCCCAATTCGTGGCTCGGGACTATACGTATTCGTGGCGGGCGGCGCAGGCGCTCCTCCACGGGCAGAATCCCTACCTCGTCATCCGACCCACGGGCCCTTACCCGTACGAGAACTACTACTACTATCCGCTACCCGCGGCGCTCGTCACGCTGCCGCTGGTCGGTCTTGCGGCCGTCCCGAGCGCCGCCGTGTTCGTTGGCCTGAGCTCCGCGGCGTTGGCCTATGTCGTGACGCGCGACGGATTCGGCTTTCGTGGACTCCTGGTCTTCGCCAGCGTCCCGTACCTCACGGCGGCGGTGTTGGGACAGCTCACGCCACTGATTGTGGCCGCGGCGTTCATTCCCGCGCTCCAGTGGGTGTATGCGGCCAAGCCGACGATCGCCGCGGCGGTGTTCGCGGCCCGGCCGTCGCTCGGGGGGGCCGCGCTCTCGGTGCTGCTGCTGCTCGTGAGCCTCATCCTGTTTCCGCACTGGCCATCTGACTGGCTCCAAGCGCTCACCCACACGCCACACCATCGGGCCGCGGTGGTGCGGCCGCTGGGCTTCATTGTCCTGCTGGCGCTACTCAAATGGCGGACGCCCGAAGGGCGACTGATGGCCGTCCTGGCCTGCGTGCCACAGGTGTTCTTCTTCTACGATCAGCTCCCCCTCACGCTCACGGCACGCACGGGCCGCCAGCTCGCGCTACTGGTCGGCTTGAGCTGGGTGGCCTGGGCGATCACCTGGACGACCTGTACCCACCGGCCGGCGTGCGTCGAGTTTGCCGAGCCCCTGATCCTCCCGTTCTTGTATCTTCCCGCACTGATCCTCGTATTGCGGCGACCCAACGAGGGGGTCCTGCCACCGTGGATCGACCGCCTGACGCAGCGCGTCACGTCGGGGGTCCGGGCCGCTCTACCGCGAACAGGCTGATCCCATTCTCGTATCCCGCGCTCAGCGGGTCACCCGGCGGCTGGCGCGCCCGATCCGCGCGTGTTCACTCGCCCCTCTGGGAGGCGTTACTCGATGACCGACGTCGATCACGATCTGATACAGAACGAGACGGTGGTCTACAAGACGAACCTCCACTGGATCGTCCTGCTGGGTCCATTCTCGCTCGCCGCAATCCTGATAGTCGCGGGATTGCTGCTGCTGTCGCGGCCGAAGTTTCTCACGGACCCGTTCGGCGATCTCGCGGACCTACGGCAATCGCTGTTCGCCGGGTCTCCGGAGCATCTCGTCGTGCTGGGCCTTGTGTTACTCGGCTTGGGCGCAGGCGTCGCCTTCGGCGGTCTGTGGCACCGTCTCTCGACCGAGCTGGCCGTCACGAACCGGCGGGTCACGGTCAAATCGGGCATCGCCCTCCGCCACACGCTGGAGATCCTGCTCTCGAAGGTGGAGAGCATCGAGGTGGACCAGACGATCGCCGGTCGGATGCTGGGCTTCGGCAGCGTCATCGTGCGCGGGACCGGTGGGACGCCGGAACCGCTGGACTTGATCGCTGATCCGCTTGAGTTTCGCAGGCAGGTGCAGATGCAGATCGACGCGAGTGCGGGGGGGAGGTAGAAGGGGGAGAAAAAGACAAGGGCGAAAGTAGAAAGTAGAAAGTAGAGGGAAAAGCAAAAAGGGCGAAAGTAGAAAGTAGAAAGTAGACGAAAAGACAAAAGACGAAAGACAAAAAGACGAGAGTCGAAAGTCGACAGGGGCAAAAGACAAAGGCAAGAGACAAAAGCAAAAGACAGAAAGCAAAAAAGACAAAAGACAAAAGACNNAGTAGAAAGTAGAAAGTAGACAAAAGCAGAGTCGAGCCGATGCTCTATTCTTCTAGTCGTTTTTTTGTCTACTCTCTACTTTCTACTTTCGCCTTTCGCCTTTCTTTTCTCAACTTTCTACTTTCTACTCTCGCTCTTTTTTGCTCTTCATCTATCCCGCCACCGCCCCTGCCGCTTGCGGCAATTGCGCTGGCTCGGTCCCGTCCAGCAGGCCGAGGTCGATGCGCACGATGCCCTCGGGGGTGGGGGGGAGGAAGACGTTCGTGAACTTGTGGCCCCACAAGACTTCGGCCGCGGTGTAGGAGCCACGCGCCGACACCGTTTGGAAAAACGTCTCGTCGGTCCCCGAGAGCAGGATCAGAAACTCCGCTTCGGATTCCACAATTTGCTCGGACGTCAGGCTCCAGAGCGGGCTCGTGTCGTCGATCGGGTGGACCACGGTCCAGGAGAGCGAGAAGAAGATCACGCGCTTGCGCTCGAGCGAGAGCTCGGTGAATGACCGCGTCCGGACGCCGTTGACCATCGTGAACCGCGCCAAGATGACGGTCGCCTCCATCCCCACGATTTCGTTACGGCGCGCGTTCGCGATGCGGAACATGAATCCGGTCCGCCCTAGGTATGGCGCGATCACCGCTCGCGCGCTGAACCGGATGTGCGGGATCGGGCGCGAGAAGCGGGCGAAGATGAGACCGGTGGCCAGCGCGATACTGATCAAGCTGACGAACGACTCCAACAGCACCAGAAAGTTCGACCGCACGGTCATCGGCACGATCGCGCCGTAGCCGATGGTCGCGAACGTCTCGATGCTGAAAAAAAACGCCTGCAGGAAGCTGCCGGCCGCGAACGCCGTGTCGGTCTCGCCGAGCGCATGCGGTCCGCAGAATAGAAACAGAAACGCGAAGACGATATTGGCGAGGACATAGACCGTGGCCAGCACACCGAGGAACGCCGGCCAGCTCATGGTCAGCAGCGAGTGGTACGGATTGCCGATGATGGCGGCGATCCGGCCACCCCGCTGCACGTTGAACGTCCCGTCACGGTTCATGAGCCGGACGCGGCTCTGCGCCGCGAGGACAGAGCCAAAGCCGAGATCTTTGGGTTCTTGGTTGGTGGCCATGAGGGGGAAAAGATAGCGATCCGCTATCTTTTCCCTATGGCTGTCCACATCGTCGGCGGAGGGCTGGCCGGGAGCGAGGCGGCGTGGCAGCTCGCGGAGCGGGGCGTGGCGGTCGTGCTCCACGAGATGCGTCCCGAGCGGCAGACGCCCGCGCACCGGAGCGATCGGCTGGCGGAGCTCGTGTGCTCCAATACCTTCAAGAGCACGGAGACCACCAACGCTCACGGGCTGCTCAAGGCGGAGATGCGTGCGCTGGGGTGCATGGTACTCGCGGCGGCCGACGCGACGCGGATCCCCGCCGGGACGGCGTTGGCGGTGGACCGCGATCAGTTCGCGGCGGCGGTAACGACGCGGATCGAGGGCCATCGCTTGATCACCGTCGAGCGGGGCGAGGTCACGACCATTCCGAGCCCCGGGATCCTCGCTACCGGCCCGCTCACCTCCGACGCGCTGGCGGCTGCCCTCCGCGCGCGACTCGGCGCGGACGCGCTGGCGTTCTACGATGCGATCGCGCCCGTCGTGGATGCCGACACGATCGACTCGGCGCTGGTGTTTCGGGCATCGCGATACGGGAAAGAAACGATGGAAGGGGGGCCCGCCGGCGGGGAGCCGGAGGGAGAAGGGGCCTATCTCAATTGTCCGCTCACGCACGAGGAATACGACCGGTTCATCGACGCACTGCAGTCGGCGGACCAGTACCACGGCCACGAATTCGATGCCGCGCCGTACTTCGAGGGATGCCTCCCGGTGGAGGTCATGGCCGCGCGGGGGCGTGACGTGCTGCGGTTCGGGCCGCTCAAGCCGGTCGGGCTCACCGACCCGCGTACGGGCCGGCGGCCGTACGCGGTGGTACAGCTTCGGCGGGAGGACCGCGCCGGCCGGATGTGGAACATGGTCGGCTTTCAGACCCGACTCCGGATCCCGGAGCAGCAGCGGGTGTTCCGAGCCATCCCCGGGCTGTCCGAGGTGGAGTTCCTGCGCTATGGCTCGATTCACCGCAACTCGTACGTGAACGCGCCCGCGGTACTGTCGGCCCACTTGTCGCTGCGCGATGACCCGATGGCGCTCTTGGCGGGCCAGATGACGGGGGTCGAGGGATACACCGAGAGCGCGGCCACCGGACTGTTGGCGGGAATCAATTTGGCGCGTATGCTGGAGGGGGCGTCGCCGGTGATCCCGCCGCCGACGACGATGCTTGGCGCGCTCTACCGATACCTGCGAGAGGCGGATCCCCTGCATTTCCAACCGATGAACGCCAACTTCGGCCTCTTGGACGAGCTCACGGTGCCAATCCGCGACAAGCGGCGAAAACGGGAGTCGTACGCCGAGCGCTCACTCCGCGACATCGCCGCGTGGCGCGACGGCATGGGTGGGGCGGAGGGTGTCGGCCACGTCGTCAGCGGGGCGGGGAGCACGACGTGATGGGTGTGCTTCCCGCATCGGTCGCGCACGCCGCGTCGGAGCCGGCCATTGCCGGCGGGGGCGACGCGGTCGGCGAGTTCCTCATGCACCTGGAGAAAGAGCGCGACGTTTCGCCGCACACGGTGCGCGCGTACGGCCGCGATCTGAGCGAGTTTACCCGCTACCTGGCTGGCTACTACGGCGGCGGCGACTGGACGTGGCAAGGTGTGGATCGGCTGGCGGTGCGCGGATTCCTGGCCTACCTCACCCGGCGGGGCATCGGCAAACGCTCGATCGCACGGGCGCTCTCCACCGTGCGGAGCCTCTACCGCTTCCTGCACCTCACCGATGTCGTTGACGCCAACCCGGCCCGCGCTGTGGGCACCCCGCGCCGAGAGCAGCACTTGCCCACTTACCTGGACCGTGCACAGGCCGACCGCCTGTTCGCGGCGGCGGAAACGGCGGCGGCGAGCGGACGCTTCGTGGACGTGCGTAACCTGGCGATTCTCGAACTCTTCTATTCGACGGGAATTCGGCTGTCCGAGCTCCGCGGAATGAATCGCGCAGACCTCGACCTTCTCACACAGATGGCGAAGGTGCGTGGCAAGGGCCGCAAAGAGCGCATCGTGCCGGTCGGCGACCAGGCCACGCGTGCGTTGCGCGCATACGATGCCCAGCGAGACACGTTGGTGCGTTCCGTCGGCCCAGGAGCCGACCGACTCGCGGTGTTCCTCAATCTCCGGGCCCGGCGCCTCAGCGTCCGCGGCGTGCAGACCATCGTCACCCGACTGCTGGCGCGAGTCAGCGAGAATGCCGGACTCAGCGTGCACTCGCTCCGCCACAGTTTTGCGACGCACCTGCTCGACGCCGGCGCCGACCTGCGCGCAGTCCAGGAGCTGTTGGGACACGCGTCGGTCGGGACCACGCAGATCTACACGCACACCAGTGTGGAGCGGCTCAAGCAGGTGTACCGCAAGGCGCATCCCCGGGCGATGTAGCTGGGGGGAGGGCATCATGCGAGCAGTGTGGCGAGTAGTGTGGCGAGTAGTGTGGCGAGTAGTGTGGCGGGAGACCGAAGGGGGCGCGGTCCACGGGCGATCAATAGCGCCGGGGAGACTCCGGCTCGGTTGCCGTCCGTGATGGCGAGCGCGGGTCAACTCGGGCGGCGGTTGCAGCGCTTCAAAGGCATGGAGCGCGGGCTCAAGACGGCCGCCATCCGCGTACTCGCCGCGGTACTCCCCGCGCCTGCGCCGCGTGCGCCGCCGGACTGGGACGCGCGCGCGCACCGCGTGCTCTACCTCCGATACGACCGCATCGGTGACATGATCCTCGCCACCGGCATCATCGAAGCCATCGCCCGCACCCACGCATCGGTCACCGTTGATGTGTTGGCATCGCCGGCCAACGCCGCCGTGTTGGATGGGAACCCGCATGTCGGCCGTGTGCTGATCTTCGACAAGCAGCGGCCGTGGACGTATTTCCGGACGTTGCGGACGATCCGCCGCATGCGGTACGATGCAGTCCTCGATGCCATGGTGCTCTCGCCATCGTTGACCACGGCGATCCTCATGTTGCTGAGTGGGGCGCGACACCGGATCGGCGTGGCCGGGCGCGGCAGTGAGTTCGCGCTGACACTCCCCGTCCCACGCGCGCGGCACGCCGTGCACTACGTCGATCACTCGGCGGGACTGCTCTCGGCGTTCGGCATCGATCCGCACGCCCGCGCAGCGACCGAAACCATCGACACTGCCGATACCGGGGCGGCGGACGTGCGACGTGGCGTGGGGCGGGCCAGCGGGGCGGTCGCGGCGACCAGTCTTGATGCGCCGGTCGGCGGATGGGGCCTCTGGCGGCCACGACTCTACCTGAGCGACACCGAGCTTGCCGCGGGAGAGTCGCAATGGAACGCAGCGGCGGTTGGGATGGGTGGTCGATCGAGTCCGTCGGATCGACACGCGGCGTGGCGTCTCGTGGTCAACGTGTCGGCCGGTGACCAGACGCGGTATTGGCCGGCCGACCGATTCATTGCCGCGCTCGCGCGGATGCACGAGCGGTTCCCGGAGGTCCAGCTCCTGCTCATCGGGTCACCGCACGATGTCGCGCGCATGGAGCAGATCGGACGCGGCGGCGACGTACCGGTCGCGCGGACGCCGAGCATGCGCGACATGATGGCGGTGGTCGCGACGGCGGACATCGTCTTCACGGCTGATACGTCCGTGACGCATGTCGCGTCGGCGTATGACAAACCGGCGGTGGTAATGTTCCCTCGCGGTCGGGGCGCGCTCTACGGCCCGTATGGCACCGACGGCCGGGTGGTCTCGACCCCGGGTCCGACGCTGCAGTCGTTGGCCGCTGCGCCCGTGCTGGCCGTGCTCGACGACGTGGTGGCGCGTGCAACGAGCGAGGCCGCGGTGGGAGTCGCGGGCACGGGCGGCGTCCCGGGTTAGGCGGCCGGGCTTACCGGGGGCCCGGAGGACGACGCCGCTACGACGCCGCTACGACATCCTGGGACCGTCGGGGGGCCGAGTGGGCGGTGATTAGCTTTCGGGCATGGGTCCACATGGCAGTCCGGCGACGTTTTACGCGACGACCATCCTTGCGGTGCGGCGGGACGGTCAGGTCGCGCTCGGCGGTGATGGACAGGTGACGGTCGGCGATACGGTCATGAAATCGAACGCGCAAAAAGTGCGGACGCTCCGCGGCGGAAAGCTGCTGGCGGGGTTTGCGGGTGCGGCGGCCGACGCGTTTACCCTCTTCGAAAAGTTCGAGGAGAAGCTCGAGCGGTTCCCGGGCAACATGCCAAAGGCCGCGGTCGAGCTGGCCAAGGATTGGCGAAGCGATCGGGTCCTCCGGCGGCTCGAGGCGCTCTTGGCGGTGGTGGACCGCACCCACGGCTTCGTCATCTCAGGAACCGGCGACATCATCGAGCCTGACGACGGCATCCTCGCCATCGGATCCGGTGGTGCGTATGCCCTCGCCGCCGCGCGCGCGTTACGCGAGAACACGGCCCTCACGCCGGCCGAGATCGTGCGAAAGAGCCTCGGTATCGCCGGTCAGATCTGTATCTACACGAACGACAATATCACGGTGCTGGAGCCTACGGCGTGACAGGCAATGTCCTCTAAACACACCCAGCAGGCGTTACAGAAGCTCGCCGATCTGACACCGCGTCAGATCGTGGCGGAGTTGAATCGCTACATCGTGGGACAGAGCGAGGCCAAGAAATCGGTCGCGATCGCGCTCCGTAATCGGTGGCGGCGGCAGCGGGCCCCCGATTCGATCCGCGAAGAGATCTCGCCCAACAACATCATCCTCATCGGCCCGACCGGCGTGGGTAAGACGGAGATCGCGCGCCGGCTGGCGAAACTCTCGGGCGCGCCGTTCATCAAAGTCGAGGCGTCGAAGTTCACCGAAGTGGGATACGTCGGCCGTGATGTGGAAGGGATGGTGCGCGACTTGGTCGAGAGTGCCATCGATATGGTGCGGACGGAGCGGGAGTCCGAAGTCGAGGATCTGGCCAACGAACGGGTAGACGAGCGGCTGCTCGATCTGCTGCTGCCGGTCCCCGTCGATGCCAAGCCGAATGGTGCCGCGCCGGCGAGCGGCAACGCCGCNNGCGACGACCCATCCGTCGCCGCATGCGGCCGCGCATACGGCGACCGCGGGCAGCGGTTCGGTGTTCGTCGTCTCGCCGCGCGGAGATGTGTCGGTCGGCGGCGCGGAGGCGAGTGCGACGGAGCGTGATGCGGGAGCGGGGAGTGGCGGAGAGGCCGAGTCGGCTGACGCGGCCAGATACCAGCGCACTCGGGCCAAGCTCAAGCAGCTCCTGCTCGACGGCCAGCTCGACGGGCGGGATGTCGAAGTCGAGGTCACCCATTCGGGGCCCCAGATGTGGGACGTCATGTTACCGCAGGGCGCACCGGAGGGGATGGAGAACTTCATGGAGATGCTGCAGGAGATGAGTCCCAAGCGCAAAAAGAAGCGCGCGGTCAAAGTCTCCGAAGCACGGCGCATCTTGATGGAGCAGGAGCTCGACAAATTGATAGATCATGAGGACGTGACGGGCGATGCGTTGGAACGGGTGGAGAAGCTGGGGATCATCTTCCTCGATGAGATCGACAAGATCGCGGGCGAGCGCGGACCGACGGGCGGTGGCGGGCCCGACGTCTCGCGCGAGGGAGTCCAGCGCGACTTGCTGCCGATCGTCGAGGGGTCGAATGTGCAGACGAAGTACGGCATGGTGAAAACCGATCACGTGCTGTTCATCGCGGCTGGGGCGTTCCATGTCTCGAAGCCAAGCGACCTGATTCCCGAGCTGCAGGGCCGGTTCCCGATTCGCGTGGAGCTCAAGCCGCTGACGGAAGAGGATTTTGTCCGGATCATGACGGAACCGGAAAACGCGCTGACCAAGCAGTACGCGGCGTTGGTGGAGGCGGAGGGCGCGACGCTGACGTTCACGGCGGACGGGATCGCGGAAGTGGCGCGCACGGCCGCGCAGGTCAATCAGCGCATGGAAAACATCGGGGCCCGGCGGCTCCACACAGTCATGACCACGTTGCTCGAGGACGTGCTCTACGACCTCCCCGACCGCGGCACGGCGCCGATCGTGGTTGACGCCGCACTGGTGACGGAGCGGCTCCGCGCGGTAGTGGAAGACGAGGATCTGCGGCGGTACATTCTCTAGCGGATGTCCCGCCACTTCCTGTCGATCCCGGATTTCACGCGTGCCGAGCTCAGTGGGGTGTTCGACCTCGCGGAGCGGATGCGGCGTGGGGAATACGCTGAGCAGCCACTCGCCGGAAAGTCGCTGGCGATGATCTTCATGAAGGCGTCGACGCGGACGCGGGTGTCGTTCGAGGTCGGGACCTGGCAGCTCGGCGGTCATGCGCTGTTCCTGTCGCCGCGCGACATCCAGCTTGGACGCGGCGAGCCGATCGCCGACACGGCCCGGGTCCTCTCCCGGTACGTGGACGGGATCATGATCCGGACCTTTGCGCAGGCCGATGTCGAGGAGCTGGCGCGCTCCGCGACCGTGCCGGTGATCAACGGGCTGACCGACCTGCTCCACCCGTGCCAGGTCATGGCCGATGTGCTGACCATGGTGCAGCAGTTCGGGACGTGGGAGGGCAAGAAGGTCGCGTGGATCGGCGACGGCAACAACATGGCCAACTCGTGGATCAATGCCGCGTATCGCCTGGGCTTCGAGCTGACGCTGGCGTGTCCCGAGGGCTACGACCCGGATCCCGCGATCCTGCAACGGGCGCAACGCGAGGGATCAGCGCCCGTGCGAGTGGTGCGCGACCCGATGGACGCGGCGACCGACGCGCACGTCGTGACCACTGACGTGTGGGCATCCATGGGGCAGGAGGAGGAGCAGCAGGTGCGAGCCCGCGCCTTCGCGGGCTACAGCGTCGGGGCCTCGCTGATGGCGCGCGCCACGCGTGACGCGATCTTCCTCCACTGCCTGCCCGCGCACCGCGGCGAAGAAGTCGCCGCGTCGGTGATCGATGGGCCGCAGAGCCGCGTGTGGGACGAAGCCGAGAACCGCCTGCACGTGCAGAAAGCGTTGATGGCCGTCCTCATGGGGTCGGCCAACCACTAACCGCTAACGACTAACCACCAATCAATGTGTATCTCCCGTGATCACTGAGCATACTGCCGCCCCGGACTTCACCGTCATGACGGATGAAGGGACAGCGCTTCGGCTCTCGGCGCTGCGGGGCCGGAACGTGGTGCTGTATTTCTATCCGAAGGACGATACGCCCGGGTGTACCGTCGAAGCGTGTGAGCTGCGCGACGCCTTCCCGCGCTTCTCGAAATCCAACGCCGTGATCCTTGGCGTCAGCCCGGACAGCGTGGTCTCGCACCAGAAATTCAAGAAGAAGTTCGAGCTGCCCTTCACCTTGCTCGCGGACACCAATCACGCGATCGCCGAGTCGTATGGCGTGTGGGTGGAGAAATCGATGTACGGCAAGAAGTATTGGGGCGTCCAGCGGGCGACATTCGTGATCGACAAGAAGGGGTCGGTGGCGAAGGTGTATCCCAAGGTCAAGCCCGAGGGGCATGCGGCCGAGGTCGAGGCGGAGCTGACGAAGATTGGTGGCTGACACTACGGTCCTGGCCCTGTGACCCAGGTGTAGCCCGCTGCGTGACGGGTGTCACCAGGGCGCCCAAATCGAGCGGTTCAGGCGCGGCCGTAAGGCTTGTGACGTCAACAAGTTACAGCCGTCTTCTGGGGTAACCACCGTGTAGTTCCGGGACGCGTCACATCAGCTGCGACTCATGGGATATAGTGATGAATGGGTCCATGCGCGTGACAGTGGTTGAGTCCGCTGCGTCCTAGGTTGGTCCCCATACGCTCCCGGGAACTGCAGCATCGCGGCATCCGCCGCGGTCGGGCGCAGTCCACGCACGACGGCAAGGCTTCATGCGAAACTATCGCGCCATGACGTTGATCGAGATGATGATCGTGATCGCGCTCATCACGGTCATCACCGCGACGGCGCTCCCCAAGGTCAACTACACGGCGTACCGGGTGGACTCGGGCGCGCGGGCAGTACGCGCGGCCATGCAGCGGGCGCAGAGCTTTGCGGTCGCCTCGCAACACAACATGCTGATCGCGGTCGATGTGCCGAACGGGGAAATGTGGGTCATCGAAGACGCCAACAACAACCTGGCGGTCGATCCCGGGGAGCACATCGTCGGGGTCCCGCTGCAAGACGGCGTCATCTTCGCGGTGCCGCCGGGCGGCGCCACGTGGGCCGGCGCACCGATCCCCAGTAACCCACTCACCGGCAGCACGCTGATCACCCTCACGGTGAATGGCACGTCGCTCCCGGGGTTCGTGTTTCGGTGCGATGGCGCGGCCAGCAGCGACGCGCAACTCTACGTGACCTCGAAGCGGCAGCTCGTGGATGACTACCGCGGCATCAACGTGACGCAGGCCACCGGACGTGCGGACTGGTACAAAGATCAGGCGGGGGCATGGGTCCTCGCCGGGTTCTGACCGTGCACATCCAACGCGGGATGCGGCGCGGGATGACGCTCATCGAGACGATGATCGCGGTCGTCATCCTGGGCACCGCGCTCATCGGGCTGGGTGACTTCATGGCCCATTTTGCGCACGCTACCAAAGTCGCCGCGCTGCAGCAGCGGGGGCTCGATCTCGCGACCGACCGAGTCGACTCGGCCGAGCACGCGCCGACGTACGTGTCGCTCGACACCATGGCGGCGACGGAGAACATCACGATCGATTCCACCGTCTACACGCGCCAGACGATCGTGCAACACATCGGCGGTGGCCCGACCGATACGCTGGACTACCGCACTGTCACGGTACAGGTGACGCTGCCGACGGTCACCAATCCGGTGCGGAAGACCGTCATTATCGCGGCGTTCTAGGCGACCGTTGATTCCTCTCTGACCATGCGCACCCAATCGCAGCCCATTTGCAGTCTGGATCTTCGGCCGGCGGCCCTCCGGGGCCCGCGTCCGAGCAGTGACTCGGGCGTGCGCCTGTCGCCACCGCGTCCGACACGCTTCCATCGGCCGGTTGGCCCGGGCGCTCGGCTTGGCTTCACGCTGATCGAGATCATCATCGCGCTGACGTTGCTGTCGATCGTCGGCGCGGCGGCCGTGACGTTTCTCGTCAAGGAGACCCGCGCGGTGATGGTGACCGCCGGCCGGCTCGACGCACAGCAGAACGTGAGCTTCGCGATGGACGCGATCTCCCACGACCTACGCGTCGCCGGGGTCGGACTCGGGCTCCGGCAACCGATGATCATCGAGGCCCACCCGTACGCGATTTCGTTCAACGCCGACCTCGTGACGAGCGATACGGCGAGCGTCACGGCGGCCAGCTATTTCGACCCCAGCGTCCCCGATTCGCTGGCCCTCGCGCTGACCCCGGCGAACAAGATCGCGTACCCCTATGGCGCCATCTCCTATCCCGACAGCACCTACGTGCAGGCAACGGGATTGCTGAGCAACGCCGAGACGATCACGTACTACTTCACGCTCGACTCGACGACCGCACGGACCGACGACTACCTGCTGCTCCGCCGCGTCAACAGCGCGCCGCCGTCGCTGCTCGCGCGCGGCCTGATCTTCCCGGGTGGTGTCCCGGGGTTCCGATTCTTCATCCCCGGTGCCGCGGTCAACTCCCGCGTCGAAGTCATCGCGCCGACTCTCCCCCTGTACTTCCAAGAGGGATCGGTCGGACCGGACACGATGCTGGCCAAGATCTCCGAAGTGCGGGTCCAGCTCGAGGCCGTGTACACCGATCCCATCGAGGGCGACGTGCACCGCTCGGCGAACGAGAACGTCCCGCTGCTCAACGCGGGGCTCTCGCACCTGCAGGCGTGCGCCAGCCCGCCCGCGGCGCCCGTATCGATCACGCCGACTGCATGGCCATCCGGTGACAGCATCGGACTCACGTGGCCCGCATCGACCGACGAGATCGGAGGCAAGCGCGATGTGAAGAGCTACTCCCTGTATCGCCGCATCGGCGCCGCCGGCAGCTGGAACACACCGATCTATACCTCGCCGGCGGATGGCACGCCGACGTACGCCTGGGAAGACAAGGCCGTACCACTGGGGCAGACGTACGCGTACGGCATCGTCTCACGCGATTGCACGCCGTCGCTTTCGGCACTCACGGTGGCCGGCGGTACGGTCTCCCCGAGTCCATGACCGTGCGTCCCCCTCTGCAGATGGACGCCGTCTGTCCCACACGGCGCGAACGCTCGGCGGGTGACGGGCGGACTCCCACGGAGCGAACCATGACCAAGCAACGGTGCTCGCCAGTTGGCTGCCGCACGTCGGCGCCGGGCGCGCGGTCCGGGTCGGCGGTCTTTCTCGTGCTCATCGTCACCGTCGCGCTGGCCGCGCTGGCCGGATCCGCGGTGCTGCTCACGTCGGGTGGCCAGCTCGTCACGAACTATCACGACCAGGAACGCGACCTCCTGTATGCCGGACAGGCCGCGCTGCAGGACGGTATCAGCGACTTGAACAACAACCCGTTCGCGCTCCCGTCCACCGGGTACGTACAGATCGCGAGCAACGCGACGCTGACCGCGGCCGATGGCACGCTCGTCCCGAACGTCGTCTTCGATCTGTACGCCGGGCCTACGGGATCGGCGACCAAGCAACAGGGTCGCTTCGTGACCGTGGTCGCGGTGGCGAAAGACACGTTGCGTCACCGGCAGTTCGTGCGCCGCGTGGAGTTAAATCAGGAGAGCTTCGCGCGATTCGCCTATTTCTCGGAGAACGAGAACGGAATCTGCTTCGGGTCGAATGACCGGCTCAACGGACCGGTGTTCTCGGACGACGTGATCAGCACCTGTGGCGCGCCGCAGAAGGCGGACTTCATGGACTCCGTGTGGACACCGCAGTCGTTCAATAACGGTGATCCGCCGATCGATACCCTCTACGATGGCTGGACCAAAGTCGCGAAGCCGTTGACGCTCCCGAGCACGGCGAAGCTGAATACACTCTTCTCGATCGCCGCGGGCGCCCACACGGAGTTCTTCACTCCCAACGTGGCCACGGACTCGACCGCCAGCGTGCTGTCGCGCATCGAATTCGACGCCTACACCGTGAACGGCAATCCGGACAGCACCAGTCCGGGCTCCGGGTACGTGAAGTTCTACCAGGTGGATCTCGCCAAGGCATTCATGCCGGCGCCGGTGGGGACGTGGACCGTCGCCCAGCGCGATTCGGTCGGCGTCGGCTACTTGCGGTCCGGCATTACTCGCGGGCACGACGCCAACAACTGTGGCGAGTATCGCTACGTGCGCGACGACAACGGTAACCTCGAGTGGGAGTTCTTCCCGATCGCGGTCCACAAGACGGCGTGGTACAACGCGATCGTGTTTGACGCGACGGATGCCACCGTGCCGGCTTTGATGCGGACGCAGAACATCAATGAGACGACGGTCGTCGGCACCTACAAGCCGGACGACACCATCTCGGTCGTCGGCATGGCGAAGAACCCTGCTCGAAACGGGAGCACCTCCAACCCCCCGCGCTGCTTCGCGGGCGGCGATCCCAACCTGGCGCCGTCGGAACGCGACAGCACCGCCGCCGCGCCGATGCGCGTGGGCGCGAAATGGAGCGCGCAAAACTGGACCTATGGCCGCCGCGGTGGCACGGACACCACCTTCACCGGTGGCGACGTCAGCGACCCATCGCATCCGAGCCGCATGGGGCATTGGCTGCCCTGGCCGGGCGCGACGCCGGGCGCATTCACGGCCGCGTTCAAGGCCACGCACCCCGACTGGGCGTATCTCTTTCCGATCGACACGACCTACAACAAGCCGTTCCGTGGCGTGCTCGCGGTGCACGGCAGCGTAGCGGTGAGTGGCACGGTCAACGGTCACATCACGGTGTATTCGGACGGGAGCGTCGGCATCGTGGACAACCTCCGGTTGACCAATGATGCGGACACGACCTGCGAGCACCTGATGGGGATCGTGGCGGGTGTGGACATCCTCGCGATGGACAACGGCGTCAACGTGCCGGCTGGCGATAGTTCGATCCGCACGCAGATGCGGAACGGCTCGAGCGATCTCTGGGTCGAGTCCACGGTCATGGCTCTCAAGTCGTGGGGAGCCGAGGGGTTGGTCGCGGACCCAGGCATCACACTGGTCAAACTGGAGCAGCCGTGCACCGGGCAGAACTACGCCCGAGGGTGCATCCACGTGCAGGGCAGCATCATCCAGAACACGCGCCAGGGCATCAACGGCGGTAACGGTACCACCACGGGCTACGGCTACGCGAAGCGGTACAACTACG
Organism: Gemmatimonadota bacterium; assembly: GCA_003152485.1. GTDB lineage: Bacteria > Gemmatimonadota > Gemmatimonadetes > Gemmatimonadales > Gemmatimonadaceae > Palsa-1248. Next base: position 88,184 of record PMAE01000057.1, on the reverse strand, counting down.
ACAACTGCGCGATCGTCAATCCGTTGCCGTACTTCCCCACGACCGGCCGCTTCTCGATCAACAACTATTACGAGAGCGATCCGATCCATTTCAATGTGGCGGCATTGTACTCGGCGTTAACGCCGTAAACGAGAGTAGAAAGTAGAAAGTAGAAAGTAGACAAAAGCACCGAGGGCCGGCTCTAGTGTCAGCGAGCCGGCCCTCGGTGTTTGTTGTCTACTCTCTACTTTCTACTCTCGCTCTTTCTGTTGCTCTTCCCCTCTTCACCACCCCCGCCTGATCCCCACCGACATCACCGCATAGGGCTCGATCGCGGGCCCACTTTGATACTCCCTCGTCCGGGTGACGGCGCGGTACTCGGCTTCGAGGAAGAAGAGGCGCATGCCGCCTCCGAACTCGTATTGGCCGACCCAGGGGATCTTGGATACGGTGTAGGCGGGGTCAGTGGACGCGCGGTCGAGAACGAGCTCGGTCCACACCCAGTCAGCGCGCGCGGCCGCGATGCCGTAGATCTGAAATTTTGGGCTACGGCCGGCGGTGCCGCCGGTCCATGGCGCGCCCGCGCCGTAGCCGACGCGGGCCTCGAGCGCGGCGGTGGCACCGGTGAGGATGTTGCCGGCGGAGACCGAGGCGCGGGGGATCAACGAGACGACCGGGACGCCGTGGATCGTCGCGCCCACGAGGAGACGGGACTCGGTGGCGCCGAGTCGGAACGCGGGCGCGGTTCCGATCTGATGGTTCCACCCGAGCGGCGGGTAATAGCCGATCAATCGGTGCCACGCTTCCTGCACATCGCTGGCGAGCGACGGGGGGCCGGCGACCCCGAGCTGCAGCGTCAGCGCCGAATTCTCGCGAGGGGTGGCGGCGTTGGCGGTCCCGGTGAGCGTGAGTTGGCCAGCATAGGGACGTTGGCCGGGGACCGGATCGGAGTGCACGTGCCAATCCGCTGGCGTGTACATCTCCTGGGCGAGCGTAAAATCCGAAGTGAGGCAGCGCGCGGACGGGGCAGCGATGGTGGTCTCGGGGATGGTCGTCCCACAGCGCGGAGCGTGCGGCCCGAGGAGGAGCGACCAAAGCCGCGCGCCGGAGAACGAGAGCGACACGCGGGTCCCGTTCGTGAACTCGTCGTCGGGACGCTGCGGCGCGGGGAGCCAGTACGCGAGCTGGGCGTTGTCTTCCTCGAGCCGGGTCGCGAGCAGCTGCTGCGCGCCAGCACGGGAGGCATGTGCGACGAGCGCCACGGCGACGGCGGCCGTGAGTGCGGCCCGTGAGGGTCGTCGTAGGAGGTTGGTGCGGCCACCGCTCGTGGCGCCGGAGCCAATCAGCGTGTCGGTCGTTTCGCGGGTCCCGAGCATGGTGCGTCGTGCGAATGGAGTCGGGCGGTCTACTGCGTCCAAGATTGAGACGGGTGTAGATCCGTCAAGTCACGGCTACGCAACTCATTGCGGGTTTGGATTCCGTGTGGGGCCTGGGTCCCCGAAAATGAGTCCGGGTTGACGCGTCAGTTCTCAGCGTAGGCATCGAGGTAATGACCTCCGGCGCTCCAATATCTCGCCGGGGGGTGCAGCCCCAAACTGGTGTGGGGCCGGTGATTGTTGTAGTCCTCTCGCCAACTCTCGAGCGCTACGCGGGCCTCGGCGAGGGAGCAAACCAATGACGCGCGAGGCACTCACGTCGTGATAGACTTTCTCGACGCTACGAATTTTCGTTGATGCCTGGCGTGGGACCGACGGCGCGTGTTTTTTATGTCAGCACCCCTTGCCCACCTCCCGAGGACTCGAGATGCCACCTACCCCGCAGAGTGCCCCGTCATCCGGGACTGATCATTGTCCCCCGACGCCCAGCCAACTTCCCCAGGCTGTCGAATCGGCGGTCGAGAGCCAAGCGGCCATGCACACGGCCTCGCTGCGACTCGATGTCTCCAGTGCGACGGGCGCGGACTATCGACAAGTCGTGGCCGAGTACGATCGGTTGCTTGATGACGCCGACCAGGATCGTGATCGCTGCCGGGAGGAGATGCGGGCGTTCGGGGCATATCTGCGGCGCCGTGGTGTGGCGCCTGAGCACATCGTGACCTGCGTGCACCAGGCGCTGGGACACGTGACTCTAGCCGGAGACTTCTCGTCGCCGAAGCCGATCGCGCGCGAGATCGTCCGCTGGGCGATCGCTGGCTATTACGGAACCGAGGAGTGAGTGCACTCCTGCCCATCCGCGCCGTGGGTGGTGGATGTCGAGAGCGGGGCGTCGTCCGCGAGACCTGAGCCGTAGCATACAGCCAACCTTCAGAGGTTCAGCGCGATGCGATTTCGTCTTGTATGTGCCTTGTCGCTCATGGCGGTCGGGGCGGCGGCCCAGTCGCCAACTCCCCGCGCGGGGCCCGCACCCGCTGATTCAGTGGCACCCAACGGAGTGCATTGGCGCCAGAGCATGGACGGCAATATCCGCAGCTATACGCCCGACCGCTCCCTCGAGGTCCCGACCTGGCAAGAAGCGATGAAGGCCGTTCCACGAGACAAGGACCATGAGTCGAGCATCTGGTCGATCTACGACCACCCGCGAGATCATCCGTCGAGCTACGTCATCCGTGAATCGGTGGCGGGCGCGAATCGGGTCGTCACGTCCCCAGCGGCCATGTATGCCAACACCGTTGCCGAGGCACACACCAAGCTGCCCCCCGGGTCCACGCTCCTTCCCAAAGATCCGGGTAACCCCGCGAATCTGATCGAGGTGTGGGTCGCGCCGTGAGTTGAGGCGTGAGTCACGCTGAGACCGGCAGATCGCCCGGTGTCAGCCCGTCCAGCAACTCCTCTGCGAGCCATGCCCGCGGCGACCTCTCCACCCGATGCCCTCGGGTGGCTCATACCTGTGACCTAGCCGCAACGNNCCCTGCCAATACGGCGGTCAACCGCCATATTGTGAGTACGATGCGGATCGCGGTATTGACGGTATCAGATGCTGGGGCTCGAGGCCAACGGGTAGACAGCTCGGGGGACGCGATCGCGGCCTGGGCAGTGGCGCGGGGTGACACGGTGACGGAGCGGCTGGTCGTGGCGGACGACACGTCCGCGATCGTGGCTCGGCTCGTGGCCTGGTGCGACGGGGACGTCGCCGATCTCGTTCTCACGACCGGCGGGACCGGGCTCTCCCCGCGAGATGTCACCCCCGAGGCCACGCGCGCGGTGCTCGATCGCGAGGCACCGGGCATCGCCGAGCGCATCCGGACACTCTGCGTGACATCGTTCCCGCGTGCGGCGCTCGCGCGAGGGATCGCGGGCGTGCGACACCGCACGCTCGTCATCAACCTCCCGGGCTCCACGAGCGGCGTGCGCGATGCGCTCGCCGCGATCGATCCCATCATCGCGCACGGCGTGGATATCCTCCGCGACGTGGCAACCGATCATTCCGGAGCCCGCAGGTCATCCGGCGCATCGGCGCCGGGCATCGAGGGCGCCCGATGAAGGTCGTCGTGATGCTGACCGACGTGGAGCCCGCTGTGCGGGTGAACGCGTTGCTCGAGCGCTCAGGCGTGGACACCGAGGTCGTGTCGCCACTCGACGACGTGCGCGGCACGTTGGCACGGGTGCATCCGGACGTCGTCGTGATGACGGGCACGCTCCTCGACCAGCAGAACTTGGCGCTCGTGCGGGAGCAGCTGTGGGCAGGCGCGGCGATCGTCGGCCTGTCCGACATCGGCGAAGAAGGGATGGTGGAGCGACTCCGGGGCCTTGGCTACAGCGAGGTGTACATCAAGCCGATCGTACCCGAAGAAGTCGCGGCCGGCGTACGGCGGTTGGCGGATCGCCAGGCGCTGGCGCGGGACACGGGTTTGTACGGCGAGTCCGAAGCGATCCGCGAAGTGCTGGTCAAAGTCGAGCAGATGGCGCCGGTGTCGAGCACCGTGTTGGTCGAGGGAGAAAGCGGAACCGGCAAAGAGCTTGTCGCGCGCGCGATGCATCGGCTGGGACCGCGGCGCGGGCGGCCGTTCATCGCGGTGAACGTCGGCGCATTGCCCGAGACACTGCTCGAGAGCGAGTTGTTCGGACACGAGAAGGGCGCGTTCACGGGCGCCGCGGAGCGGCGGATCGGACGGTTCGAGCTGGCGGATACCGGGACGCTCTTTCTCGACGAGATCGGCGACATCCCGCCCGCGACGCAGGTCAAGCTGCTCCGGGTGCTGGAGGAGCGAGAAGTCACGCGCGTGGGTGGGACGCAGGCGATCCGAGTGGACGTCCGTGTGATCACGGCCACGAATCGTCCGCTGCGGCAGCAGGTGGAGGAGGGGACGTTTCGCCCGGATCTGTACTATCGGCTGAACGTGCTGAGCATCTATCTCCCGCCGCTCCGGGAGCGGAGAGCGGATATCCCGATCCTGGTGCGGCGATTCATCCAGGAGTTTTCCGCGCAGCACGACCGGCCGTTCCACGGCATTTCCGGCGAGGCGTTGCAGATGTTGGTGGAGTATCCGTGGCCGGGAAATGTCCGAGAGTTGCGAAATCTGGTGGAGAGCATGGTGGTGCTGTCCCCGGGCCATGAGATTGGGCCCGCCGACATCCCGCGAGAGATCAGGGATGCGGGCGCACGGTTCCTACCGGTGCACGTCGGACCGCTCGTGCGCGGTCGGGACGGCGTGGAAGGCCGGGAGATCGAGTTCATCGTGCGCAGCTTGGTGGAGCTCAAGCTGCAGGTGGAGGAGCTGCGGCGGCGGACGGAGCCACTCGCGGCGGTCGGTGGAGGGGGATACCCGGCGTTGTCGAACGGGGAGGTCGGGGGCGGGGGGGCAGGGGCGGGGGCGGGGTATGCTCGCCCGGAGGAGCGGCCCCACACCCTGGAGACGGTCGGTGGAGGGGGGAGCCGAGTCCTGGCGGGAATCGAGGCGCCAGGGGCTCCACCGCCGCCGAACGTGGTGCTGGTGCGGCCCGGGATGACGATGGCGGAGATCGAGCGGGCGGCGATCGAGGCCGCGTTGCGGGAGCGTCGGGGGAACCGTAGAAAGGCGGCCGAGATGTTGGGGATCGGAGAGCGGACGTTGTACAGAAAGCTCCAGGAGTATCACATTCTCGATATGCCTGAGACCGTTGACCTCTCGCTTACCGGGGCGACGCCAGATGTTCGCACAATGGTATCTGAGTGAGGCCCCAAGTCTTGATGCCAGGCGGGTTTTTCCACATATTCGGACGACGCTTTCCTCCTCATCGGCGGTAATCCTCTGCCCGCTGCAGTCAACTATTCATCTCTGTCGGGCGGCACTCCTATAGCTGGGAGTGTCTTGCCGATCCGTCGGGCGGAAGAGCTGCTGACCACCTTGCCGGGCGTGATGTCGGCCAAGATCGTGGCATCGGACTCCGGCGACGTGGACGAGATCCACGTGCTGACGACGGCCGAATATACGCCGAAGCAGACGGTCCGGAACATCGAGAGCGCGCTGATCGCCCATCTCGGTATGCGCGTCGACCACCGGAAGATTTCGGTCGCGTCATCCTCGGAGCCCGGTCGAGGATCGGGGGCCGCGCCGACAGCGACGGCCGCGCCAGCGGCCGTACCAGCCAGTCCCGCGCCGGAGCCACATGTCCCGCCGCATGCCGCGCCGCACGGCGCTCCGCAGCTCGGACGCGGGGTGGCGAGCGCGGATGAGTTCCGTGAGTTGGTGCGGGAAGTGGATTCCGCGCTCGCGGGTGTCGTGCCGGACGAGTTGAGTCGTCGCCGGATTTATTTCGAGGACGTCGAAGTGCGTCGCTCGCGCGCCCGCGGTGTGCTGTGCCGGGTCACGCTGCGAAAGGGCGACAGCTCGTACACGGGCGAAGCCGAGGGGGTCGAGGGACAGCGCGCTCGGGTCGATCTCGCGGCCCGTGCAGCGCTCAAGGCGATCGCGCAGGCCGAGCAGGGTGAGCGGACGCTGGCATTGGACGGCGTGAAGCTGATCGAGGCCTTCGATCGCGAGTTCGTGTTCATCGGCGTGGCCGCGCAATTCGGGCGCGAGCGCGTGATGTTGACGGGCAGCTGCGAGGTGCGCGAGAGCGCGGAGACCGCGAGCGTGCTGGCGGCGCTCGACGCGACGAATCGGTGGATCGCGCACGGGCGGCAATAGGCCCGCACGGGTTTGGCTTCTCGGTCCTTCCGCGAACACTGTTCGGCCCTAGGTCGCGCGCGATGGGAGGTCATCCCATCGCGAGCGACCCGTAGGCGACCGCGAGAAACGGCGGGAGCGGTGACCGCTCGCGTCGCTCCCGATCGACATAGCGACGCAGGATCGTCGAGGCGAGCAATTCGTCGCCCGTCGCGCGAATCATCTCGAACAACGCAAAGGCCGGGAAGTCTTGATTGCCGGCGCATTTCGCTCGCTCGAACACACTCCGCAACCGCGCAATCAAGTCTGACGGGTCGGCGACGAGACCTCGTCGGAGCGCGCTCAACGCCCAGACGCCGGTCGCGATGCTCTGGGCCCGGGCCGACGCAATGGTATCCCATCGGCTCAGGGGAGGAAAATTGACGACCTCCGGCGCCTCGTACCGATGCTCGACCAACGCGATCTTCGCGCCGAGCAGATGCGCGGGTCCCATGCGCGCCAGGTCATCCGGTGAATCCGCGAGCCGGATCAAGCGCTGGTACCAAAGGCTCGCCGACCGCAGATCCCCTTCCTCGAAATAGCTCCGGACGACCGATGCGGTCGTAATGAACATGCCCCACCGCAGGCGCCGACGCTCCAGCATCTCGAGGCCTTCGGACAAGAGATCGCGGACCTCCGCGAACCGGCCGAGGTACAGCAGGGGAACCGACGCGAGTCGCATCACCCGACTGAGTGACGATTGGTCGCCCGCACGACGCGTCGCCGCGACGAGGCGGGCGCCAGCGTCGGCGCCGCGGCGCAAGTCGCCGAACGCCGTGTGATAGATCAGATCGGCCGTGAGGCGATCGACGTTCGGTGTCTGTGCTCCTCGAGTCACATCCCCGAGCGTCCGATAGACATCGCGGGCCACTTCGGCGTCCGGAATGTTGTGCGCCAGAATGAGGGCCCAAATGCCCGCTCTCACGCGATGACCCGGGGCCGCGGTCGGGGCCCGGAGGCACACGAGTGCACGCTCGAGGATGGCGGGGATCGTGCGTTCCGTTTCCCATTGGGCCTCGAGCACGGCCAGCTCGACATCATCATGGGCGGTCGCCGTGGTCGGTCGAGTCGTAATGAACGGCGCCACTGTTCGATCCAAATCGACGATACGCGTCCAGAGTCCCGCCGCGCGGAGCGCCAGCACCAGCTCCCGGCGAAGCTGCAGACGCTCGTCGTCGGTCTCGCAATACGGTTGGGCGTGATCCAATATTTCGACCGCGTACGTTGGCGACCCCAACTCGAGCGATTGGCACGCGCATCGTCGCAGCACGATGAGGGCCTTGGCCTTCTCGCCTGCTTCCTGTAGGTGGCGCGCACATTCCCATAGCGTGCCCGATTGCTCGAGATCGATCTCGCCCTCGAGCGTGATGCCGATCCGCCGGTGGAGAAACCGCTTGGCTGCAGGCGACAGGCGCGCGACCGCCGTTTCAGCGAGGAGGTCGTGCTTGACCCGAACCTGACTGCCAACCGTCGAGAGCAGTCCCTGCGCGTCCAGCGCCTGCAGGCAGCCCAGCAGCTGGAACTGTGGGTAGGCAAGTATCTGCTCGACGCGAGCAAAGGTCGAGTTCTTGCCGAGCAGCGCCGCAACCTGGAGTACCTGCATGGCGGGCGATTCGAGCTGATCGAGTCGCTCCTGTATCGCGGCCGTGAGCGAGGACGGCAGCTTGTCCACGGCACCGGTGGTCGCCCAGTGCGCGGCCAGCTCTCGGACGAAGAACGGATTCCCTTCCGCCAGCGCGACGTAGCGATCGAGGATGTCCTGGTCAGGCACCCGGTCGCACCCGGTCGTGACGCTCGCAAAGAGGTGCCGCGACTCGTCATCCGTGATCGGCGACAGCTCGCACACCGTCAGGCCTTGAATGAAGCCGTGGAGGGGTGTATCGGGTGGCGGCAGGTGGCGCGATGTCAGGATGAGTTGCAGGGCTCGCCGTTCCCCGCGGTCCACCAGCTCCCGAAGGATCTCGGCGGACGGCGAATCCGCCCACTGCACGTTCTCCACGACGAGCAGGTGCGGCCGCTCCTCGCACACCGCATCGATCAAATCGAGAATGGCTTGGCTGATGCGGGCCTGGGTGAATGCCGCATCGCTCGGAGTGGGCGTGAGGGCGTCGCCGCGCTCCGGCGACGGCGCGTCCAACTGCGTGAGACGCGTCAGGTATTGACGCGATGACGGCGAACATCCGAGGCTGCCGGGAAGGTCCAGCAGGCCGGGTACGAGATCCGCGAACACCGACAACGGCCTCCGCACATCGGTGGATTGGCAGGCCGTGCGACTCACGCGGACGCCTTCGAGCGTGGCGACACGAGTGGCTTCGAGCGCGAGACGGCTCTTGCCGATGCCGGCTGGCCCCCACACCAGGAAGGTCGATCCGTGTGATCGATGCAGCCGACGCAGGTGCGTCGTGAGCGCGGCCAACGTGCCCTCGCGCCCCACGAAGCACGCTTCCGCCGACGCCGAGTACGGCGACGCCAACTTCTCCGCAATGCGTCTACGCAATACGCTGGCGGCGATACGAATATCGCGCGGGCCGGTATTCAATTCCGCGATGAAGTGATCGAGGATGGCCACGGCGGACGCTTTGCTCCCGTTGAGCGCCGTCGCCTCCGCCAGCGCCAGCGTAGCCTCCTCGTTCAGCGGGTCGAAGCGCAAACAGTTGCGGGCTGCCTGCTCGACATCGCTCCACCGTCCGCTCAGGCGCCGCGCCGACAGGTCCTTCAACAGGCGGATTCGAAATTGGCCGTGCACCCGACTGCGCTCGCGATCGACCCACTCCGAGAAGGCGCCCGAGAACGGCGGGTCATAGCCGGGCAGGAATTCCGGGTAGCCCGCGTCAGGGACGGTCTCGGCCGCGATCGCAGACTCGTAGTCGAGCTCTACACAGTCCGCCGCGAGCTCCAGCGCGCCGACCCCATCGCGGATCGGTGCGCCCATCGTGCGCAACACGTAGGTGAGGTGGCGCAGGGAGTGGCGAGCGTGGTGTGATGTCGCACCGGGCCACAGCAGCTCGGCCAGCGCACTTCTGGGGATCGGTTTCCCACGCTCGATGGCGAGAAACAACAACATCGCAAAGCGCATCTTGGCGTCTTGGTCGATCCGAACGGGACCGACGTCGAGTGCGCACTGACCCAACGATCGCAGGCGGACGAGCGAGGCCATGACCGCTCAGGGTGTCGAGTAGCGAACACAGGCACTGCCTGTCCCGGACGGTCGAGTCCGGGCGTCATCGTGACGTCATCATGGGTGCGGTGGCCCACGTCTGGCAACCGGCGTGACGCATTTGACATTCGCGGCCGCGGACGCCGGAGCGCGATACAGTGTCTTGACAGCGCGGGTCGGTGTCGGTGGTGTCCGGCCTTGCCGGCGCGGGGTGGGGGGGGCCAGATTCTTGGGCGAGCCCATTCACTCACGCCTACACCACCAGGGTCGGCGGGCGACGAGACGGGCGGAGGCACGACGCCGCGGAAGCGGCACGAGCGGAGAACGCAACGAACGCCCGATCTGTCGCTGCAGATCGGGCGTTCGTCTCGGTCGGGACCGTGGTGTTCGCTACTGGCCGAACTTGATGCTCCCCGTCGTCGTGACCCGCTCCGGCGTCTCGACCGGTACCGGGATGGTGCCCAGGCTGCCGCGAATGATGCGGAACGGGGTCTCCGTGAACAGTTCCTCCCACCGCGGGCTCGAGAGCAGGAGGTCGGCGATCTTCGGATCGAACTGACGGCCGCGCAGCTTGAAGAACTCGGCCCGCACGTCGGCCGCGGTCAATGCTCGCCGATACGGACGCGTCGAGGTCATCGCGTCGATCGTGTCCGCGAACATGATGATGCGCGACGTCAGCGGGATGCGATCGCCCGCGAGACCATGGGGATAGCCGCTGCCGTCCCAATTTTCGTGATGGTGGCGGACGAGCGGGACGACCTCGCTAAAGGTCGCCATCGTGGCGAGCAGATCGGCGCCGTCCGGCGCATGCTCCTGCATGACCAGTCGCTCGTCGGGCGTCAGCTTGCCTTCTTTGTTGAGGATGACCGAGTACTTCTCGCCGATCTTGCCGATGTCGTGCAGCAGCGCCGCGACGCCGATCTGGTCGATGTCGCGCTCGGGGAGCTTTAAGATCTCGCGAGCGATGAACACCGAGTTGCGCTGGACCCGTTGGGAATGCCCCGAGGTATAGCGGCTCTGGGCTTCCATCGATCGCACGATCAGCTCGAGGAGTTGGCGGTTGACGCGCTGGAGTTGCGCGTTCTTCATTTGGCCCCACCGGACGAGCAGCATCGTGGCCAGCAGGATCAGCGCTGCCATGGGGCCTTCCGCCACGTACAACCACGCGAACAGGAAGACCAACGGGGCCTGCACCACCGTGCCCAACCCGATCCGCGGCAGCTCCTTGAACCAGACTTGCCGGATGGTCTTGCCTTGGTGGAGCGAGACGACCATGCCGAGCATGAGGCTGTTCGAGAGCAGGAGCGCGAGCGCGGCGCCCAGTCCCGGCCAGGTGGCGACGTGCGTGAGGTGGAGGAAGGTGGGGGAGGGCACATCGGCGAGACTAACGCCGCCGAGCGCGCGGTAGGTGGCCACCGCGAGCGCCATCCCGATCGTGGCTTGCGCGATGTTGAACGCACCCTTCATCAACCGGTCGGCTTTGACGCGGCGGATCGTGAACGCGCTCGTCGCCGCGACGGCGACTACGGTGAGCCAGCTGGGAACGAGGAGCACTGCCGCCAGGTACGGCATCGACGCGAGCGTCCCCGACGCGTAGTCGGCGAGCTCGTAGGTGAGGCCATCCGCCGTGAGCGCGACCGATGTCAGGATCGCGATCGTACCGACTTGCTGGAGCGTGACGCCTGGCGCCGCGTGGTACAATGCGGCAATGCAGATGCCCGCGAGGGCACACAGCGTTGAGACGTAGACGACGGTCCGGCGGTGACGGGGCACAGGTTCTCGCATAGTTAAGAAGTGACCCCCTTCGCCTAGGTCAGGTCCAAACGATCCAGCCTGACAACGACTGCTGAAGCAGTGTGTGCAGCGTCTTCAACATCTTGATGCGTCACCTCCCCGTTTACTAAGTCGACTGGCGTTCGCTGCGCCTCGTCGCTGAAGTCAGGGTCGGCTTCGCTCGGCTCTGCCACAACTGTTTTTTGCATCCTTCGCTCGACTCGGTAGTTGCTACGTGCTCCGCCCGAGAGAAGGGGGTCATGTTCGATTGTTATCGGTGGCGCTGACTCGTCATCCTCGCGTGTGCGCCCATGCTGAGTGATTCACTGCTTGCTCCACTTCTTGATCCACTGCTTGCTACCCGTCCATCAATCGATCACTGGCAAAACGGCACTCAGTCTCATTCTGTGCCGCGGCCATTGCATACGATCTGCCGTTGTTGGTTCCATTTGATGCCACACGATCCAAGCGGCGATCATGTCACTACTATGATAGAGCCTAAACGCATGTTTCGCCAAACAGAATTCGCTAATATTGGCCAAAATGCCCTGTCGCGCTCAGCCACCGGCCAGCCACTGGCTTGACTGGGGCAGCCAATTTGGGGGCCACGGCAGCGCATCGCAAGGAGACCGGTCCCCGGGACGCGGCAGTCAGCCCGCGTCGCCGGTCACGCGACCCGTGAGCTCGACGAGGGTCGGTGTTAGAACCAGGTGCGCGCTTTGTACGCGCGGTATTCATCGCCGAACGCGCGTTCGAGCACCTTCGACTCCGTGCGCGCCCGCTGGATCTGCAGGGGGATCAGCACCACGAAGAGGAGCAACACCAGCGGCGTCCCGAGATACACGAACACCGCGGCGATGAACACGCCGCCGAAGACGTAGATCGGGTTGCGGATCTTCGAGTAGAGCCCGTGCGTGACCAGCGCCCTGGCCCGCGCCGATGCGGTGAACGACTTGCCGAGCTGAATGCGCGCCACCACGAGCAAACCGAACGACACCAGCATCACCGCGCCCCCGACGATCTGGTAGAGTGCAAATACCCCGGTCTTGGGCCACCCGATGTAGACCGCAAACCCGGCCCCGATCACGATCGCGATCAGGGTCACCAAATTCGACGTGGACATCGTTCCCTCCTGGCCTCTCCCCATCGTGTCGCGCGTGAACCAACCCGGCATGAATTGACCGAGCATCTGGGGGCGTGTCCAGGCGCCGCAATCGTGTGAGCCACGGGCGGGGCCGCCGCGACGTGGCGCGATCGCTGTTCACGCATGTCGCCCCGCACCCTAGATTCTACTGTCGCTTCCGTAGGTTCTCCCACCCGAGGGACCGCATGCTCCCCGTTGTCATTGCGCTGTCCGCGAGTCTTGCCACCGCACCCAGTTCTCACGTGTCCGACCCGCCGGCCCCGGGAAACAAGTTCGAGATCGTGGTACCGCGCGCGATCCGAGCCGAGCCGCTGACGGGGCGGCTGTTCGTCTTCCTCGCGCGCGACGCGGCGCCAGAGCCGCGGCTCCAAGCGGGTGGGATGGTCAGCGTCCCGTTCTTCGGGCAGGACGTCTCGCAGCTTCCGGCGGGACAGATCGGCGTCGTGGACGCGCAGGCGGTCGGCTATCCCTTCCAGTCGATCGGGCAGCTCCCGGCGGGCGACTACTACGTGCAGGCGATGGTGAGCGTGTACACGAAGTTCCCCCGCGCCGACGGCCACACGGTCTGGGCGCACATGGATGAGTGGGAGGGACAGCAGTTCAATCGAGCGCCGGGGACGCTCGTCAGCACGGTGCGCCGAATGCACATCGACCCTGCGAAGGGATTCGACATCCGCTTCGAGATGTCCCGGGTGTTGCCGCCCGTCGAAGTCCCCGGTGATGATCAGTACGTCAAACGCATCCGCATCCAGAGCAAGATCCTGACGCAATGGTGGGGACACCCGATGTACCTCGGCGCCGTCGTGCTCCTTCCCAAGGGCTACGACGAACACCCCGACGTCCACTACCCAGTGGTGTGGGAGCAAGGGCATTTCACGCTGCATGCGCCCCTCGGCTACACGAATGACACGACGACCGAGACCGACGCGGCCCGCCACGACCGCATCGAGCGCACGACGGGGCGGGAATCGGGACGCGAATTCACGCGGAGCTGGCTGAGCGATTCCTTTCCGCGGATGATCGCGATCCGCATCCTGCACCCATCGCCATACTACGACGACTCGTACGCCGTGAACTCCGCGAACAACGGCCCCTACGGCGACGCCATCATGCAGGAGCTGATCCCGTACTTGGAAGAGCATTACCGGGTGATCCGGAAGCCGTATGCGCGCGTGCTGACGGGCGGGTCAACCGGCGGCTGGGAGTCGATCGCGCTCCAGGTATATCACCCTGATTTTTTCGGCGGGACGTGGACGTTCTATCCCGACCCGGTGGATTTCCGGCGGTACGAGCAGGTGAACATCTATAGTGATACCAACGCGTTTCTGATCCGGCGGAACGCGTGGATCACGCAGGATCGGCCGTCGGAGCGGCGATCGGATGGCCAGCCGGTGGTGCTCCTTCGTCAGGAGAACCAACTCAACAACGCGCGCGGGAGCAAGCGGCGCGGCGGAGAGAACTTCGCGATCTGGGAGGCGACGTTCGGCCCGACGGACAAGGACGGATATCCGGCGCCGATCTGGGATGACCGGACCGGCGTGATCAACGCCGACGTCGCGCGATCGTGGCGGGAGCACGACTACGACATCCGCGAGTATCTGGAGCGCAACTGGTCGCGGATCGGGCCGGATCTGGCGGGAAAGATCCACCTGTACTGCGGCGACATGGATAACTACTACCTCAACCTCGCCGTGTACCTGTTGGAGGATTTCCTCAAGGGCACGAAGGATCCGGCGTATGGCGGCACGGTCCAATACGGCCGGCCGCTCAAGGGACATGGATGGCAGCCGATGTCGGACGCCGACCTGGTGCGGGAGATGGCGGCGACGGTGGCGCGACACGCCCCGCCGAATGAACCGACGGCCGCGTGGCAGTACTAGCGCGCTGACCGCGAGGCGCGCGCCACGTCGTGGATAGCGAGCGTCTCGTGTTCGGCCGTTAGTCGGACCCGTCGCCGTGGACCTTTTGCTGGCGCGTCCACGTGCCCTTCAAGGTGCCGTTGGGATCTGCATTGGCGTCGTTCGTCTGGTACGCGACCTTGCCACTCCCGTCGAGCCACGTATAGCTGCTCGTGCTCGACACCTTCGAGGTCTGACCGGTGACCGGGTCGCGGACCGTCTGCTGATCGAGGGAGTAATCCACGTAGTCGGACGAGATCGTGTGGTCGCTGTTCGCGATCTGGGTCGCCTGGTTCATCGACATCTGCGTGCCGCGCTGGATCGTGGCGTTGAAGTCATCATTCATCCGCTGCCGCGCGGCCTGCCCCAGTTGAAATTGTTTGTACTGATTTTGCATCGTCGCATTGTTGCGCCGCATCTGGTCGGTGAGCATCTGCTGCCCCTGCTGTTGCTGCCGCTGCATGTACGCTTGCAGCCACTGCGGGTTGATCACTTCATTGACCGCGTCCGTGACCTGGCTCGTCACGGCCTTGAATTGCGCTTCGGGCGTGCGCGTGTACTTCACATTCGCCCAGCAGGTGTGCATGTCCCACAACTTGTTTTGCGGCCCCATCTGGGTGTGCATGCACCGGACTTGTGCATACAGCAGTCCGTTCATCACGAATGAGCCGTTCTTGTAGCGCACGAGGGCGGATGCCAATTCGCCGGTGTCGGGGAAGCGCTTCATGCCGGGGCCCCCTTGCTGCTGCGCCGTCGCCGCCAGCGCCTGGTTGTACTTCTCGATCTTTGCGGGCGCGACTGGCTGCTCACTCACGTACTCGACCTTGAGCATGGCGGAGAGATACTTCAGGAGATCGGTCGCGCTCAACTCGGTCTTGAACGGGAGGCAGCCGTCGGGGGTCTTGGGGGCGTTCGGGATGTTGTTCCACCGCCAATCGAAACGCGGCAGGCGCTCGATCTCGGTCAGGCCATCGGGGCTAAACACGCGGTAGACCGGCATCGGGATCTCCGAACATCCAGTGCCGGGGACCATCGTGCCCTGGAAGTGCCACTTGGCGGGATACGGGACGGTGAACGCATCCATGTCGAGAGATGGATCGTGGATGATCCCTCGCTGCATGCCGCCTTGCGACGGTGTGGCCAGCGGCGTCGGCATCGCGGGGTGAATGATCACCGGCGTGATGACGCCGGCGGTGCGGCCAGGAGCGCGCCGGCTCGTCGCGGCGGTGTCATTCGCGCGGGATGCACCCATCCCCGAGAGCGCCACCGTGGCGACGATCACTGCGGCCTTCGTGAAGCTCAGCATAGTCCTCGACTGTCAGAGTGTAAGATTCCGCTCTCGCATCGTCCTGTCCGCGCGGCACCACGACATCGTGTGATCCCCGCTCGCGCTCCGGGGCGCGACATCCTACCGGCTAGATCCGTCGCCGTGGACCACCTGCTGGCGCGTCCAGTTGCCCGGGAAGCGGTCTAGTTGGACCCGTCGCCATGGACCTTCTGCTGCCGGGTCCACGTGCCCTGGAAGGTCCCGTTGGGATTGGCGTTGGCGTCGTTCGTTTGATATGCGGTCTTTCCGCTGGCATCGATCCACGTGTAGGTGCTCGCGCTCGAGACCTTCGATGTCTGCCCGGTGGTCGGGTCGCGGACGGTCTGCTGGTCGAGCGAGTAATCGACCCAGTCGGACGCGATGGTGTGATTGCTGTTCGCGATCTGCGCAGCTTGCTGCATCGACGCGTCGGTGCCGCGCTGCATCGTGGCGATGAAATCATCGTTCTGGCGCTGCCGCATGGCCTGCCCCTGCTCGAATTGCTGCTGTTGGGCGGCCATCTGTTGCTGGGTCTGTTGCCGCATGTTGGCGATGGCCTGCTGCGTCTGCTGGTTCTGCTTCGCCATGTAGGCCGTGACCCACTGCGTGTTGGCCGTCTCCGTAATCGCGTTGTCCGTCTGCATCTCCACGGCCTTGAATTGGGCTTCCGGAGCGTGCAGGTAGCGGATGTTCGCGCGGCAGGTGTGGTCCTCCACCGATTGTGTCGTGAAGCGGCCGGCGACCACCACATTCATCGTCCTATGGGTGGCGCTGCACTCGACGTCCGCGTCCAGTCGGCCCTCCATTGCGAACGTGCCGTTCCGGTAGCGGACGATAGCGTCCGCCAATTCGCCGGTGTTGGTCGGAGGCGTCATGCCGGCCGCAATGTATTTCTTGGCCCAGGACGCATTGGTTTCTTCGGCGTTCTTGTTGAACGCGTCGAGGGTCGCGGCAGGGACGGCCTGCTCGCCCACGTATGCGACCTTGAGGATGGCGGAGAGATATTTCAGGAAATCCTTCGCGCCCATCGCCTCCTTCAAGGGCAGGCACCCCTCCGGGGGCTTAGGCGGGTTCGGCATGTTGCTCCAGTACCAATTGAAAGTCGGCAGCTTCTCGATCTCGGTCAGACCGTCGGGGCTGAACGCGCGGTAGATCACCAGTGGCGCGCCGAAGCACGGCGTCCCCTGGAGCAGCGTGCCCTGGAAGTGCCACCTGGCAGGGTAGGTGACCGTCTCCGCGTCCATGTCGAGGACCGGATCGTGGATGGCCGCCTTCCCGCCCTGCGACACCGAGGCGACACTGGCATTGCCGTCGGCCGATTCCGCACCTGTCGCCGCAGAGTCGGTGCTCCGCGACGCGCCCAGGCAGGTGAGCCCGACGACCGTTGCGGTCAGTGCGGCCTTCGTGAGCGTCAGCATGGGCATCCTCTGGAATAAGTATCGGCGTTTCTGACGCGGAACACGGCCGGATCAACGAGATCCCGCGCCGCGACGTACCCCGTATGCATTCCCAGTCTAGTTGGATCCGTCGCCGTGGACTTTCTGTTGGCGCGTCCAGGTCCCTTGCAGCGTGCCATTGGGATTGGCGTTGGGGTCGTTCGTCTGGAAGCTGGTCTTGCCACTGGCGTCAAGCCACGTGAAGCTGCTCGTGCTTGAGACCTTGGACAGCTGTCCGGTATTCGGGTCGCGGACCGTCTGCTGGTCGAGCGAGTAGTCGGTCCAGTCTGACGCGATGGCGTGGTTGGTGTTCGCGATCTGGGCGGCTTGGTTCATCGACATGTCGGTACCGCGCTGCATCGTGGACATGAAGTCCTCGTGCTGGCGCTGCCGCATGGCTTGCCCTTGCTCGAAGCTCTGCTGTTGAGCGGCCAACTGCTGCGCGCTCTGTTGCCGCAATGCGGCGAGATTCTGCTGCGCCTGGCGGTCGACCTGTGCCATGTGGGCGCTCACCCATTGCGGAATATAGGCCGCACTGTCGTGGGCGGTCTGGGCATCCACCGCCTTGAATTTGGCCTCGGGCGCGTGCATGTAGCCGACGGTCGCGGAGCAGGTGTGAGCCTCCGATCGCTTGCCCGGCTGCCCGGTGCGCGTGAGGCTCGGCATCGACGTTTGGAAGCAGTTGACAGAGACGGTGAGGAGGCCCTCCATCGGGAACGAGCCATTCTCGTAGCGGACGATCGCTTCCGCCAGTTCATCGGTCGCGACCGCGGGCGGTATTCCGCGGGCCGCCGACTGCTTGGCGAACGCCGCATTCGACGTCTCCATGGTCTTGGCGACGCTCGCGAGGACCGCGGGGTCGACTGCTCGCTCGCTGACGTATTCGACCTTCAGGATGGCGGAGATGTATTTCAGGAAATCCTTCGCGCTCATCGCCTGCTTGAAGGGCAAGCAGCCGTCCGGGGTCTTGGAGGCGTTCGGAGCATCACTCCAATACCAGTCGAGGCGCGGCAGCTGCTCGATCTCCGTCAGGCCGTCGGGGCTGAACATGCGGAACACCGGAAACGGTATCGCCGAGCACGGTGTACCCTGCACCAACACGCCCTGGAAATGCCACTTCGCGGGATAGGTGACGGTATAAGCGTCCATGTCGAGCGTGGGATCACGGATGACTCCCTGTTGCATGCCGCCTTGCGACCCTGCTTCGGCGGCTGACGCGACTCCCGAGTTGCTCGAGCCATCGCCCGATCCCGTCGCCGCGGTATTATTGGCGCGGGAGGCGCCCAAGCACGTGAGAGCGGCGACCGTCGCGGACAGCGCGGCGTTGGTGAGCGTCAGCATAATCCCGCCCAGTGGAGAAGAGAGGTGTCGTGGCGCCGGTGTTACGGGGTTCCGTCGCCGTGGACGGTCTGCTGGCGGGTCCACGTACCGGGTTGGGTCCCATTGGGATCCGCGTTCGGGTCGTTCGTCTGGAAGCTGGTCTTTCCACTTGCATCGATCCACGTGTAGCTGCTGGCGCTCGAGACCTTCGAGACTTGTCCGCTGGTAGGGTCCCGCACCGTCTGCTGGTCGAGCGAGTAGTCGACCCAGTCTGCGGCGATCGTGTGGTTGCTGTTCGCGACCTGCGCCGCTTGACGCATCGACATGTCTGTGCCGCGCTGCATCGTGGACAGGAAGTCCTCGTGCTGTTGCTGCCGCATCGCCTGTCCCTGCTCGAACTGGTCATGCTGCGCCGCCAGCTGCTGGTTGCTCTGCTGCATCTGGTTCCGCAGCATCGCGTTCTGCTGATGGATCGTTTGCCGCTGCGCGGCGAGTATCTGATCTCCCTGACGCTGGAGCAGAGCCGTCCGCGCCACGCCCCACGCGTTCATCCACGCGGCGATGGTGGACGCTCCGATCTTGGTATCGGTCGCGATCGCCAACACGTCTTTGAATTTGGCCGCAGGGCCGTGCGTGTACCGGACACCCGCGTTGCAGGTCGTGGTCACCAGCTTCTTTCCAGCTCCCAGGATTGCTAACGATGATTGGTTGCAGAGCACATTCGCCTGGATGATGCCTTCCATGAGGAACGTGCCGTTCTTATAGCGGACGATGGCGGCCGCTAGGTCGTTGGTCTGAATAAACGCGCCCGGGCCCATGTTCCTTTCCGATTTCGCATTGAAATCCGCGAATTGCTTGGCGTTCGCCGCCAGGATCGCGGGATCGATCGGCTGTTCGCCCACGTATTCGACTTTGAGAATGGCGGAGAGGTACTTCAGGAACTCCCTCGCACTCAGCGCCGACTTTAACGGCAGGCAGCCGTCCGGCGTCTTCGTGGGGGTCGGGGAATTGCTCCAGAACCAGTCGAGGCTGGGCATGCGTTCCACCTGGGTCAAGCCGTCGGGGCTCGTGAGCCGGAAGACCGAAGAGGGGACTGGCGAGCATGGACTGCCCTGCACCATCGTGCCCTGATAGTGCCATTTGGCGGGGTACACGACTTTGTAGGCGTCCATGTCGAGCACCGGGTCATGGATAACCGCCGTTTGCGTCGCGTTCTGCGACATCGTCGTCGTCGTCGGCGCGCCTTCCGCAGGGCCGTTGGCATCATCAGCCGCGGTCGCCGCGCTGTCGTGCGCGCGCGGCGCGGCCATACAGGTGAGGGCAACGGCGGTCGCGGTGAGTACAGCATTGGTGAGCGGCAGCATGATTGTCGCCAGGTAAGAAAGGTGTGGTAGAGCCGAGTTATGGGGTCCCGTCGCCGTGCACCACCTGCTGGCGGGTCCACGTCCCCTGGAGCGTGCCATTGGGATCGGCGTTCGGGTCGTTCGTCTGGTAGCTGGTCTGGCCACTCGAGTTGAGCCACGTGTAGTTGCTCCCGCTCGAGACCTTCGATACCTGTCCGCTGGTCGGATCGCGCACGGTCTGGCGGTCGAGCGAGTAGTCGGTCCAGTCCGACGCGATCGTGTGGTTGGTGTTCGCCACCTGGGCCGCCTGGTGCATCGACATATCGGTGCCGCGCTGCATCGTGGACATGAAGTCCTCGTGCATCCGCTGCCGCGTGGCTTGCGCGTCTTGGAACTGCTGATTGCTGGCCTTCGAATTGGCGATGTTTTGCGCGCCCTGTCGTTGGATCGCGGCAATGTTCTGCTGCGTCTGGCGGTCCTTATTCGCCATGTACGCGGTCACCCACTCTTGCACGGCAGCCGCACCGATGCCATTCGCCTGGGCGACCGCCGCCTTGAATTGGGCCTCTGGGGCGTGCGTGTAGCGAACGCCGGCGTTGCAGACGTGCGTCTCGATCGGCTGGCCTCGATAGTCCTTCATGTGATTATTCAAGCACGTAACCGTGGTCTCGAGTCGACCGAGAATCACGAACGTGCCGTTCTTGTAGCGGACGTTCGCCGACGCCAATTCGCCGGTGTTGGTGGGGGGCGTCATGCCGGCCGCGACATACTTCTTGGCCCACTCCGCGTTCGATTCGTCGAAGCTCTTCTTGTACGCCGCAACGACCGCGGGGTCAACTGGTTCGTCGCTCACGTACTCGACCTTGAGGATGGCGGAGAGGTATTTCAGGAAATCCTGGGCGCTCATCGCCTGCTTCAGGGGGAGGCAGCCGTCTTGGGTCTGGCTGGCCGGCCCATTGCCCCAGGCCCAGTCGAAACGCGGCATCCGCTCGAGGACGGTCAGGCCGTCTGGGCTGGAAGCCTTGAAGACCTGAAAGGGAACCGGCGCGCAGCCGCTGCCCTGGACCAGCGTGCCCTGGTAGTGCCACTTGGCGGGGTAGGTCACCGTGTAGGCGTCCATGTTCAGGACCGGGTCATGGATGACCCCCTTTTGCATCGCGCCCTGCGCATGCGCGTCCTGTGGGGTCGCCAGAAATGCGAGCGCGACAGCGGTCGCGGTCAGTGCAGCCTTGGTGAGCATTATCGTGGTCCTCGCCTGTGAGATCTATCGCTAGGTTTCTTGCGGTCGCGGGGAATTGCGCAATCATGTCCGACATCCACTGGGTGCCGTCGGCTCGATCCCGGCTTCGTGCGCGCACAGTTGACGACGCGGCTCACTCGTGCTCCTGTGCGATCTGCGCATGCCGGCGGCGCGCGTATCGGCCGTCACCAACATCTCTGCGCCAGGCGGTTGACCCGCAACGTAGAAGCTACCACAAAATGTGACGCGTCGACATCGGATGTCGCCTCGCCGCGCATGACGTTTTCGTCATGCCCGCGCGGCGCGGCTGCGTGTATCTGCACGGCTCGCGCATCCGATCCACGCAAAACGGCGCACGGAGAGACGCCCTCGCTCGGCAGCGCCCAACCTAACATTCCGCCGCCGCGCCGTCCATCTTTATTCTCGGCGCCGAGGGCCGTCTTCACCGCGTAACCGATGGCGATGCCGAACGAAGAGATGGATTCGCAGACGGGGCTCGAGTTGCCACGCCTCGGCCAGACGGCCCGGCTCTTCGGCCGCGCACTGGTGCTCCGCTGCCCCAACTGCGGCGGCGGTCCGGTCATGAAGAACTGGTTCGCGATGCGCGTCCGCTGTGGGCGCTGCGGCATACGGCTCGAGCGCGGAGAGCACGACTACTTCACGGGGTCGATGCTCGTCAACTACATCGTCGCTGGCCTCCTGTTGCTCGTGGCGCTCGCGGTGACGCTGATCGTGACCTGGCCCAACGTCCCTTGGACGGTCCTCCAGATCGGCGGCCCGATCGCGATCGTCATCGCCATCGTCGGCCTCTTTCCCTTCTCGAAGCTCATCTGGCTCGCCTTCGATCTGATGCTGCGCCCGGTCACGCCCGAAGAGCTCGAGTGGCACCGCACGGAAACCACGGAATGGTCCTCGGAGCGCTCGGCGCCGCCGGACCCCTAGAGTCGAGGTAACCCTGGGCCGCCATATTTCGGTATGGTACCTTCGCCCGGCAGTTCGACTCTCGATCCGGCGACGACCGTCGCGGGCGGGTTGCAGATGACCGCCGGCCCGGCCGGCCCGGCCGTCGCCGGACAGTACGTAGAGGTCGCGCTCCCGCTGCCGCTGTTCCACCCCTTCACCTACTTGGTGGACGCCGCGCCGCGCCACCCGCTCGTGCCCGGCGCGCGGGTCGTCGTCCCCTTCCGACATCGTCACGCGATCGGGATCTGCGTCGCCACCGGATCGCCGCCGCCCGCGCGCGGCACGGCGAAGCCGATCCTCGATGTACCGGACGCCGAGCCCGCGCTCGATGCGCCAATGCTCGCCCTCTGCCACTGGATCGCGGAGTACTACGCGGTTCCGCTTGGCGTCGCGCTTCGGACCGCGCTTCCCGTCCTCCTGACCGGCGCCGCCGCACCCATCCCAGCCCGCAAGACACATCGGATCGCCGTGCTGCGCGAAGATGAACCGTCGCTCCTGCGTCGTGACCAGCTCTTCGCGCGCGCGCCACGCCAGCGCGAACTGATCGACTATTTGGCGTCGGTCGGCGGTCGCAGCCCGGTCGATCATCTGACGACTCATCTCGACTGCTCTCCCTCGGTCGTGCGCGCACTGGTGGAGCGGCAACTCGTGAGCATCGTGGACGAGGTGGTCGAGCGCGATCCCTTCATGCGCCGCCCGAAGCCGCCGGCGACGGACCACCTGCCGACGCCAGCACAGCGCGCGGCGATCGACACGCTGACCACGGCCGCGCCGGGAGAGGTCTGTCTCCTGCACGGAGTCACGGGGAGCGGCAAGACGCTCGTATACATCGATGTGCTCCGAGAGATCGTGGACCGGCGCGGACAGTCGGCGATCGTGCTCGTCCCCGAGATCGCGCTGACGCCGCAAACGGTCGATCGGTTCCGCGCCGTGTTCGGCGACCGCGTCGCGGTCCTGCACAGCGCGCTCAGCGACGGGGAGCGCTACGATGCGTGGCTTGCGCTCCAGTCCGGCACGAAGCGCATCGCGGTCGGCGCCCGATCGGCGATCTTCGCGCCGCTTCGGGACCTGGGCGCGATCATTGTTGACGAAGAGCACGAAGCGAGCTACAAGCAGGGCGAGTCCCCGCGTTACCACGCGCGTGAGGTGGCGATCGTGCGCGCCCGTCACGCCGGCGCACTCACGGTACTCGGGAGCGCGACTCCGAGCCTGGAGTCGTGGACCAATGCGGCATCGGGGAAGTACCGGTTGCTGTCGCTACCCGAGCGCGTCGCGGGCGGGCGACTCCCATCCGTGGAAGTGGTCGATCTCCGGCGACGCGAGGCGTTGCCGTCGGTGGCCTTCGCCGCTCCGGTCAGCGTGGACCCCTTTGCTTCCGTGATCAGTCCACCGCTCGAGTCAGCGCTCCGGGACACGCTCACGCGCGGCGATCAGAGCATCCTGCTGCTCAACCGGCGAGGCTACGCGTCGTTCGTCCAGTGCGATGCGTGCGGCGATGTGGCGACCTGCCCGCACTGCTCCATCACGCTGACCTATCACCGCACGCCCGAGCGGCTCGTCTGTCATTACTGCCAGCACCACGAGCCGCCGCACCTCACTTGCCGGCGGTGTGGCGGCGCCACGCTGCGGCGACGCGGACTCGGAACCCAGCAGGTCGAGCGGCTGGTGGCCGAGCGCTTCCCGTCCGCGCGGCTGGCGCGGATGGATGTGGACACCACGAGTGGCAAGTGGGCGCACGCCGAGATCCTCGACCGGGTAGGACGCGGCGAGGTTGACATCCTCCTCGGTACCCAGATGATCGCCAAGGGGCTCGACTTCGCGAATGTGACGCTGGTCGGTGTGATCGACGCCGATGTCGGGATCAACTTGCCGGATTTCCGTGCCTCTGAACGGTGCTTCCAACTCCTGAGCCAGGTCGCCGGCCGCGCCGGCCGCGGTCCCAAAGGCGGGCGGGTGTTCATCCAAACCCGGCTCCCCAATCACCACGCCGTGCAGTGCGCGGTCGGGCACGACTACGCACGCTTCGTGGAGACGGAACTCGCCGGCCGGAGTTCGCCGGCCTACCCGCCAATGACCCGATTGGCCAACATCATTTTCAGTAGCACCGACGAGGCGGCGACCGCCGCGCTGGCCGAGGAGGGGTCGGCCTGGGTGCGGCGTCTCATGGAGAAGCGTGAGATCCCCGGGATCACCGTGGTCGGACCGGCGCCTTGCCCGGTGGAGCGCATCAAGAACCGGTGGCGGTGGCACGTCCTTCTGAAGAGTCAACACGTCGGTGGCCTGACGCGGCTCGGTCAATACTTTGTCCGGCGATTCCCGGTGCCGGCCCGCGATGGGCTCCGGGTGGCGTTTGACCGTGATCCTGTGGCGCTCCTCTGAGGGCCCGGCCATTTTTCACGGGGTGACGACATTCCTGCATCCCGATTTCTCGACCCCCACGTTTGCGGCCGCCCCGGACGCCACATTCGCCCCCGCGCCAGCGGACGGCGTCCTCCCCGAGGGCTTCTTCTCCACGACCAATCTCCCGACCTACGTCCGGATCGGTGGGGTGTGGCGGCTCCCTCGCGAGCCGCGGATGGACGGCTGTCTCGTACTCGACGCCAAGGACGAGTTGTGGGTGCGTGAGAGTCGTCGGGTCCGGAAGGGGGACCGGGTGGCGGTGGGTGCGGCCGAAGACGGGACGCAGGGGATTTTCCTCTACCTGCACGCGTTCGCGGGGGCCGAGACGGCGGACGAGTTCCAGTTCATGACGAGCGCGGTCTCCCGCGAGAAGCCGATCGATTACGCCGAGATGGCGCGACTGCTGATCGATGAGCGCGGTCGCGGCGGGTATCCCATCTGGGTGACTGGCCCCGCGCTCGTCCATTCGCGGGCTCGCACGGACATGGTGTGGTTTATCAGGCACGGCTTCGTCGGCGCGCTCCTGGCCGGCAACGCCGTCGCCGTGCACGACATCGAGGCATCGATATTCGGCACGACACTCGGCATGAGCGGGAGCGGCGAGGCCACGTCCGGCGGCCACGGCTTGCACATGCGGGCGATCAACAAAGTCCGTGGCGCGGGCTCGATCGCGGAAGCGGTGCGACGCGGAGTCATCACCGACGGGATCATGCATGCGTGCGTGACGCAGAACGTGCCCTTCGTACTCACGGGGTCGATCCGCGACGATGGCCCGCTCCCCGATGTCATCACTGACGTGCTCGACGCCCAAGACGCGATGAAGCGCCATACCACCAAGGCGACGATGGCCATCCTGATCGCGACCGCGTTGCACGCGATCGCGACCGGCAACATGCTCCCCGCGTTCGTGACCGAGTCCGATGGCTCGCTTCGCGAGCTGTCCACGATCTGCGTGGACTCCTCGGAGTTCGTGGTGAGCAAGCTGAGAGACCGGGGCACGCGACAGGCGTTCGGCGTCGTGACGAACGCCCAAGACTTCATGCACATCCTGCGGCTCTATGTCGAGCGGGAGCTCGATGCCCGAGGGACTCCCGCGGGCGCGGGCGCGGTGTCCGGCCCCGTGGTGGCGGTGGTCCGATGACGCACGCCCGGGACGCGGCACGGGAGACGGAAGAGCGGTTCGTGCGCGCGATCGCGGACCACGTACCCGTGGAGCGAGTGGCGGAGGTGTATCTCTTCCCGCCCTTGCGACAGGGCGCGATCGAGAGCGGCGTCGCGGTCGTCGCGGTCACCGACGCGATGTACGACGTCGCGCCGGTGGGCGATGCACCGGTACCCGACGCATCGGTGGCGCTCGCGCAGGGCACGGAACTGTTCACTCCCGGCGAGTCACCGAACGTCGGCGATCGACTGGAGGACGGCCCGGAGCACGGGGAGCGAGTGGTAGCCACCGCGGACCGCCACGTGGTGTACACCGCGACGTACCGGCATACGCGCAAAGGGCCGGACCGAGGCGCGTGGTCGGTTGAGGTGGTGGCGCAGGCCGATGCGCCGTTGGACGCGGTCGCCGCGGCGGTGCGCGGCGTCCATCGCCGGGCGGGGGAAGGGGACGGAGCGGAGGCGGAGCGGATGAGCGGGTCGCAATTCCGGGCGCTGATGGCCGGTGCGCCGCCCGCGGAACCGACGACCCCGATCGAGACGGTCGCGTCGTCGTCGGCGACCATCCCCGATGCCGAGCGCTACGCGGCGGACGCCGCCGCGGGCGAGCGTGGCGGGGACGCCGACACTGGCTCGTCCATCTCGTCGGGCGGCGGGGGCGACGGCACGGCGTAACGCGACATGATGACCCGGTGAATGTCCCGGGCATCGTCGAGGACGGCATCGCGCACGCCGAGTGAACGCGGCGCGATGAGGAACGGATACGTCTGGTCGCCGCCGATGCTGCCGTGCGCGCCGACCTGGTCGTCGAACGACACGATCTGGTGTCCGTCGAACGCGCCCACGAGCACGAGGTCGCCGCCGTTGGGCTGACGCACGAGCGATTCCAGGGCGCGCATCGTCCGCACATCCGCGCGGTACATCGCCAGCGGGTTGACGCCCGCGGTCACGTCGAGCGTTCCGTCGCGGAGCCGCGCGCGCCCGAGCCGGCTCTCGAGGTGGACGCCATCGCCCGCGCGGGTGGCGATGAGTCCAATGCCGGGATGCGCCAGGAGTGCGGCGTACAAATTGACCCGGCGCGGGTCGCGGGCCAAGTCGGCGCGGGTCAGGGGTCGTGGGTCGTCGGCGAAGTACAGCTCCGCGAGGCAGGAGCTGTAGGTCACGACGACATCATGGCGGGCGTCGACTCGATACTTCTCCGGCAAGATGAGCTCGCGCAACCCGTAGTGGCGCCGCAGCCAGTCGCGGAGATGGCGGAGCGTGCGGCGCACGCGGCCGTAGGAGGGCGGCGCCACGAGCGCCGCGGCGTCGAGGATCTGAGGGCCCGCGTCCGCGTACTCGCTGTCTTCGGCGAAGCTGGCCATCGCGCTGAGCGGCCGTCCGTGGGCGCCGACTGGTTCCCCGGCCAGGATCCGCTCGACGGTGGTTCCGAGCGATTCGTCGTACGCCACGCGGTAGCTCACGGCGGGCGTCATGCCATGATCCGACAGAATCACGACGTCGTAGCCGCGGCCGGCGGCGGACCCGACCATGCGCAGAATTTCCTTGATACGGGCGTCGGTGCGCTTGAGATCGCCGAGCGCCTGCCGGCTGCGCGGTCCGAAGTGATGCCCGAGCTCATCGTACTGCATGAATGTACTGTAGATGATCGGCACTCCGAGGTAGAGATCCAGCAGGATCGCCATGGTCTGGAGTTCGCGCATGACGACGTTGCTGAGGATGCGCAGATACGGGAAGATGCCTTCGGCGTGCGTGACGTTGCCCGTGAGCTCTCCCCACATCCGCTCCCACTCCTCACGGAGCCATTCGACGATCGACTGGACCAATATCCGGATCATGCGGACCGGATGGAGCGCGATGAGGAACGCCATCCGGGTGCCACCAAGCCGGCGATACACTGACATCCGCTGGCGGGTGGCGACGGTGAACGCGACCGTCTGTGCGTCGCCGTCCAGCAGGTTGACGTAGCTCGAGCCGCCGGCGAGAACGCCCGGGGCATCGATCCGATCGCGGATGTACTGCACGCCTTCGGGGGCGTTGCAGGTCACGACCTGTCGGAGCGTCTTGTCGTAGAAGCGGAACGCGGGAATCCCCGCGTTCTCGCCATAGAGGATTCCCGCCTGGCAGTAGGGGGTGGCCGACGGCAGCCCGCAGAACCAGCGGCGCAGGTCGTAGTTGGATTCGCGGAGCAGGCGCGCGATCGTGGGGCAATAGCCGAGTCGGAGGGCGCGTCGGAGATCGCCGTAGGCGAGTGCGTCGATCTGCAGCGCGAGCAGGCCGCGGCGGCCGTCATGCGGTCGTCTCTCGTGGGCGAACGGTCGATACTTGAGTCGATAGTACAGTTGCAGCAGCGGCCCAGCCCGCGGATTCTGGCGCCGCTCCACGAACTCGGCGCCGGGGTCTACATCCACGTGGCGATCCGCTTCAGGAGATCGCGGGGCATCACGGGTTTGAGCACGATGTCAACGCACCCCGCGCGCCGGCATCGCTCGGTCAGGGCGTCGTCGTCGTGGCCGGTGACAGCCACCGTCACTCGGGGGGTCGTGCCCGCGGCCGCGGTCTGGGCCAGCACGTCGAGGCCGTCGCCATCGGGCAGCGTCAGATCGAGGAGCATCAAATCAGGCGGCCGGAGCGCGCACTCGCGCACGGCGGCGGCGACGGATGGCGCCAGCCTGGGACGGTGGCCCAGGGCTTCGAAGAGCAGGCGAAGCGCGTCGGCGGCGAGTTCGTGGTCCTCGACGATCAGGATGTCTGCCGGATGCACCGCTTTGGGGAGCGGATTGTTCGGCCGCGTGCTCACGCGGCATCCCGGTCGATGGCATCCAGCAACTGCTGGCGGCGCAGCAACGACCAGTACCGGCCGCCACGCGCGAGGAGTTCGTCGTGCCGACCTTGCTCGACGACTTTGCCATTGTCGAGCACCACAATCCAGGTGGCATCCCGGATCGCGCTGATGCGGTGCGACGCGATGACCGCCGTCCGCCCCGACAACGCTGTCCGCAACCCCCGCAGGATGTCGGCTTCGGTATTGGTGTCCACGGCCGACAGCGCGTCGTCGAGGAGCACGATGGCCGGACGCCGCGCGAGCGCGCGCGCCAGCGCCGCACGCTGCTTCTGACCACCCGAGAGGTTGATGCCGCGCTCCCCGAGCATGGTGCCGTAGCCGCCTGGGAAATCACCCACCGTCTCGTCGAGTTGCGCGATGCGCGCCGCCCAGCGCGGGTCGTCGGGCTCATTGCCGACGGTTGACCCCAGCGCGATCTCCACCGCGCCATCACCATTCGTGGCGACGGAAGGGATCGGGGATGCCGCGTCGCCATGCGCCCGTACCGACGGGCCGTCGATGCGGCCGTACTCCAGATTGGCGCCGATGGTGTCGCTGAAGAGCAGGCTTTCCTGGGGCACGGCGCCGATCTCGCGGCGGAGCGCCGCGACCTGCAGCTCACGGACGGGGATGCCGTCGATCAGAATGTCACCTTCCTGCGGATCATAGATCCGCGGGATGAGATCGACGAGCGCGGTCTTTCCGCTGCCCGTCGCGCCCACGACACCCAGCGTGGCGCCGGCCGGGACGGTGAACGACACGTCGCGGAGCACCCAGCGGACCGGGTTGCCATCGGCCGTCGGGTAGTGGAACCCCACCCCGCGGAACTCGATCGAGCGGCCGCCGACACCCGCCGGGCGCGCGGGGAGAGATCGCGGCTGCGCGGGATCGAGCACGCGCGACTGAGCGGCGAAGATCTCATTCAATCGAGACATCGATGCCGCGCCGCGCTCGAAGAGATTGATGACCCACCCGAGCGCGATGAGCGGCCAAGTGAGAATGCCGAGGTACAGGCCAAACGCCACGAACTCACCGATGGTGATGCCGAGTAGCCCGTGGCTGGTGACGTTGCGTAGCGCCAGTGAGCCGCCGACACCCAGCACGACGAGGGCGCCGAGTCCGGCGAGCAGGGAAAACCCGGGGTTCATCCCGCCATACAGATATGCGAGCCGCATGTTGCGGCGCAGATACTCGTCGTTGAGCACGCCGAACCGCTCGACCTCCGCGGGTTCCTGGCGATAGGCCCGTACGATCCGGGTCCCCGACAGATTCTCCTGCGCGGATGAGGTCATCGTCGAGAAGTGCGCCTGTACGGCCTCGAACCGATCGTGAATCATGCGGCCGAGGCGGACCATGATCGGAGGGAGTATGACCATCGGCAGCAGCGCCAGTGCGGTCAGCCGCGGGCTGATCCACAGCATGAACGTGATCGCGACCACCCCACGCGAGAACGTGCCCACCAGGTACATGATGGCCGGCCCCGCGGCCATGCGGACCGCGCTCAGGTCATTCGTGAGCCGGGCCATGATGTCGCCCGTCCGCATGCGCCCGTAGTACTGGGCGTCGAGCCCCTCGAGGTGCGCGAACAGTTCATTGCGCAAGTCGTATTCGACGTACCGGCTCGCGCCATTCAAGCACTCGCGCATCGCGTACTGGTAGATCCCGCCCACCGCTGATGTCGCGACCAGGAAGGCGGCCAGTAGGTAGATCCACCGGACCGGCGCTCCATGCGTCATGCCGTCAACGGCCTGTTGGACGAACCAGATGACGATCGACGGCGGCGCCGACGAGGCCACGACGAACAGCAAGCCCAGCACGATGCGGCCACGATGCGGGCGCAGGTACGGCCAGAGCGAGAGGAGCGAGCGCATTCCAGTCATAGGTCCCTCAGTACCCGACCGCCCCGCCAGTCGCGCGTGGATCGATCGCGCCCTGGTATCCGCCGGGAACGCGCATCACGGCCGTGCAGGTACCGGCGGCCTGCCCTTCGGCGAGCGCGTAGCCGAGGGCGGTGAGGCTGTCGCGCACCGCGGGCGTGAGCCCATGCTGCTCGTACCGCAACGAATCCGGGAGTGCTTGATGGTGAATGCGCGGCGCCGCGAGTGCGTCCGCGAGATCCATGCGGTAGTCGATCGCGTTGATGATCACCGCTGCCGTGCTCGTGACGATGCGGGGCCCGCCGCGGCCGCCGACAACGAGAAAGACCTGGCCCGCGGGGTCGAGCACGATCGTCGGGGCCATCGCGCTCAGCATCCGCTTGCCCGGCGCGATGGCGTTTTGTGGTCCCTCGACGAGCCCGTATTGGTTGGGCACGCCGGGGTGGGCCACGAAGTCATCCATCTCGTCGTTGAGAAAGAATCCCGCGCCGCGCACGTAGACGCCGGATCCGTACAGACCATTGAGCGTGGTCGTAGTCGCCACCGCGTTGCCGTCGGCGTCGACGACCGAGTAGTGGGTGGTCTCTGACCCTTCGGCGAGCGTCGGCACCAGCCGGCTGGTTGGTTGCGCCCGGTCGGCGATCGTGGACCGCACCTCACGCGCATACCGCTTGTCGGTGAGCTTGGCGACAGGCACGGATACGAACGCGGGGTCTCCGAGCTTGCCATTGCGGTCGATGAACGCGCGCTGGTACGCGTCGCTGACGATGTGCGCGTAGGCGGTGCTCCCGAACGGCGGCAGCACGGGATAGGTCTCGAGAATGTTGAGGGCTTCGATGATGGTGATGCCGCCAGACGAGGGTGGCGGCATCGCGATCAGCGTGTACCCGCGGTACGTGCCCGTCAGCGGCGTCCGGCGGACCGGCGTGTAGCGGGCAAGATCCTCGCGGGTAATGATCCCGCCGTCCCCGTGCATCTCGTCCGCGATCGCCGCCGCGATCGGTCCGCGATAGAACGCGTCGGGGCCCTGCTCGGCGATCAACGCCAGCGTGCGCGCGAGGGTCGGCTGTGTGAACCGCGAACCGATTGCCGGCGCCTCGCCCGCGGGGAGGAAGACGCTCGCGCCGGCGAAGGGGCCGATACGGCGATGCGCGTTCGAGATGGACCGGGAGAACGCCGAGTCCACCACGAATCCATCGCGCGCCAATCGGATTGCGGGCGCGAGGACATCGCGCAATGGCAACCGGCCGAATTCCTTCGACGCGGCCGCGAGACCCGCCACCGCACCCGGCACGCCGACGGCCAGCGGTCCCACGACGCTCTCCGTGCCGATGGTACCATCGGCGTGCGCGTACATGGTCGCGGTCGCGGCGAGCGGCGCCACCTCACGGTAGTCGAACGACGCCACCCGTCCGTCGGCCATGCGGATCACCATGAATCCGCCGCCCCCGATGTTCCCGGCTTCCGGGTATGTCACGCTCAACGCGAACCCAACCGCGACGGCGGCATCGACCGCGTTGCCGCCCGCCCGCATCACGTCGACGCCAGCCGCGCTCGCCAGCGCGCTGTTGCTCGCGATCATCGCGTGGGGCGCGACAGTCGGCGGCCGACCGTCGTGTGGCCACCAGTCGGCGGGGAAGACCGCGGCGACTCGCGCGGGAACCGCGCCCGCACCCGGCGCGGGATTCGCGGGCGCGACCCCCGGCGCCGCCAGCGTAGACGGCGCCAGCGTAGACGGCGCCAGCGTAGACGGCGCCACCGCAGACGGGCCGCGGGCCGCGGGTCCATGGCATCCGGTGCCCAGCGCGACGGCGACGAGCGTCGCCGCGAGCGTCGCGGCGAGCGTCGCGGCGAGCGTGTGTGGGTGCCGCACCCACGACGGGTCACACCATCGCGCAATCGCGCCGTTCGATGGCGCGCGTTCCTTGCGGTGTGTGTTCATCGCCCGGTAAGTTAGCCGGCACGTCGATGTCGCGACAGGCGAGCCACGCGGCGCAAGCCGCTGATCTGAGTCTCACAGAGCGTCGTAACCCACGCACGGCCGACATCGATCTCGCGACCGCAGTCGAGATCGTGGACCTGATGGTGGCCGAGGATGCGCAGGTGCCGGCGGCGGTCGCCACGCAGCGCGACGCGATCGCGCGGGCGATCGACATCGCGGTGACGACGTTTCGCGAGGGCGGCCGGCTGTTCTATGTCGGCGCTGGTACCTCGGGACGACTCGGTGTGCTCGACGCGAGCGAATGTCCCCCGACGTTCGGCACGGACCCCGAGATGGTCCAGGGTCTGATCGCGGGCGGCCTCCCCGCGCTGACGCGCGCGCAGGAAGGCGCTGAGGACCGCGAAGCGGACGGCGCTCGCGATCTGGATGCGCGAGGGCTCACGGCGCGCGATTTCGTGGTCGGCATTGCCGCGTCGGCCGCGACGCCCTATGTGCGTGGGGCGTTGGCACGCGCCCGCGTCATCGGCGCGCGGACCGCGTTGGTCGCGAACTCCCCTCCGCCCGAGGCGGTCCAGCGCGACGTCGATGTCGCGATCGTCCCCGTCGTGGGTCCCGAAGTCGTCACCGGCTCGACGCGACTCAAGTCTGGGACCGCGACCAAGCTCGTGCTCAACATGATCACGACCGGCGCGATGATTCGCCTCGGCAAGACGTACGGCAACCTCATGGTGGATCTTCAGGCGACGAACGCGAAGCTCCGGTCCCGGAGCGAGCGGATGGTCGCCGATGTCTGCGGCGTGGGGCGCGACGACGCGCGGGGCGTGCTCGATGCGGCGGGAGGGAGCGTGAAGACGGCGATCGTGATGCATGCGCTCGGCGTTGGACGCGACGACGCCGAGCGGCGGCTGGCGGCGGCCGGCGGCAGTATCCGCCGCGTCGTCCCCGGCGCGCCACCCGCGACCGGGTGATCGTGGTCCGCGCGCGATGATCGAGGGCGAGCGCGTGCCGCGGATCGGGCGCCTATGACGTCGCGGGGGTCGGGATCGCCGGTCGATGTCTACGTGGGACTCATGTCCGGTACCTCACTGGATGGGATCTCCGCCGCCGTCGCGCGGTTCGGGCCGCCTACCGGAACGGATATCGGTCCCGGGCCGCCTGAGCTGCTGGGGTTCTGTACCCGGCCGTACGCCGCCGCCGAGCGCCGACGACTGGAGCGCGCGATCCACGGCGGTGCCGCGCCGTCCGAGTGGTGCCAGCTCGGGTTCGACCTGGGCGGCTGGCTCGCGGACGCGGCGGTCGCCGTGTTGGCGGAGAGCGGGGTGGCGCGCAGCGCGGTGCGGGCCATCGGGTCCCACGGCCAGACGGTGTGGCATGAGCCGGGGCGGTCGACGTGGCAGATCGGCGAATCGGCGGTGATCGCCGAGCGCACGGGGTTGGATGTGGTCAGTGATTTCCGTGTGCGCGACATTGCGGCCGGCGGTCAGGGCGCGCCCTTGGTGTCGATCGCCGATGTCGTGCTGTTCGCGCCGGCCACGGGATGGCGGGCGCTGCAAAACGTGGGTGGGATCGGCAACGTGTCGGTGGTGGCCGCCGGCGGTTCAATGGTCGGAGTTCGGGCATTCGATACGGGGCCCGGCGTGGTCGTGGTTGACGGCGTCGTGCGAGCGCTGCGGCCGGAGCTGCCGTTCGACGTCGATGGGCAACTCGCGCAACGCGGGACTGTCATTCCCGACGTCGTGGATGCGCTACTCGCCGATCCGTATTTCACCGAGCCACCCCCCAAGTCCACTGGCCGCGAGCGATTCGACGCCCGATACGTCGCCGATTTCATCGAGCGGTGCCGGTCCGTGTCACCGGCCGCGAGCGACGAGGACCTGGTGGCGACCGCGGTGTCGCTGACCGCGCGCAGCATCGCCGATGCCTATGCCCGATTCGTGCCCGAGCCGGTGGCGGATGTGCTGTTGTCGGGCGGCGGCGCGTGTAACCCCGCGCTCGCGGCGGCCGTGTCCGCGGCGCTGGCGCCGCGCCTCGTCCGGCCCTTCGCGGATGTCTACTTCGATGGCGAGGCGAAAGAGGCGGTCGCCTTCGCGCTTCTCGCGGCGCTCCACATCGACGGGCGGCCGGGGAACGTCCCGAGCGCAACCGGCGCGCGGGGCGCACGGATCCTTGGCAAGCTCACGCCAGGGAGCCGCTAGCGGTCAGATCACGGGCCGTGGCGGGAGAGGACGAACATCACGATGACAAAGGTGAGAACGGCCGCGCCCGCGACGAGGAGGTAGGGACCGATCGCCCGCATCCGGGCGGAGCCGCGCGGCGCAATCTCCAGTGTGGTGACGGCGAGCGGTCGCGGCGGCGGCTCGCCGGCTGATTGCGGCTCCCCCGCGATCTCGAACGGCCGGGGGAGTTCCGCGGCTTGGCCTGGTACGCCGGCGGGCGGCGTGTCGTCGCTCATGGGGAATGCCTGGTGCCCGACTTCATCGTCGCTGGACGCCATGGTGAGCGCGGCGCCCTCGAAGCGCGCGGCGACCACCGTGATGTTGTCCGGGCCGCCCTTGGCGTTCGCCGTGGCGATGAGTCGGGCGCACAGCGCGCGGAGGTCAGGTTCCGCGGCCACCGCTTCGGCGATCTCGAAATCGCGCACGAGGCCGGACAGGCCGTCGCTGCAGAGCACCAGCGTGTCGCTCTGTCGCAACTGTTGGCGCGTGATGTCGACCTTGATCACCGCCTCCGGGCCTAGGGCCTGAAGGATGATGTTCCGCCGCTCGCTGACCTCGGCCTCCTCGGCGGTGATCTCCCCCGCCTCGATGAGGCGTTGCATCAGCGACTGGTCTTTGGTGATCTGGCGCGCCTTGCCATCGCGGACGAGATAGGCTCGGCTGTCGCCGACTTGGGCGATGTAGAGCGTGTCGCCCAGCACGCCGGCGACCGTCGCGGTCGTGCCCATCCCGCGGTACTCGAGGTGGTCGAGCGCGTAGCGGTGGATCCGCTCGTTGGCCGCGGTCGTAGCGGCCACAAGTGCCTGCGCAAACGTCGTCGCGTCGGTCGGCGGCCCAGCGGTTTGTCGCGCGCGGAGCTCCTTCAACACGATGTCCACCGCCATCGAGCTCGCGATCTCGCCCGCCGCGGCGCCGCCCATCCCGTCCGCGACCATCAAGACCGCTCCGTGATCGCCGGGGGCATGCGCCTGCTCGGTCGGGAACGTGAGCGGGGTGGCGCTCGGGAGCTCGGCCACCACGAACGCGTCCTCGTTGTGGTCGCGCGTGCGCCCCACATCCGTGCTGCCGAAGACGCGGATGACGATGGGCGGCTGGTCGGGCACTACCGGGCCCCGAAGGGGAGGGTCATTGGTGGCTCGTAGAGGACGACACGCGAAAGGGAGAAACTAACCCCGCTGACAACAGATGGAGACCATGCACCATATAGAGATGGAGACCATGCAGCACATAGGCCAGCGGGCGAGCGCAGAACACGGCGGCGATCCCTAACCTCCGGAGGGCCCCCCGGTTAATTTGTGCGCGATGCGACGTCCGTTTGCCGGCGCGCTCGCGGCCGCGGGATTTTGGGCAGGGCTCGCGGCTTGCGGTGGGGGACCCCAACCGGTGACCAAGCCGGTCCCGGCACCGTCAGGGGGCACCGCCGGTCGAGCGGTGGGCGAGACGTCGGCGCTACCGCCCATCCCCCACGTCTCGGGCCCGCTTGCCATCGCGGTCGTGTACCCGCGGCCCGGGGCGTTGATCATGTCCCGGGATTCGAACTTCATCCTGGGGTCCGTGGGAACTGGCGACGCGACCTTGACCATCAACGGGACCACCGTAGCCGTGCGCCCCAACGGGGCGTTTCTGGCCTGGCTCCCGGTGCCCGACAGCGCGACCTCGCGATACGACCTCGTGGCGATCGCCGGTCCGGACACGGTCCGCGTCAGCCATCCGGTGCGCCTGCTCCCGCCCCCGAGTCCACAGGACACCCTCGTCGACACCATCGCACTATTGCCGCGCTCGTTTCCAGACAGCGGTCGGTTCGTGTCCATTACACCTACCGATACCACGATGCCGGACACGGATCGCACGGTGATCGCGCGGCCCGTCGCGGGCGGGACATATAAATGGTTCCTGCTCTCGGGGACGGTCCTGCAAGTCACCGGGCGCAGTCCGGGGTATGAGCGGGTCCGGCTCGACGAGTCGCTGGATGCGTGGATCTCGCTGGGCGATGCGCGGATGACACCACTCGCGAGCGCCGCGCGGCCCCCGCAGCGGGTCGTTGGCGCGGTCCGCGTCGTGCCGGCGCCCGGCTGGGAAGACGTCGTCCTGAGCGTCGGCGACCGGCCGCCGTTCGAGGTCGAGGAAGACGGCAATGACCTGGTGCTCACCTTATACAGTACGCAGGCATCGACCAGTCTGATTCATTATGTCGGGCGTCTCGGCGGACCGCTCGGGCCACCGGACACGCTCGTAGAATCGGTCACCTGGTCGCAAGAGACCCGTGATCGGGCCCGGTACACAGTGCACCTGTCCCGCCCCCCGTACGGCTATCAGGTGATGTGGACGGGTAGCGCGTTTGTGCTCCGTGTGCGGCGGCCGCCGGTCGTGGATCCCCAGTCGCCGCTCCACGGACTCACGATTGCCGTGGATGCCGGCCATCCGCCGGCGGGATCTACTGGTCCGACGGGACTGTACGAGCCCGTGCCCACGCTGGCGGTCGCTCAGAAAGTCGAGGCTCTGCTGATCGCCCGTGGCGCGACCGTCGTCATGACGCGGGCGACGGGCGACGCCGTGAGTCTGACGTCACGCCCCGTCACGGCCCGGCGATTCAACGCCAACGCGCTCGTGTCGATCCATCTGAACGCGCTGCCGGACGGCATGAATCCATTCATCTCCCATGGCACGGGCAGCTATTTCTTCCATCCCCACTCGATCGCGCTCGCGCGCGCGCTGCAGACCGGGATGGTGATTTCGATGGGGCTCCGCGACCTCGGCATCCATTACGACAACCTCGCGCTGGTCCGTCCGACGTGGATGCCGGCGGTCCTGTGCGAAGGAGCCTTCATCATTATCCCGGAGCAGGAAGCGGCGCTCCGGACGGACGAGTTCCAGTCCGCGTACGCGCGGGGCGTCGTCGCAGGATTGGAATCGTATTTCCGCTCGTTTATTCCGGAGCCCGCGCCGCGAATCGCGCCCGCGCCAGGGGCGTCGTCCGCGCCGTCGTCCGCGGTTACGCCGGCCTCGGGGCCGTAAGCTGTCGCGGACGTGCGACCCGCGGCGCGGACCATTATGACGTGGCGCCGAGTGGCGATAACCAACACGGTACGACGGTGGATGATCGTGGTGCCGTGCCTCGTGGGCGCGGCCCCGCGCCTCGCCGCGCAGGTCGATCCCAGCGTGCGATGGGAGACCCTGCACACGGCGCATTTCCGGATCCACTTCAATCCCCAGCTCGAGGATCAGGCGCGGCGGGCGGCCGTGAACGCCGAACGCGCATACGCGGCGCTGGCACGCGAGCTCGTCCCGCCTCGTGGGATCGTGGACATCGTGCTCGCCGACAACGTGGACCTCACNNCATTCGTGGACCTCACGAACGGGCAGGCCACCCCCTTTCCGACGAACCGCATCATCATCTACGCGTACCCGCCCGTCGATGCGCCGACCCTGCGGTACTATGGCGACTGGAACGCGCTCGTCATCCAACATGAGTTGACGCACATCTTCCATCTCGACCGGGCGCGCGGGTGGTGGAGCGTCGCGCAGAAAATATTTGGTCGTAACCCGGTGCTCATGCCCAATCTCTATTCGCCGGCGTGGCTGACCGAGGGGTTGGCCGTGTACTATGAGTCGCGGCTCACCGGATTTGGCCGCCTGGCGGGGACCGCACACCGGACACTGGCCGAAGCCGCCGCGCGCGACACCATGCTGCCGCGCCTCGATCAGTTGAGCCTCATCGCGCCCGAATGGCCGAACGGCGAGGGGCCGTACGTCTATGGGTCGCTGCTCTTCTCCTATCTCTCGGCGACGCGTGGCGCGGCGAGCATCCCCGCGTTCATCGAGTATTCGAGCGGGGCGACCATCCCCTTCTTGCTCGACCGGACGTCGCGTGCGGCGTTCGGCATCTCCTTCGAAGATGCGTGGCGCGCGTGGCGCGACTCGGCGCTGCGTGTCGCGGCCGTGCCCGACGTGCACGCCCTGACCCTCAAGACCGTCACGCACGAAGGCTACGAAGCCTATTTCCCGCGGTGGATCGACAGCAGCACGTTGATCTACGCCGCGGACAACGAGCGGGACCTCCCGGGCGTGTACGCGGTGACCCTCGCGGGCCAATCGCGGCGCCTCGATCGGCGGAACGGTACGGGCCCGAACGCGCCGATCCCGACTGGGCTCGTGTACTCGCAGCTCGACTACGTCTCGCCGTATGCGATCCGATCCGATCTGTACCGCAGCGATTTGGGGCATGACGTCCAGCTGACTCACGGTGCGCGGCTGTCCGACCCCGATGCGCGGGCCGACGGCAAGATCATCGCGGTGTGGGGGCATGCGGCCTCCACCCAACTCGTCCTGGTGTCGGCTGACGGCGGACAGGTGACACCGATCACCCCCTACGCCGCGGACACCGAGTGGTCCGAGCCCCGGTGGTCGCCCGATGGACGCCAGATCGCGGCCGTGCGGTGGGAGCGAGGGGGCTACATGTCGATCGTCGTCGTCGACACGGCCGGCCGGACGGCGCAGACGATTCTCCGCGAGCGGGCGGTGATCGCGAGCCCGAGCTGGACGCCGGACAGCCGTTTCGTGTTATTCACGTCCGACCGGACAGGTCGCGCTGAAGTGTATCGGGTGGGCATCGGCGCGGAGCAGTCGCGTCCGCACGGGGCGGTCGCACTGGTCGGAGGTGGGGGCGCCGGGCTCTCGTATCCCGCACTCTCGCCCGATGGATCGTTGCTCGCCGTGACCGAGCTGCGGGGCGACGGCTACCACATCGGCGTCACGCCGTTCGATCCCGAGCGGGCGTACCCCGTGACCGAAGGTTTGGCGCAACGCGACTCGGCCGTGGTGCCGCCGCTGGCACGGGATTCCGGGCGCGTCACCCGCTACTCGCCGTGGGGGGGGCTGATCCCGCGATATTGGATGCCGGTCGCGAACACATCGGACCAGGGGTACTTCCAGCTCGGCGCCTACACCTCCGCGTTCGACGTCCTCCAGCGCCACAGCTACGAGCTGCAGGCGCTGTACGATTTCCACGAGCCGTCGGAAGTCGAGCTCTCGGCCTCGTACGAGTATCGCGGCCTCGGGTTGCCCACGCTCGACGCCGGAGGGGAGGAGTACTGGACGCATCAGCCGATCGCCAACGCCGATGGACAGAGCGTTGGCGAGCTGGTACATCGCACCGTGACCGCATCGCTCGCCGAGACACTGTTGTGGCCGCGGGCGCGGACGAACGCGTCCTGGTCCGTGGGCGCCGATCTCGAGGCGCGGACCTACAGCACGACGCCCGGGCCGTTGATCGCGGACATCGATCCGTTCTACGCCTCGCATCCGTATTTCCCGTCGGTCTTCACCACGATCGGGTGGTCGAACGCGGAGAGCCCCGAGCTCAGCATCTCGCCCGAGAACGGTATCTCGCTGGCGACGACACTGCGTCAGCGGTGGCAGCAGGCGGCGTCGGCCGCGACGGAGCGCAGCGTGGTGGGGGTGGCGGACGTGTATCGCGCACTCGATTTCCCGGGGTTTGCGCATCACGTCGTGGCGGCGCAGGTCGCGCTGGGACTGGAGAACGACGGCGCGATCTCGACCTTTACGGCTGGCGGCCGGAGTGGCGAGACCGTGACGATCGTGCCCGGCGTCAGCGTCGGTGATGAGCCGCGGGTGTTTGGCGTGCGCGGCTTCCCGCCGGGCGCGGCCAACGGCACACGCGCCATGGCCGGGTCGCTGGAGTACCGGTTGCCGCTGTTCGCCCCGGGCCGAGGACTCCACCTGCTGCCATTCTTTTTGGGGAAGACCTCGCTGACCGTGTTTGGGGATGGCGCGGAGGCGTGGTGTCCAGTGCATGGCGGGACATTGCCAGGCGTGTGTGAGGCGCAGGACGCGCAGCGTCGGTTGCTCAGCTCCGCGGGGGCGGAGCTCAACTTCGATACGTCGTTGCAGTACGACGTCCCGTATCGGCTCCGACTGGGGATGGCGGTCCCGACCTCCAACGGGGCGTTTTACGGTGCTTCGCCCGTGGATTTCTACGTCACGTTCGGATTGCCATTCTGAAGGCCGCCCGCTGATGGTCGCTCCACGAGGGGCGCACCGCCGGTGGTCCGGGGGTAGCGCCCAGGGCATCGTGATCCCAGGCAAATCGATCGAAGCGGGCGCGAAGGCGGTGGCCCGGTGGCGGTCTCGAGCGCGAATCTGGCGGGCGCGTAGGCGGACTCTGGCGGAACTTTCTAACGTATTTGTGGATATGTGGTTAAATCGCCTTGTCTATCCACATTTTCTTCGTCGTGGCCCGCCGGTCGTAGTGGGAAAGGGCCGTCAGGGGACGTCGTCGATTTCGTAACGTGGATAAGGCGCAGGGCGTAGCGCAGTTGTGATGTTCAAAACGCAACCGCATGCGTTGGCGTGACTTATCGAACCACTGGCGCGGATACACGAGGGCGGCTACTATGCCCGTCCGCATCGAGGAGGCGGTTGTCACTCGCGTGGTGGTACGCGCGAAGCCTAGTGAGCAACCGGGGCGTCTTCAGTGCGGGTTCGGCTAGGTTCCTCGTAGGGCCCGTACCATCTCTCGTTGGAGCGTCATCATGCCCCTGCCCACCACGCCACCCGCTGGCCCCACGAATCTGTCGTCGAACGCTCGCACGGTGCTCGAGAAGCGATACCTGATCAAAGACGAGACTGGGAAGCCGATCGAGCAACCGGAGGAAATGTTTTGGCGGGTGGCGACTACCGTGGCGGACGCGGATCGGCGGTATGGGGCGAGCGACGGCGCGGTCCAGACGGTGAGCGAAGACTTTTACCGTTTGATGACGGAGCGGCGGTTCGAGCCAAACTCCCCGACCCTGATGAACGCGGGGCGGCCGTTGGGGCAGTTGTCGGCGTGCTTCGTGTTGCCGGTTGCCGATGCGTTGGCGAACGGGAAGGACGGCATCTACGACACGCTCAAGGCGATGGCGATCATCCATCAGAGCGGCGGGGGGACGGGAT
Source organism: Gemmatimonadota bacterium (assembly GCA_003152485.1). Classification (GTDB taxonomy): domain Bacteria; phylum Gemmatimonadota; class Gemmatimonadetes; order Gemmatimonadales; family Gemmatimonadaceae; genus Palsa-1248. Next base: position 47,130 of record PMAE01000057.1, on the reverse strand, counting down.
TCGCGTTTTCGCGGATCCGCGCCAAGGGCTCGATGGTGCGGTCGACGACCGGAGTGGCGTCGGGGCCGGTGTCGTTCATGCAGCTCTACGACGCCTCGACTGACGCGGTGAAGCAGGGCGGCACGCGTCGCGGCGCGAACATGGGGATCCTGCGGGTCGATCACCCGAACATCCTCGAGTTCATCACGTGCAAGGAAGACATCACCAAGATCACGAACTTCAATATCTCGGTCGCGGTCACCGACTCGTTCATGGCGGCGGTCAAGGCTGGATCGAGCTATGAGCTGAAGGATCCCCGGACCGGCGTGGTGGTCGGTGAGCTCGCCGCCAACATGGTGTGGGAGAAGATGATCGAGGGGGCGTGGCGGACGGGGGAGCCGGGGTGCTTCTTCGTCGATGAGGCCAATCGCTACAACCCGGTGCCGCATCTCGGGTCATACGAGGCGACGAATCCGTGCGGCGAGCAGCCATTGCTCCCTTATGATGTCTGCAATCTGGGTAGCATCAACGTCGGGCATTACGTGACCGAGGGGCAGATGGATTGGTCCGCGTTCCGACGCGACATTCATCTCTCGACGCACTTCCTCGACAACATCATCGACGTCAACCGGTATCCGTTGGTCGAGATCGACACGCTCTCCAAGCGGATCCGACGGATCGGGCTGGGTGTGATGGGGTTCGCGGACGCGCTCGTGCGACTCGGGCTCGCGTACGATTCGTCCGAGGGCGTCGAATTCGGGCGCAAAGTCATGGCGTTCGTGGATACGGAAGGGAAGCGTGAGAGTGAGCGGTTGGCGCACGAGCGGGGCGCCTTCCCCGAGTGGGCGCGGTCGATCTGGGGACCGGACGAGACGTGCGCGCGTGACGCCTCGGGCAAGCGGATCCGGCCGATGCAGCTCCTGCGGAACTGCAACATCACGACGGTGGCGCCGACGGGGACGATCTCGATCATCGCGGGGTGCTCGTCGGGGCTCGAGCCGCTGTTCGCGGTGGCGTTCATGCGCAACCAGGCGGGCGTCATGATGCCCGACGTGAACGAGGATTTCGTCGCCATCGCGAAACGCGAGGGGTGGTACTCCGACGCGTTGATGGAGCGGATCGCGACCGAGGGGCGTGTCGATTTCCCGGAGGTGCCGGCGAAATGGCAGCAGGTGTTCGTGACCGCGAACACCATCAAGCCCGAGTGGCACATGCAGATGCAGGCGGCGTTTCAGGCCCACTGCGACAGCGGGATCTCCAAGACGACCAACTTCGCGCACACGGCGACGGTCGAGGATGTCCGGGCGATCTACGAGCTCGCGTATGCGCTCGAGTGCAAGGGTGTGACGGTATACCGGGACGGGTCGCGCGACAACCAAGTGCTGTCCACCGGCGCGACTGACAAGGCCAAGACGGAGCGCGACCGGGCGGGGGCCGTGCCGGCCGACAAGCGCGAGATCGGCGCGTTGATGGGGACGTTGGCGGAGCGCGACGCGGAAATCGAACGGCTCCGCAAGGTGTTGTTCGAAGTCGAGGCCGAGAACACGCAGCGGCGCACCAAGCGGACGCGCCCGGACAAGCTCCGGGGAACGACGGCGCGGTACGAGACGCCGCTCGGGACGATGTTCGCCAACATCACCGAGGATGACCGCGGGCAGCCGTTCGAAGTGTTCATCAATTTGGGCAAGGCGGGCGGGTCGGCGATGGCCGACGCGGAGGCGATGGGCCGACTCATCTCCCTCGCGCTCCGGTCCGGGATCCCGATGATGGAGATCCACCGCCAGCTCCGTGGGATCGCGTCGGACCGGGTGGTCGGGTTAGGGCCGAAGAAGATCCTATCGGTGCCGGACGCGATCGGGATGGCGCTCGAGGACTGGTGGCGCGATCACACGCAGGGAGTGCAACAGGACCTGCTCGTGGCGGATCCGGGGAGCCCGGCACCGCCGGCGCCTCAACCCCGCGACGCGGTGCCGGTCCCCGTCGTCGCGCCCGACGCGCGGGGCCCGTCGGACATGCAACCGGCGCACGAAGCCTACGCGCCGTCCGCGGAATCCTTCATCGGCACCTGCCCGGACTGCGGCTCACAGCTCGAGTTCGCCGAAGGCTGCGCCAAGTGTCACGTGTGCGGCTTTTCGGAGTGTGGGTGAGGGAGAATTTCTCCTCGCTAGCAAATTCGGTTGAGTCAGCAGGATTTTTTCGAGGTACAAATGCTCGACGAACTATGAGCCCTCGGTAATGATGCTGATCAGTCGTCCGCAAACAACAAGGACTCCGCGACCGTCGCGGAGTCCTTTGTCGTTACACCGACCGTGGGCTATTGGTGGTCGTGACGCCAGGACCAGTACTGCCCCTGCTCACCACCGTTACGCTGCGCCCAGTCCTTGTGGTCCCGGTGGGTCTCCTGCTCCCAGCGCGCGTAATACGGTCCTTCGCTGTCACTCCACGCGGCGTGGTCGTAGCCGCCGTGGTGGTAACAGCCAGACACGACGACTGGCGACGCGAGCGCGCCAACAATCATCAGGGCACTGAGCATTCGGAATCCAGGTCGCATGGGGTCAGTCTCCACGTTCGTGTGATCGAAGCACTGGCGTTGCCAAGCGGCTCGCCGCGACAAGGGGTCGAACGGACCCCGCTCTCACCACCCCCCATTAAGCACTATCCGTGCCGACGGCCCCACGGGGGCCGCGGGTGGCCGCGATCACGCGCTTGACGCGCTCGGTCTCACGTCAGGGAAGATTGCGCGCCATCGAGAACGTCACGGCGGCGCCACTCACTGGGAAGCCGCCGGTCACCGATCCGGCGCAGCTGTCGATCGAGGCGCACGAGCCAACCAAACTGTCTCGTGTATAGACCGGAGGATTGTCCCAGATCACCGACCCCCTGAGGCCGCCCAGGCTGTCGATGACCGCGACCACATTGTACAGCGAGTCGTTTCCGCCCGGCTGGAAGCTGCCGTCGTTCAGGACCGGCACCCGGTTAAATCCCCCGCAAAAGCCCCCACATCCCGCCTGCGAGGTGAACGTCAGGACGGCCCATGTGCCCGAATACGGGCTGATAAACGGTGCGGTCGTCGAGTGACACGCGACCACCATGACGGACAGAGCAACTGCCAGCGCAACGAGTCGACGCACGAAACAAGCTCTCCAGAGATATGAGTCTCACCCGATCCGCGGACCGGCCCTCTCGTACCCCGAGAAGACTACGCTGGGGCCGCCCCGACGCCAGCGGTGGGCGCCAGGAGCTTCCGGTGCCCCCTCTGGCTCCCGCAACGCCCCCTGGGGGCGGACACCGGACCGCCGCCCTCCGCGTGCGTTCCTCCGCGTGCGCCCTCTGCATGACCGCGACGCGGCCCCGACCGTCCTCACCAGGGAGCCGTCGATATATTTCGGTGGCGCACGGCCGCCGATCCACCACCGCGCGAGGGATATGGGCATGGACGACAAAAAGCTGCTGGCACTGGCCAAAAAGAACGCCGCCGCGAGCGTCAAGAAACCCGCGGTCACCCCGAAATACGACAGCACGCTGGCGCCTGACCCCGCCGACGTCGAGCAGCTCAAGAAGTTTCACAACGAGATGAAGAAGCGAGAGTTCTGACGCACGAACATCATCTCACCGTACCGCGCACGGCGCGGTACTACACGCTCGGCGAGTTCAACCCAGCGACACGCGAGATCTGGATCGTCTGCCACGGGTACGGTCAACTCGCGCGAGAGTTCCTGGCCGTGTTCGAGCCGGTGGCCAACCCGACACGCACGATCGTGGCGCCCGAGGCACTGTCGCGATACTACCTCGACGGCCCACGCGGCGGATCGCACGTCACCAGCGGCGTCGGGGCGACGTGGATGACACGCGAAGACCGCGAGAGCGAGATCGCGGACCAGGTCTCGTATCTCGACACGCTCCACGACACCATCACCGCCGGCGTCTCACCCTCGGCTGCGCAGTTGACGGTCCTGGGGTTCTCCCAAGGCGTCGCCACCGTGTGCCGGTGGCTGGCCCGTGGACGCACGCGGGCCCATCGACTGGTGTGCTGGGGCGGTGCGATCCCCGAGGACATCGAGCTCGGTCCCCACTCGCCGCTCCGACATCCCGCGCTCTCGCTGGTCGTGGGCTCTCGCGACATCTACGCGACCCCGGACCGCGTGGCCCATCAGGAATCGGTGCTGCAGGCCGCCGGCGTACCCTTTACGCGACTCCGCTTCGAAGGCGGACATCGCCTCGACGACGCGACGATACTCCAACTGGCGGGCACGCGGTGACGAGCACCGACGCCACACTGTGCCCCACTCTGCCCGCGCGACGACCACCACCCGCGGCTGGCACTAGCCGTGCCTCCTGGCCGTTCGCGGTCCGGCGCGACCGCCCGCGTCGGGGCCACCGCGGACCGCGCACACCGTCCGAACTCAGCGCGTGACGACGTCGCGCACCTCCGACGCGGGCCGCGACACGAGCGCCACGATCTCGGCCGATGGCACGGTCGTCCGACGGGCCACGAACACACGAAGCCACCGCGCGGACCGATAGAGATCATCGGAGAGCGACGGCAAATTGATCGACCCGATCAGGTTCGCCGGTGTCAGACGCTCGATGGCACCCGACCGCCGCAGCACCGGGATGTCCAACCCGAGCATCTGCGTCTTGATCGGATAGTCGAGCAGCAACTCGCCCGGCGCGAGTCCGACCCGCTTCGCGAGATAGTCTTCGACGGAGACCACGAGCGCGGGATCGGTGCCGATCCAATCGGCTGCCCCGTCGGCGAGCTCCGGGGCCGGGCATTCGAGCGCGCGTTTGTAGAGCCGGCGGGTGAGCAGTGCGTCCAACAGGGGGGTCGGCGCGGTTCGACCAAGGTGCGCCAACAGCCCCTCATCCGTGAAGCCGACGATCGTGTCGGCACGGACTACGCCGGTGGCGAGGGCGTCACCCACGAGCCGCTTGTACATAGCCGTCGCGCTCCGCACCGCGTGGTGCCAGTACACGTTGCGGTACATCTGGTACTTCGCGAACAGCAGCGACTCGAGCGCGGCCATGCCCTTTTCCACGACGCCGACCGTGCGCCGGCCCGAGTCGGGGTCGGCGACGAGCACCAGCGAATGCGTGAGTCGATCGACGTCGATCTCGCCGTACGGAACCCCGCACATGTGTGCGTCCCGCTTGAGATACTCGATCTTGTCCAGATCCAGCGAGCCGGAGATCAGTCCCTGCAGCGGGCTCGCGCTCCGGCCGCGGATCAGGTCGAAAACACGGGTCGGCGCGTCAGCGCCCAGCTCCGCCGCGAGAAGTGCCCCGACCTCACCGCCCGTCACGAGCGGGCGCGCGAGATCCTCGTGGTGCGTCACCCCGATCTCTTCGAGCGCATGGGAGAACGGGTAATGCCCCACATCGTGGAGCAGCGCCGCGGCGCGCACGATCGCGCATGCATCGGCGTCGAACGGCGCGCCCTCGCGCTCTTCGAGCAGGGCCAGGGTGCGGCGGGCGAGATGGTAGGTACCGAGTGCGTGCTCGAACCGGGAATGCGTGGCGCCGGGGTAGACGAGATACGCCAGTCCGAGCTGGCGGACGTACCGGAGGCGCTGTACCACGCGGGTATCGACCAGCCGCATCGCGGCGTCGTCCACCCGGATGTTGTTCCACAGCGGGTCGCGGATGATCTCGAAGTGCATGGTGTCGGGTCGCCGGTCGCTGCTCGCCAGGTGCCGTCGGATCGGCATCCCCGGGTGGAGACGCCGACCCCGCCGGCGCGGGCGACCGGCGGCGGCTTACGGGCCGGTCGCGATCGTGCCGGTGTTGGTCGGCGCTTTGGCGGTCGCTGAGACGACGAAGCGGATGTACATGCCGCTCGGCGCGTGACCCGGGACACCGCAGGCGATCAGGTAGTTGCCGGCGGGTGTCGCCGGGAAGTTCATGGAATCGTGACCCGTCTGCGCCGGGAGACCGTCCGACAGGTGGTCCGTATAGGCGCGCGGGAAGGCCGCTTGGCTGGGCCCGTTGGGAATGGGCGTTTGATCGGTGATGAGAATCGCCGAATGCGGGATGGCGTCAACATTGTACACGTCGATGTTGATCGTCCACCCCAGCGGCACGGTGATCGTTTGGTTGCCGCTCGACCCGCCGTTGAAGTTGAAGCCGCCCTGCGCGCTGTTGAGCGCCGCCGTGACTGTGATCGCGACGGTCTTGGCGGTGGCGTTGTACGATATGAACTGGTTGACCTTGGTGTCACCGGGTGCCACGATGGTGCGGGGATGCGCCCGTGATGCCGGCGCGGATCCCGCGTGATCGGACGCGGCGAGTAGCGGAATCGCGGCGGCGCAGAGCGCCAATCGAGCGATCACGAGCCGCATCGGCTAACCCCGGGGGCCGAACTCGTGCAGTCGGCCGTCCACTGCTCCCGTGAATTTGTCGAAGTTCGACCTGAACATCGCGGCGAGTTTCCCGGCTTGGGCATCGTAGGCCGCCGGATTGCCCCACGAGTCGCGCGGGCGAAGCACGGTCGCCGGGACATCCGGGACGGCGGTTGGGACCGCGAGGCCAAAGATCGGATCGGTCGCCGTCGGCACCTGATCCAGCTCGCCGGCGAGCGCCGCGCGCACGATCGCGCGCGTGTGCGCGAGCGACATCCGCTTGCCGACGCCGTACGGGCCGCCGGTCCAGCCGGTGTTGATCAACCACACCCGGGAGCCGTGCTTGGCCAAGCGCTCACCAAGCATGCTCGCGTATTTCGCGGCTGGCCATACCAGGAATACCGCGCCGAAGCACGCGCTGAAAGTAGCCTGCGGCTCCGTCACGCCCCGCTCGGTACCCGCGACCTTGGCCGTATACCCGGACAGGAAATAGTACATCGCCTGTTCGGGGGTGAGCCGGGCGATCGGGGGAAGCACCCCGAACGCATCGGCGGTCAGCAGGACGACATTACGCGGATGCCCCGCGCGGCCGCTGGGGACGTGGTTCTTGATGTACTCCAGCGGGTACGACGCGCGTGTGTTTTCCGTGATGGACTGGTTGGCGAAGTCGACGACGTGCGTCGTGGGGTCGAGCACGACGTTTTCGAGCACCGTGCCGAACATCTGCGTGGTGCGGTAGATGTCGGGCTCACCTTCGGGCGACAAGTTGATGACCTTGGCGTAACAGCCGCCCTCGAAGTTGAACACGCCTTCGTCCGACCATCCGTGCTCGTCATCGCCCACCAGGGCGCGCTCCGGATCGGCGGAGAGGGTTGTCTTGCCGGTGCCCGACAGTCCGAAGAACAGCGCGGTATCGCCCGTCGGCCCGACGTTGGCCGAGCAGTGCATGGACAGCACGCCGGCTTTGGGGAGCAGGTAGTTCATCACCGAGAACATCGACTTCTTGAGCTCACCGGCGTAGCGGGTCCCCCCAATGAGGATCATCCGTCGCTCGAGGTGCACGACGATGAACGTCGTCGTGCGGGTGCCGTGTCGCGCCGGCTCGGCCTGGAACTCCGGCGCGTGCAGCACCGTGAAGTTCTCCTCGAACCCGGGCAGCTCGCTGGCCGGCGGCCGGATGAACATGTTGCGGACGAACAGCGCGTGCCACGCGTTGGGCGTGACGTAGCGGACGCGGAGCCGGTGCGCGGGATCGGCGCCCGTGTACAGGTCCTGCACGTAGAGATCGGGCGCGGCGCCGAGATACGTCTGGACGTCGCGGAGCAGCACGTCGAAATGCGCGGTGTCGAGCGGCTGGTTGACCGCGCCCCAGTCCACATCGGAGGCGGCCGCGCCGGCTCGCACGAGGAACTTGTCCTTCGGGGATCGTCCGGTGTGCGGTGAGGTGATGGCCGCGAAGGGGCCGCCGCTGGCCAGGTGTCCCTCCCCGTGCCGGATCGCGCTTTCCACGAGACTCGGGGCGAGCAGGTTCCAATGAATGGACCCTCGTGGCTCGAGCCCCTGCCGTGTTAGTCCCTGCATCGATCCGTGCTCAGCGCGGTCGCGTGTAGCGCTCGTCACATGCATGTCTTTCGCCATCTCCTAAGGCTAGCGATTGCGTGGGCGTGACACCAGCCGGGATACGCCGCGGCTGGCTACGCGACGGACGCCCCCGACGGCGCCCAAGTCACGGCTACACTGCAAGATGGTCGCCGTCGCGGGCCACCATTTCGTAGAGGACGGGCATCAGAAAGATGCTGATGAGCAGGCGGGAGAATAGACCACCGACAATGACCAGCGCGAACGGTCGCTGGGAGTCTGTGCCGACCCCCGTTGCCAGCGCGGCCGGCAGCAGGCCCAACGCCGCCACCAGCGCCGTCATCATGATGGGCCGGAGTCGGAGGAGCGCCGCTTCCCGCGCCGCTTGCGCGATCGGCATCCCGTCTATTCGGAGCTCGTTCGCATACGAGATGTAGACGACCGCCGTCTGCACCGAGACACCGAATAGTGCCAGAAAACCAATGCCCGACGAGACGGACACCGGTGTGTGCGTGAGCGCCAGAGCGACGATGCCCCCGATCGGGCCGGACAGCACCACGCCGAGCAGGGTGATGAGCGGGAACTTGAAGTTGTGATAGAGCGCGAACAACACCGCCACCATGAGTAGCAGTGTGATCGGCAGCACGATCTGGAGCTGCGTGCGGGAGGACGTGTATTCCTGGTATTCGCCGCCCCAGACGATGCGGTAGCCGGGTGGGAGATGCACTTGCCGCGCGACTTCGCGTTGCGCCTCCTGGACCGCGCCCGCGAGGTCGCGCCCTTCGACCGAGTATTGAATGCCGATGTAACGCGCGTTGTCCTGGCGATAGATGAACGACGCGCCATTGGACACCGCGATGGTCGCCAGCTCGCGCAGCGGAATCTGTTGACCATCGGGGGTGGCGACGAGGATGTTGCCGATCGCGTCAGGCGTTTCGCGATATTTCGGTTGGAGCCGGACGATCAGATCGAACAGCTTCTCCCCCTGGACGACTTGCGTGGCCGCCGCGCCGCCGACCGCCGCCTCGATGAGCCCATTCACATCCGCCACGTTGATCCCGTACCGTGAGATCTTCTCCCGGTCGATCGCGATCGTGAGCGCCGGCTGCCCGAGTTCCTGCACGAGCGTCAACTGCGTGATCCCCGGTACGGCCGCCATGACCTGCCGGATCACCTTGCCCTGATCCTGGAGGATACCGAGATCCCCACCGAAGATCTTGACGTCGAGCGAGCTTTTGAGGCCGGTCTCGGCTTCGTCGACCGCGTCTTCCGCCGGCTGTGTATAGTTGAACGAGATGCCGGGGAAGGCGAGCAGTTTCTTGTTGATCGCGTCGATGAGTTGCGGCTTGGTGCGGTACGGGCCGCGCCACTCGCCATACGGTTTGAGGCCGACGTAGAACTCGGCGTTGAAGAAGCCGGTTGGGTCGGTGCCGTCGTCCGGCCGCCCGTGCTCGTCCGCGACGATCGTGACTTCGGGAAACGAATGCAGAATCGTGCGAATCTGCGGCACGATCCGAGCCGACTCGTCGAACGAGATCGTGTACGGCATGGTGGCTCGTACCCAGAGCGCCCCCTCGTCCAACTTGGGCATGAATTCCGCACCGAGATGGATCCAGAGCGGAATCGTCAGCGCCAGGATGGCCACCGACGCGCCGACGGTCAGCCACGGCCGGGCGAGGCAGCGCAGCAGCAGCCGTGCGTACTGAGCGCGGAGCCATTTGAACACCGGGTTGCGCCGTTCGCGCACACCGCGCCGTAGGACGATCACGCAGAGCAGCGGGATCAGCGTGAGCGTGATCGCTAGCCCGCCGACCAGCGCATAGATCGTGGTATCGGCCATCGGCTTGAACAGCCGCCCGGACGGCCCGGAGAGGACGTAGATCGGGAGAAAGCCGGTGACGATGACGGCCACCGCATAGACGATCGGGCGGTCGACTTCCGCGGCCGCGCCGGCCACGACATCGCGGACCGAATAGACGGTGCCATAGCGGAGCGCGAGCTGTCGATGGATGTTCTCCACCATGACGACGGCCGCGTCCACCAGAATGCCGAAGTCGATCGCGCCAATCGACAGCAAATTCGCCGGGATGTGTCGGAGGTCGAGGCAGATGAACGCGAACAGCAGCGACAACGGGATGGCGGTCGCGACGATCAGCCCCGAGCGTAGGTCGTACAGGAAGAACACGAGCACGACCACGACGAGCACGATGCCCCGGAGGAGGTTGTCCTCCACGATGCGCGTCGTCAGGTGAATGAGGTCGCTGCGATCGTAGAACGCCTCGATGTGCACGTCCTTGGGCAGGATGTGCTCGTTGAGCTCCGCCGTCGCCGCCTCGACGCGCTTGAGGACCGTCTGCGCCTGTTCGCCGGTGCGCATCAGAATGACGCCTTCGACGGCATCGTCCGCGCTGTCATACCCGAATTGGCCGAGCCGCGGCGCGTAGCCGATGACGACTTGGGCCACGTCTTTGACGAGCACCGGCGTGCCGTCCTTGACCGCCAGCACGATGTTGCCGATGTCTTGCGGCGTGACGACACGTCCCAGTCCGCGGACGTAGTAGAACTGGCCGCCCTCGGAGTAGAACCCGCCGCCGGCATTGTCGTTATTGGCGCCGAGCGACGTGGAGACCTGGCCGACCGTCAGGCCGGCGCCGGCCAGCTTGGTCGGATCGATCAGCACTTGGTACTGCATCGTCGGTCCGCCGAGCGGCGACAGATCGGCCACGCCCGGCACCGCGCGGTAGACCTTCGCGACGTCCCAGTCATCGATGGTCTTGAGGTCCATCGGGCTGCGGTCCGCGCTCTGCAACACGTAGCGATACACGAGGCCGGACGGCGACGAGAGCGGCGCCATCGACGGCGTGACGCCGGTGGGAAGCGTGACGTCGGCGAACCGTTCGAACGCCTGCGCGCGCGCGAAGTACGGATCGGTGCCGTCCTCGAACGTCATGATCACGTCCGATAGCCCGTACAGCGAGATCGAACGTGTGACGCGCAGGTTCGGGATGCCGTTCATCGCCACTTCGACCGGCACCGTGATCAGTCGCTCAACCTCTTCGGACGCGCGACCGGGCCACTGGGTGATCACCTCGACCATGGGGGGCGAGAGATCGGGATAGGCATCGACGGGGAGCCGCGTGAACGACCAGATGCCGACGCTGATGAGCGCGACGACGCCCAATCCGACGAGGAGGGGCTCCTGGAGCGCGGCCCGAACGATGCGGTTGATCACCGACACGGAGCCGGCGCCATGCGTTGGTCCGGGCGCGTCCGCGGGCCACGCGACCGGCTCTGGCGGATGTGGTCGATCGGATGGGCCGAACGGCGGGCCCGGTGGCACCGGTGGCACCGTCATTGACTCTCCGCGAACTGCAGGAACAGGCTGCCCTCGGAGACGATGTGTTCTCCGCCTTTCAACCCGTCAACGATCTCGTATTGGTTCCCGACTCGAAGGCCCAGGCTGACCGACTGGCGGTTGTAGCCGCCGTCTGGCTCGGCCACGAACACGAACGGCAGGTTCTGGTCGTCGCGAAGAACCGACGCCACGGGCACGAGCAATCCGGTCCGCGCGGTGCTCGACTGAATCGCGACCCGCACGTACATGTCGCGTTTCAAAATGTCATGACGGTTGTCCACCAGGATGCGGACGCCCGTCGCCCGCGTCGCGGTGTCCACCAGCGCGGCGACGTAGTCGACGCGCCCGACGAGCGTGTCCGGGGCCGCATCGGTCGTGATCCGCGCGGTCTGTCCTTTGGCGACCGCCGCCAGGTCGGTTTCGAACACGTTGGCCATCACCCAGACGGTGGACAGATTGGCAATGGTGAAGCACTGTGTCTGACCGCCGGTCAGGACCTCGCCGGGATTGATCAGCTTCTCGACGATGATCCCTTCGATCGGCGCGCGGATCACCCCTGGTACCGTCGGGACGGGCTGCCCCTGCCGTATCGCGTCGATCGTGATCGAATCCACACCGAGCGCGGTCATCTGCTGGAGCGCCGCCTCGCGATCGGCGGCCGCTGACGCGGAATCGGACCGCGCCTGATCGAGATCACTCCGCGCGATCGCGTCGTTTGTAAACAGTTGCTCGTCGAGCGTCGCAATTCGGGCGGCGTTCCGGAGCGCGGTCTGCGCTTTCTGATAGGCGGCGACCGCGAGCGCGAAGTCCGGTGACGAGACGAGCGCCAGCGGCGTGCCGGGCACCACGTGTGTGCCGGTGTTGACGAGGATGCGGGCCACGGGACCGGAGATCTGCGAGAGCACGGCCGTCGATCGATCGCCGTTGAATGCGACCGTCCCCGACGTGTTCACCGTGGGCTGAAATGGGGCTGGTTGCACCACCTCGGTGTGGATCCGGGCGCGTTGTTCCTCGGTCAGGATGAACGCGGAGGCGTGGACCGCGGCGGGCGCTCCGGCCCCTGTGGCGGGAGTGGCGTCGGCGACGCGCGTCGGCGGCGGGGCACTCGATGAACAGGCGGTGGCGGCGACGATCACGAGGACTGCGCACAGTCTGCCGCGGGCGATCGGGCGGCGGGTCGCCGCCGATCGCATGCCACGGGTGGACGCCGACGACGGGGCGCACCCGAGTGGGCGCGGCGTTGTTCTGTCTGTCATTACGGTGCTCCGGTCGGAAACTGGGAGAGCGGGGCCGCGGCGGCGCGCTCGAGGTCGGCCTGCGTCGCGTCGGCTGCGGCCAACGCGTCTGTGTACTGGCTCTCGGCGGCGACCAGCGTCCGACGCGCATCCAGCACGTCGAGCGCCGAGATCCCACCGAGGCCGTAGCTGACCGAGGCGATACGGAACGCCTCACGAGCCTCGGGCAGCACTTGGTCCCGCAGATACAGCAACTGTTGCAGCGCGGTCGATGCGGTGGCATACGCGGCGCGCACGTCCTGGTCCACCGAGGCGCGCAGGTCGCGATACGCAGCGTCGAGCTCCCGCTCGTGGTGGCGGGACTGCGCGATCTCCCCCGCACTGTGCTCCCAGAAGAACACGGGCAGCGGGAACGTCACGCCGTATTGCCAGACGAGACTGCGGTTGGAGAAGTACTCATCGGGCGCGCCGAAATCGGCGGACGCGCCGAAAAACAGGTCGGGGACCCAATATTCGCGGGCCAGGGACGTGGTCGCGTGGGCGCCCGCCTGCTGTGCGCGCAGGCCGCTCAGCTCCGGTCGGGCGTCGAGGGCGTGCTGTTCGATCGCCGTGAGTCCCGGGAGGGGCGGCGGTACGGCCAGTGTGTCGGCGGGCGCGACCGGCGCCGGCAGGGGCCGCCCGATGAGCCGATTGAGCGACGCCCGGGCGTTCGCGATGTCTCTGGTATTGCCCAACAAATCATTGTCGGCTTGCCCGAGATCGACCTGCGCGCGGACGACGTCGAGCTTGGCCGCCGTGCCGGCGTTGTAGCGCGCTTCCGTCTTACGCAGGAAATCGGCGGCCAGCGCGCGGCTCTCGGTCAGGTCATTGTGGTGACGGAGCCCGACTCGCAGGGTGTCGTAGGTCTGCGCGGTCTGCGACGCGATCTGCTGCCGCACCGCGGCGTAGTTGTACTGGGCGGCGCGGACACCGGCCGTTCCGATGTTGTATTGGAGCCGGAACTTGTCCGGGAACGGGATGTTCAGCGATGCGATCACCGGCCTGGCGACTGGCGCCCCCGCCTGAGTCGTAATGGACGCGCTGGTCGTCGGGTCGGGGATCGAGATATTCTGCACTCGTTGCGCTCGCGCTTCGTCCGTCTGTTCCCGCGCGACCGAGAGTTGCGGATTGTGCGCGAGCGCCGCGGCCACGGCCTGATCGCGCGTCAGTCGCAGCGTGTCCGCGAACGTCGTATCGCCGNNTCCCGCGAACGCGCCTGGCGCGGCCAGCGCGCCACTCAGCTCGCGTCCGAGTCGCGCGGTGTCGGCGAGCGTGGGGCCGGGTGCGCCGCCGAGGGTCGCGCGCATCCCCATCGCGGCGGCGGACGCGGAGTCGCGCCGACCCGAGCTATCGGGCCGAGCGGCGGGCGGCGGTGTGGTCTGCTGTGCGCGGGACACGCTGGCGATAGTTGCCAGCGCGCATGCCGCGAGGATGAAGCGCATGATCCCCCTGGAATGGATGAAGCCGACGGACCCGCGACTGCGGGCTCAGCTCACCAGGGGCGGGGCTCGAGATCCGTTTGAAGGGTATTCCCGCGACCGGGGCGGGGTGGCCGCCAGATCGGCGGTCGCGACGGGCGGTGCGGCCGGGTCGGGCCACGCGATCGCGGGCGGTGACGCCTGTGCGTGCAACGTTTGGGCGGTGCACGCGACGCAGGTGGCCTCGTCGTGGGCGTGGTGGAGTTGCGTCCCGCTGCGCTCGACGTGGGCCGAGGCATCGCGCCCCTGCCAGGAGTCGGCGCCGGTCGCCAGCAGCAGCGTCAACTGCGCCACCGCGGCCACGATCCCCATCACACGACGGACCATCAATCGCTGCCGGCCACGCCACCCCGAGCTCCGGCGCCGGCGCGGCGGCTGCCACGCGTGGCAACTCCCCGATGATGCGAGGCGGTCTGGAGTTGGGGGCGGCACGGGGCTCATTACACGGTGGACGCTACACCAGTTCCCGTTGCAACGCCACTACCCCCGGCCGCGCCGCGGAGTCGGGAGGCCTCGGCTGGGGGCCGGCTATCGGCCGGCGGCATAGCTCCGCAGCCGGGTCAGCATCCGGGTATCGGTGGCCGTTGCGTCATCTCCCTTCGGCGTCTCGATCACTTTGGTGACGGTCGCCAGCCGGGGGTCGGTCATCACCCGTCGGAACACCGTCTCTCCCAGGTGCCCCTCTCCGATCAGCTCATGTCGGTCGCGGTGGGTCCCGAGGCCGAACTTCGAGTCGTTGAGGTGCATCATGTGCAGCCGGTCCCATCCCACGATATCGCCGAACCGCGCCCAGACGCCATCATAGTCGGCCACCAGATCGTAGCCAGCGGCGAAGATGTGACAGGTGTCCACGCAGACCCCCATGCGGGCCCGCTCCGCTGGCGGCACTCCTTCCACCAGCGCGGCGATCTCTTCGAAAGTCGCCCCGAGTCCGGTGCCTGACCCGGCCGTTGTCTCCATGAGGACCATCACCCGGCCCGGCGCCGCCTCGAGGGCGGTCGTGATGGCATCGATGTTCCGGGCCAACCCGCTCGCGCGGTCGTCCATGTAGTTCCCCGGATGGGACACGATGTAGTCGAGCCCCAGCGCGTCGCTCCGTCGCAGCTCGCCGATGAACGACGCCAACGACCGGGCGCGCAGTGTCGCATCGGGCGAGCCCAGATTGATGAGATAGCTGTCGTGGGCCGCGGTCCGACGGACTGCGGTCGTGGCCATCCCATCGCGGAACGCCGTGCACTCGTCCTCCGCGCACAATCGCTCGGCCCATCGGTTCGCCATCTTCGTGAAGATCTGCATCGCCGTCGCGTCGATGGCCTTGGCACGGGCCGCGGCCTCCGGGACGCCGCCCGCCGCCGATATGTGGGCGCCGAGCGGACCCCTGTCGGGTGGCAGGTCGGGCGTGTCCGCTCCCTCGTCGTCGCTCATCGGGCCGAGCCACCGCGGAGCCAGTCGAGCGGATCGACGGCTCGACCCTGGTCGCGGCGGATCTCGAAATGGAGGTGCGCCGGGAGATCCGGGTCCGTCCGTCCCACCGCGCCGATCTCCTGCCCGCGCTCGACGTGGGTCCCTTCCTTGACGTCCATGCGGCTGAGTGAACCGTACACGGAATAGTCGCCGCCGCCATGTTGAATGATCACGGTCTGGCCGTACGTCCCGATCGCTCGTGCGACGACGACGATCCCCGTCGCCACCGCGCGGACCGATGTGCCCATCGCGGCCCCGATGCCGATCCCATTCCAACGGGTGGTCGTGTTGTTGGGATTGATCACGCGTCCAAAGCGGTAGAGAATCGTACCGTCCACGGGCCAGTCCAGCCGGCCGAGGTCACCGGTGGTGAGCGTGCTGGCGGAGGGCGGCGGGGCGTTCGCGCGAGATTCGGCGCGTCGCCGGGCTTCCTCGAGCGAGCCGATCATCGTCTCGAGGTGGGATTCCGCGGACGCGATCTGCTTGAGCCGCGCTTGCGTGCTAACCTGCGACTGTCGGGCTTGGACGAGACTGTGCTGTCGCTGGACGGCGAGCGATTGGAGGCGTTCCTCCTCGCTGGCCTTCTCTTGGCGATTCGTGTTGACCGCCTGCTCCAGTGTGACGAGCACACCCCGCTCGTGACCGATCTGATTCCGGAGTTGTTCCACGCGCGCGACGAGTGCGCGGTCGCGGAGCGCCAGCAGATGCAGGTATTTGTAGCGGGCGATGAGGGCCCCGAACGAATCGGCGGTGAGGAGCGCCTCGGTCGAGTAGAGCGGCCCTCGCTTGTAGATGTCCACCAGTCGGTGCCGGAGCATGGCCCGCTTGATCGCCAGTTCGTCCTGGGCCCGGACCAATCCACCCGTCGTCTCGTCGACCTCGCCACCGATCGCCGCCAGTTGGGCGTCGAGCGCCTGCAAGGCACGCGCCGTGACATCGACTTGGCGGTCGAGATTCGTGACCTCGTCCGACAGATCGTGCACGGTACTGCGGAGGTCGGCCATCTTTTGTTCCAGCGCCGCCCGCTCGGAGCGGATGCGTTCGAGCGCGTCCCGATCGGCGCGCAGTCGCGCCTCGGGCGTCGGCGCGGTGGCCGGCGGAGTGGTCGGTTGTTGGGCGACGATCCGACTGGGTAGCCATCCGAGTGCCAGCAGGCACAGCAGCGATGCCCCGCCGCCGCGTCGCATGCGGCGGGTGGTGCGGATGTTCATACCCGCCGAAGTTGGCGGCCCACCGAGATCGCGCTCCCTGCGAGTCCAATGAGCGCGCCACCCAGGACCCCGAGCGCGGCGAATCCCGTACTGAAGAACACCGTCTGAAAGCCGAGTGCACGGTCGATCAACGAGCTGGCCAGCCACGTCAGCCCGAGCGCCAGGAAGCCGCCCAGCACGCCCTTGACGAACCCGTCGATCAGGAAGGGAAGTCGCACGAACGCATCGGTTGCCCCGACGAGTCGCATGATCCCGATCTCGCGCGCGCGGGCGAGCACCGCCATCCGGATGGTGGTGCCGATGATGATCACCGCCACGATTGCGAATGCCAGACCGAGCACGACACCGACGATCGTCGCGATCGTGCGGATTTGGTACAGCTTGGCCACCCAGTCTTCGCCGTAGCGGACATCATCGACGAACGAATACGACCCGACTCGCGCGGCGATCATTTTGACCGACCGGGGGTCGCGAAAATCCTGCTTGAGGCGAATCTCGATCGACCCGGGGAGCACACCGGCCTCGAAGACGTCGGCGAACTCACCCAGCTCGCGTCGGGCGCGCGCGAGCGCGGAGTCCGGCGACACGTAGTCGACGTGCGCGACCTCGGGGAACTCCCCAATGTCGCCGACCGCGGTGACGATCGCCTCGATGGGTGTCGCATCGGCGATGAACGCGCGGATCTCGACCCGCGATTCGACCTGGCGGAGCGCGTCGCGGATATTGATCGCGACCAGTCCAAACAGTCCGAACGCGAAGAGCGAGAACGCGATGGTGATGACGCCGAGCGCGCTCAGGAGCGGCGCGCGCCGGACTGCCAGAAGCACTTCGCGGAGGGCGAGCCTCACCGCCGCGTCACGCGGTCGTCCGTGAGCGTGCCGCGGCGGACGTCTGACCTTTCGGCCCCGCGTCACCGGGGAACCGCGCGGTCTCGTCGTCCTCCACGATCCGCGCGGCGGCTCGCTCGGCCGCGCTTGGGTCGGCCGTGTCCGATACGATGCGCCCGTGGAGCATATCGATGGTTCGGTACTCCGAGCGGCGCAACAACTCCAGGTTGTGCGTGGCCATCACGACGGCGGTCCCCGCGGCGTTGATCTCGCGCAGTAATTGAAAGACCCCGCGGGTCGCCCGGTCGTCGAGGTTGCCCGTCGGCTCGTCGGCGATCAGCACGAACGGGTCGTTGACCAACGCCCGCGCGATCGCGACTCGCTGTTGCTCGCCGCCTGAGAGCTCCTGCGGATACGCGAGTCCTTTGGACGCGAGCCCGACCTGCATGAGCAGGCGGCTGACCTTGGCCGGCACGGATGGCTCTGCGGCGCCCGTGACCTCCAGCGCAAACGCCACGTTGGCGTGCGCGGTGCGGTCGTCGAGGAGTCGAAAATCCTGGAAGACGACGCCGAGCTTCCGCCGGAGCTGGGCCACATCGCCGCGGTGCAGGGTCGCGGAGTTGATGCCGCTGACTCGCACCTCGCCGAGCGTCGGCCGCTCTTCCATGAAGATCAGCTTGAGCAGCGTACTCTTGCCTGATCCGCTCGGGCCGGTGAGAAACACGAACTCGCCTTTGGCCACGTGCAGCGACACATCATCGAGCGCCCGACCCGTGCGCGCGTATTCCTTCGTCACGTGGGTCAGTCGGATCATCGCACCGCCTGCTCGAGGTCGGCGATCAGGTCGTCCGCGTCCTCGATCCCGACGCTCAATCGGAGGAATCCGTCGGGGATCCCAATCTGGGCGCGTTCATCGGGCGAGAAGTGGGAATGCGAGGTATATCGCGGCTCACTCACGAGTGAATCGACGCCTCCCAAACTCGGCGCGTGCTGCCATATCTTGAGGCGCCGCAGCATCCGATCGGCGGACTTGCCGCCCCCGGTGAGCTCGATCGCGAGCATGCCGCCAAAGCCATCCAACTGCGCGGCCGCGACCTGGTGGTCGGGATGCGAGGCGAGCCCGGGAAAGTGAACGCGCCGGATCTCCTTGCGATCTTCCGCCCACGTCGCGACGCGCATCGCGTTCTCATTGTGGCGGCGGACGCGAACGTCGAGCGTCTTCAGGCCGCGCTCCAGGAGCCAACAGGCGAAGGGATCCGGCGCCTGGCCCCACGTCATCATTTTCTGACGGACCTCTTCGACATATGATGCGGTCCCCAACACCGCGCCCCCGAGCGCGTCGTGATGGCCGTTGAGGTATTTCGTCGTGGAATGGATCACGACGTCGGCCCCGTGTTCGAGCGGCCGGAAGTTGACCGGGCTCGCGAAAGTGGAGTCCACGACGAGCGCGAGTCCGGACTCCTGGGTCAGGAGTCGGACGGGCCGCATATCGAGCACTCGGCAGGTCGGGTTGACCGGTGACTCGAGAAAGATCGCGCGGGTCTCGCGTCGCAGGCGCTTGCGCCAGTCGCGGGTCTCGGTCGGATCGACGAGCGTCACGTCGATCCCAACCGACGCGAACTCCTGTGTCAGCAGTCTATGCGTGCCGCCATAGATCCACGCGCTCGCCAGCAAATGGTCGCCCGGCCGGAGGAGGGCGAGCAATGCGCACGCGGTGGCGCCCATCCCGCTTCCGAGCAGCAGGCCCGCTTCGGCGCCCTCGAGCAACGCCAACCGCCGCTGTACCAGCTCCGCGTTCAGCCCGGTGCCATACCGTGGATATCGCAGTCCCTCCGCGGTGCCGAACTCCTGCACGTAGTTGACCGACTGGTAGATCGGGGTGACGATGGGGACATCACCCGGAGTCGCGGACGGGTGCGGCGGCTCGACGCCCCCGTGGAGCGCGAGGGTCGAGAGGCCAGTGGGTTGGGTTGCGCGCGGCATGGTCAGAGAGCGGGTGAGCTCGGGAGGGGAGCGGTCAGGCCAGAAAGCGACGGGGGAGGTCCGTCTCGATCTTGCGAACCCGCACTATTTCCGACGGTGCCACGCCCGCGACGTCACGGACCACGACGCCGCCCCGCGCCACCGAATCATCTATGCGCAACACGGCGGTCTCCTGTCGGCGAGGTCCCTCAATGCGGACGAGTTCCCCATCTTGCAGCATCCGAAGGGCGGCCTCATCGGCGCGCAGGCGGACTTCCGGACCGCGGTCAGGATCACCGCGACGGGTTGCCACGAACCCTAACACCTTGAGGGGCGGACTGTAGGGCTCAGCCACGGTGATCCGGCTTCAGCGGATGCTCGTCGCCGCGCCGCCGTTGCGTCACCCGGCGTGCCCGAGCGCGTGGTATTGCTCATCGTGGCGCATGAGTAGGCGGCGGTCCGAGAGCCCGTTGAGCAATCGTTCCGCCGCGGGCGCGTCGGCACCCAGCGATGCCGCCACCGTCGCCACATCGGCGGCGCCGAGGCGGTACACGGCGTCCCACGCGCGCTGCTCATCATCCGCGACGTAGCCCACGATCTGCGAGTGCCCGTCGTGTCGCTCCGACACGAGTGCCAGTCCGTAGCGGACCAGCGCGGCCTCGATTGCGTCGAGGTGGGACTCCTGCATCCCCCGAAAAAGAAAATACGCGTCCGAGGGTGGGGCGTCGCTCGCGAATCGCAGCAGAAGCTTGGCGACGACTTCGTCCGCGCACGAGTAGTCCAGCAGCCCGACGTGCGAGAAATCGATCACCGTGAGGGTGCGGCCCGGCGTGTCGGCGAGCAGATGCTCGATCTCCGTTCGTACCGCGGCGCCGGTGGGCCGTGTGACGAGGTTGGAGTAGAGGTCGCAGACCGAGTGACGGAGGACCGAGCTGAGATCGATGTGGCGGATCACGACCCACCTCGGCGCCCGCTGGTGCCGGCCACGCCACGGTCCGCGGCTCGATCGGCCGCGTGCTCGTCTCCGCGCTCGACCGTGCGTTCGGGAATCGTGATCTGTACCTGCGCGCCAGGAAACGGGGCGAGCCCCTCGAGCAGCGGCGCGTCGTCGTCCCACGGCGGCACGATCGCGATGCGGGCTGTCCCGCTGCGGATGGAGAGTTTCCCGGACCACTTGCCAAGGAAGTTGCGCGCGCCGGCCAGCCCCTGACCGCGACCGCGATCCCGAAACCGACTGACGCCGCGGATGACGGCTTCTTCGAGCGCCATGCCGTCGTCCCATCGGTCGGTGAGCGCGCGCCCCGGCGTACTCTCGAGGGAACGCCGGAAGCCGATCCCCGCATCGCACACCGCGATCTGGACGACGCGCCGGCCGAGCCGGCGTTGCCACCGATAGGTCTGCACCGCGACCCATCCGCCGCGGCCGGCGTGCTCGACGACGTTCTGACACACCTCCGACAGCGTCATCACGAACCGGACGCTGGCTTGCGCATCGATGCTGAGCTCCCGCTGGAGAATGTTCTGTGCACGCTGCTGGATGCGGTCCACGACGTCATGGACGTCCGCACTCTTCGAAACCGATGTGATCTCGAGTAGCACGCTCGATTCCGCCGTGGGGCGCGCGCGCGGCACGGTCCCGTGCAGATCGAACAGCTCCTCGGCGTAGCGAAAGAAGCCGGTGCGCGACCAGTAGGACAGCGTCTCGTCCGACTCCGGGGGTGTGAGGCCAGGCCGGACCTCGCGCGTCTGCGCCAGCGCCAGCAACCCCGTCAGCCCATACGGCGACGCCCAGCGCGCGTGCCGGGCATCGATCAGCACCTTTTCGTCCGCGGCGAGCGGGGCGAGCCGATCGAGGACCTGCTCGAAGGTGACGTCGTCGAGAGACGGTGGTACGGGGATGACAGTCGTCACCGAGGGCTCAGTTCTCCGCGCAGGTGATGGGCGAGACCGGTCGCGCCCCGGTGCCCGACGTTGCGTGCGGCGGCGATCACCGCACCACGCATCGCGTCGGCTAACTTATCACCAGCGAGCAGCCGAGAGAAATAGGTAGCGCCCCAAACATCTCCACATCCCGTGGGATCGCCGTTCTGCGCCGGTCCCGCGGCGGCGGGCACCGCGGGGATGAGCGCTGTGCGCACCGGTCCCGGCCGCCCGCCGAGGGCGCTGCCACGCCCGTGCATCCGTACATCGGCCATCGCCTCGAAGTCCGGCGGCGCGAAGTACACGACGCCCCGGCTTCCAAGCGTCACGCTGAGACATCGGACGCCGGCCTCCAGCGCGGTCGCGGCCAGCGCGACGGGGTCCGGCGCCATCAACGCCATCTCGTCTTCGTTCACCTGGATGAAATCGGCGCACCGGCACCACTCCGCAACCGCGCTGAGCGGCTGCGGGATCCGCAGCCCGCTGGGTTCGATCGCCAGGAGCAGCGAATGCAGATCACAGTAGATCGGCCCGTGATAGTGCTGCCGTAGCAATTGCATGGTTTGCAGATCCATCTCCATGCCGCTGATGAAATTGACGTACAGCGCATCGAGGTCGTGGAGCAGCGGTGTCAGGCCGACCCATGTCCACGGGGGAATGCCGCCCGTGAGTCGCTCGCTCCGGCGCTCGGCGCTCTGGTATCTGAGCTCGACACGATTGTTGGGGTACGGGACCTCGACCAGCGCGGCGTCCGGCGCCATCCGTCGCAGCGTGCGCAGGTAGTCGCGGGCCTGGGACGCCAGGTCGGCGCCAACTTTCATCACCGGTACGATCTCCCACTCGTCGGGCAGCGCGGCGTCGAGCGCGCTCAGCGCATAGGTGATGCCGCCCCACTCCTCGACCGGTCCGTCCCGGGGGTCGCGTCCATAAATGATGTCCCAGACGAATGTCCCCAGGACGCCGAGCCGCCGCCGTGCGCCGGTCGGCTGACCAGTCGTCACCAGCTGCCTCGCGATCCCACGCCGCGCGACCGGACGCGTACCGCGCCGTTCACTGGAGGCCGCCGACCGCCATGCCGCCCATGGTCTGCATCATGAACGTGGCCACCGCTCCGACGACCCCGGCGGAGCCGGCGAGCGTGCCGCCGACGATCCGACACGCTTCGACCGCGGGGCGGAATGCCCGTCGGCGTACCTCCGCGCGCAACGGCTCAAAGAGCGCATCGCCCGCCGCCGCCACGCCGCCCGCGAGCACCACGACATCGGGGTTGAAGATGTTGAGGAGATTGGCGACACCCGTACCAAGGAATCGCGCGGTCTCGCGTACGACTTCGACCGCCAGCGGATCGCCGCGGGTGGCCGCGTCATACACCGTACGCGCGGTCATACGCGACAGGTCCTCGCCGATCAGCTCACGAAGCAGCGACGCCTCACCACCGGCCAGCGCCTCCAGCGCGCGCTCCGCGATGGCCGGACCGGAGGCGTAGGCCTCGAGGCACCCATAGTTCCCGCATTTGCATCGCCGGCCGGTCGGGTCAATGGTNNAGGAGGCGCCGTGATACAGCTTGCCGTCGAGGATGAGGCCCCCGCCGATCCCGGTACCGATCGTCATCCCCACGACGTTCCGCGCGCCGGCGGCGGCGCCGCGCCACCATTCGCCGACCGTTGCACAGTTCGCGTCGTTGTCGAGGGTGGCGGGGAGCCCGACACGCTCCGACACCCGGTCACGCAGCGGAAAGTCGCGCCACCCCAGGTTCGGTGTGACGATGACGATGCCGCGCTCACGGTCCAGGGGGCCGGGCGAGCCGATCCCGACGCCTAAGAAATTCCCGCGTGCCGCGCCGGTCTCCGCGATGGTCGTCGCGATGACATCGTCGATCATCTGCCCGATGCGCTCCACGACGCGGTCGGCGCCGAGCTCGGCGTGCGTCGGGTGTGACCGAACGCCGAACTCGTGGCTACCGTCGGTGGGCATCGCGCCGACGACGATGTTCGTGCCGCCCAGATCGACGCCAACGATGTACTTCTGCTTCGTAGTTTTCTTCTTGGTCATGGAGAAGTGCGAGGAGGGAAGGGCTACGGGATCCTGAATAGATAGCGTGCCCAGAGGGCGCACCGGGTCAGGATGTGGTCGGTGCGCATAATTGGCGGACGAGATCCTCGACGAACGCGACGGTGATCTCACGCATACAGCGCCAGTGGCCGAGTGGGCACTCCTGCGGACCATGCTTGTCACACGGGCGGCACTCGAGTCCTGAGACGCCGGCGATCGCGTGGTGCGGCGCCAACGGCCCGAAGCCGAACTCGGGCACCGTCGGCCCGAATATGGTGACGGTCGGCGTGCCCATCGCGGAGGCCAGATGCTGGGGCGCCGAATCGTTGGTGACGATGACCGCGCACCGGCGGATCAGCTCCGCGGCGGCGAGAATGGAGAGCGCACCGGTGGCATCGATGACCGTGCCGGGCGCCCCATCGACGGCGGCGCCGATCTCGGCGGCGAGGTCGCGATCGTCCGCCGCTCCAACGACCACGACCCTCGCGCGTCGCGCGAGCGCCGCGGCCAACGCGGGATAGCCCGGCCAACGCTTGGCGCCCCAGGCACTCCCGGGCGCCAGCGCGATCAGTGGCTCGCTCGTGTGTGATGCGCGCCTCAGCAGTCCATCCACCGCGTGGACGTCGGACGCGTCGGGATACAGCCGCGGCCGGATCGCGTCGGCGGGCGGCTCGGCATTCGGCGACAACGCCCCCAATCGCCAGAGGCGTTCGGCGTGGTGACGGTCCGCTCGGTACGGCACGGTGCGGGTATACAATGCGCGCGCCACCGATGTCGAGAATCCCACGCGTTCAGGGAACCCCGCGAGGAGGGCGAGCATCCCGCTGCGCACCGAACTCTGCGCCAAATACGCGATCGGCGCCGGTGAGTCCGGACGGGTCCCCCCGTTGCCACCGGCGGCGTGTTCCGCTCGGGACGCGGCGTCTCCGATCGTGGTACCCAGTCCGAAGCGCGCCTTGAGCGCCTGCGCTGTCGCCCAGAGGCCCGCGATGCCGCGAGCATCGCCGCGCTTGTCGTAGACGATCACCGCACGGACCGATGGGTCGCGGGCCAGAATCGGGGCCGCCACAGGCGTCGTGACCACATCCACGGGCCCGTGTTGGGCGAGAAAGGCGAGCAGGGGCGTGGTCAGAATCACATCGCCCAAGAAGCTGGTCTGGATCACCACGGCCGGCCGACCGGGGGACGCTTGAGTTGCGGCGAGCGGCCGCGACTGAGGGCCGGGTGTGGGGCCCGAGGGTCGCGCGCGCTCGGGGGCGGCGGAGACGCGCGGTCCGGACCCGGCGCCGCCAAGCTCGGCGGCCGCGGGCGCGTTCGACGGCGGAGGGGGCCACGGCATCATGGGCACCGAGCCGGCGGCAAGCCGCGGGTCAGTCCACCTGCAGCACGGCGAGGAACGCTTCCTGAGGGATCTCGACGGTGCCGACTTGTTTCATGCGCTTTTTGCCCTCCTTCTGTTTCTCGAGGAGCTTGCGCTTGCGCGTGATATCACCGCCATAGCACTTGGCCAGCACATTCTTCCGGAGCGGCTTGACGGTCGTGCGGGCGATCACCTTGGTCCCGATCGCCGCCTGGATTATGACCTCGAACAGCTGACGGGGAATGAGTTCTTTGAGTTTGTCCGCGACCTTTCGGCCCCACTCGTACGACTTGTCGCGGTGGATGATGACCGAGAACGCATCGATCGGGTCCCCGTTGATGAGCATGTCGAGCTTGACGAGGTCACTGGTGCGGTACTCGAGCATCTCGTAGTCGAGGCTCGCGTAGCCTCGACTGATCGTCTTGAGCCGATCGTAGAAGTCGAGGATGATCTCGCCGAGCGGGAACTCGAAGTCGAACTCGACGCGTTGAGTGTCGATGTAGCTCATGTTCTTGTACACGGCGCGCCGTTCCGTGGAGAGCGCCATGATCGGGCCGATGTACTCGGCGGGCGCGACGATGCGCGCCTTGACGAACGGCTCCTCGATCCGGCCGACCTCCGCCGCGGGCGGCATGCGCGACGGATTCTCCAGCAGCATCATCACGTTGTCGTGCTTGTAGACCTGGTATTCGACGCTGGGGACGGTGGTCACGAGCTCGAGATCGAACTCGCGCGTCAGCCGCTCTTGGACGATCTCCATGTGCAGCAACCCCAAGAACCCGGCGCGGAATCCGAAGCCGAGCGCCGTGGACGTCTCCGGCTCGTACTGGAGCGAGCCGTCGTTGAGCTGCAGCTTCTCGAGCGCATCGCGAAGGTTCTCGTACTGATTGGTGTCGGTCGGATAGAGCCCCGCGAAGACCATCGACCGGACCTCGCGGTACCCCGGCAGTGGCAGGGCACCGGGCCGCGTGGCGTCGAAGATCGTGTCGCCGACCCGCGTCTCTTGCACACGCCGGACGTTGGCGACGACGTAGCCGACCTCCCCCGTCTCGAGGGTCGCGGTCGGAACTTGCCGCAGGCGATTGCAGCCGACTTCGGTCACATCGTACCGATCGCCGCCCGCGCCGAAGGTGATCTGCATGCCGGGCCGGAGGGCCCCGTCGACGACGCGCACCGACGGGATCGCGCCGCGGTACCGATCGTAGTAGGAGTCGAAGATGAGCGCGCGGAGCGGCCCGTCGGGATCGCCCGTTGGTGGCGGGACGCGCTCCACGACGCGCTCCAGCAACTCGGCGATCCCGATGCCCTCTTTGGCGCTCACTGCGAGGATGTCCTCGGGGAGAACGCCGAGGAGATCGGATAGCTCCCGACGCCGGCGGTCGGGCTCGGCGCCGGGCAGGTCGATCTTGTTGAGGATCGGGATGATCGTGAGCCCGGCGTCGAGCGCCAGGAAGAGATTCGACAACGTCTGCGCCTGGATGCCTTGCGACGCATCCACCACGAGAATCGCGCCCTCGCAGGCCGCCAGCGATCGCGAGACCTCGTAGGTGAAGTCCACGTGTCCGGGCGTGTCGATCAGGTTGAGCTCGTACGTGCGGCCGTCGGGCGCCGAATAGCTCATGCGTACGGCGTTCAGCTTGATCGTGATCCCGCGCTCCCGCTCCAGGTCCAGCGTGTCCAACACCTGGTCCTTCATCTCGCGCTTTTCGATCGTGCCTGTCGCTTCGATCAGGCGGTCGGCCAACGTCGACTTGCCGTGATCGATGTGCGCGACGATGCAGAAATTGCGGATGTGAGTGAGCAGTGTCACGATCGGCGAAATATACGGGGTGGCGTCTGGGCACGACGGCCATCTACGTTTCCGGACTGGCATGGAAGGAACCACTCGTGCGGATCTGTTCGACCCGGCGTCGCTCGCCTCGATGGGACGCATCGAGATCGTCGCGCGATGGGTGGTGGACGGCTTCCTCACCGGGTTGCACCGGTCGCCACGCAAAGGGTTCTCGGTGGAGTTCGCCGAGCATCGGCCGTATCAGCCCGGCGATGACCTCCGCTACGTCGACTGGAAGATCGCCGCCCGGGCCGACCGTTGGGTGGTCAAGCAGTTCGAGGAGGAGACGAACCTGCGGGCGGCGCTGGTGCTCGACATCAGCCCCTCGATGGCGTGGCGCGGCGCGCCGACCCGACTCACCAAGCTCGCATACGCGGAGCAGTTGACCGCCGCGCTCGCGCTACTGTTGCTCCGCCAGCGCGACGCCGTTGGGCTGGTGTGCTTCGACGAGAAAGTTCGCAGTGTCCTCGCCCCCCGGGCGCGGATGACACAATGGCGGCGTGTCGTGGGCGTGCTCGACCGGTTGCGCGGGAGCGCGGGCGCGCGCCACTCGAACGCCGCCGACGCCCTGTTACAGGCCGCCCGGCTGGTGAGGCGCCCAGGTCTCATCGTCCTCATCTCCGACCTGCTGACCGACGTGGAGCCGGTGGATCGTGCGGTGCGCGCGCTCCGCGCCGCGGGTCACGACGTCGCCGCGCTGCACATCCTCGATCCCGCGGAGCGCGAGCTCACGGCGTCCGGCGACGCGCTGTTCGTGGACCCTGAAAGCGGACTCGAAGTGCCGGCGGCGGTCGCCGAAGTGCGGGACGCGTATCGGGTGACCGTGGCCGCGGCCCTCGACGAATGGCGCGCGACATTCGCCAAGGGCGGCGGGCGATACGAGACCGTCATGACGGACGCCCCGTTTGGCGCGCCGCTCAGGCGTGCGTTCGCGGCCCGCCAGGACACCGGGCGCTGAGGCCGGCCGGGTATGGGATTTCTTGCGCCGCTCTTTCTCGCGCTTGGGGTGGGTGCTGCGGTACCGCTCCTCATCCACTTGTTGCGTCGCCGCACTGGGGTCCGGGTCGAGTTCCCGGCGGTGCGGTATCTGGCGCGCGCCGAGCAGGAGCACAGCCGGCGCCTCAAGCTGCGCAACCTGCTCCTGATGATGCTGCGAGTCCTCGCGGTGGCGTGTATCGCGCTCGCGGCGGCGCGGCCGGTGAGCGGCACACTCGGTCGCATCGTGGGTGCGGGGCACGCCCCCACCGCGGTCGCTATNNCGCTATCGTGCTCGATAACTCGCTCAGCACCTCCGTGATCGTCGAGGGGCGTCCAGTCTTGGACGCGCTCAAGTCGATCGCCGCGCGCGCGGCGCGGGGCGCGGCGGCCGGCGACCGCGTGTGGCTCGTGACGGCCGACGGTCGGACCGTGGGCGGCACGGCGGGCGCAGTCGAGGCGGCGATCGCGCGTACGGAACCGTTGAGCGGAGCGGGCGACCTGCCACACGCCGCCGCCACCGCAGCGGGACTCGTACGCTCCACCGGTGTCGTCGATCCGGTTGTCGCGATCGTCACCGACGGGCAAGCGACCGCATGGAGCGCGACGACCGATCTCGGGAGTGTTCGAGTCATCGTGTACGCGCCCGAGACCGCCGGGCCGCCGGATCGCGCGGTCGTNNCCGCGGCGGCGCGGCCCACGCGGTGGACGCCGCGCGGTGAGGTCACCGCGACCGTGCGAGGCACCGCGGCGCCGGGTCGGAGTGACTCCACCACCTATCGGATCGGGTTGGGCGCGCGGACGCTGGCCCGTGGCACGGTCGCCGTGACGGTGATCGCGGATCACGCCGCGCCGGCCGATCGCCTCGACGGGGGAGTGGGGGCGATCTCCGTTCATGCCGCGCCGGCCGAGCGCGGATGGGTGGCGGGCAGCGTCGAGATCGAGGCCGATGAGCTGCGAGGGGACGACACGCGGTACTTCGCCATGTGGATCGGCGAGCCGCCGGTCGTCGCCGTTGACTCGTCGGCGGGCCCATTCGTCCGGAGCGCGGTCGATGCATTGGTGGCGAGCGATCGGGCCACGGTTGGACCGGCGCGACCTGGTGCACGGGCGGTGGCCGTCGTCGCGGCGGACCGTCTCACCACGCTCCCGGCGCTCATTCTGCCACCGACCGATCCGGTGCGCCTCGGCGCCGCGAACCGCGCCCTCGAGCGGGCGGCGGTGCCGTGGCGGTTCGGGAGCGCGGAGCGCGCGGAGGTGACCGTCGATGGGATCGAGCCCGCGTCCTCGACCGATCACGTCGGGGAGAGCGATGTCCGGGGGCCGCCCGTCACGGCCGCGCTGCAATACCTTCTCGTCGCGCAGGGCGGCGCGCCCGCCGACACACTCGCGAAGACCGGGGGTCGGCCGTGGGCCGTGGCCGGTCCGGGGTACGTGCTCCTCGCGTCACCGCTCGACCCCGCGGCGACGTCGTTGCCGCTCCGCGCGGCGTTTGTCCCGTGGGTCGGCGATGTCGTCGGTCAACGGCTCGCCACCGGAGGCTTGGGCGTGGGCGGCGTCGGGAGCGGGGTGCTGGAGACCGCGCCCGGCATGATCGTCCGCCGTCCCCCGGGGGCGGACGGGCTCGAGGCGCCGGACGGGGTGGTCCGGGTTCTCTCCGGCGTCACGGTGGACGCGCCGGCCCGGCCGGGGGTCTACTTCCTACGCCGAGGGGGCGACCGGGTGGGCGCGATCGTGGTCAATCCCGAGCCGCGCGAATCGGATCTGGCGCGCCTCCCATTGCGGACGTTGGCCGAGCGGTTTCGCGGTCGGATGGTGGCTGTCGAATCCGACGGCGAGCAATGGGCCCACGCGGTGTTCGACGCTCGTGCGGCGCGCCCGCTGGCGCGCATCTTCCTCGTGGCCGCATTGCTCTTGCTGCTCGCGGAGAGCGTGATCCCCCGCCGGGCCGCGCCCCGCGGCAGCGCCGTCGCGACGCCGACGCAGCGGGCCGCGTGATGCGCGGCGACCTGTAAGCCCTGACGCGGTGTCCCTCCCACTCCTCCTCGACGCGATCGAACGGCTGCCCGCGTTCGCGCATGTGCTCACCACACTCCCCGGACCGCGCGAGCGTCGCACGCTCGCGGGACTCCCCGGGTCGTCGGCCGCCGTGCTGGTGGCCGCGCTCGCGCGGCGATTGCCGGGCCGATTCATCGTGGTCGTGGCCCAAGGGGTTCCGGAGGCCGAGCGGTGGTTGGCTGATTTGCAATCGTTGGCGGCCGATGCGACGGTCGCGCTCTATCCGCCGCGGGAAGGCTTCGGCGAAGTCGAGCCCCACGCGGAGGTCGCGGGCGAACGGGTCGAGACATTGGAGCGCGTCGCGCGCGGCGGGGTGCGGATCCTGTTGACGACCGCGCGCGCGGTCATGGAGCGCACGCGACTGCCCAGCGCCGTGCAACGCGCGCGGCTGGAACTCCGGTCGGGCGACTCGTGGCGCCCGGAGGAGTTGGCGCGCCATCTGGAGTCGGTGGGCTTCGAACGGGTGCCGATGGTCGAGGAGGTGGCGCAGTTCAGCGTACGGGGCGGGATCTTCGACATCTACGGATTCGGGATGGCGGAACCCGTGCGCCTCGAGTTCTGGGGCGACGAGATCGTCGAGCTGCGGCATTTCGACCTCGTGACGCAGCGGTCCACGCGCGCTGGATCGGTGGCCGTCGTGCTGCCCGTGGATGGTCCGGTCACCGACGCCACGCCGAGTGGGCTGACCGAGCGCGTGTCGGTGATCGACTTGTGGCCCCCGGACGCGATCGTCATCACGCCGGCCGGCGCGCACCTCGAGCCCGAGCTCCGGCGTACGTGGGACGAAGCGCAGCACCACGGAGAGCTCGCGCGCCGCCGCGGCGAGGACACGCCGCCACGCGAGGAGTTGTACCAGCCGCCGGACCGTACGTTGGCCGCGCTGGCGAATCTCGCGACGTTGGTCGAGACGACCGCGGCATCGACGACCGCGGATGTGGTCTTTCCGCTACGGGCGCCGGAGCCCGTGGACCGGGACATCGCACGTCTGGGACGCATCGTACGCGACGGCATCCCGACGCTGATCCTGTGCGACAACGCGGGGCAGTGCGAACGCCTCGATGAGCTCCTGGCCGACCGTGGCCGCGATGGCGGTCCCGGGAATGCATCGCCGGCGACGCTGGCCGTCGGCGTCTTGGACGGCGGATTCGTGGTGCCGCCGATCGGTACCGAGGCCGGCCTCCGAGTCCTTACCGACCATGAGATTTTCCGTCGCGAGCGTCGCATCCGACGGGCCCGCCGCTACGCCGGTGGCGTCTCACTCGAATCGGTCACGGCGCTACGCGCGGGCGACTACGTGGTGCATCTGGAACACGGGATCGGGATCTACCGCGGGATCGAGACGATTTTCGTCAAAGAGAGCACCGTCGAAGTCGCGGTCGTTGAATACGAAGGCGGCGACCGGCTCAACGTCCCCTTGTACCGCATCGACCAACTCGAGCGGTATCGCGCGGCGAGCGACGTCTCGGCCGACGCGCCGCCGCCCCGGCTGCACCGGCTCGGCGGCAAGCGGTGGGCGCAGCAGCGGGATCGCACGCGCGCGGCGATCCAGGAGATGACGGCCGAGCTCCTCGACCTGTACGCTCGCCGGCAGGTCGCGAACCGGCCGCCGCACGCGAGCGACGCGGCATGGCAGCGACAACTCGAGTCGTCCTTTCTGTTCGAGGATACGCCGGACCAACGCAAGGCCACGACGGATGTGAAGACGGACATGGAGCGGGTGCGCCCCATGGATCGCCTGCTCGTGGGTGACGTCGGGTACGGCAAGACGGAGATCGCGGTCCGGGCGGCGTTCAAGGCCGTGCAGTCGGGGCGTCAGGTCGCGGTGCTGGTGCCGACGACGATTCTCGCCGACCAACACGTGCGGGTCTTCGGTGATCGGGTGGCGGATTTCCCCATCCGCGTCGAGGCGCTGAGCCGGTTCCAGACCCCGAAGGAACAGCAGGTCATCCTCGCGGACCTCGCGGCCAAGAAGATCGACGTGATCATCGGCACGCACCGGTTGCTGAGTCCGGATGTGAAATTTGGGGAGCTCGGACTGATCGTGATCGACGAGGAGCATCGGTTCGGCGTGCGCCACAAGGAGCGACTCAAACAGCTCCGACTGGAAATCGACGTGCTGACGCTGACCGCGACGCCGATTCCGCGAACGCTCCACCTCTCGCTGGCCGGGCTCCGGGACATGACGCTGATGCAGACGCCACCCCGCGACCGGTCCCCCGTGCTCACCTTCGTGGAGCCATGGGACGATGCGTTGATCGAGGAAGGCGTGGGGCGGGAGCTGGACCGCGGGGGTCAGGTATTTTTCGTGCACAACCGGATCGCGACGATCGAGGCCATCGCGGACCACGTCCACCGACTGGTGCCACGCGCGCGGATCGCGATCGGCCACGGACAGATGCGGGAACGGGACCTCGAGGATGTCATGCGCCGGTTCGTCAACGGCGAGGTGGACGTACTCGTCTCCACGATGATCGTCGAGTCCGGCCTCGACGTGCCGAACGCCAACACCATGTTCGTCAACCGGGCGGATACGCTCGGGTTGGCGCAGCTGTATCAGTTACGCGGCCGGGTCGGACGATCACACCGGCGCGCGTACTGCTACCTCATGGTGCCCGATACCATGGATGAGGAAGCGGAGCGCCGGCTGCAGGTGCTCGAACACCATACGGAGCTGGGATCCGGATATCGCGTGGCGTTACGGGACATGGAGTTGCGAGGCGCGGGGAACATTCTCGGGCCCGAGCAGTCGGGATTCGTCCAGGCGGTGGGGTTCGATCTGTACCTGCGGATGCTCGACGAGCAGGTCCGTCGCGTGCAGCTCGCCGCGGGCGGGGCGAAGCCCGTCCCGGCGGACGTCTCCTTCGACGTGCCGGCGTATCTCCCGGATGACTTCGTGCCGTCGCAGGAGGCCAAGCTCGACATCTACCGTCGGCTCACGCGGGTCACGGATGCAGCGGAGATCGACGCCATCAGCGCCGAGGTGCGCGACCGCTTCGGTGTGCTCCCGCCGCCGGCCGAGGCCTTTTTTGCCCAGGCGCTGCTCCGGCTTGTGGGAGCGGCACTGCGGGTGGAGGGCATCCTCGTGCGCGGGGAGGAGGCGCGTATTAGCTTTCGCGCCGATGCTGTGCCGCGGATGAAGCCCTTGTCGGCCGCCTTTCACGACGTCCAGTTCCAGATCGACGTTCGCCGCACGCACCCCCTGTCGCTCAAGCTTACGCGTCTGGGCGGAGCGGAGCTCCTCGGCGGGCTGGTCCGTGCGCTCCGGAGTATTGCCGCGGTCTGAGCCTGCTGTGCGGAGCATATCGCTCCGCCGTTCCCTCATCCTCTCTTCGATGCCACGTTCCGTCACCGCCTTCGTTTGCGCTACTGTCACCGCTGTCGCGGCGGTCACCACGCTCGATTCGTGCCGCGCCTTCAAGGACGCGATGACGGCCCACGTCGATGTCGTCGCGCAGGCGGGTTCGCAGCAGCTGTCGGTCGAGCGGCTGGGGAAGATGCTCGGCGCATCCCGGCTACCCGTGGACCACGATGTGGTCCGTCAGCTCACACAGGTCTGGGTTGACTATCAGCTCCTCGGACTTGCGGCAGTCGCCGACGACTCGCTCAACCAGCCCGCGACGGTCGATTCGGCGCTCTGGGGCGTGATGGCGAACATGCGGGCCAAGAAGTGGTTCGACCAGCTCGCGAAGACGTGGGTCGGCGCGGACTCGCTCAAATATCCGGAGCAGTACGCGGAGGGCCAGGTTCTCGCGGCCCGTCACATCTTGCTGTCCACGCCGCGAGGCGACACGGCGCCCGCGAAGATCGATTCAGTGCGCCGCAAAGCGGTCGCGCTGCGCGCGACGGTCACGCCGGCAACGTTCGCCGACGTCGCCATGAAAAACAGCCAGGACCCGGGCTCGGCGCGGCGCGGCGGCGATCTGGGAGTGTTCCAGAAGGGGCAGATGGTCCCCGCATTCGAGCAGACGCTATTGGCCCTCAAGCCGGGCCAGATCTCGCAGCCGGTCCGGACGCAGTTCGGCTGGCATATCATCTACCGGCCGACGTACGACGAGGTGAAGGGCGAGGTCTCGCACAGCGCGGGCGCGCAAATCACGCAGAAAGCCGAAAGCCTCTACATCGCCCGGCTCGACTCGTCGCTCGGCTTCAAGATGGCGCCCAGTGGGGTCACGATGGTGCGCGCAGTGGCGAAGGATCGCGCGCTGCACCGAACCGACCGGACGGCGATCGCCGTCTACACGGGTGGCGAGTTCACGGCGGGCAGGCTCGCCAAGTGGCTGGAGATGTTTCCGCCGCAAGCGCGCCAGCAGCTCCAGGTCGCGCCCGACAGTGAGATCCCACACATGGTGCGCGCCATCGTGCGTAACGAGGTCATCATCCGGCAGGCCGACAGCGCGAAGGTGACGCTCGACACGTCGGAGACCAATGGGATCCGTCACGGCTATCAACAAGTGATCACGAACGCGTGGACGCAGCTCGGCGTCGATCCACGTGCGCTCGCCGACAGCGCGAAGACGCCCGCCCAGCGCGAGGCGATCGCGGCGTCGCACATCGAGGGGTATCTCGACAAACTGCTGGCCATGTCTGTCCGGTACGTGGACATCCCAGCCCCCGTCGATGCCGCGCTGCATCAGAAATACGATTCGAAGATCAACGACGCGGGCGTCGACCGGGCGTTCGCACTGGCTACCCAACTCCGCAAGGCGTCCGACTCCGTCCGCGCGTCCACTACGCCCCCATCGGCGGTGCCACTCCCCGGCAGTCAGTCACCAGCCGGTGGTCCGTCGGCCGGCGCGCGACCCGCGCCGCCGCCGCCGGCCGCGAAACCGTAGCCGCGCACCGGGGTATCGCCTAACATGGTGCCGCGCCGTCGGGAAACTTACCGCCCCGCCTCAGTGAGGCGGCGGAGAGGCACACGGGTGGGCACGTATATCCGTATGTGGTACGTGGTCGCGGTCGCCGTTGGCGGACTCGTGGTTGGCCGCTCAGCGACTGCCCAGGGCACTCCGACTACCCCGCCTCCGACCGCGCCACCGGCTACCACCCCAGCGCCGGTGGTCGGCGCGACTGCGGCAACCACGCCATCGGGGCCCCCGCACGCCGCGACCGTCTTGGCGGTGCCGACGACCGCGGCGGTCGCCGGGACCATCAACGCCGACAGCGTACCGGTGCTCCGACCGCCGGTGGCGGCCACGACAACCTCCGCGTCGGTCAAGCCGACCGCGCCCGCCGAGCCGCCACCGGCGATGTCGTTGCCCAATGGTGGCCTCGTACCGCTCGACCGCGTGGTGGCGGTCGTCGGGGACGAGCCGGTGCTGTGGAGCAGCGTGCTGGAGCGGATCAACGTCGGACGGGCGCAGGGGAGCTTGCAGATCCCCCAGGATTCACTCGGTCAGCTGCAGTTGGCGCGTAGCATTGCGAACGATCTCATCAACGAGGAACTCCTCGTTCAGAAGGCGAAGACGCTCAAGGTGGAGGTCACCGACGAAGACGTCGCACCGGGCGTCGATGCGCGGATGAAGCAGGTTCGGTCGCAATTCCCGAGCGAGATCGAATACCGCGCCGAACTCAAGAAGGCGGGCTTCGGCACGCCAGAGGAGTATCGCAAGAGTCTTCTCGAGCAGGCCAAGCGCGCCGAGCTCCAGCGCCGCGTGATCGACAAACTGAAAGAAGATGGGAAGCTCGTCCCGGTCGGCGTCAGCGAAGCCGACATCTCGAACGCGTTCAACACCAACAAGGCGGCGTTACCGCGTCGGCCGGCCACGGTGACCTTTCGGCAAATCGTGGTCGCACCACGTCCGACGCCAGCGGCCAAAGCAGCGGCCAAGGCGAAGGCGGATTCCGTGCTGGCCGAGCTCAAGCAACATGGGTCCACCGCGCAGGATTTCGCGGAGGTCGCGAAGCGCGAGTCGATGGACCAGGGCACTCGCGAGCAGGGCGGCGACCTCGGGTGGAACCGACGCGGGACGATGGTGCTCGAGTTCGATCGGTGGATGTTTGCGCTCCCGCCGGGACAACTGAGCCCAGTCATCGAGACCGTGTTCGGCTTTCACATCATCCGCGTGGACCGCGTCAAGCCGGCCGAGGTCAAGGCAAGCCACATCTTGATTCGCTGGAAGCTCGACTCGGGGCAGGTGGTCGCCGCGAAAACCGAGGCCGACAGCGTGCTGGCCGCGTGGAAGGCGGGTACGAGCTTCGACTCCCTCGTATCGCACCACCACGATCCCAACGAAGAGAAGGGCAGCTTGCAGCCGTTCCCGCGCGACTCACTGCCGCCGTCGTACACCGAGGCGTTTCGCGGGAAGAAATCGGGCGAGTTCACGGGGCCATTCCCGATCGTAGATCGGGGGACCGGGAAGCCCAAATACGTCGTGGCGCAGATCATCACCGCGACCGATGGCGGCGAATACCAAATGGGCGATTTGCGCGATCGGATCCGCGACCAACTGGCCGACGAGCGCGCGATCGCGCGGTTGCTCGAGAGTCTGCGCAAAGAGACCTACGTCGCGGTCCGCATCTAGGTCAGCGATCGACCTCCCGAGCGCGGTGCGTCCTCGCCTCGCGCTCACACTCGGCGATCCGCGGGGGATCGGCCCCGAAATCGTGGCGGCGACGCTCGCTGATTCCAGCGTTCGCGCGGTGTGCGATCCCGTCGTCGTCGGTCCGACGGGCACTGGCGTACCGGTGGACGAGGACGTGGGCGCCTGGCGCCCCGGCGACGGACCGGCCGCCTCGGGGCTGCTGAGTGGATTGGCGATCGAGCGGGCCGTCGCGCTCGCCCAGTCGGGCGCCGTGCAGGGGATCGTGACCGCGCCAATCGACAAGGCCGCGCTCCTCGCGGGTGGATACGACTTCCCCGGCCATACCGAGATGCTGGCGTCGCTGACCGGCTGTCGGGTGTCCATGATGCTCGCCTCGGATGTGCTCCGTGTCGTGCTGGCCACGACCCATGTGGCGCTCCGCGACGTCCCACGGCTGGTCACCCAAAGCGCCATCGTCGAGGCCGCCGAGATCACGCGTCGCTACCTCGATGCGTGGTTCGGAATCCCGGCGCCGCGAATCGCGCTCTGTGCCCTCAATCCCCACGCCGGTGACGGCGGGCGATTCGGCGATGAGGATTCGACCGTTCTCGCGCCGGCCGCGCGGGCCGCCGGGATCGCCGGTCCCTTTTCCGCCGATACTGTGTTCGTTCGGGCGATGCGGGGCGAATTCGACGTCGTGATCGCGCCGTATCACGATGTCGGCATGACGGCCATCAAAGTCGCGTCGTTTGGTCGTGCGGTGAACGTCACGCTCGGCTTGCCCTTCCCTCGAACATCGCCCGATCACGGCACCGCGCTCGATATCGCGGGGCGCGGCACCGCCGACCCGGGGAGTTTCATCACCGCGACGCTCACCTGCGCGCAAATCGCCGATCGTATCGCCGATCGTATCGCCGATCACATCGCAGATCCCGTCGCCGCACGCCCGGTGGACCGACCGGCCGACGCCGGCGGCCGCGCTCCCCTCCACTGATCCAGCCAATGCCGCTCGTCTCCCGTGTGCATACTGGCATCGCCAACATCGGCGTTACGATGGTGCTGGTGATGCTTGCCGCCTGCTCGATTCGCCGTCCGGCGTCGCCCCCGGCGCCCAATGTGGCGGCCCCGGCGACGCCAGTGGCGTCGGCGGATGCGACCGATACCCGCGACACCGCGGTCCATGTCGCCCAGGCGCACATCACGCTACCACCGGATAGTACGGCGGTGCGGGCAATGCTCGCCGAAGGGATGCAGCGTTCGCACGTCGGCGCCGATTTGCAGTATCTGTCCGATGTGATCGGACCGCGGTTGACCGGATCGCCCGCTGTCCAACGCGCGAACAAGTGGACGGTGGACAAGTTTCGAGAGTACGGATTGGACAGCGTCTGGACGGAATCCTGGCTCTTCGGGCGCGCGTGGGAGCGCGGGCCGATCGCGCTGACGCTGCTGGCCCCGAATGCGCGACAGCTCATCGGCGCCTCATGGGCGTGGGCACCAGGCACGAAGGGACCGGAGACTGGTGACGTGATCTACGTCGATGCCCGCACGCCGGCCGAGTACTCCGCGCGGTTTGCGGCGTCGGTCCGGGGCAGGTGGGTGATGACCCGGCCGCCCGTGTTCGTATGGAATCCCGACGGGCCACCGATGACCGCCGCCGACTCCGCGACCGCGGATTCGACTCGGATCGCGTTCACGGCTGCGTCGGCGTCACCGGACCTGACCGCCTATCGGCAGGTACTCCCGCTGCTGCTGGCCCGTGACGGCGCCTTGGGGATGATCAACGACGGCGCCAAGGACTTTGGGTTGCTCACCATGAGCGGCTCGCCGGCAAGTCTCTTTCCTCTGCCGATGGTCGTGTTGCCGCACGACACGTTCACACAGTTCCATCGATTGCTGGCCATGAACCAGAAAGTCACGCTGCGCGCGGACATCGCCAACAGTCTCACGTCCGATACGGTGATCGCGGACAACACGGTCGCCGAGCTCCGTGGGTCGTCCAAACCTGACGAAGTCGTGTTGGTCGGCGCGCACCTCGATTCGTGGGACCTCGCGGACGGCACGACCGATAACGGCGCCGGCGCGATGGCGGTCCTCGAGGCCGCGCGGATCCTGAAGGCGTCGGGCGCGCGGCCCGCGCGTACGATCCGGTTCGTCCTATTTACCGGCGAAGAGCAAGGTCTTTTCGGGTCGGGGCACTATGCGGAGGATCACGAGCGCGACCTCAAGCACTACCAGGCCGTGCTCGTCCTCGACAACGGGACCGGTCGCATCACCGGTGTGTCGCTCCAGAGTCACGACGAGCTTCGCGATGCCTGGCGTGCGATGTTCGCGCCGCTGGCGACGCTGGGCCCCTTTGCGGTACGCTCGCGTGACAAGGGCGGCACTGACCACCTGTCGTTTCTGCCGTACGGCGTGCCGTCATTCAACTTCGACCAGCAGACCCGCGGCTACAACCACACGCACCACTCCCAATCCGATACCTTCGACTACGCGGTCATCGGCGACCTGCGGCAGGCCGCGACGGTCATGGCGGTCACGGCGTACGAGTTGGCCATGACGCCCGAGTTCCTCGACCGCGGCAAGGCGTCGATCGTCGTCGGACAGTAGTTGACGACAGCCGGTGCTACCGACGCCGCCTGCCAGAGTGGTCGGCTGCTCTTCGGCCTATGCCGGACCCACTCCGCTCGCCGACTACCGTGACTCCGTGGTGTCGCCCTGACCCGGCGGCAAGGTATCGGCCAGCTCCATGCCCAGCGTCTGGATCCGCCGGCCGTCCATGTCGCGTACAATGAAGGTGGCGCGGCCGATGCTGACGCGGTCACCCAGGACCGGCACCCGTCCGAGGGCGCCGAAGACGTAGCCCCCGATCGTGGTGTAGTCCTCCTCGGGGACGGTCAACTCGTACCGGCTGTTGAGCTCTCCAATGTTGGTGCTGCCGGCGACCAGCAGCTCCCCTTCGCGCGTCGTGGTCGGCGGCGGTTTCTCCGGCTCGTCGTGCTCGTCGAGGATCTCGCCGACGATCTCTTCGAGCAAGTCCTCCATGGTGACAATGCCCGCGGTTCCACCGTATTCATCGAGGACGATGGCCATGTGTTCTTTGAGCCGCTTGAAGTCGCCGAGCACGGCCTCGATCTCGCGGGACCCGGGCACGACGTGAGCGGGCCGCATGATGGCTGCCGGGGTAAAGGCCGGGGGCCGGTCGCGGGCGACTTGCAGCAGATCCTTGGCCAACAGGATGCCCACGATACTGTCGATCGTGTCGGTGTACACGGGATAGCGTGAGAACCCGCCGTCGGTGACCGTGCTCAGCGTCTGCTCGAGCGTCGCATCGCTCGGGAGGGCCACGATCTCGGTGCGTGGTGTCATGACCTCTCGCGCATTCTTCTCCGAGAATTCGAAGACGCCGTCGAGCAGCGCGGCGTCGGTCTGTTCGAGCGCCCCACCTTCCTGCGCCTGCTCGACCAGCAATCGGAGCTCCTCCGGCGAATGGACGCTATCCTCGGCCGACTGCGGCGTGCCGCGGCCGGTCAGCCGCAGCACCCCCTGCGCCGACCGATTGAGCAGGGCGGTGAACGGCGTCGTCAGCCACGCCCAGACCATCAGCGGAGGGACGAACCATCGCGCGAGCTGTTCGGGGTGGAGGAGGGCGGCACCCTTTGGGGCGAGCTCCCCGAAGACCACATGGAGATACGTGACTGCGGCCAGCGCGATCGCGCCGGCGATCGTGAGACGGAGCGGGACCTCGATCGCAATTGGCAGCGCGCCGAGCGCATCACCCAGGATCCCGGAGAACGCGGACTGCGCCACCCACCCCAATCCGAGGCTTGCCAGCGTCACGCCCAACTGGCTGGCCGACAGCAGGGATGGGATGTTAGTTGTACCGCGGAGGGCGAGCCCGGCCAATCGGTCGCCGTCGGTCGCGCGCCCCTCCAGCCGAGTGCGCCGCGAGCGGACTAACGCGAACTCGGCAGCGACGAAGAACCCATTCAGCAGCACGAGCGCAATGATGGCGAGCAACCGGACGAACACCACCACAAGCTACTAGGCATGGCCGCCTCCCACCACAGCCACAGCCACGACGCGCCCCACGACTATAGTCATGGCGGCGGCCACGGTGACAGCCATCCGGGCGGGCCGGGCCACGTCCATGCCTCCGGTGAGGTACAGGCCCGGGGACTGCGGATCGCGCTGGCGCTGACCGCGCTCTTCTTCGTGGTCGAGGTCGTGGGCGGCTTCTACGCCAACTCCCTCGCCCTGTTGGCTGACGCGGGCCACATGCTGACGGACGTCGCGGCCCTGGGGCTCTCCCTCTTTGTCGCCTGGTTCAGCCGCCAGCCGGAAACGCCGCGCAAGACCTACGGCTATCTGCGGTGGGAGATCCTGGCCGCCTTCCTCAACGGCACGACGTTGTTGTTGATCTCGGTGTGGATCATCTCCGAGGCCGTCCTGCGCCTTCGGCATCCACAGCCGGTGGCGAGCGGCC
Source organism: Gemmatimonadota bacterium (assembly GCA_003152485.1). Classification (GTDB taxonomy): domain Bacteria; phylum Gemmatimonadota; class Gemmatimonadetes; order Gemmatimonadales; family Gemmatimonadaceae; genus Palsa-1248. Next base: position 6,464 of record PMAE01000057.1, on the reverse strand, counting down.
TGATGTTGGCGGTGGCTGGCGCGAGCGTGTTCACCAACCTCGCGTCCGCGTGGGTGTTGCACGGCGGATCGCGGGCGAGCCTCAACATGCGAGGCGCGTACATCCACGTCTTGGGCGATCTCCTCGGCTCCGTCGGGACTGTCGTCGCCGCCATCCTCGTCCGGTATACCGGCTGGCTCCCGGCCGATCCGATCGCGTCGATCGTCATGACGGTACTGATCGTCCGCGGGTCCTGGCGCTTGGTCCGCGAGTCCGTTGACATTCTCCTCGAGTCCACACCGGCGCACATCTCGACGGGCGCGGTCCGGTCACAACTGACGGCCATCCCCGGCATCGAATCCGTGCATGACCTCCACGTCTGGACGGTCACATCGGGAGTGATCGCCATGAGCGCCCACGCGATCGTGCGGGAGCCCGAACGTCATCAGCACGTGCTCGAGCACATCCATGACGCCATGCGCCTGTTCGGCATCGATCACGTCACGATACAGCTCGAGCGTCGCGCGATGCCGGACCGGGAAGTGAATCTGCATTCCTGACCGTTAGGGGGCCGCCGGGAGTCCGCGATCCCCGGCGGCCAAGCCGCCGAGACGGGCGGCGGCATGCGGGTGGTGCGCGACCCCAGAGCAGCGTCGGGATAATCGGTTACCAATGCGTCGGTTGCGCGCCTCTGGCGCCGAGCGTCTTGATGGTGATCAACCACGCGATTTTGCTCTCCGCTCCCGGTGCTATGACCACGGATTTCCGCATCGAGAAGGATAGAAGGATTGTCTCCCTCATGATGCTCGGCGGCGAGCAGCTCAGCGGGGAGATGTTTGTGCAGCGCTTCTCTCGGTACCACATCGGTAGCGAGGAGGTCCCCGACGTGCTCAACTCACCCGAGCCGTTCTTTCCACTCGTCCGCGCCGGCGACACGCTGATGGTGGCGAAGCACCAAGTGCGCGAAATCGAGCTCGTCGACGACAACGGCCTCGAGGCCGCGGTCGCGCCCGCCGCGAGGGCGGAGGCGGTGGAAGTGACGTTGCGTGATGGGACCGTACGGTCTGGGCGGCTCTATCTCGAAATGCCGACCGACCGGCCTCGCTTGCTCGACTATCTCAATCGGTACGCCCAGCGGTTCGTGACGCTGTACAGCGCCGGCGGCATTCGTTTGATCAACCGAGAGTTGATCGAGCGGGTCCGCCCTATGGACTGAGGTCCCGACCCGATGGCTCAGCTCGACCGATTTCTCTCCGTGATGGTGGCCAACCGGGCCGATGCCATTCACTTGGCAGAGCGCGAGGTCGCCACCCTGCAGAAGGATGGCGTCCCCCGGCCGATCACCAAGCAGCCGCTGACCGCGCAGCAGCTCCTCCTCCTCCTGCGTGAGATCGCGCCGGTGGGCGCGGCCGAGCAGCTCGCCGCGGGCGTCGCGACCGAGTTCCACTACACCAACGGCGACGGCAGCTTCGTCGTCGCGGCGTCGCAAGTCGATGGCCGCTGGCGGGCTTCGATCGGACCCGGCGTCCCGCCGGACGATGCGGTCGCCGAAGCCGAGGCCCCGGCCGCGGACCCGGCAGTGAGTGCTGCGCCGGTCGTTCGTGGCGGCCCGACGACCGGCGCTGCGCCCGCGTCAGCCAATGGAGCGGCGACCGCCGCGCCCGCAACCAACGGAATCGCGACCAACGGTGCCCGCCGAAACAGCCGGTCAGCGCAGGGCGAGGATGCCACGCCCGCGCCGGTTACCCGAGCGCCAATCAGCCATCACGACGCCCGCGCGGCGGCGCAGTCCACGGAGGAGCGGGCCGCGAGTGCGCTCGCCGATATGGATGCACTGTTACACATCCTGGTCGAGAAGAAGGCCTCGGACCTGCATCTCCGGTGCGGCGATTCGCCCCTCATGCGCATCGACGGCCAGATCGTACGCCTAGACGAGTACCCGGCGATCGAGAACGACGTCATGGAAGCGATGCTCCGGGCGATCATGCCTGGGAAGAGCCGCCAGGAGTTCGCCGACACCAACGATACTGACTTCGCCTACGAGCTCGAGGGGTTGGCCCGCTTTCGGTGCAACGCACTCCGCGAGCGCCGCGGCGCGGGCGGCGTGTTCCGTGTCATCCCCACCGAAGTCGTCACCGTCGAGCAGCTCGGCCTTCCGCCCGAGATCCAGCATCTGTGCTACCTCAACAAGGGGCTCGTGCTGGTCACCGGGCCGACCGGGTCGGGCAAATCGACGACCCTGTGCGCGTTGATCGACCTCGTCAACCGGGTCCGCAAGGATCACGTCATCACGATCGAGGACCCGATCGAGTTCGTGCACCGCAACAAGCAGTGCATGATCACGCAGCGGCAGGTGGGACAGCACACGCTGTCGTTCAAGAGCGCACTGCGGGCCGCGTTGCGTGAAGATCCCGACATCATCCTGGTCGGAGAGCTCCGTGACCTGGAGACGGTGTCGATCGCCATCGAGACCGCGGAGACCGGGCATCTCGTGTTCGGCCAGGCGGATCTCCTTGCNNGACCGGGCATCTCGTGTTCGGCACACTGCACACCTCGACCGCCGCGAGCACCGTGGACCGAATCATCGATCAGTTCCCGGCTGACCACCAAGAGCAGATCCGCGTCATGCTGTCGGAGTCGTTGAAAGGCGTGATCGCGCAGACCTTGTGCGCAAAGATCGGAGGGGGACGAGTCGCGGCCCGCGAAGTCCTGCTCNNGTCCTGCTCTCCGTGCCAGCAATCTCGAACCTGATTCGAGAGGGGAAGACCTTCCAGATCCCATCGGTGATCCAGACGTCACGCCGCCTCGGCATGATCACCCTCAACGACTCGCTCATCGAGCTGGTGGACGCGCAGACCGTGGAACCGCGAGAAGCGTACGCGAAGGCGCTCGACAAGACCGGCATGGTGATGCAGCTCAAGAATCACGGCCACGACGTGAGCTTCATCGATGCCGCCGATGGCCCAGGCGCGCCGCCCGCAAAGCCAGCCCCGAGTGGCCCGGCCGGACGGCCCGCCTCGCCCCAGCGGCCGGCCGTGAAGAAATAGCGGCCAGTCAGTGGATCGTGGGTCGTGGAGAGTCGCGGGGCCGGCTGACGGACATCGCAGCCGGCCCCGNNGCCCCGCACGCATTTCCCATCGACTGCCAGGAATCGCTACGAACGAGCCGCTACCCACCGATTCTCTTCAGCTCGGCCTGCCACTCGCGCTGCGTGGAGTCGAGCGTGACGCCGTCGCGTAGGAGCGTCCGCGCGGTGACCGTGTCGCCGCGTCGCAGGTCGAGTCCGATCAGCGCAGTCCGGGCTCGGGCGCCGGTCGGCCGGAGCACGACAGCCTGGGTCAGCCAGGCGATTGCCCTCGACGTGTCGCCCATGCGGAATGCGTTGGCGGCCGCCATGTAGAGGACCGCCGGGTTGTGGGGCGTGAGGCCGACCGCGATCGCGTACTCACGCTGCGCGCCACGCGGGTCGCCGGCCAGGTCGCGGACTTCGGCGCTCGTGTAGTGCCCCACATAGCTCGTCGGTGAGCGGTCTCGGATAGCGGCGAACGCCGTGGGAGAGTCCCGCCACGCCCCGAGGGAATTCTCCATGAACACGAGCCCGATGGCCGCCAGGGCCGCGGAGGCACCGACCATCACCCAGCGCCGAGCGGCCCACGCGCCAGCGACGCCGACACCGGCGGCGATCGCCACCGCGATGCTCGGCGCATACAACGTACGGTCGGCGACGACGACGCCACTGCGGACCACGAGGTTGGAGACCGGCGCGTAGCTGCACGCGGCGATGCAGCATACGAAGCTCCACGGCACCGGCCGGCGGACGTGGCGCCACGCGACGGCGATCGAGGCCAGGACCGCCAGGACGCCGAGGACGACGAGAATCGGATCGGGGTGCAGAACGCTCGAATCTGGTGGCGAGTAGTCGAGGCGCGGGGGCTGAGGGACGAGGACGAGGGACAGCGCGCGTGGGACGGTCGCCAGCGCCACGAGTGTCCCGTGCCACCCGTGGGCCAGGTCGAACGCGTAGTGTGGCGCATCGCCCGCCAGCGTGCCCAGGATGAGCCAGCGAGCCGCCAGAAGACACGCAACGCCGCCGGCCGCGGCCACCGCCAGTCGAGAGGCGCCGTGCCAACGGACCGCAGTCGCTCGCCGATCCCCAGGCACAGGGGTGATGGCTGCCACCCACACCAGAGCGGGCGCGACCACGCCGGTCTCCTTGCTGGCCATGGCGCACGCGCCGAGGGCGCCGGCAATCCAATACCTGGTGCGCGACGGCGGCCGGTCGTCGGCCACGGCACGGTCGTCGCTGCCACGAGTCCTCGGCACCGCAAGCAGGGCGAGCCCCAGCAGCGCGGCGGCGCACACGAGCTCCGAGCGACCGACCACGTTGGCGACGGCTTCGGCATGGACCGGGTGGATCGCGAACCAGAGCCCGGCCGCGAGCGCGGCCGGCGGGGGCCACCACCGAAGTGTGAGCCGCGCCACCATCGCCGACACGCCCGCATGCCACCCGATGTTCATCGCGTGAAAGAGCAGTGGGCGCCCCTGGCTGATCGCCCATTCGAGCCCGAACGCAAGCGTCGTCAGCGGCCGATAGAGGTGTCCCTCGTCGTACCAGTAGGGACGGGCCAGCGCCCCGGCGAGCGTGGAGAGGTGATGGAGCGCGGCGTCGTTGGCGATGATGACCACGTCGTCGAGGGCGAAGCCGTTTCGCAGCGCGGGGAGATAGACGACAATGGCCACGATGGCTGGTAGCCACACGGCCCAATTGGCGCGTCGATCGTCCGCCGCTGGATCGGGACTCGGTGCGCGGTCGGTCACGGCCTCGCGCCCGTGGGCGGGAGCCGGTCGAGCGTCGCGCGCCACGCCCGTTGCCCGGGCGCGATCCGGAGGCCGTCCACGAGAAGCGCGCGCGCGCGGGTCGTATCGCCGCCGCGCAGGCAGAGCATGACCAAGGCGGTCCTGGCGCGGAGCAAGGTAGAATCGACCGCGACTGACGCGGACAGCCGCCGGATCGCGACCGCGGTATCGCCCGATCGAAGGGCATTCGCCCCCGCCTGGTAGAGGACCACGGGGTCGTGCGAGAAACGATCGATCGCGGCCTCGTAGTCTGCGCGCGCAGCCGCGGTGTGGCCAGCCGTGGTTTCCCGGCTGGCCACCAGCGAGTAGCCCCGATAGCTGTCGGGCGACCGCGCCCTGATGGCGGCAAACGCGGACGGCGTGTCGCGCCACATCGGGATGCTGATCTCGGTGAAGAGAATCGCCGCGCCGGCCACCGCGCCGGCCAGGGCGAGCGACACTCTCGCCCGCCGCTGCCAGAGGGCTGCGGTCGCGACGCCCATAGCCAGGGCCGCGGCGATGCTGGGCGAGTACAGGGTCCGCTCCGCGATGACCACTCCGGTATGAATCACCAGATTCGATACCGGGGCGAGCGTCACGGCGGCAAAGACCATGGCGAAGGTCCAGGGTCCAGGCCGGCGAATGTGCAGCACGAAGGCGCCGATCGCCCCCGCGATGAGCGCGACCCCGCACACGATGAGGCTGGGGTCGAGGTGGGCGAGATCAGCGTCGGTGGGCGAGTAGTCGATGCGCGGGAGCTGCGGCGCGAGCACGAGGCCGACGGCGCGGGGCAGCGATGCGAGCGCGAGCAGGATCGCGCGGGGTGCGGACACCGCGTTGAATGCAGGGTGCGGGTCGTCGCCCGCTGCCCCACCCAAGACGGCGAATCTGATTGCGACGACGAGCAAGACGCCGACCGCGGCTGCCCCTGCGCAGCGCCAGGCGGCGCGACGTCCGTGCATGTCGTCGGTGATCGAGTGCGTGCGGGTCCGCGCGAGCCAACCGCCGGCCCATGCGATGACCGGGGCGGCGATCCCGGTCTCTTTGGTCGCCATCGCCGCGGCGCTGAGCGCGGCGATCAGGAATAGCTGGCCGGTATCGCCTGTGATAGGCACGCTCGCGAGTGGTTCCCCGGCGGGCGTGGGGGCGGCGACCGGCGGGGCGGCNNGCCAGCAGCGCGGCCGCGCACATCAGCTCCGAGCGCCCAACGACGTTGGCCACCGCCTCGACGTGGACCGGATGGATGGCGAACCAGAGGCCGGCCGCGAACGCAGCGCCCGGGGACCACCATTGCAGTGCCAGCCGAGCGACGAGCGCCACGACCGCGGCGTGCCACAGTACGTTGACGAGGTGAAAGGGGAGCGGCGAGCCTCCGCCGACGATCCATTCGACCGCGAACGAGAGGGTGGTCAGGGGGCGGTAGAGGTGGCCGCCATCGTACCAGTAGGGCAGGCGGAGCGCGGATAGGAGCGTCCCCCAGTGGTGGATGCGGGCGTTGTTGGCGACGATGATCTCGTCGTCGTACGCAAAGCCATTGCGCAGCGACGGCAGATACAGCGCGATCGCGATCAACGCGGGTGCGCACCACGCCCACCGGGCGGCGGATGGGCCGGCGACCTGCGTGGCGGGCGAAGGCGAAGGCGAAGGCA
>PMAE01000093.1 GCA_003152485.1 Gemmatimonadota bacterium | reverse complement strand
ATCCGGGCGGCGCGAAGCGCCGTACGCCGCGAGCACGCCGATCACTGCCATGGCCACGCCGTTAGCGCGCACATCGTGTCCTACCATGCGCCGCGGATCACCGCCGGCGGCAAGCTCCGCGGCCAGCTTCTGACTCAGCACAACGACCGTCGCACCACGCCCGGCTTCCGACTCGGTGAAGAATCGCCCGTCAGCGAGCACCATGTGATGGAACTCGTCAGCTCGAGCGAGCACGCCCGACACGGACGTCGCGCGCCGCTTGCCGGTCTGGGGATAGTCGACCGTCATCGCGGCACGCACGAACAGTGACATACCGATCGCGCGTGTCGCCGTCGCAGCGTCCGCCGCATCGTGCGGCGTGAACACCGGATAGTTGCGCACCGGGAGCGATTGCCCATCGACCTGCTCCGCCGTCGTGGGCACCACCGAGACCGTCTGCATGTCGGTGAGGCGTTCGACCTGGGCGCGGGCCGCGTCTTGCATACCGGCGCCCAGCGACAAGACCGCCACGAGCGACGCCACACCAATGATGACTCCAATGGTGGAGAGTAGGGTCCGCAATGGGTTTGCGAGGAGGGCGTCCCCGCCAACGCGGAGTGCAGTACCAGTCGCGTAGAGTGCCATGGAGCAGCCGGTCGAGGAGGTACACGCTCGGAATGACATATACTTGACGCCACAAAGCGCATCCCGGCAAGGACTCGCGGAAAATAGGCACCCCAACAGAAAACGCCGGCTCGCGGCCGGCGTTCCGAATACCTCTATTTACCACCCGGAGGACGTGGCGCGCTGCATCGCGGCGCTGTGCCATCCGGCGACTTACTGGCTGACTGGAAATACGCTGCAGGTGGATGGGGCGAGAACATCGTCGGGTAGGCTGGACAGGCCGGAGCCTTGTCCTACATGATGATTGCATGGAAAATGAACTTCCCTGTCTGGACATTCTGGAGGTAACACCCGATCTCCTGCGGGGGTTGATGTGCGAACTGGATACAGACGGCGCGTGCTGGAAGCCGGCCCCGGACCGATTCTCGATCGCCGAGGTGCTGGCCCACCTGTCGCATAGCGAAGGGCATTGCTATCGGCTGCGGCTGGACCGGTTCCTGGAAGAGGAGCGGCCCGAACTGGAACCGGACGACGCGCAGATGTATTTGGATTTGTATCGCAATGCGGATCCGGAAGACTCCTTCGATCACTTCGAAGAGCAGCGCGAGACCAACGTGGAGTTTCTGCGCAGCCTGCCGGAAAGCGCGGGCGAACGCGTGGCGCTGCACAAATCGGCGGGCGAAATTACGNNAATTACGCTGGCGAACATGCTGCACGAGTGGGCGCTGCATGACCTGGGACACGTGCGGCAGGTGGCCGAGCTGGTGCGCGCGCGTAAATATCTGGCGGGCGCGGGTCCGCTGGCGGAAGGATATCATCTGAAGCCATGACCAGGATGCTTCTGACTCTATTGGCACTCACGGCGGGTTTGATGGCGCAGCCCGCGACGCCGCCTCCGGCGGCGGTTCGACCGACTTTCATTTCAGATGGCCGACCCGTGGAGCACGACGCGGCGCTCGACGCCCACCACGCCGCGTGCACGGCGATCGCACTGCCCTACTCCACCCTGCACGACCACCGGCATCACTTCGCGGTCGCGGCGCTCAAACGTGGCGCCGGGTACGCGTTCGTCGACCACCAACTCGGGCATCACAACACGATGCTCGCGCAACAACGCTACGGCCGCTACGTACCGAGCGCGGAAGAACTGCACCGCGGTGCGCTGGCTGAGTCGGGGCGAGCCGCGTGGAAAACGCGTGCAGTTGCCCACGTTTTTGCCCAGGTGCAAGACCAGCCAGAAGCGTAAGCCTATGCCAGGGGCGGGCCGGTCTGCCCACGGTCCCGTACTGTCGACCGTCGGACGAACACGGCATGCTCGACGCCCGCGCCATCCCCGACGCGTTCCGGGTCGGCCGCAAGCTCAAGCTCATTCCCGGACACTGCGATCCCACGGTCAATCTGCATGACTGGTTCGTCGCCGTGCGGGGGGGTCGCGTCGAAGCGGTCTGGCCGATCGTTGCCCGCGGCGCCGGCCGGTAAAGGCGGGAATGGCACGGAGCCACCCCTTCCGGCGCTGCGAATCACAGGGCACGTTCGCTCTCGTCCGCACCGCGACAGCGACCTGGAATCATCCATAGCGGCATGATGGATGTGACCGGTACGATGCCAGCCGGCGTTCCGTACTATCACTTGTGTAAGTGAAAATCCAATCCCCAGCTCCCGCACCGCTCTACGGCCACTTCCAGGGCACCCGAAGGTTTGGGTCGTTGGACGGTCTCCGCTGCGCAAGCATCATCGCGGTCATCTGGGAGCACACGAGGCCCGATCGATACCCGTCGAACGGACGCGACACATTGGCGTGGCTTCCAGGCGCCAGTCGAGGGTTCCTTGGCGTCGATTTGTTCTTCGTGATCAGTGGGTTCCTGATCGTCACGCTGCTGGTGCGGGAGAGGACCACCACTGGCACCATCTCTTTACGCAACTTCTATGGTCGTCGCATCCTGCGCATCTTCCCCCGGTTTCGCGGCTCAGAGATCAGCCGGTTCCTGGCCGAGCTGACCGATGCGCAGACCGGAACGGAAAGCGTTCCCGCACGACCCGTCACCTCCCGGCCCAATCGCGCCTCGGTGCGGTCGACGTCAGTGCTCTGCGTCCTCGTGTACTGTCTCACTGGTTGCGGGCTCATCATACGCCAGGCGACGATCGCATACATAGGGGTCAATTCGCATTTCTCCCCCAAGGAGATCGAGATCCAGATCCACAGGTCCTTCATCGAGGAATACAAGAATCGAGTCGGCATTCATACGACCTTCACGGTTGACCGGGCAATGGCATCGCCGCTCCCGGGCGCGATTGACGGTGACCTGCACTTTGCGGGACGCGCAAAGCAAGTTGCCCTTCCCATCGTCGCAGAGATTGTAAACGCCGCCGACCAGAAGGCAGCGATCGACGTCGTCCACGGCGCCGCAGGTACCGGCAGGCGCCTGAACGTCTCCGGCGTGTGGAGGATCTGGCCGGAGCACGCGGGCAAAGCGGAAGAGGAACAGGGGAAGGAACTCCCGGCATTTGATACGGACAACCCCGACCACGTCTTCGAGATTCACCCGGTTACCCGGATCAACGGTGTTCAGTTGCTTGATTCCTTCACGCCCGTCAAGGGCTTCAGTCCGGGGGGCGCCCAGAGAACATTTGCCATCTATGAAAAGGTCTCGTGCACGCTCAGGGCCAAGGCGGACACGGTTTCAATAGTCACCGAGACGGGCCTCTACAACGACGTCGAGTTCATCATGCAGATCGCTGATGAGCCGCAGCTCGTGGTGGCCGACGGGAGGTTTGTCATCGCCGCGGCGATGGACCTCGACGGCAACCTGCTCGTGCCACGCCTCCGCATGGTCTTTGCCAAAGGGACGCCTCCTGAACGGGCAGTAAGGCTCCTCAAGGGAGGCGATCGCCTGCATGCCTACGGGATACCGAGGCTGGACTTCGCTGAGATCTCGCGGAGGGTGAGGGACTCCCAGACCAACCCGGCTCTCCTCACACAGCGGTTGCCGTACGAGATCCTGGTCCTCGGCGTCTATCCGAAGTGACAATACGCTAGGCGAGGCCTGGGAAACCTCCAACCTAAGGCCGCCTAGGATTCTGATGCGTTCACCACCGATGCGACCGTCGACCAGTGTCTCAAACTCGACTTCGTTCGTGATGCCATCGGCGCATACAAGAACCCCGTCGTCCTGAACGCCCAAGGCCAGCCCGCCATCAAGCTCCGCATTCTTGAGCAGCAACCGATCGCCGAGCGTCAAGCCACTGACTTATTGATCAGGGAGAGCCCACG
>PMAE01000108.1 GCA_003152485.1 Gemmatimonadota bacterium | reverse complement strand
CTCGGCCATCACATCCAGTCCTTCATCCACGACCGCATCAGAGACTGTGAGCGGGACCAGCACGCGGATGACGTTGCCGAATGTCCCAGCCGACAGCAACACGACGCCGGCTTTCAACGCCGCGGCCACGACCCGGCCGACGCGCGCGGCGTCAGGCGCCTTGGACGCGCGATCCAGGACGAGCTCCATCGCGACCATTGCGCCGAGTCCGCGCACATCGCCGATCCCCGGGTCGCTGTCCGCCCACGAGCAGAACCGTCGCTTGATCCGGGCGCCGAGTGCCGTGGCGCGCTCGGCTACATGTTCATCCGCCATGATATCGAGGACTGCCAACGCGGCCGCACAGGCCAGCGGATTGCCGCCGTACGTGCCCCCCAATCCCCCGACCATGGGCGAGTCCAGCACATCGGCCCGTCCCGTGACCGCCGCGAGGGGCAACCCGCCGGCCAGCGACTTGGCGGTCACGATCATGTCGGGGACGAGCCCGTAGTGCTCGCACGCGAACATCGTCCCCGTGCGCCCGAACCCAGTCTGGATCTCGTCCGCGACCAGGAGGATGCCATTGGCCCGCGCGAACGCCGACAACGCCCGAATGTATTCTGGCGGAGCGGGGACGAAGCCACCTTCGCCGAGCTCCAGCTCGATCACGATCGCCGCGACCGACGCCGGGTCGACGATCGATGCGAACTGCTGCGCGAATTTCTCGGGCGAGGCGAGGCAGCACGCGCCATCGATTGGGCCCGTTGTACACCGGTAGCAGTAGGGATACGGCAGGCGATAGACCTCGGGGGCGAAGGGGCCGAACCCCGCCTTGTACGGCCGCACCTTCGACGTGAGTGCCATCGCGAGGTTCGTCCGGCCGTGAAACGCGTGCTCGAAGCACACCACCGCCTGTCGTCCGGTATGCGCTCGCGCGACCTTCACGGCGTTCTCGATCGCTTCCGCTCCGCTGTTCAGCAGCACCGTCCGTTTCTCGTGCGTGCCCGGAGTGATCGCATTGAGCCGTTCAGCGAGCGCGATGTACGGTTCGTACGACACGACCGGGAAGCAGACATGCGCGTACCGATCGAGTTGTGCGCGCACCGCGTCCACGACCCGCGGGTGGCGATGGCCGACGTTGACGACACCGATCCCGCCGGCGAAATCGATCAGCCGATTCCCATCGGCGTCCGTCAGGATTGCGCCGTCGGCCTCGACGACCGCCACGGGCGTGACGGCCGCTACCCCGCGGGGCACCGCGCGTGCGCGCCGCGCCATCAGCGCGTCGCTGGCCGGACCGGGCACCGCGGTCTTCAGCTCGATGACTCGTCCCATTCGCGATCCGCGCCCCATGGACTGATGCCACTCATTGGATGCTGCTCGCCGCATACCGCGCGGTCGGCCGTGGTCCGCGTCGTCGCATCGCCCCCGGTCACGATCCGGAGCCCGGCGATCGGCCGACGACCCGGGTCCCGCCTCGACTGCGCACCGGGAAAGTTATATGATGGGGCCCAGCACACCAGCAACCGCCCCCTCCCTGCCAGGCCCGGCATGTCCGGAACGTGGGATCACGCCGTGATCGCTGGCTCTCTCTCAGCCCGTCCCATGTCATTCGCCGATCCGCCATTCCGCCGCCGATTTCGCGCCGCGTCAACACTCGCGCTCCAGCTGCTCGCGCTGTCGCTGCTTGTGGCCTGCGGCGGAGGGGGAGCCGCCTCCAAAGCCCCGCGTGGGGCGGCGACCAAGATCGTCTTCACGCGAACCGGGGATGCCCGCGCCGACGCCATGACCTACCTGAAATTGCTCTGTCCCAAGCCGATCGGGGGAGAACTGAATTTCATGGTGTGGGAAGGGTATACGGACTCGGCCTTCACCGCCCCGTTCGAGCGGGCCTGCGGCGTGAAGATCAACGCCACCTACATGGGCTCGAGCGATGACCTCGTGGCCAAGCTTCGGGCCGGGGGATCCCAGACGATCGACCTGGTGTCGCCGTCCAGCGACGCCATCACGGAGATTATCCAGGCCGGATTGGCCGCGCCCCTCGACACCACGCGCGTGCCCAGCTTCGGCGACTTGATGGCCGGATTTCGCGCGCTGCCCGTGGCCCGGAGCGGCGGCAAGATCTACGGTCAACCGTGGGCGTTCGGTCCAAACCCGCTGATCTACGACACCACCAAAGTGACGCCCAAACCGACATCGTGGGCCGTGCTATGGGACGACCGCTACAAGGGACGGATCTCCGTCCAGGACGACATCGCGACCCTCTATATGGTGGCGCAGTACCTGGGGCTGGATGACCCGAAGGACCCCGCGAAGCTGTACAACCTGTCCGACGCGGACCTCGAAAAGGTCAAGGCTAAGGCGATCGAGCTGCGGCCCCGGGTCCGAAAGTATTGGTCCACCGCGGGCGACATGACGCAGTTGTTTCAGAGTGGCGAGATCAGCCTCGGCGAAGGGTGGCCACTCATGACGCACCAGCTCCGGCTGGTCAAGTTCCCGGCCGGCGAGGTCATTCCCAAGGAGGGCACCACGGCGTGGGCCGATCACTGGGTGATCACCACGGGTGCGCAGAATCTCGACGCCGCGTACGCGTGGCTCGAGTACGCGGCCCAGCCGTTCACGCAGAAACTGCTCGCCGACGTCACCGGCTACATCGTCGCGAACCCTGGGGCCCGGGCCTACATGACGCCGGAGCAGGCGACGGGCCAGCACGACATCGCGGAGTACGGCGCGCATGTCAACTTCTGGCAGTGGGGCTCGAAGCGCGACAAGTACCAGGAGATCTGGAACACGGTCAAAGCGGCCCCGTGACCGCGATCGTGACCGCGATCGTCGAGCTGCATGGGCTGACCAAGCGGTTCGGCACATTCACCGCGCTCGACGGCATCTCACTCGCCGTGGCGACGGGCGAGTTTCTGACCGTCCTCGGCGCCTCCGGATCCGGCAAGACGACGACCCTGCGACTCATTGCCGGCTTCGATCTCGCGACCGAAGGCCGCATCCTCATCGACGGCGTTGACGTGGTTGCGCTGCCGCCGTTCAAACGGCCCGTCAATACCGTCTTTCAGCAGTACGCGCTCTTTCCGCACATGAGCGTCCGTGACAACGTCGGCTACGGCCTGCGGATGCAGCGCGTCCCGTCGCGGGAGATCGGGCCGCGGGTCGCGGAAGCGCTCGACATGGTGCAGCTCGGACCCTTCGCGCACCGCGCGCCGCGTCAGTTGTCGGGCGGTCAACAACAGCGTGTCGCCCTCGCTCGCGCCATCGTCAACCGGCCGAGAGTCCTGCTGCTCGACGAGCCGCTGGGTGCGCTCGACCTCAAGCTGCGCCGAGCCATGCAGCTCGAGCTCAAGCAGCTGCAGACCCAGCTCGGAATCACATTCATCTACGTGACCCATGACCAGGAGGAGGCGCTGACGATGTCCGACCGCGTCGCGCTCATGCGGCAGGGTCGCATCGAACAGCTCGGACCACCACGTGAGCTCTACGACCGACCCCGATCGCGCTATGTCGCCGACTTCATCGGCGAGACGAATCTGCTGCCCGTCACGGTCACCGATCGCGATCCGGCGGTCGTCACCGTGGCCGGACCGGCGGGCCCGATCCCCGTGCACGTAGCGCCCGTCGGTGCTGATGCCCCGCGCGCGGGCGCCCAGGTCTGGCTGTCGGTGCGGCCGGAGTCGCTGACCATCGAGGCGTCGGCTGCGCCGTGGGGGGCGGGCAGTCCCGGTGTCGGTCGTGGGCGACTCAATCGGCTCCCCGCCACCGTGCGGGACATCGTGTACGCCGGGTCCGTCGTCAAAGTGCACGCGGCGCTGGCCGATGGCGTCACGCTTGTGGCGCTCCGTGCGCCGGCCGACCCGCCGGTCGCGACCGGCGACGCGGTGACCATCGGGTGGGCGGCTGACCGGGGAGTGCTTGTCGTCGACTGAGGGGACGCCGCGGCGCCCGACGCTGTTGGACCACGTCCGAGCGAGCCGCCGCCTGCGTACCATCGTCGCGAGCACGATCCCGGTGGCGTGGGTGGCTGTGTTGCTGCTGCTGCCGTATGCGCTCCTCTTGATCCAGTCGTTCTGGCGACTGCGAAACGGAACGCTGACCCACGAGCTCACGCTCGACAACTACCGCCGGCTGTTCGGCACGCGGCTGTACCCGGCGACGATCCTGTACTCGGCGGGCGTCGCGCTGCGTGTGACCGTCATCTCGCTCGTGCTGGCATTCCCGTTGGCGTATGTGTTGGCGTTCAAAGTGCGGCGCCACAAGACGCTGTTGTATATGGCCGTGATCATCCCCCTCTGGGTCAGCTACCTGGTACGGGCCTACGCGTGGAAGATCATCCTCGGCCAGCAGGGCATCCTGAACGGCATGTTGATGTCGATGGGCATCATCCGAGCGCCGCTGACCGTCCTCCTGTACAGCACTGCGGCGGTCGTGCTCGCGTTGACGCACATCTACACCCCGTTCACGCTCATGCCTATCTACGCGGTGTTGGACGCGATTCCGGCGTCGCTCAAGGAAGCCAGCCAGGATCTGTACGCAAGTCGGTGGCGCACATTCATCCACGTGATCCTGCCGCTCTCGCTCCCCGGAGTGGTCGCGGGGTGCACGTTCGCGTTCGTGCTGAGCATGGGCGATTTCCTCGCCCCCCAGCTCTTGGGCGGAAACGACAGCGCGCTCATGGTTTCGAATCTCGTGTGGAGTCTGTTCGGCGTGGCGTACAACTGGCCGTTGGGCGCCGCGGTGTCGGTGGTCATGTTGGGGCTGACGCTCATTTTGCTATGGGTCGCGGGCAAAGTCGAAGCCCGTGGGAGCTATGGGGGCGACGCGCGCGCGTCGGTGGTGGACTATGCCGCACCGATCTGACCTTCTGACGACCGCCCTCTGGGTGGCCGCGGGCGCGGTGTTCGCCTTCATCTACGCGCCGCTCGCGATCGTGATTCTCTATTCTGTCCACGACGGCAGCATCATCGCGTGGCCGCTCAAGCTCGGGACCCTGCGATGGTATGGTGTGCTGGCGCACGATACGAGCTTGCTCACCGCCGCGTGGGCGAGTCTCAAGCTGGCGGTGCTCGCGGTGATGATCGCGCTCGCGGTGGGCGTGCCTGGGGCGTTCGTGTTGGATCGCTACGACTTTCCGGGAAAGGGCGCGTTCCGCCGGTTGGTCATGCTCCCCCTGATCCTCCCCGGCATCATCACCGGCGTCGCGCTGCTGAGTTTCTTTTCCTTCGTCGGCCTCAGCCTGTCGAGCGGCTTCCCTCTCGTACCGGGTTGGCCAGTCGTACTTGGGCACGGCGCGGCGCTCACGTCGGTCGTCATGACGCAAGTCTACGCCCGGCTCCAGCGGTTCGACCGCGCTCAAGAAGAAGCGAGTAGCGACCTGTACGCCAACGAGTGGCAAACGTTTTGGCAGGTGACGCTGCCCGCGATCCGGCCCGCGGTCCTCGGTGCGGCGCTCCTGGTATTCACCCTGAGCTTGGATGAGATCGCCGTCACGTTCTTCCTGATCGGCCGCCAAAACACGCTCCCGTTGCAACTTTGGGGCCTCCTTCGGCGCGGGATTACGCCCGAGGTGAACGCCGCCGCGACCGTCATCTTCGCTGTGTCGCTCTTGACGATCGTGTTGTGGTCGCGGATGATGCGAGATGAAAAGGTGAGCGATTAGCGATTAGTGGTGAGTCGCAACCTGACAATGCCTGCGTAGTTATTGATGGGCCCAACGCCGTTCTCCAAGAGGGTACCAGCGTGGCCACGACCAGCAAACCCAAGGGGCGACCTGCCCCGTCGCGCGCGCCGACCGCACCTCGCGCCACTGTTCGCCGCTACCAGATGTTCATCAACGGCAAATTCATCAACGCCGCGAGCGGCAAGACGTTTAACGTCTTCGATCCGGCGACCGAAGCGATCATCGCGACGTGTCCCGCGGGCGGCCCCGCCGATGTCGACCGTGCGGCGAAGGCGGCGAAGACAGCATTCTATGCCGTGTGGCGGGGGACGACCGCCCAGGATCGCGGCCGCCTGCTGTTCCGGCTCGCCGAACGGGTGCGTGCGAGGCGGTCGGAATTGGCGGAGCTCGAGACGCGAAACTCGGGCAAGCCGATTATCGAAGCGGAGTACGACATGGATGACACGGCAACCTGCTTCGAGTACTACGGCGGGTTGGCGACCAAGATCAATGGCGATGTCCTGCCCGTACCGGCGGTGGCGGTCGCGCTCGCGATGCGCGAGCCCGTCGGCGTCGCGGGCCAGATCATTCCCTGGAACTACCCGCTCCTGATGGCCGCGTGGAAGGTTGGCCCCGCGCTCGCCGCCGGCTGTACGGTCGTGCTGAAGCCCGCGGAACAGACACCGCTGTCGATACTTGCGCTGGCTGAAGATTTCGAGGCCGTCGGCCTCCCGCCCGGCGTGGTCAACATCGTCACCGGCGATGGACCTGGGGCCGGCGCGCCGCTCGTCACGCATCCGGATGTCCGCAAGATCGCGTTCACCGGGAGCGCCGACGTCGGACGGCTCATCATGCGAAGCGCCGCCGATCAGCTCAAGCGAGTCTCGCTGGAGCTGGGCGGCAAGTCGCCGAACATCTTTTTCAGCGACGCGGATTTCGAGAACGCCGTCGATGGCGCGCTCTTCGGCGTGTTCATCAATCAGGGCGAGGTCTGCTCGGCGGGCAGCCGGGTCCTGGTGCAGCGTGACATCTACAAGCGATTCGTCGATGCCACGGTCGCGAAAGCCAAGACCATCACCGTCGGCAACGGGATGGATCGCACGACGAAGATGGGCCCCCTCGTCAGTGCCGACCAACGCGACCGGGTCGTGAGCTACCTGAAGATCGGCGCCCGTGAAGCCAAGCTGGCGGTTGGCGGCGGCGTGCCGAAGGCGCATCCCCGCGGGTGGTACGTCGAGCCAACGATCTTTTACGATGTCGACAACAGCGCGCGCATCGCGCAGGAAGAGATCTTCGGCCCCGTGATGAGCATCATTCCGTTCAAGGACGAAGCCGACGCCATCCGACTCGCGAACGCGACTCCCTATGGCTTGGCCGCGGCCGTGTGGACCCGCGACATCTTCCGCGCGTTCCGTGTCGTGCGCGAACTCGAAGCCGGCATCATCTGGGTCAACCATATGCAGCCCACTATGGTCGAAGCCCCATGGGGCGGCTACAAAGCCTCCGGCTTCGGCCGCGAGCTCGGACGCTGGGGGGTCGAAGAATACCTGGAAACAAAGCAGGTCTTCATCAACCTCGACGAAAAACCCATCGGGTGGTACTAACCCAATCACCGCGATCCACCAACCCTCCATGACCGCCTCCGATCTGAATGCCGACCCCGACCCCGACCCCGACCCCGATACCGTGCGCGACCGCGACGCCGACCTCGGCATGGATCGCGATATCACCCGACGCGACTTTCTCAACGGCATCGCCGTCGGTGCCGGCGGGCTCTTAGCCAGTGCGTGGATCCCGGGGATGGCTGGCCACGCGCTCCCCACGCCATGGGGCGCCGGCGCCTCGCAGTCGGCACCGATACCAGGGCCCCAGGACGCGCCGGGCTACTATCCCCCGGCACTCACCGGGATGCGTGGCAGCCATCCCGGGTCATACGAGGTGGCGCACTCCGTGCGCGACGGCACATTCTGGAAGGCGGCGGGCATCCCGGTGCGGACGAGCGAGCACTACGATCTCGTCGTGGTGGGCGGCGGAATCAGTGGATTATCGGCCGCCTACTTCTATCGGGCGCGAAACCCATCTGCCCGGGTGCTCATCCTCGACAACCACGACGATTTCGGAGGTCACGCCAAGCGCAACGAGTTTCGTCCCCGCGGCCGGCTGCTGGTATCCAACGGGGGGACATGGTCGATCGAATCTCCGTTCAACTACAGCACCGCGGCCGCTGGATTGATGACCGCGCTCGGCATTGATCCGCCGGCGCTCCAAGCGAAATGCGCACGCGGGGCGGTCTACAAGGGCCTCCGTGCCGGCGTCTTCTTCGACCGGGAGACCTTCGGAAGCGATCGGCTCCTGGTCGGCGTGCCGAATCGGGCTCGTAGCGAAGCTCAACCCGACCGGGACGCCACGAACGGGTTGGCCGCCGAGCAAGCAGAACGAGCGGCAAAAGCGGCGGCGTGGCAACAGTTCCTCGCCGCGTCGCCACTGTCGCCGGCGGCGCAGCGCGACATCGTGCGGATTCAGTCCGAAGTGATGGATTACATGCCGGGTCTCTCCTCCGATCAGAAGAAGGACAAACTCTGGCGGATGAGTTACAAGACCTATTTGCTCGACGTCGTCAAAGCCGACCCTCGCGTGATCCCATTCTATCAGACCCGAACGCACGGTCTCTACGGGATCGGGATCGACGCCGTCCCCGCCCAGGACTGCTGGGCCATTGGATTCCCGGGGTTCGACGGATTGCATCTCGACGCCACGCCGACGGGCGGCAGATTGAGCTTCACGGCGTTGGGTGACGTCACGCCGGGCAAGAACCCGTACTTCTTTCATTTTCCCGACGGCAACGCGTCGATCGCGCGCCTCCTCGTGCGCAAGCTGGTACCGGGCGCGATTCCGGGTCATTCAGCCGAGGACATCGTCACCGCCCACGCCGACTACGGGGCGCTCGACCGCGCGGCCAACGCCGTCCGCATCCGCCTCAACAGCACGGTGGTGGGTGTGAAGCACATCGGCGGCGACGCGACGTCGGCGACCGGGGTGGAGATCACCTACGGGCAATCGAACGGCGCCAGCCACAAGGCGTACACCGTGCGGGCCGACGGTGTGGTGCTCGCGGCGTGGAACATGATGATTCCGTACATCTGTCCTGAGTTGCCGGCGACGCAGCAAACAGCCCTGAAATACGGCGTGAAAGTGCCGCTCGTATACACGGCCGTCGCGCTCAAGAATCGCGACGCGTTCGACAAGCTCGGCGTGGCCTCCGTGACGACGCCTGGGATGTACCACTCATCGGTTTCACTCGACGTGCCGGTCACCATCGGCGACTATCGGTATCCCGAGACCGCGGACGACCCGGTCGTGGTTCGGATGGAGCGCACCCCCTGTCAGCCCGGACTGTCCGCGCGCGATCAACAACTCGTGGGACATGCCGACCTGTTGACGACCTCCTTCGAGACCTTCGAGCGCAGTATCCGCGACCAGCTCGGGCGAGTGCTCGGCGGCGGCGGCTTCGATCCGGCCCGCGACATCGATGCCATCACGGTCAACCGTTGGCCGCACGGGTACGCCTACGAGTACAACCCACTCTGGGATCCGGAATGGGCGCCTGGCCAGGCGCCCAACGAGATCGCGCGTCAACGCCACGGGCGAATCACGATCGCGTGCGAAGACGCCGCCGCGGCATCGTACACCGATCAGGCGATCGACCAGGGCCATCGCGCGGTCGAGGAACTGCTCTCCGCGACGTAGCGGCGGCTCAGGGAGAGAGAATTCGCTCAGGCCGCCCGAAGCGAAAGAGCAGCGCCTTGCTCCCACTGCTGAAGCATGCGGTTGCCGATGCCAGCGAATGCCGGATGACCAGGATAACCTAGTATATCAGGTGACCAGTGGCGCTGGGGCGTACCGCGATCCAGACCTACTGAGCCATGGAAGCCGGGGGAAGCATTTCCACCTTGGACGGCCTGCTGGCGCCGCCGTAGTCCAGGGCGATGACTTCGGACGACGAGCGGGACATATCGCCGGGTGCGGCGCGCGATCGCGCGGCGGCGGATCGCGGTCGTGTGCGAAGATGCTGCGGCAGCATCGTACACCGATCGGGCGATCGCCCAGGGCCATCGCGCGGTCGAGGAGCTGCTGTCGGCGACCTAACAGCGGGCTACAGGTCCAGCCAATCCCTCATCTTATACCACCCCGCGACGATGGGGAGACCCCACCGCACGGCTGCATGCATCCCGAGTGGCGCGCCGGGAAACGTGATGTCGGCGAACGGATTCTGCGTGGGCTCGCCGCACAGTTGCGCCGCGACCTGCGCGCCGAGGTAGGTGGCCATGGCCACGCCGTGGCCGGCATAGCCGACTGAGTAGTACAGGCCGTCGAGCTGCCCGGCGTGCGGGATGGTATCGAAGCAGAAATCGAGCGTACCGCCCCACACGTAGTCGATCGTCACGTCGTGGAGCTGCGGGAACACGCCGACGAGGTCCCGCCGGAGAATGGCCGCGCTCCGCGCGATCGTGCCCCGTGTGGCGGGAACGAACGCCGCCCGTCCGCCGAACAACATTCGGTTGTCCGCCGTCAGCCGGTAGTAGTGCAGGAAATGCCGCGAATCGAAAATCATGCGCCGCCGCGGACTGAGCTCCTGCGCCATCGCGACCGGGAGCGGCGTGGTCGCGATGATGTACGACCCAATGGGAACGATCTTGCGCCGAAGCGCGGGCACGACGCCGGTCGTATAGCCGCCCGTCGCGATCACTACCTCACGCGCGAAGACGCGACCCTGCGGGGTCACGATCTCGTACCCGCTCTGAGCGTTGCGAACCGCAGGCGTGATCTTCGTGGCCGGTGTCCGCTCGTACACACGAGCCCCGGCCGACAGCGCCGCGCGCGCGAGTCCCGCGACATATCGGGCTGGATTCAGCCCCCCGCTCCGGTCATCGACGATCCCGCCGAAGTACGCCTCCGACCCGATCTCGCTCGACAGCTCGCCGCGCGGCACGATCCGCAATCGATAACCGAACTCGCGTGCCACGAGATCGCTGGCCCGAGCGAAGCGTATGAACTGGGCCGGGGTACAGGCCACGTCGAGGTGCCCACATCGAGTGAAATCGCAGTCGATGTGTTCGGTGCGAATCAGGGTTTCGACATGCTCGATCGAGGCGACCGAGGCGGTATACATCTGTCGGGCGACGTCGCGCCCGAATCGCGATTGGAGCGCGGCGCCACCGACCTTGAGCCCGGTCAGGACCATGCCGCCGTTCCGCGAGCTGGCACCCCACCCGATGGTACGCGCTTCGAGCACGACGACATCGGTTCCGCGGGTCGCGAGCCGGTGGGCGGCTGACAGTCCAGTGTAGCCCGCGCCAATGATCGCGACGTCCGCACGCTCCGGCGGCGGGCCCGGGCTGCCCGCGGGCGCGGCGACGGTGTCGAGCCAGTAATTGCGGTCGGTAGTGATCATAGAGTCGCGTGGACGCGGCCCCCAATCTGGACGCGCGACGCGCGGCGCGGTAGCCTAGGGGATGAGCCAAGACGATCCGCGAGATGCGTCGCCGGACGCCGCACGTGACCACGTGCTCGGCATGGATCGCCCCATCACGCGCCGCGATTTCGTCAACGGTGTAGCGGTTGCCGTCGGGACCGCGATGGTGCCGGGACACCCGTGGTGGCCATTCCAGAGCGGAGAGTACGCGCCGGAGCGCGATCCCCACTACTATCCGCCCGGATTGCTCGGGCTTCGTGGCGATCACGCGGGGTCGTTCGAGGTCGCGCACCAAATGCGCGACGGCGGTGCGGCGCGACTCATGGCCGATGCCCGCGGCACGAACGAGACATTCGACCTCATCGTAGTGGGTGCCGGGATCAGCGGGCTCGCCGCCGCGCATTTCTTTCGGAAATCGGCGGGGCCGACCGCCCGCATACTGCTGATCGACAACCACGATGATTTTGGCGGTCACGCGAAGCGGAATGAGTTTCAGGTCGGCGACCGCACACTACTCGGTTACGGTGGTGCCCAGTCCATCGACGGACCGGACGACTACAGTCCAGTCGCGAGGGCGCTGCTGTCGGAGGTCGGCGTGGAGACCCGGCGGTTCTACACGGCCTTCGATCGTCACTTCTTTCCGGCGCGGCACCTGGGAAACGGGATCTTCTTCGACAAGGAGACGTTCGGTGCGGATCACCTCGCCGCCGGCGCGGGCACCAAACCCTGGGCCGCCGTCCTCGCTGGGGCACCGCTGTCGGACGCCGCTCGACGCGACATCGCGCGCGTGTACGAAGCGGAGCATGACTACCTGCCCGGACTGACGCGAGCGCAGAAGCGCGACCGTCTCGCGACGATGAGCTACCGCGATTACCTGCTCCATGTCGTCGGCGTGACGCCCGATGCGATCCCCTACTTCCAGCGGATGACGGCCGACCTGTGGAGTGTCGGCATCGATGCGATCTCCGCACTCAGTCCCTACAACGATGGGTTTCGCGCGGGGTTCCGCGGCATGGGGTTGGGCGACGACGCGCCGTCAGGCGCTCGGTTAGGACCGACGCCGCCGGAGGGCGAAGACCCGTACATCTTCCATTTCCCCGACGGCAACGCGTCGCTGGCCCGTCTGATCGTCCGACGCCTCGTGCCCGCCGCGGTCGCGGGCCACACGATGGATGACATCGTGACCACCCGAGTGAACTATGCCAAGCTCGACGACCCGGCGCACGCCGTCCGCATCCGCCTCAATAGCACGGCCGTGCGGGTGCGCCATCTCGGGGATCCGGCATCGGCCAAGGACGTCGAGGTCACGTATGTCCGCGGCGGCAAAGCATGGACCGTCCGCGCGCCGCACGTGGTGCTCGCATGCTGGAATTCGGTCAGCGCCTACCTCTGCCCCGAGATCCCCGACCCGCAGCGGCAAGCCATGCTGTACGGCGTGAAGGAGCCGTTCATCTACACCAACGTGGCGCTTCGCAACTGGTCCGCATGGGACGCGCTGGGTGTCAATTTCGTCTACGCGCCGGGCAGCTACTACAGCATCGCGGAACTGGATTTTCCCGTGAGTCTTGGGAGCTACCATTTCGCACGCACGCCCGCGGATCCGATCGTGGTGCACATGATGCGGGCCCCGTGCAAGCCGGGATTGCCGCGCCGCGACCAGTACCGTGCGGGGCGGGCCGAGCTGCTCGCCACCTCCTTCGAGACGATGGAGCGGAATACGCGCGACGAGCTCGCGCGCATACTGGGCGGCGGCCAGTTCGATCCGGCGCGCGATATCGCCGCGATCACCGTCAACCGGTGGGCCCACGGCTATGCCTACGAATACGACCCGCTCTCGGACCCGCCTCCGCCGCCGGGCCAGTTGCGCCCCTGCGTGATCGCGCGCCAGCCATTCGGTCGCATCACGATCGCCAATTCCGACGCCGGTGCCAGCGCCTACGCCAAGTCCGCCATCGACCAAGCCCACCGCGCCGTGACGGAGCTCCAGCGGTAGCGGCTAGCCGCGAATCACCGTGCTGATGTACTTGGTCTCGAGAAACGCATCCATCCCTTCCGTCCCACCCTCGCGCCCCAGCCCAGACTCCTTGTACCCGCCGAACGGCGCCTGCGCCACGGACGGTAGTGCATCGTTGACGCCCACGATCCCGTATTCGAGTCGCTCGGCCACGCGCCACGCGCGCGAGAGATCGTTGGTATAGAGGTACGCCGCCAGGCCGAATGGTCCCGCGTTCGCGCGACGGAGCACTTCCGCCTCGCTCTCGAACCTCGCCACGGGCGCGACCGGTCCGAACGTCTCCTCGCGCATCACCCGCATCGTGTCGGTCGCGCCGTCGAGCAGCGTCGGCGCGTAGAAATTCCCGCGGGTGAGGTGTGGCGGGCGGCTCCCGCCGACCAGCACGCGCGCCCCGCTCGTCGTGGCGTCGCGCACGTGGGCCTCGACCTTCTGCACGCCGGCGGTATCGATGAGCGGGCCGACCTGCACCCCATCGAGCGTCCCGTCGCCCACCGTGAGTGCGCGCACGAGCGGAGTCAGCGCCTCGAGAAACGCATCGGCGACTGAGGCGTGCACGTAGAACCGGTTCGCGCAGACACACGTCTGCCCCGCATTGCGAAACTTCGAGACGATGGCTCCCTGCGCGGCCGCGTCGATATCCGCGTCCGCAAAGACGATGAACGGCGCATGGCCGCCCAGCTCGAGCGATACCCGCTTGACCGTCGCCGCTGCTTCGCGCGCCAGGTACTTCCCGACTTCGGTCGATCCCGTGAAGGTGATCTTGCGGACCGCCGGGTGTTGAAGAAGTTCTGTGCCCACCGGCCCTGGGTCATGGGTCGGGATCACGTTACACACCCCCGGCGGCAGCCCCGCTTCGGTCATCAGCGCCACGATGTTCAACGCCGTGAGCGGCGTCTGCTCGGCGGGCTTGAGCACCACCGTGCATCCGGCGGCCAACGCCGGGCCAATCTTTCGCGTCACCATCGCAGCGGGGAAATTCCACGGGGTGATCGCGCCGACCACCCCCACCGGCTGCCGGAGCGCCAGCAGCCGCTTGTTCGCCGTGGACGCCGGGATCACGCGGCCGTACGTTCGCTCGGCTTCACCCGCGAACCACGCGAAGAAGCTCGCCGCGTACGCGATCTCGCCTCGTGCCTCGGCGAGCGGCTTGCCGCCTTCGAGGGTGAGCGTCCGCCCTAACTCGGTCGCCCGCTCGAGCATAAGCGCCTCGGCCCGGCGCAACACCCGTGCGCGCTCCAATCCCGGCGTCGCGCTCCATGCCGGCAACGCCGCCGCCGCCGACTCGATCGCCGCCCGCGCGTCCGTGCGCGAGGCATCCGCGACCTCCGCCAGCGGCTCGCCGGTCGCGGGGTTGGAGACGGTAAAGGTGCCCGCCGCAGCGCGCCATGCGCCGTCGATCCAGAGAGACGTCCCGTCGCTGTTGGCCATGTGGAAATGTACGTCGTCGGGATTCTCGTGTGGTTCGGAACCGACGTCACTCTTTTCTTGACACCCCGGAAGGCCGCCGGTACATTCGCGGCGACCATACCGGGATGACATACCGAAGCCCCGGGGGAGAGATAACGGTCACTGCATTCGTCTACGGCGCGACCTCGCGTCGCACCCCACAGACGATCGGTCGCGCGTGCGTCCGCGCCCCGACGGTGACGACTGGCCTGCAAACCAGCACCTGACGTATCTCTCGCTCCCACGCGCCGCGTGCTGCCGCGCAGGGACGCACATCGCCACCCTCGCTTGAGGCGAACCAGTGACTCACACGCGATGTCTGATGTGGTCGGCCGGCATCATTGCCGTCGTCGGGTCCGCCGCGATTCCCCGGTGGGCCGTCGCCCAAGCGCCGAGCGGCCCCGGCGACGCCGTCGTGAGCGGCCTGGTGACGTCCGCCGCCGGCAACCCGGTCAACGGTGCGACGGTCGCGATCCTCAGCCTGCGAGTGGGCGCCACGACGCGCGACGACGGACACTACTCGTTTACCGTCCCCGCGGGCGCGATCCCGGGGCAGGCCATCATCCTCACGGCGCGGTCGATCGGCTACAAGGAACAGACCGTCAGTCTCACCCTCGCCGGCGGCGCCACCACGCAGAATTTCACGCTCGCGGCCAACCCATTGCAACTCGACGAGATCGTCGTCACCGGTGAGGGCACGACGGCGACCGCGCGCGAGCTCGCGACCGCTCGCGGCAGTGTATCCGATTCATCGATCCTGAAGTCCAACGAGCCGAACATCACCACCGCGCTTGCCGCCAAGGCGCCGGGTGTGCAAGTCACGTCGACCTCGGGCGACCCAGGGGCGTCTACGCAGATCACGATCCGCGGGATCAATACCTTGGGCGGCGGGACAGACCGCCCGTCGGAGCCGTTGTTCATCGTGGACGGCGTTCCGATGGACAACTCGTCGATCACGCCCTCGTTTCTCGATCCGCAGGCGTCGGCCGAGGGCGGTGCCGCGTCGCCGAACCGAGCCATCGACATCAACCCCGACGACATCGCGCACATCGAGATCCTGAAAGGTGCTGCCGCGGGCGCGATCTACGGTGCGCGCGCCGGTCAGGGCGTCATCATCATCACCACCAAGCACGGCACCGCTGGGCAGACCCGGTATTCGCTGAATAGCTCGTACTCGATGGACACGCCCAACCGATTCGTGCGGCTCCAGGACACCTACGGCCAGGGGAGCGCCGGCCAATCGGACGCCTGCGCGGAAGGGATGCAGGGACTCGACTGCACGGCGACGCCCTTCAGCTGGGGGCCCGGCCTCGCGAAGGGCACACCCATCTACGACCATGCCGACGAAGTTTTCGCGCACGGGAGCACCATCAACAACACGTTGACCGCGTCCGGCGGCAACGAGCGCACCACGTTCTACATGTCCGGCTCGTACCTCGACCAGGCGGGGTCGGTCGTGGGCCCGAACGACTACCTGAAGCGGACGTCGGTTCGACTCGCCGCCGACCATCGGCTCTCCGACAAGCTCCGCGTTGGCGGCAACGTGACGGTGGCGGAGACGAACCAGGGCGGCGTGCAGAAAGGATTTAACTTCAGCAGCGTCACGTGGACGTCGTACATGACGCCGCCGGAATTCAACAATCGTCCATTTCTCGATCCGTCTGCGGGCCTGCAGCGGTCCTACATCGACCCGTTTCCGTCGAACGCCTCCGCGCTGCAGTCCCGCGGATTCGACAATCCGTTCTGGACCGCGTATACGGCGCTCAGCACGAGCAATGCCCCCCGGACATTCGGCGATATACACGCCCAGTATGATCCGCTCTCGTGGCTCAAGCTGACCTACCAGTTGGGGATCGACAACTCCGACGACTCACGGCTCCAGGGCCAGGGACAGAGCAACTCCAACAGCTTGAGCCCAGCCGGCCAGGTGTTGGTGCTGGATTTCGATCACAATCAGGTCAATCAGGATATCGTCGCGACGGCGACGTTCGCGAAGAGCGAAAACCTGTCCGGCAGCTTCGCGGTGGGCAGCAACCTGAACTCGCAGAACACATTCGAGAATGGGCTGATCGGCGACGGATTGCTGACGCCGGGTCTCTATTCGCTCAACAACGTGGCCAGCGTGCGGTCTCCGCTCACGATGGAGTTACATCAACGCGTCGCCGGCTTCTTCGGTCAGGGCCGCGTCGATCTCTTGGATCAGATCTTCTTGCAAGCCGGCCTGCGCTACGACGGTGCGTCCACGTACTCGCCCGGCGAACTGTGGGCGTGGTTCCCAAGTGCGAGCGCGGCGTGGGAGTTCACGAAGAAGACCGGTACGATCGGGCCGATCAGTTACGGCAAGCTGCGCGTCGCATACGGTGAGGTCGGTACGCAACCGTCGCCGTACCTCTACGAGGCCGAGTACTCGCCGACCCGGCAATTCACCAACGGCTACGGCGGTCTATTCGTCAGCCCGCAAGGTACGGGCGGCCTCACCCTGCCCACCGTCGCCCCCGCCACCGACCTCCGCCCCGAGCGCACCGCGGAAGGGGAAGGTGGATTCGATCTCGGTCTGTTCGGTGATCTCGCGGACCTGAATTTCACGCTGTACCGCCGCCGGTCGAGCGACGTGATTCTCGGCACACCGGTGGCCGCGTCGTCGGGTTACACGACGCAGAACGCCAACGGCGCCGAGATCCAGAACCAGGGCGGTGAGTTGGGCATCAACATCCGGCCCATCACCGGAAAGTATCTGTCCTGGACCGTGGGGCTGAGTGGGAGCGTCAACCACAACGAGGTGCTGTCGCTCCTCGGCGCGCCGTACGTGAGCTACGGCGGCTCCGGCGGATTCGGCATCGTGTTCGCCACCGTCGGGAATTCCGTCGATGCGTTCCGCGACTTTGACTACGTCCGCTGTGGCCGCGGGATCACGCTGTTCACATCGAGCGGCGCTCGGTATAGCGTGGACGCCCACTGCACCAAGGCCCAGGACAAGGGCCGCGCGCTGTTCATTTCGAATGGCACGCTCGTCACGTCGGCTGGCGACCCTGGCGACGGACCCGGATTCCCGTTGATCGATCCCACGGCTCGGACGATCGGGAACCCGGACCCGAAGTGGACGGCCTCCGTCACCAATCAGCTCAAGGTTGGCAAGATGACCTTCTCCGC
>PMAE01000014.1 GCA_003152485.1 Gemmatimonadota bacterium | reverse complement strand
CAGTTGATGCTCATCGAGCGGATGGTGGGCGTAGTGCCGCACCTCACGCGGGCGATGCAGGCCAGAATGGCTCCAGCCGCTGGGAAGAGCTGACGCAGCGGCGCCGCCATGTATGGCCCGTGAGGTCGCGAGCTCTGAAGCCGCCTCACTTAGACGCGGCTTGTCATTGTCTGTTGGGAGGGTTGCCATCATCACGGGGCGTCCGAATCACGCTGTGACGGGTTCACCACTTATTCCCTGAGGGTACAACGATGAAAGAACTTCACTGCAAAGACGTTGGGTTCGACTGCAAGGGAGTGTTGCGCGCCGAGAACGAGGACGAGCTGCTGAAGCAGGCGGCTGACCACGCCCGCACAGTCCATAACGTCAAGCAACTCGACGCGGCAACCGTGACCACGATTCGCTCGAAAGTGCGGACGGTCTAATCCGCAACGCGAGACAAAAAGCGTACCAGGAGCCGCCAATTCACCGTCCGTACCGCGCTTAACGGCCTGGTATCCCTCTTGCCCTTGGTGTACATGTCTCAGACCAGGGAGGGATGAATGCGACTACTCGGAATTCTGCTCATCGTGTTTGGAGTTGTGGTGCTCGGGTATGGCGGAATGAGTTACACCAAGGCCCGGCACAGCACGAACATAGGTCCGGTGCAGGTCTCGACCACGGACAAAGGCTTTGTCACCCCAGCAGCAGGCGCGATCGCCGTGGTGGTGGGCATCGTGCTGGTAGCGGTAGGACGGCGCCAAGCGGTCTAACGGACGCCAGTCCTATCGAGCGCTCGGGGGGACCTATGCCGGCCCATGCACGCCGCGCTGAGCGGTGAGCGGTGAGCTCCGCCAGCCTCAGCGCCAGCTCAGTACGGTTGGCGGCTGGGTCTTCCCGGTAGGGCGCAATCCGGAAGCACCGATGGACCGTCAGATGTTCGACCGATGGCTCGCACATGCCGAGCGGAAGACAAAGCTTCCCTCGCTTGGCAGCTTGTGGCATCCCTATAGGCGGAACTGGACGACCGAGCTCAGGCACATGTCGATCACCGATGTCGCGGCGCGCTAACCGGTCGTCTTTTGAGGCGACCAGGAGCCCTGACGACGCCGGTCTTCAGGATTCTGCGCGAGTCGGTGCGGATGACTACTGATAGCCGCCATAGCCCGAATACATGGCTCCCATTCCGGTGAGTCGTCCAACGATCATGCCGACAACCGCGAAGACGACGATGGCCGCAATGATGGTAACGACGGTGTAGCCGAGTGCCCGGTCTGCAGGGGCCTTCATGAGGACTGGCAATCCGAGGTAGAGCAGATACAGGCTGTATAGCGCACCGGCGAGCGCCAGGATGCCAAGCAAGGGAATGAGGGTAAAGAATCCGGAGACCCACGCCGCGGTGGCTGAGTATGCCGCGACCTTCAAGGCCGGGATCTGCCCTTTGTGGCCGCCGAACGTCGGAGCCAGGGCATCGATAATGAGGGCCAGCACATAGACGGCGATCAGCGCGCCGACGTAGCTGGAGATGGCGAACCGCGCGGTCCAAAAGGGGCTGAAGTGTAAGAATCCCACAGTCGACAGCCGGATCGCGCGACAGATGGCCGGGATCGCGGCGAGGATCAACACGTATCGGTAGATCGAGCCGATGGTGGCCGGTTCGGCGTCGATGACCACCCACTCGCTGCGAGGCTGCAGAAGGATGGATTTCACTCGGTCGACGAGCGAGCGGGGCCCAGCGGTTGGTGCGAGTGGCGGCATGGCGGACATACAATCTCCCGGCGATGGTGATCGGCAGCTACACCCGTCTGATCAAAACAATCGGCGGCGACCAGCAGAATTTGCCGCCGTCCCGTCCGCGCCTCACTTCATCGCAATCCGAGACCTCCCATTCTGCACCATCGGCAGCTGACGCACAGGGGAGCCAGTGGCGGAAAGGATGGCGTTCGCAACAGCCGGCGCGATGGGGGGAACACCAGGCTCCCCAATGCCGCCCTGCTTCTGCGTGCTGGGGATAATGTAGACCTCGATACGCGGCATCTCGTTCATGCGCACGACGGGGTAGTCATTGAAATTGCCCTGCCGCGCCCGACCACCCTCGATCGTGATCTCTCCGTAGAGCGCCGCACTGAGTCCGTACACGATACCGCCCTGCATCTGCGCCTCGATCGTGTCCGGGTTCACCGTCGGCCCACAATCCACGGCGCACACCACGCGATGGACACGGCACTTCCCGTCATCAGCCAGCGTGATCTCCACGACTTCGGCGACGTACGACCCGAACGCTTCAGCGACCGCGATCCCCCGATGGCGACCCTCGGGGAGTGGCTTGCCCCACCCGGCGCGATCGGCAGCGAGATCGAGTACCGCCAGAAGCCGCGGTTGGTCGCGGAGCAACACACGCCGGAGCTCGTAGGGGTCCTTGCCCCCGGCGCGTGCCAACTCGTCGAAAAAGCTCTCCGTCACGTACGCATTATGAGAGCTCCCGACCGAGCGCCAGTAGCCGCACGGCACCGGTAGGTCGACCGCCGTCTGCTCGACCAGAATGTTGGGAATCGCATACGGGAGGTTGGCCGCGCCCTCGACCAGCGACCCGTCGATCCCGTTCTCGAGCGCCTGATGCTTTGACAGCGAGATCGATGCCCCCACGATGTGGTGCGTCCACACGACGGGATTGCCACCGGCATCGAGGCCGCCGACAAGCCGGTTGTACGTCGCCGGGCGGTAGAAATCGTGCCGAATGTCGTCTTCGCGAGTCCAAATCACCTGAACCGGCGCACCAACTTCCTTAGAGAGGCGCACAGCCTCGGCTACGAAGTCCGTCTCGCTGCGCCGGCCGAAGCCGCCGCCCAGGTACGTGGTGTGGACCCGTACTCTGTCGACTGGGAGACCGGCCACCTGGGCGGCAATGCGCTGTGTCGCCGACTGGTTCTGGGTCGATACCCACACATCGCACCCATCGCTTCGGACGGACGCCGTGCAATTCATCGGTTCCATCGCCGCATGCGCGAGATACGGCACCTCGTAGACTGCTTCGACTTTCTTGGCCACGGTCGCGATCGCAGCGGCCGCGTCTCCTTCGACCCGTGCACGAACACCGGGTTGTTGCGCCAGCCCAGCGAATTTTGCGGTAATGGCGGGGGAGTCGAGCGATGTCGGCGGGCGCTCAGCCCAATCGATCCCTAGAGTGCGCCGTGCTGTCAGCGCCTGCCAGTAGCGGTCGGCGACGACGGCCACGCTCGTCTCCATGCGCGCAGCCTTGGTGTCGTCCGGTGACCATTCGAGCACCGTCACGTGCCGCACGCCTGGAGCGGACTTCGCAGTCGTGTCATCAACGTGCTTGGCGGCGCCGCCAAAGACGGGCGATCGCTCGATCGATGCATAGAGCATCCCTGGGACCCGCACGTCGATCCCAAAGTGTGCGGTGCCGTTCACCTTGACCGGTGTGTCGAATCGCCGCACGCGCGTACCAAGCACCCGGAAATCCTTCGCATCCTTGAGCGTCGGGTCGGCAGGCACTGGGAGCGTCGCGGCACGCGTAACAAGTCGACCGTATGCAATCTTCCGCTTACCCGCGGTCTCGATAACCATGCCGCGCTCGGCTCGGCACGCATCGGGGCTGATCCCCCACTGCTGTGCCGCGGCAGCCACCAGCATCTCTCGCGCGGCCGCCCCCGCTTTACGCAGGATGTCGTACGACGACCGGACGCTGCTGCTGCCGCCTGTGCCCATGCGACGCGTCCACCCAGCGGGGTTCTCCGGCGTAGGTCCCACGCGTACGGTCGTCGGGTCGACCTCGAGCTCTTCGGCGATAAGCATCAAATAGGCGGTCGTCACGCCTTGGCCCATCTCGGACTTGTCGACGGTGACAGTCACGACGCCGTCCGTGCCGATGTGGACCCAGCCATTGGGGGCCAAGTCAGCGGGGTCCGCGGTCGTCTGGCCGAACCGCGCCAACAGCCGCGGCGGCACATAGAACGCGATCGTGAGACCGGCGCCGAGGGTCGTCCCGGTCTTCAAGAAATCGCGCCGGGAAACGCGAGCGTCAGCGGGCATCGGTCACCTCTGTCCCTGCAGCCCGGTGGATCGCGTGGCGGATGCGCTGGTAGGTGCCGCATCGGCAAATGTTGCCAGACATCGCCTGGTCGATGTCGGCGTCGGATGGTTTCGGGTTCGTCGTCAACAGCGCCGCAGCCGACATCAGCTGTCCGGATTGACAATAGCCGCACTGTGGCACTTCTTCGGCGATCCAGGCATCCTGCAACCGGTGCCCCACATCAGAGGACAGGCCCTCGATCGTGGTGATCCGCTTGCCCGCCGCCTGCGCCACCGTGGTGCTGCAGGATCGCACGGGCGTCCCGTCGAGATGCACGGTGCACGCGCCGCACAGGGCTACCCCACACCCGAACTTCGTGCCAGTGAGATTGAGGTTGTCGCGGACTACCCAGAGCAAGGGCGTATCGGGCGACGCATCGACAGATTGCCGGTGCCCGTTGACCACGAGAACGTAGACGCTCATGCGACGGACTCCGGAGTTGTGGCAGATACGTTCGACCGGGCGACGCAGACCATGGGAATCATACGTCGGGGGCTTGGTTGGTGGGAGATGGCCGGGCCAGCGGCCTCGGCGATCCGGGACAGAGACCCGGGTGACCTCGGTGCGCCTTCCACTTCTGGGGCCTAGATATGGACTGGAATCACTGGGCGGCCGCGATCGCCGGCGGGCGCGCACGCCGGATTGCCCGATGGTCGTGGATCGTGACGAAGCCACCTGATGGCGGGCGGCCTTCTTCAACATCATGCGATGGGATTACATCGCGGGGTCGGGTCCCGCTGCCGGGAGACGTAGAGTGAACCTACTTCCTTCGCCAAGAACGGAGGCCACGGTGAGCTCTCCATGCATCAGGTGCGCCAATCGTCGCGATACACTCAGACCGAGTCCGGTTCCCCCGACCTTTCGCGTGGATTTCTGCTCCACCTGCCAGAAGGTGTCGAATACGCGATCGTGATCGGCGGGCGCGATGCCGATCCCGGTGTCGCGCACGACGATCTCGACCGTCTCCTCGCACTCCCCGCATTCCAGGACAACCGATCCACTGTCGGTGAACTTGATCGCGTTCGTCAAGAGATTCAGCAGAATCTGTCGCAGCTTGGTCGGGTCGGCCCACACTTCGCAGCCATCCGGCGGCGGAACGACTCGAAGGGTGAGCCCCTTCCCGGTCGCGAACGACTCGGCCAGCATCACTGACTCGCGCAACGCGGCGAGCAGCGGAATGCGCTCGGAGTGCGCCACCTCGCCGCCAGCCTCGAGGCGTGAGAGCGTCAGCACCTCGTTGATGAGGCTGAGTAGATACGTCGCGCTCGCCTTGATGCGGCCGAGCTGCGTGCGCTGTCTTTCGTTCACGGGACCGGTGATCCCGTCGAAGAGCAACGCCTCGTAGCCGATGATCGCCGACAGCGGCGTGCGCAACTCGTGCGACATCACGGCGAGGAACTCGCTTTTCGCCCGGCTCGCCGCCTCCGCCACGAGACGGGCGTTGCGCAGCTCCTGCTCCGCCTTTTGCTGCTCGGTGACGTCCCAGCAAATCGTGACCCCGGCATTCACGCGTCCCTGCGGATCCCGCACGGAGGTGCTGTTCACGCAGATCCGGCGTCTGGCGCCGTCCGGTCGCTCGATCTCGATGACCTCGCCGATTATGACCTGGCTGCCAGCGATGGCTCGCTCCATCGGCCATTCGCCGGCGGTGAGCGGACGCCCATCTGCGTGAAAGCCCCTCCACCCGCCGCTCACGTTGGTGACGGAGGAGTCGAGCGCCGCGCCGAAGATCGATTCAGCCTCGCGATTCGCGATGACGAGGCGGCCCGAGGGAGCCTCCGCGATCGAGATCGCGAGCGGCGATTGCTCGACGACGGTGATCAGTCGGCGGTGCGCGGCCTCCGCCTGCTCGATGAGCTGCTCGCGCGCCTCTTCCGCCTGCTTGCGCGCGGTGTTGTCGGTGCCGATCAACAAATAGCCGATGATCGCGTCCTGCGCGTCGCGGAGCGCCGTGACGGACACCACCGCCGGAAACCGGCTCCCATCCTTCCGGAAGTAGGTCAGCTCGTAGATGTCCTCGATCCCCCG
>PMAE01000105.1 GCA_003152485.1 Gemmatimonadota bacterium | reverse complement strand
ACTCGTCGCTCCGTCGAGCTGCGTGAAATGCGATCAGAAACATCAGGCCCTAGAACTCGAGCCCGCCCTCGCGGGCGCCATCAGCCACGGCCTTCACCCGGCCGTGGTACTTGTACCCCGCGCGGTCGAAGACCACTCGGGTAATCCCGGCATCCTTGGCCCGGGCGGCCAGCGTACGCCCGACCACCGCGGACTTCTCCGTTTTCTTTCCCTCGGCCACCACCTGGCTGGTGACCGTCATCAGCGTCCGCTGCGCGACATCGTCCACGAGCTGCGCCGTGATGTGCTTCGCCGAGCGATACACGACCAACCGCGGCCGCTCCGGCGTACCCGTCACCTTCTTGCGTACCCGGAGGTGGCGACGCACACGCTTCTCGTCGCGCGTCTTGGGAATCCCGATCCGGCCCATTACTTCGCTCCCGTCTTGCCCGCCTTCCGGCGGACCTGCTCATTGATGTATTTGATGCCCTTGCCNNCGACGACCTCGCCCTCGTAGCGAATGCCCTTGCCCTTGTACGGCTCGGGCGGCCGGAGGCTGCGGAGCTCCGCCGCCACCTGGCCTACAATTTCTTTGTTCGCCCCTTCGATCACGATCGACGTGGGCTGCGGCGCCGTCAGCTTGATGCCGGCCGGTGCCTTGTAGTCCACCGGATGCGAGAACCCCAGCGCGAGCTGCAGCCCATAAGGCCGAGCCTCCGCCTTGTACCCGACCCCCACGATCTCGAGCTGCTTGCGGAACCCCGCAGTGACGCCCTCGACCATGTTGGCGACGAGCGTGCGTGTGAGGCCGTGCAGCGCCTTGTGCATCGGTTCGTCCGACGGCCGGGCCACCACCACGGTGGCGCCGTCGATCGTCACGGCCATTTCAGGGTGCAGGACGCGCATGAGCTCGCCCCGCGGTCCCTTGACCCGGATCGTTCGGCCTTCGACCACGACAGTGACCCCCTTCGGCACGGGGACCGGCTTCTTGCCAATACGCGACATGGTCGGCGTCCTACCAGATGAGCGCGAGTAACTCGCCGCCGTGACGCGCCTGGCGCGCCTCGCGGTCCGTCATCACGCCTTTGGACGTACTCACGATCGCCATCCCCAGTCCATTGCGCACGCGCGGGAGATCGGCCACCGCCACGTACTTCCGCAACCCGGGCGACGACACGCGGTGCAGCTCTCGAATCACGGGCTGCCCGCTCTGCGCGTACTTCAAGACCAATCGCAGAATGCGCTCGTCGGCGAGAACTTTGTAGTCCTGGATGTAGCTGTTCTCCTTCAGCACTCGCGCGATCTCCAACTTGAGCCGCGAAAGTGGCACGTCAACACGCCGATGCTTCGAGCCACACGCATTGCGAATGCGGGTCAGCATGTCGGCCACGGGATCCGTCATCGTCATGATCGCTGTCCTCTCACCAACTGGCCTTGCGGACGCCCGGGATGAACCCGTTCAGCGCCTGGTCGCGGAAACAGATCCGGCAGTAGCCGAACTTGCGGAGGTAGGCGCGCGCCCGGCCACACCGCTGACACCGGTTGTGTTGGCGCACGGGAAACTTCGGTTTCCGCTTGCTCTTCTCGATCATCGCTTTCCGAGCCATCGGCTTCTCGTCGAAAAATGTGTCAGTGCGCGGCCACGGCTGCGCCGCGGCTCCGCACTGCCTGGGTCTTGTCCTGCTCGGTTCGGAAGGGCATTCCGAGCTCGCGCAGAAGAGCGAGCGCGTGATCATCCCGCGTCGCCGTCGTGACGAACGTCACGTCCATTCCATGCACCTGCTCGACCATGTCGTAGCTGATCTCCGGAAAGATCAGCTGCTCCTTGAGGCCAAGCGAGTAATTGCCGCGTCCATCGAACGACCGGGTCGCCAGGCCACGGAAATCGCGGATGCGCGGGATCGCGACACTGACCAGCCGGTCGAGAAACTCCCACATCCGCGCACCGCGCAGCGTGACCGCGGCACCGATCTCCTGGCCTTCACGCAGCCCGAAGTTGGCGATCGACTTCTTGGCCCGACGCCGCACCGGCCGTTGACCCGTGATGATCGCCAACTCCTCGACCACCTTGTCGAGCACCTTCGGTTGCTTGATCGCCTCGCCGACTCCGCAGTTGATCACGATCTTCGTCAACGTCGGCGCCTGGTGGGCGTTCGCGAACCCGAACTGCGCCATCAACTTCGGCTTGACCGTGCGCCGGTACTGCTCCCGCAATCGCGGCGGCGGCACCGGACGACCAATACCCGAGTGCGGCGGGCGGACGACCGCTTCCGTCGACTGACGCCGGGCGCGCGACTTCCCGCCCCCGCTGTCGCCGGTTGCGCCACCGCCGCCGCTTTTGCGATCCGGCTTCTCTTTGTTCTTGTCTTTGTCTTTGTCTTTCGTCGCCATACCGGTCTCCTAGCGCGCCCGCGCGCGTGGGAGTGCATCGCCGCTCTTCACGGCGATCCGCTCCTTCGTGCCGTCGTCGACGATCCGCACGCGGACGCGCGTAGGACCACCCGACTTGGGGTCGAGCATCATCACGTTCGACGCATGGATCGGCGCCGCCTGTTCGATGATGCCGCTCTGCTCGTCGGGACGCCGCGCCTTCCGGTGCTTCTTGACGATGTTCACGCCGTCCACCGTGACCCGGCCCGTCTTCCGAAAGACGCGCAGGACCTTGCCTTCCTTGCCCTTGTCCTCGCCCCGCATCACACGCACCACGTCACCCGTGGTGACATGGACATGCGTGCGTTCGGCGTTGATCTCGTGGCGGATCCGGTTCCGGACTTTGGCCGTCTTCCGATGCTTGAGGAGGCGCATGCTAGATCACCTCGGGCGCCAGGGACACGATCTTCATGTATTTCTTCTCCCGCAGCTCCCGCGCGACGGGACCGAAGATGCGCGTCGCCCGCGGCTCGCCTTGCTCGTTGATGATGACCACCGCGTTCTCATCGAATCGGATATACGTGCCGTCCTTCCGTCGCGTCTCTTTGGCCGTGCGCACGACGACGGCCCGCGCGACTTCGGACTTCTTCACGGTTCCGTTGGGGAGCGCGTTCTTGACCGCCACGATCACCGTGTCGCCAAGCCCGGCGTACCGCCGGCGCGTGCCACCCAATACGCGGATCACGAGGGCCGTCTTCGCCCCCGAGTTGTCCGCCACCTTGACCATTGATTCCTGTTGGATCATCTGCCGATGCCTCGTCCGTAGCGGTCAGCGCGCGCGGTCGACGATCTCGATCACGCGCCACCGCTTGTCCTTCGACAGCGGGCGGGTCTCCATGATGCGCACCGTATCGCCAGTCTTGGCCGCATTCGCTTCATCGTGCACCTTCAACCGGGTGGTCCGGGTCATCATCTTGCCGTACACCGGATGCGCGACGCGCCGTTCGATGGCGACCACGATCGTCTTCTGCATCTTGTCGCTCACGACTATGCCCACGCGACTCTTCCGCGCCCGCCGGACGCGTCGCGCAGCCACCGATTCGTGCGCCGTGCCGCTCGGCACGGAGTTGTGCATCTCCGTCATGTGCCCTCACCGCGAGACGCCTGAGCGCCCCGTTCACGTTCCCGCAACACGGTCTTGAGCCGCGCGATGTCGCGGCGTAACCAACGCAACCGCAAAGCGTCCTCCAATGTCTCCGTCGCCGCGCGAAAGCGCAGTCGGAACCGCTCTTCCTCCAACTCCGCCACGCGCGAGTGGATATCGACATCCGCCCAGTCCCGGATCTCGCTCGCCGCCAGTCCCTTAGGCATCGGTGTGCGCCTCCTCACGAACCACGAACTTGCTCCGCACGCTCAACTTGGCCGCCGCGAGCGCCATCGCTTTCTGCGCGATCTCCGGCGTGACGCCCTCGAGCTCGAACATCACGCGCCCCGGCTTCACCACCGCGACCCACCCCTCGGGCGAGCCCTTCCCCTTCCCCATGCGCGTCTCGGCCGGCTTCTTGGTGATCGGCTTGTCCGGAAAGATCCGGATCCAGACCTTGCCGCCCCGCTTGATGTGGCGCGTGAGCGCAACCCGGGCCGCCTCGATCTGCCGGTTGGAGATCCACCCGGGCTCCAACGCCTGCAGGCCGTAATGCCCGTTGACGACGGTATTGCCGCGCGTCGCCAGCCCGCGCGTGCGCCCCTTGAACATCTTGCGGAATTTGACCCGCTTTGGACTCAGCATGGTTCAGTAGTCGGTTGTCAGCAGACTGGGTTCACGATCCCGTCGAATACGTCTTGCCACGGCGGTCCTCGACGATCTCACCCTTGAAGATCCACACCTTCACCCCAATCGTGCCGAAGGTCGTCTTCGCGGTCGATGTCGCATAGTCGATGTCCGCTCGCAATGTGTGCAGCGGGACCCGTCCCTCGTGGTACCCCTCCACCCGCGCGATCTCGGCGCCACCGAGCCGGCCGCCACACTTGATCTTGATCCCCTGCGCACCCATCCGCATCGCGCTCTGCACGGCCCGCTTCATCGCCCGGCGAAACGAGATACGCTGCGCTAATTGATTCGCGACGTTGTCGCCCACCAGCTGCGCGTCCAGCTCCGGGCGTTTGATCTCTTCGACGTTGATGCCGACTTCCTTCCCCACCAGCTGCGTCAGCTCATCACGCAACTTGTCGACTTCAGCGCCCTTCTTCCCGATGACCACGCCCGGCCGACCCGTGTGGATCGTCACCACGACCTTGCCGGGTTTGCGCTCGATATGGATGTCGGAGATCGCCGCATGCCCCACGCGCGCCTTCAAGTACTTCCGCAGCAGCTCGTCTTCCTTCAACAGTTGAGGAAAGTCGCGGTTCGCATACCACCGCGAGCGCCATTGCTTGGAGATACCCAGGCGAAACCCGATCGGATTGACCTTCTGTCCCATACCGCTATTTCCCCCGCTTGGAAGTGCTCGTCCGCGCGCCCCGTGCCTTGGCCGCCGGCCGTCCCGCCGGAACCGCCGCCCGCTTCCGCGGACGGCCGCCCGCCGCCGTCGCCGTGCGCGTACCGGCCCGCGGTCCGAGCACGATCTCGACGTGACTCGTCCGCTTCTGGATCGGCGTCGCCCGCCCCATCGCCGCAGGCGTGAACCGCTTGAGCTTCGGCCCTTCGTTGATCACCGCGTGCTTGACGTAGAGCGTATCCACATCGACCGGCTCATTCGACTCGCGTCCTTTGTATTCGGCGTTGGCCACGGCCGAGTTGAGAACTTTCTCGATCTGGCGAGCCGCGTGCTTCTTGGAGAATCGCAACAGCGCCAGCGCGTCATTGACATCCTTGCCCCGGATCTGGTCGATCACGAGCCGCATCTTGTACGGCGATTGCCGCGTCGTCCGCTGGAATGCCCGCACGTCAGCCATGGCTATCGCCCGGCCGGCTTGGACGGCGACACCGGCACGCCACTCGCCTTCTTGTCCACCGCCTTGCCCGAATGTCCGCGGAAGAGCCGCGTGGGCGAGAACTCGCCGAGCTTGTGCCCGACCATGTTCTCCGTGACGTAGACCGGGATGAACTTGTTCCCGTTGTGCACGGCAAACGTGTGCCCCACGAAATCGGGGATCACGGTGCTCGCGCGCGACCACGTCTTCACGACGCGCTTCTCGTTACGTGTGTTCAGAGCGCCAATTTTCTTCAACAGGCTCTCGTGCACGTACGGACCCTTCTTGAGACTTCTCGCCATGATGAGCTCGGATTCCTATTGCGTCGCCCGACCGCGCTTCCGGCCACGGACGATCAGTCGCTGCGACGCCTTCTTGGTGTGACGCGTCTTAACGCCTTCCTTCTTGCCCCACGGACTCACGACATTGCGCCCGCCGCGCGTCCGACCGCCGTGCGGGTGATCGACGGGGTTCATGACTTCACCACGAACCTTCGGCCGCCGCCCCATCCACCGGGTCTTACCCGCCTTGCCCCAGGACAACAGCTCGTGCTCGGCATTCCCAACCGTGCCGATGGTCGCCAAACAGTTCCCATGCACCAACCGCATCTCCGTGGACCGCATACGCAACGTCACGTATTCGCCTTCCTTCGCCACGACTTCGACCGAGGTGCCCGCTGACCGGGCGATCTGCCCACCCTTCCCGACCTTGAGCTCGACGTTGTGCACGTCGGTGCCGAGCGGGACTTCCCGGAGCGGGAGCGTATTGCCCGTCCGCACGTCGGAGCCAGGGCCGGACACGATCGTGTCACCGACACTGAGTCCCCGCGGATGCAGGATGTAGCGCTTCTCGCCGTCCGTGTACTCGACGAGCGCGATGCGCGCCGAGCGATTCGGGTCGTACTCGATCTCCCGCACCGTGCCCGACACGCCGAACTTGTTCCGGCGGAAGTCGATGATCCGGTACATGCGCTTGTGACCGCCGCCACGGCGGCGCATCGAGATGTGTCCATGATTGTCGCGGCCGCCCGACTTCTTGAGGGGCTCGAGCAGCGACTTCTCGGGCGTCGTCCGGGTGATCTCCGCGAAATCCGGAACGGACCGGAAGCGGGAGCTCTTGGTGACCGGCTTGAACTGGCGAACGGGCATCGTGAATTCCTCTTAGCCTTCGAATACGTCGATCGTGTCGCCCGCGCGCAGCTTGACGATCGCCTTTTTCCAGTTGGGCCGCCGGCCGGACGTCTTCCCGACTTTGCGCAGCTTGCCGCGCACGTTCGAGGTCCACACCCCGGTCACTTTGACTCCGAACAACCGCTCGATCGCCTGCCGGATGGCCGCCTTGTTGGCGTCCGGCGCCACTTCGAACGTGTACTCCCCGCGCGCCTGATAGCCGGCCGAGGTCTTCTCGGTCATGATCGGGCGGACGATCGTACGGTGCAGCGTCGACATGCGACTAGCTCCTCTTCTTCTTGGGAGCAGCCTTCTTGGCGACCGGCCGCTTCTTGGCCGTGCCCGAAGAGGCGCTCTTCTTCGCTGCCTTGGACGCCGTCGCCGGCCGAGTCTTGACCGCGTGCGCCTTCGATTTGGCGCCGCCCGCACCCGGCTTGGCCTTTGTCTTGGCCTTGGCCTTGGTCTTGGCCTTGNNGGTCTTGGCCTTGGTCTTGGCCGTGCGCGGCGCCGCGGCCGCGGCACGCACCGACTTCCGGGGATGCGCGACCCGCTCCTTCTCCGCCACCGGCTCCAGCACGTGGCCGATGGCCGATGCTTCGATGAGCACGACGTCCGACCAGAGGATGTGATAGGTCGACACGTCGGAGTACGGCAGCACTTCCACACGCGGCAGGTTCCGGCCGCTCAGATAGACGTTCGGCTGCGCGCCGTCGGTGAGGATCAACACCTTCCGATCCGACACGCCGAGCGCGGCCAGCAGACTGACGACCTGTCGGGTATGCGGCGCATCGAAGCGGAACGCATCGATGACCTTGACCGCATCCTCGCGGGCCCGCGCGTTCAACGCGCTCTTGCGCGCCAATGCGCGGACCTGCCGCGGCACATACTGCGCGTAGCTTCTCGGCGTCGGACCAAACACGGTCCCACCGCCAACCCACTGCGGCGCGCGGATCGAGCCTTGCCGCGCGCGTCCCGTGCCCTTCTGCTTCCACGGCTTCTGGTTTCCGCCGATCACGTACTTTCGAATCTTGGTGGCCGCGTTCCCCTGCCGCTGGTTGGCGCGGAACGCCTTGACCGCTTGGTGCATCACCGGAAGGTTGATCGTGCCGTCGAACAGCTCCTCGGGGAGCGAGACGGCGGACCGCGGCGTACCAAGCGAGGTAAACGTCTCCGCTTCGAACGTCATGGGAGTGGGTCGCTCTCCCCTCGGGATGTGAGATTCAGACACGGGCTGCCTACTGCTGCTTGCGGACAATGACCAGGCCGTTCTTCGGGCCGGCCACGGAGCCGCGGAGGTAGAGGAGGTGGCGCTCGAGATCGACGCGCTCGACGCGCAGATGGGTCTGGGTGTGCTGCTCGGCGCCGTAATGCCCCGGCATCTTCTTGCCCTTGATGACCCGCGACGGATCCGTACCCGGTCCGATCGAGCCCGGACGCCGGTGCTTCGTGTTGCCGTGGGTATTCGGGCCGCCGGCGAAGCTGTACCGCTTGACCACGCCTTGGAACCCGCGCCCCTTGCTCGTGCCGGTGACCTTGACGGAGTCGCCCACCGCGAAGATCCCGACCCCGACC
The DNA here is from genome assembly GCA_003152485.1 of Gemmatimonadota bacterium. GTDB lineage: Bacteria > Gemmatimonadota > Gemmatimonadetes > Gemmatimonadales > Gemmatimonadaceae > Palsa-1248. The sequence continues at coordinate 780 of PMAE01000105.1, read as the reverse complement.
GTGTCCCCGATCTTATAGGACGGCACCTCGGGGTCCTTGCCCGGGGCATCATCGAGCCGCAGGCTGCGCAGCGCGAGCGGTGGCGCGGCCAATCCCGCCTTGGCGGCGTGACCGATCGCGGCCCGCGAGGCGCGACGGCCCTTGGGATCACGCTCCCCCTTGCCGCTCGTCCGCCGTACGCGCTGCGTGCCATACCCCAGCTGGATCTGCGCCATGCCCGTCGTCGCCGGGTCCGTGACGTGGAGGACCGGGTTGGGCGGCGCTTCGACCACCGTGCAGGGGATCTGGTGACCCGCGTCGTTGAAGATCTGGGTCATCCCAACTTTTTTTCCAATGATTCCGATCATGGCTACTCGACCTTGATCTCCACGTCGACACCCGCTGGGAGATCCAGCTTCGTCAACGCGTCAACCGTCTGGGCGCGGGAATCGAGAATGTCGATCACGCGCTTGTGTGTCTTCAGCTCGAATTGCTCCCGCGACTTCTTGTCCACGTGCGGCGAGCGCAGCACCGTCCACCGCTGCGTCTTGGTCGGCAGCGGGATCGGCCCCGACACCTGCGCGCCGGTCTTCTCCGCGGTGCGCACGATGTCGGCCGCTGCTTGGTCGATCACAGCGTGGTCGAAAGCTTTGAGACGGATTCGGATGCGGCCAGCCATAGATGTCGAAGTCAGAAGTCAGATGTCAGCAATCAAGCGCTCAGAGCGGCAGCGGATAGAGATCGGACGGCAGCAATCCTGTCCGAGCTCCAGCCACGTTATTTCAAGATCTTGGTGACGAC
>PMAE01000058.1 GCA_003152485.1 Gemmatimonadota bacterium | reverse complement strand
AGCCGCGGCCGCGAGCCGCGGCCGCGAGCCCGCGGCCGCGCGCCGCTTGCCGCGCGGCCCGCGGGGGTCTGAACCTCGCGCGGTGGCGTCCCCTCGTTACGGTTCGGGGATCGGCGGCCGTTTGGTCTCGAGCGCGTGCGGGACCTGGAATCGGAATACCGCAGCTGCAAGTGCGCCGCCCGCCAGCGGTCCGATGAGGTAGATCCAGGCATGCGACAGGGCGCCCGGCTGTCCGAGGAACGCGGCGTAGATCGCCGGTCCTACCCCGACGGCAGGGTTGAATGCGCCGCCGCTGATGCCGCCGCCGGCGAACGCCGCGACCACGATCGTAAACCCGATCGCGAGTCCGTAGTACGAGTTGCCTTCGGTGTCAGCGGTCGTAGCCGTGTGCAGGACGACGATGCAGAGCGCAAAGGTGTATATGAGCTCGATCATCACCGCGGTCCAGAAGGTCACGCCGTCGCCAGGCTTGGCGGCGAAGGTCGCGCCGAGCGCGACGTAGACCACGCCGGCGGCGAGCACCGCACCCACGAATTGGGATACCCAGTAGGCGACGAGGTCGCGACCCTGGAGCTTGCCTCGGAGGAATACGGCAAGGCTCACCGCCGGATTGTAGTGTCCACCGGAGATATGTCCGCCCATGTACACCATGATCATGAGCGACGCACCAATGGCCAGGGGCGCTAGAGGTACGCTCTGACTCACCGTGAGGCCGACGGTCAACACCAAAAAGAATGTCCCGATCGCCTCGGTCACGTAGTTGCGCAAGCATCCTCCTGGAGCGGTCGTCTACGCTTCGAGATCGCGCGCGGGCAGCGTCCCCGCGGCGGGACAAGTTACGGCGGACGGGAGGGTGCGGCTAGCGGTCGGCGGGCGAGACAGCGCGATCACGCCAGTGTTACGGATGCATCGGGCGGGGCGGCGCCGGCGGGTCCATCTTGGTGTAGCCGGTGGGGATGCTGAAGAGGCTCGTGGGCTGCAAGCCCTCTTTCACATCGCGAACCTGCATCGTGGTTTGCGCGGCGGGGTCCTGCATCTTGACCAGGTAGTGAAGGTGCGGATCGATCCACGCGTAGCCGGTCTTCCCCGTCCGCTTGTACGTGAGTTGCCATTTGGTTGTGGCGCGACCATTCACGGTATCGGCGCCGAGGCTCTGGCAGGCGAAGTGTGGCGGCTCAGACTTGTCGGTCATGACCGCGGCGTTCCAGCCTTTGCACGGGTCCTGGAGGTCGCTGGGCCGCATGATGTAGAACAGGTCCGCCAACTCTGCCGCCGGATCGTCGCCGGAGGGCGTGTAGTATTGCTCCGTTTGATCGTCGAGCGCGATCAACGTGCGGCGCCGAAAGTCGAGAATGACGGCGCCGGTGATGGAGTCTTCCCGGGTCGTCGCCCAGCGGACTTTGCCTTCGCCGACGTAGAACGGCGTGCGCGCGCTCTCAGAGCCGTGCGAATCCACCATCACGCCGGAGAACTGCTGCGCGTGGAGCCGTGGGGTCGCGAATACCGCGACGCAGAGCACCGCGGTCAGCGCCGCGGCGCGCGAGAAGGGGGGCATATGAGCAGAGGTCGGAGGCCAGAAGTCGGACGGCGGTAAGGTAGTACCGCGCGTGACCGCCGGGAGTTCAGTCCGTCGTGCCCGTGAGCAACCCGTGGCGGACCCGGGCGGCTTTCGACGACGCGTCGGGGACCGATACAATGCGTTGGGTGACGTAGAGCTTGCTCGTGATAGGGAGTTGGACCGTCATCTGGTGCCCGGCTCGCAAGAGGATCACGGGAACGGGGCCGGTCGCATTCACATAGCGGTGCCGGAACGCCATCAGCGAGGAGTCGCCATGCATCTCGACATCGGCGAGTTGCGTCAGACGATCGCCAGCCACGATGCCGGCCGTCGCCGCCGCGCTCGTGGGTACGACGTAGTACACCAGTTCAGCGCCTGACGAGTCGGCGGCACCGCTGATGCCGAGCTGCACGAGCGTCGCCGAGTCGGTCACCATACGCAGGCCGACGAGCGGCAAGATCGCATCCCAGGGATAGGGATCCCGCCCTGCGATGTACCGGCGCTCGACATCGGCAAACGCGATGGCCGGCGTCCCCGGTCGCGCCGCCGCCGCGACCGCACCCCACCACTCCGATGGGGTGAATCCTCGGCCCTGTTTGTAGGTCGTCGTGTACAGCGACCGCATGACATCGTCGAGCGAATGGTGGTTGTCGCTCGCATCGCGGATCAAAACGTCGAGCATAAAACCGGCGAGCGACCCCTTGGGGTAATACAGCCCCGAAGATCCATCGGTCGGGTTGACCCACGCCCCGAGCGACGCATCGGCGAGCGCCGTCGGGGGCACCGTGGCGACGCCCGAGATGTTCTGGGCCATCTTGGCCATAAAAGCGGTGGAATCACCGAGGCCCGATCGAACGAGCCCGAGATCGCCGTAGTAGTCGGTGATCCCTTCACTCACCCACAGCCACTCGGTCGGCTGCGCGTCATCGTAGCGATAGGGCACCAGGTCGGAGGGGCGCAGCCGTTTCACGTTCCACGCGTGGAACATCTCGTGCGCGTAGAGTCCATTGAGTCCCGGCGCATCGATGCTACCACTAGGGATCTCGTCCACCTGTGAGTCTTGGTGCTCGAGTCCACCGCCGTTGGGATGCGGATCCGCGATCTGCAGCACGGTGTACGTTTTCCACGGCATATCGTGGAAGACGGCCGCGTGCGTGACCGCGAGCTTGGCGAGCGCGCTCAACATCCGCGTCATGCGTGCGCCGGTGAAGAGTCCGGCAGGGTAGCTCACGGCGCGCACCCAATGGTCATTCGGGCCGCCAACCGTACTACTCACCTGGATGCTGTCGAAATCGAAGTGGCCGATGAAGAAGGGGCGGTCCACCAGATCGTGATAGTTGGACGCCCTAAAGGTCCGACGGCTGTCGTCGCCCGTGTGCGCCGCGCTCAGGGCGCCGGCCGGCGACTCGGCCATCCCGGTCGCGATGTTCCATCCCGCGTCGGTGTGGATGGTGACCTGGGCGGGCCAATCGAACCCGCGGCCCACGGGATACATGAACACGTTCGTGCCGTTGAAGAACCCGAAATCGGGACGGGTCCATGCGACCGCGCGGTCGATCGTGTCGGCCAAATAGTGGAAAGCGACGGTGACCGCCGCTCCCGGCGTCGTGCCATCGAGCTGCCAGGTCTGGAAGTCGAGCTGATGCCAGGACAGCGGCATGCCGTTCATCGTCGGGGTGAACTGAGAGACGCGACGCGCGAACCAGAGCAGCACGTAGTGCCCGGGACTCCACGCTGGCAGCGCGAGGACGACCGGCCCGGGCCCACCGACTTTGAAATGCATGGCCACGGCGAGCGATCGCGCGCGCGTCGTTGCGGAATCCACCGTGACGTCGTACCGGACGTCCGCGATGGGCGCCGATCGCGTGACGCGCCCGGCATGAGTCTGTGGCTCGCCCTGGGCAGCCACGCGCGTGGCATGGGCGGCGGCCATCGCCAGGACCACGGCAACTGCCAGACCGGTCGAAGGGCGTGCGATCACGGTAGGACAAGTCATGCGAGAGGCTCGGTTCGGGTGCGGCGGGCCGGCGGGCATGTGGTTCGACAACGTCCCGCGGATGATAGTTGGCGACAGGTGGTCCTCCGCCGACCTGGCAATCTTGGCGAGGCGCACGACGGAGTGGGAGGTTCTCCGCCCGCCGCGACCCCGGTCCCGGCCGGGCCCGGGGGAGGGGTGGCGCCAGCCCCCACCGGTGCGGGTGCGGGAGTAGATCGTCCTTCGGTAGGGTACCGGCACCGGGAATCCTTGCCCGCACGATTGCGTGCCGTCGGAGACCGCGAGACTGCCGGTCGGTCCGTTCACGATGCGAGTTGATGCCATGGCGACAAACGAAGTCGATACCCACATCACGACGTTGTGGCGTGAGGCAGCGCGTGACCTCAACATCGGATTGGTATCGCCGTTCGCCGCCGTCGGGCCACGCGGCGAAGCGATCAGCGCACTCGCATGGCTCCGCGACTTCGGCACGCCGCGGGGATCGCTCATTTGTACGAGCGACGACCCGGACAACCTCGGACGCCTGGCGTTGGAATGGGGGTATGAGATCGTGGACTACAACCCGTTCATCTATCCCGCGCGATACGACCGTCGGCTCTTCATCGCGATGCTGGCTCGGCTGGGTTGGGCTGGGCCATCCGAGGATCGCCCGGCATGGCTCGACGCACTGAGCATGCACTCCTAACGGACACCCCCGCCGCGGCGCGGCGGGGGTGAGGGCGGAAGCGAGCAGGGTGGGCCACCCCGAGAACGGGGCGCCCACCCTGTCGCTTTACTGTCGCGTCACTACCCGGTCAGCGCGGCCCGGTGCGTGCAGCCAGGGAGCGGTTCCCTTAGAACTTGACCGTCACCGGCTTCCCGCTCGAGATGGCGGCGTTGGCTGCCTCGTTGATCACCGCCTGGCGCTCGGCGAGCGTGGCCGATTCCGGGATGGTGTAGTCGGCCGACGCGTGCCCACCGGATCCAGCGCAGGTCACCTTGAGGTCCATCGGCGTGTAGATCTGGATCGTGATCAACGCGACGAGCGCGTTGAGGAAGCTGTGCTGCGTCTCGACCTTGGCTACGCCGTCCGGACAGTCCTTTGACACGTCCATGATGTCAGGCGGCACGAGTCCGAAGATGAACGATGACGCCCACTCCTTCTCGACGATGGTGGTCGACTCAGGCCTTCCGGTCACAATCGTCGCGTGGAAACACGCGGCGCATAGGACGGAGACAATGCCGAGCGAGACTACGCGAATCAGGGACTTCATAGGCGACACTCCGAAATAGTGGGGATACCGCGAACAACTTCTGAAGGCAACGAGGGAACCGGATCCACCGTGAAGACTGCATTGCCGCGCGAAAATGGTGACGCTCGTAACGCCCGGCAAGTACCAATGTGGCGACACACGCACTACGGATGATGAACGACGGAATGTTGGGGGTGGACAGGGTGAGCCCGTTACAATAGCGCATGACGCTCGGTGAAGGGCGTATGCACTGGTGGCGGGGACGTCGGCGGCCCGCGCGCCTATGGGTAGGCGTACCTCCTGGGATCCATTGAGGTCGAGCATTGCCAGCTACTGGAAGCTGACGGGAGCATACACTAACCCTATGCGCAAAAAGACCACGGCGACACGCATGGCATCGAATCCCGATGCAAGCTCGTCGCTCGCAGCGGCGACTGATCGAGACTCGCGAGCACCTTGGCCGCGGCCCGTGACTAGGGAGGGCCGCTCCCCGGCCTGACGAACGCCAGGCGACCACCATGGACGCCAGCACTGCTACCGCCCAGCGCGCAGCCTCTCGCCGTGTGAATCCCACCGGGCGCTCGTGCACGGGGTCAAGTCTATGACCGCGGCCCGGGCGCCCGCCATGGGATGCCCGCCATGAGGCGCCTACGACGGGCCCCCCACGACGGGACGCGGCTCACGCGGTGGGTTATCCCGGGGTGACTGTGATCACGCCGGTCATCGTGGGATGGACCGTGCAGAAGTACGGGTAACGGCCGGGCGTCGTGAAGGTGTAGGCGAAGTGCTGGTCCGTATCGATCGCCGGTCCCAAGGGGAACTTCTGATCCGCGCTGCCGATCCGGTGTGGCACATCGTCTCGATTGATCCAGGTGACAGTAGTGCCGACGGCGACCGTCCGATTGGGAGGCGTGAAGCTGAAGTTGTCGATGCCCACCTCGTTGTCCGCGAGCGGTGTCGATTGGCGGGCTTTCGATCCCGTGGTCGCGCTGGTGTACGGCCGTGCG
>PMAE01000051.1 GCA_003152485.1 Gemmatimonadota bacterium | reverse complement strand
CCCAGCGCCAGCACGGCGCAGGCGAAGCCTGGCAGCAAGACGCCGAAGGCGGGCAGCACGTTGAAGGCGAACACCAGTTGCAGCAGCACCGGCGTGCCGCGAAACAACCAGAGATAGAACACGACCAAGGCCCGCACGGCGCGCAGCGGCACTTCCTGTCCCACCGCCAGCAGCAGCCCCACCACCATGCCGGTGGCGAGTGAGGCAATGCTGAGCGACAGCGTCATCATCGCGCCATGGAAAAACGCCGCGCTGAGCAGGTACTGCGCCAGCAGATGCGGCTGGAACAGCGACATGCGCGCGCCAACCGCTTTCAGAATGCCGAGCTGGCGGGCGGCAGGTTCCATTTCTGGATCAGCGCCGCATAGGAGCCGTCGGCGACGATCGCTTGCACCGCCTTGCCGAGCGCGAGCTTCAACGCGGGATTGTCCTTACGCACCGCGATGCCGACCTTGGTGCTGGTGTCGAACGGCGCGCCATCGGTGGCGTAGGCGCCGGGCGTCTCATGCATCAGCGCAGCGACCGTTGCGGTGGAGACGATGATGGCGTCCGCGCGTTCCTGCGTCAGCGCCAGTGCACAGTTGGTTGTGCCCGGCAGCAGCAGCAGGCCGACCTCCGGCTTGCCTGCTGCCTTGCATTGATCGTTGGCCTGCTTTGCGGCGACCTCGAACACCGTGCCGACCGGCGCCGCGACCTATGTGCAGTTCACCGTGCACGCCGGCCAACTCATGCTGAGCACGTGGATCAACCGCAGCGGCCCCCAGTAAGGCCGTCGGCCAATGGCTGGTGCCGCGTGACACGGCGGAGCGCCCGCCGAGTGATGCGGCGGACGCGTGCGCCAGGCTCGGTCTTCACGGACCGCTGGTCGCGTCTCGCCGCACTCGTCGCCGGACTGGCCCTTGGCCCGGCCGTCGGCGCCGCCCATCTGGCGGCGCAGAGCACGTCCGCCGCCCAGCCGGCCACAGGCGCGGCCACGACGGCGCCATCCGCGACGGTGGTCGCGCCGGTCGCGCGCCCAGATACGGCGCTCGTTCCGGAGCTCGACGCCGCGCGCGCCGCGGACGCCGAGATCCGGGTCGCGTTGTTCGAGCTGATGAACGATCGGGCCGCCGCGGCCCTCGATCGCCTCCGCCTGATCACCACCGCACCAGGCAGCGTCGGCGCCGCGGGGACGTGGCGCGGTGACCAAGACCGTCGGTTCCTCATGGCCGAGTGCTTCTATCGGCTGGGGATGGATGACAGCATGCGCGTCGCGGCCGAGGCGGTCCTCGCCGGTACCGGCGCCGCGCGATTCGGTGCCGTGCTCCGCACGCAGTTGCTCTTCGCCGCCTATCGGAGCGGCGACTTGACGCAGGCCTACGCCATCGCCAAGGGTGCGGGCCGCGACGACCGGTCGCCGCTCTCGGCTCTGCTCTCTGGATTGGTCGCGTACCAGAACGGCGACTCCACGCTCGCGCGGGCGTCGTTCGCGGCCGCGCAGCAGATCGCGAGTCCCACGGGCCAGTACGCGGACTACGCTCGCTACATGAGCGCGCTGTCCATCGCGCGCGGTGATACCGCGCATCCTGCGGCCGCGTTGCACGCATTCGAAGCGGCGATGACGACCGCGAACGGCGAAGCCTTGAACAATCTGACCCTCGCCGAAGCGCAAAGCGCAGCCGAAGCCGGTCAATTCGATCGCGCGGCCGCGTCGGCCGCGGCGGTCGAGCCATCAAGCGGCTCCGACGCCGCGGCCCGCACCACGCGTGCCTGGGCGCTGACCCGGGGTGGGCATCCCGATCAGGCGGCCACGGCGTTCGACGATCTCGCCGCTCGCTACCCGCAGCTCCCGAATCGTGAAGGCAACCGGCTCATGGCCGCGCAGGCGGCACTCGAGCAGGACAAATCGAGCGATGCCGAGGGCACGTTCCTCGCGGCCGCAGACTCGGCGGCCACCGAAGCCCAGCGCATCGCGCAGTGGAGCGCCACGCCGCGCGCCGCGGCGCACGCACTCGTCGGCGCCCGCGCGGCCGATGTCCTGCTCTTGCCTGACGTGGTTCTCGGCAAGACGCTGGCCTTCCCCGACAGTGCGGGCGCGGGATCGGATGCCCTCCACGCGGTCGTCTCCGACGCCACCAATACGGCGCCCCCGCAGTTCGCGCCCCCGACACTGGTCACGATCGCCAGCCTCACGGCCCGCGTGGATTCCGCGGCTGGTGCGGCGCCGGGTGGGGGTCTCAGTCTGGTCGATCGCGATGTACTGCGGCGTTCCGTCTTCACACGCGAGCCCGTGGGCCCCGCGGGCGCATCTGCCCGGGCCGACGTCTTCCACGACGTGCGTGCGCTGCATGACGCGGATGTCTCGGTCCTGCTCGCCAACGAGGCCATCCGGGCGCAGCGCGGGAATGTGTCGCTGCAGCTCCTCCTCCTGCGCCGCGCGCGTCAGCAGATCGAGCTCGCAGGCGACAGCCTCGGTCCGATGTTCATCCGGATCTCGGCGGCCGAGGATTCGCTGGCCCGTGTGACGCAGAACGTGGACTTCGCGGGCGTCCGGTTGCACCGGCTCTTCGCACCGCAGTTCGCGGACATGCGCCAGACGTCGTCCGACAACCTTCGACAGATCGACAGTGTCCGCCGCTCCATGGGCGGGTTCGGATCGCCTGAAGATCTCGCGGTGTTGGATCGCGAAGCCGCGACCGCGATCCAATACGCCGGGCTCGCCGATATGATCGAGCGTGGGCTCGACCAGGTCATCGCGCATCATCCGGCCTTCGCGCTACGGGACTCGATCCGCCTGCGGGGCGAGCGGACACGGCAACTCATCGTCCAGACCCAACGCGCGGTCACCACCGGTCAATCGGCGGTGGACGAGCAGATGCAGCGTGTCTCCCGGGGCGAGTCGTCCCAGCGCATGTCGTTGCGCGGCGCACTCGCCGCGGCCGCGTCGGCGCAGGATCAAGCCGCTACGTCGCTCACCGCGGCTGTCGAACACGACCTCACGGTCCGCGCGACCGCGCTCGCGGCCGACGCCCGTCGGGACGAAGAGGCGGCGGAGTTCGGTGCGGCCGGGGCAGCGTTCTTCCGTCAGCTCGCCGGCACCAGCACGGGCGGCGGTCCCCACGCCACGGCGCTCGATCCGCCGCCCGCGGACTCCGCGGTCGCACAGCTCGAGCGTCTCGTGACGCGGTATCCCAACAGCCCCGCACGCGCGGGCGCGCTCTACGAGCTGGGCGAACTCCTCGTACGTCGCGCCGACGAGCGGTACGCTGCCACACAGCGCGTCGGCACGGGCGCCGACAGCACGCACGCGAACCACGGCGACGCGTCAGGCCATCCGGACTACGCGACGGCGATCGTGCGCTATGAAGAGTTGATTCAACACTACCCCGCCTTCCCGCAGATTGATGGCGCGGAGTACACGCTCGGCACGCTGTATGGCGCGGGCGAGCGGTACGCCGACGCCGCGGCGATGTTCGAGAAGGTCAGTGCAATCGAGTCGTCGCCGCTGCGCGCGGAGGCGATGTTCCGGTTGGGTGACTCGCGGTTCGAGCTTGCCAGCGCGGCGCGCGGCGACCAACGCCAAGCGCTGTTCGGCAAAGCGGGCGCTGCCTACGAGCAGGCCGCTGCCGCCGCGCCGGCGATCGGCGACATCTACTTCCTGTCGCTCTACAAGCTTGGATGGTCGAACTACAACCAGGGCACGCAGCAGAACCAGGACGGCTACCGCAAAGCGGTCGAAGTATTCGGCCGGTTGGTCGATGCCTACGACAAGCTGCCGCCCGATCGCCAGGCGCGACTCGGCCTGCGCGACGAGACGCTGGACTATATGGCCGTGTCGTTCACCCAGGTCGGTGGCGCGGAAGCGGCCAACCATTTCTTCGCTACCCGCGGCGACACCGCGTACAAGATTCAGGTGTTGCGCCGCGTGGCCGCGCGTCTTCGCGATCAGGGCGACTTCGGCCGCGCCGTGCAAGCGTATCAAGAATTGCTGGTCGAGGCTCCCAACGACTCGTCGGCCCTCGGGGTGCAGAGCGAAGTCGTGGACATCTATCAGAACCGGACGTTGGAGCCGGAGAAGGCGCAGGGCGCGCGGTTGGCGTTGGTGGACAAGTTCGCGCCCGGATTTGCCTGGTCCGCGGCCAACGTGCCGCTGGCCAAGGAAGCCGCCGCCGCCCGCGAGGACGCACTCCGCCAGAGCGCGCAATACGAGTTGGCAAAGGCTCAGGGCGCTGGGACGCGCGTGGTCGTGGCCCGCGGTCGTCGCGCGCCCGGCACACCGGCGCCCGCGCTCGGGCCGCCGACCGTCGCACAACGTCCGCACTACGCCGAGGCCGCCCGTCTGTATGGGAAGTACATGTCGGACTACGGTGGCGCGGACAGTGCGCGCGCGGTCGATACGTACTACGCGGAAGCGCTCTTCGGAGCAGGGGACTACGCACGCGCGGGCGCGGAATACGTGCGCTCCGCCTACGCATATCCTGGCGATACGACCAAGACGGCCGCGGTCGCCGAACAACAGTCGGCGCAGAACGCCATCGTGGCCTACGACTCGGCGTTGAACGCCAACAAGACCGATCGGACGGTGCAGGACTCGCTCTTCTCCGCGGTCAATCAGTTCGCCGACCACTACCCGCATACCGACGTCGCCAAGCGCGCGTTGATCGAAGAAGGTCGCCGCGCATCGGAGGCCGGACGTTGGGATGTCATGGTGTCGGCGTTCCGGCAGTACTCGGCGCAGTGGCCCAGTGATCCGTACACGCCCACGGCGGCCAAATTGGTCGGTGACGCGTTGTATAAACAGGGCAAGTACGGCGACGCACAGGCGCAGTGGGATACTGCGTACACGATCGCGGAACGGGCCGGCCGGCACACACTGGCCGATTCACTGAAGCGGGTGCAGGCATCGGCGGCATCGATCTACGCGGACTCCCTGGTCAAGGCTGGTCAGTACCAGAAGGCTGCGGAAGAGGTGTATGTCGCCTACGCCGATGAGAACCCGACGAACGCCAAGGCCGCGGACGCCCTGCGGAACGCCATTGAGACGTACATGCTTGCCGATAGTGTCGCGCGCCGGAAGAACGACGACGGTGCATCGAAGGATGCGCGGACGCATGCCGCGGATCTGTCGAATCGGCTGATCACGCAGTTCCCGCAGTACCAGTTTCGCCTGCAGTATCAGACGCTCTACGCCGACCTGTTGGCCGGGCTTGGTCGCGGGGACGAATCGATCGACGCGCTCCGCAAGCTGATCTCCGACAACCCGACGTGGACCGGCCGCGCAGACGCCGAGATCCGGTTGGCCGCACGGCTCGACTCGCTTGGCAAGAAGAAGGAAGCGGCGGCTGGCTACGAGCAATTCGCGGCCGACTACCCGCACGACAAGCGCGCAATCGATGCCCAGTACAATTCGGCCGTCACCTACCTCGAGTCCGGCGACACGCTGACCGCGGCGAAGACGTACGGCACCTTCGCGCGCCGGTATCCAGCCGACCCGCGCGCCGCGCGTGCACAGTCGTTCCGGATCGCGCTCCTCAGGGAGGCCGGCGATTCGACGGCCGTGAACGCCGACCTGGCGACGCTCTGCTCCGCGAACACGCCCGCCGACCTCAAGGCCGATTGCGCCGCACGCGCCGGTCGGGCGGCATTTACTGCCGGGGTGGCGCAATTCCTGAAGTACCGGCCGGTCAAGCTGGTGATCGCCTCGCGCGCGCAGCTGACGGCCGTGGGCGTGAAGCGGGCGTCAACCTCCAAGCAACAGTTGCTGACCGCGCTCACCAAGGAGTTCACCCGCGCGATCGAGGCCGGCGACCCGGAATATCTCGCCGCTTCGACCTACTACATCGGAGTCGCTCAATGGGAGTACGGCAACTTCCTGAAGGATGTGCAGCTCCCGGCTTCGCTGAGCGACGCCGAGCGGACGGCCGCGGCTGAAGGTGCCGCGAAGCAGGCCGAGGCGTATTACACGCAGGGTCAGAAGACGTGGCAGGCGCTGGTGGACAAGGCTGCACAAGAAAAGATCGCCAACAAGTGGGTGGACATGGCTAAGGACGGCGTGCAGGGCAAGGTGCCTGATGACCTCTGAGTCGAGCCGAGGGCCGATGGGGATGGAGCGGCTCGCCCGTCTCTGCGCGTCCGCGGTCGTGGCCGTGGCTAGCGTGGCGGTGGCGGTCGCGGCGCTCGCCAGTACCGCCGCGGCCCAGGATCAGGGCGCCGCCCCGGGTGCAAAGCCCGTGCGTGGTGCCCAGGCGATCGAGATCCGCGGACAGGTCCCGACCCCGCAGGTCGTGACGGTGCGACCGCGTCAGGTCCCGACATTCAGTCGTGAGGTGCTGACGCCGTCGTACTTCGACGTCCACTTCTGGCAGGCGTTGCTCACGCCGTATGAATTGGCCCCTAACCTGTCGTCCGGCGCGGGCGCGACGCCGTTGCCGAGCGATAGCACATTTCGTCTTCCGCCAGCAGCCGATAGCGCGCATCCCGCGACATCGGCGGCCCCCGCTCCACCCGCCGGCGACCCGGCGCCTACCGCGACGCGGGGCACGTCCCCGAACGCTCCAAGGGAGAAGTAATGCTGCGATCGTTGCTCGAGACGTTCCGGAATGGCGGTCCGGTCATGTACGTCATCCTCGTGGTCGCCATCGCGGGGGTCGCCATTTTCTTAGAGCGATTCTACGTGATCGTGATCCGATCCACGATCAACGGACCGGCGTTCATCGAGCGCGTCATGCAGCTCGTCCGCGCCCAGAAGATCGAGGATGCGATGCGGCTCTGCGCACAATCGCACTCCCCGCTGCCCGACATGGGCCTCCTGATCCTGCGGAGCAAGAGCCGCGAGGAAGGTGAGCTGCAGAACGTGGCTGATGCCGCGTCGCTGTCAGTCATTCCGCGGCTGTCCCGCCGCCTGCAGTATCTCCCGATGCTCGCCAACGTCGCCACGCTGATCGGGCTCTTCGGTACGATCTACGGGTTGAAAGGCGCGTTCGCGTCGGTGGCTGCCGCGTCGGCCGCGACCCGCTCCGAGAAACTGGCCGCGGGTATCGCCATCGCGTTGAACGCGACGGGGTTCGGTCTGGTCACCGCCATTCCGCTCACCGTCGGCCACTCGTACCTCGCCGCCCAGGCGGAGCAAATCATCGAGCAGGTGGACGAGTTCTCGGTCCGGCTCATCAACGCGCTCGTCGAGCGCCCCGAAGCCAGGATCTCTCGCTAACCCGGCCGCCGCCCCGGTCTCGCCGCTGCCGCCCGTGATCGTGCGCCAGCTCATCGGGCCAGTCCCGACTCTCGCCTCGCGGTAGCGCATCGACATGGCTACTTCGCGATTTCACCGAGCGAAAGTTCGACGCGCGGAGCGCGCGTCATCGAGCCTCGGCCACGGCGGCATCAACCTCGTGCCGCTGATCGACGTGCTCACATCCATCGTGTTCTTCAGCTTGGCGAGCTATCAGGGGTTGCTGACCGAGTTGACGTCCTTCGATCTCGCGCTCCCCCCGTTGGTCGTGACCGCGGAGCAGATGCCTGCTGGGCAGAAGGATCAGAATCTCAATTTGCTACTCGCCGTCCGGATCCAGGGCGACAAGATGCTCGTCGAACATTCGGCCAATGGCGGCTTCCGGCGGGAGATTCCCGGACTGGGCGCGGCGTCGCTGGACACGCTTCAGGCCCTGATGACCGATATCCACCAACAGTACCCGCAGAACAACGACGTGCTCGTGATCCCATCGGACGAAGTGCAGTACGATGACGTCGTCCATGTCCTCGAGCGCCTCAAGCTGGCGCAGTTTCCGAATGTGGCCTTGGGAACGCGGGCCCGCGCGACATCGGTCTCGTCCGCCGGGAGAACGTAACCCATGGCCAAGCAAGTCAGTCGCGCACGTATGGCGCGCGAATCACGCCGGGCGCAGCAGTTCGCCAAGTTCAAGTTGGCGGAGCTGAACCTCGTGCCGCTCGTCGATACGCTCGTATCGATCGTGTTCTTCGCGCTCACCACCGCCGTCGTGGGCGAGCTCGCACCGGTCGTCGCGGGTGTGACACTCCCCGAAGCGCGTGTCGGCACCAATGCGCTGCAGCAGCTGACCCTGGGCATCGGGCGACAGGTGACGCTCGCCAACGAGCCCGTGATGAGCACCATGGAGGCCGCGCAATCGCAGTCGAACGTGCCCGACCAGCCGCTCATCATTCCGCCGCTCTATACCGCGCTCCGTGGAAAGGCCGATTCGATCCGCGCGGCTGCCCAGGGCCCGACCGATCAACCAGTCGATGTCCCGCTCGCGATCCAGGGCGACAAGACGATGCGCTACGACCTACTGTCTCGAGTGATGCAGACCGCTCGACTGGCGGGCTTTAAGAACATCTCGCTGCAGGTCCATCGGGTGGGCGATGGCGCGTGAGGGCTCGACGGGTGCGTCGCGGTACTCGCGTCGTGCGCGCCCGCGCGACGAGGCGAGTTTTACACGCAACCTCCGATTCGAGCTTGCGGACGAGGAGGGGCGCGCGCTCCTCGGCTCCTGGATGCTGTCCGGCTCGTTCGGGATCCTGTGGATCCTGCTCGTGCTGTTTGGCCCCAAGACCGACATCAGTCATCTCCTGTCCGCCGAGGAGCGGCCGATCGCCGTCACCTTCGAGCCGCCGCCGCCGCCGGACGTCCCGGTCAAGCCTGAAGCGGCGCAGCCCGTGCCGGCTGCCGCCAAGACGGCCGCGCCGGCCCCTGGCAAGCCGAAGCCGTCGGCGGAAGAAGTCGCGGCCAAGCGCGCGGCCGCTGCGAGCGCGGCGTTCGGCGCGGCGCCGGCAAACGGTCCGGTCGGCGACGTCTCGAACGTGCTGCGCGGAGTGGATGTCTCGAATGGCGCACCCAAGCCAGGCGCAGCCGTCGGCAAGTCCGTGCTCGCCTATGGCCAGGGCGGCCAAGGCGTGCGCACGCCGGGGCGCGCCGACATGGGTGGCGGCGCCGGCGTCGGCAATTTGGGGGGCGTGGTTGGTGGCGGTGGAATCGGCCACGAAGGCGTGACCGTCGCCGCGCCGCGCGCGATCGATGTCCCCGGATTGGGTGGACCGACGCGCGATGTGGGTGAGCTGGGGACCGCGGTGCGCAGCCACGACTCGCAGCTCCGGTTCTGCTACGACGAGTACGGATTGAAGGTCAATCCTGGGCTGGCGGGCAGTGTGACGCTCGCGATCACGCTCACTGGCGGCGGCTCCGTCACCAACGTCGTCGTCAATCGCCGTACCTGGTCCGGCCCCGGCGCGACCGAGGCCGAGGGATGCATCCTCGGTAAGGCGCGTGACTGGCATTTCCCCGCGTCACCGGCTGGCGGCGGGACGTTCGAGTTCTCGTTCAACTTTACGAGATAGGTTCTATAGGGACTTGGATTGCGTTTCACGCAATGCTGTGTAGCCATTTACGGCAATCGCCCCGCTGCGACTTGATAATTGTGGCACAGGGATAATACCTAAGGTCAGTGCGCGGTGGACAACGCGCTCGTGCGTCTCCGCAGCAAGCCGAAACCGCCCAACAGCATGACGATGCCCGAAGCGTAGGCAAGACCCGTTCGGCTAGGGACCCACGCGGCAACGGTCTGCCCCACCTCCGCGAAATCGCCGAACACGAGGGCAAGGATGCCGAGGCCAATGATCCCGATGGCAAAGAATATCAAGGGAGCCTGCGAGCTTCGATTCACGGTGTCCTCGCTCAGCGAGACGGTGTGGTGGACCACTGCTGATGTGCCTTGGGGAATCGAGAGGGTGTCACGATCATCGGTGTGGGCGCCTTTCCTTAAGTGGTGGGCGCAGTGATCCCGATAGTGGCACAACCCCACGCCGGATGCGACGACCACGTGACCACGCCCGATGACGTCGTATTCCTCCTCGACTGCGACAACACGCTGCTCGATAATGATATCGTGCAGGACGATCTCCGCGATCATCTCGCACGGGAGTTTGGCGCCATAAGCCGGGACCGGTACTGGGCGATCTTCGAACACCTGCGCGGCGAGCTCGGGTACGCCGACTACCTGGGCGCATTGCAGCGCTATCGGCTGGCAGATTTGACCGACACTCGACTGCTCTTGATGTCGTCGTTTCTGATCGACTATCCGTTCGCGAGCCGACTGTACCCCGGCGCGCTCGACGTCATTCGTCATCTGGACACCCTGGGATTGACGGTTGTTCTGTCGGACGGGGATGTGGTATTCCAGCCGCGCAAGATCCAGCACTCCGGGCTCTGGGCAGCGGTGGACGGCCGGGTGCTGATCTACATTCACAAGGAACAGATGCTCGACAGCGTCGCCGCGCGCTATCCGGCCCGGCACTATGTCGTGATGGATGACAAGCTGCACATCTTGGCGACGATCAAGAAGATCTGGCGCGACCGCGTGACCACGGTGTTCGTGCGTCAGGGACATTACGCGCACGGCCCCGACAACCTCACCGCGTATCCTGCAGCCGATCTTACGGTCGAACGGATCGGCGATCTGGTGACCTGCGATCTTTCCGCGTTGTTCGGCGAGACCGCTGCCAGCCGCCCGCAACAGGAGCAACCATGAAGGCGACACGACACCTGCACGATCTCCGTCAGAGCCTCTGGCTCGACAGCATTACCCTGGCACAACGGGTTCACCTCACCGCGGCCAGGCCATGACGGCGACAGAGGCGCCGTCGGCCCGCCCGCTCACCGACCTGATCGCCAAGCTGGACACGCCGCGCGCGATCTGGATCATGGTGCCTGCCGCTGTCGTCGACTCCACACTTGGCGTGCTCGCACCACTGCTCGCTCGGGACGATGCCGGGGCCTCGGCACCAGGCGCGACCGTGTTCAAGGAGTATGGCTTTACTGTCGATCACGTCGTGGATCAGGCGCTTGCACTCGCCGGTCACAGGCCAGACAGGGGGTAGCCACGAGCGCTTCACCATTGGGGCCAGTAGCGGTGGGCGCGTCGCCGCGCGCCGCATCGCCGCGCGTACGGCTCTCGACACTCCTGCCGCTCACCCTGCCGATCGTGCTGGCCGTGATTGCGGCGTACGTACAGTGGATCACGATGGGACTGCCGGCGGTTCCCGCCATTGAGCATCTCACCCCGGAGACGGCGACGCAACCGTTTGGCTTTCCAGCGTGGATCGGCATTACCCATTATGTCAACCTGCTGCTCCTGGTCTTGCTCGCCCGCAGCGGTCTGCAAGTCTTGATGGATCATCCACGACTGTACTGGAATGTCCACTGCACCCCCGGCACAGAATGGATCCGCTTCACACCGGTACAGGTGCCGCTCGATCGCCTGTACACCGCCAAGGACGATGCGCGGTATTTGACGCCATGGGTGGGCCTGCCTGGCGGCCGCCACACGCTGGGGCTGGCGCGGCACTGGCACTTTGTCAGCGCTCTATTCTGGGTGCTGAACGGCGCGGTGTACGTGTCGCTCCTCTTTGCGACGAGCCAGTGGCGGCGGATCGTGCCCACCTCATGGCACGTGTTCCCCGACGCGTGGGCCGTGTTCGTTCACTACGCCACCTTCCACCTCCCGCCGGAGCCCAACGGCTTCTATCAGTACAACGCGCTTCAGCAGTTGACCTATTTCGCCGTCATCTTCGTCCTTGCACCGCTCTCGATCCTGACGGGACCGGCGATGTCGCCAGCGTTGGTCAACCGATTTAGCTGGTATCGCCGGTTGCCAGCCAATCGGCAGGTCGGCCGATCGATTCACTTCCTGGTGCTGTGTGCGTACGCCGCCTTCGTCGTCGCGCACGTGACGATGGTGATCGTCACCGGCTTCGGGCGGAACATGAACCACATCGTCCTCGGGACGGACGACCTGATGCGGTTCGGCATGTACATCGGGCTGAGCGGGCTCGTGATCCTGGTCCTCGCGAACGTCATGGCCAACTGGGCGACGTGGCTGTTTCCTCGGGCCATCCAGCGGGTCGGCGATGCGCTGGTCAACCCGGTGATTCGACTACTGCTCGCTCGGCATTCGCCCAGAGCCGAGTACCGGGTCGAAGACATCTCGCCGTTCTTTTGGCCGAACGGCAGGCCGCCGACCTCGGCGGAATGGAAGGCTCTGGCTGCCAATGGTTTCAAGGATTACCGATTGAAGGTGTACGGCTCGGTCGAGAATCCTGTAGAATTGTCGCTCGACGAACTGCGGGCGATGGCCAAGCAGACTCAGATCACGCTGCACCACTGCATCCAGGGCTGGTCTGGCATCGCCGCATGGGCCGGCCTACCCATGGCCGAGTTGATGAAGATCGTGCGGCCGAAACCCAACGTGAAAGCAGTGATCTTCTATTCCTTCGGCGAGGGACTGGAGGGCGGTCAGTATTACGACAGCCACACGATCCAGAACGCTGGGCATCCGCAGACGCTGCTTGCCTACGACATGAACTTTGAGCCGCTCAATGCCGTCCACGGTGCACCGCTGCGGCTGCGCGTGGAGAATCAGCTCGGGTTCAAAATGGTCAAGTGGATCACGTCCGTCGAGTTCGCCGAAGACGTCAAGCACGTCTACGCGGGGGAAGGCGGCTATGCCGCCGATCACGAATACTTCGATACGATGGCCGACATCTGACCCCTATGCTGTCACAGCGGCTCGACGATCACACTGTTCGTTGTGCGACGTTTCACACACCGGCCCGAATTCAAGACCAAAGACGCTGTGCCGGTATCGCTCTTCCAACTCCTATCGCGATCGCACTAGTATTATTCAGAGTATGGCAGGGCGCGCGATGACCATTCGCCTTGACTCGCTCCTCTCACAAGGCTGGTCATGCCATGCCGACATCGCGGGCCCATGCGCCCTCGCCACCAGAATCCCGGCCAGTCCCCGTCCCTGAGCGGTACGAACTCTCCGTCGTGGTACCGTATCGGCTCGACCTGACAGTGAGCGCGCTACGGCGCCTGTCGACGAACGTCGTCGATGTCCTCACACCCGACGGACAATACGTCCGTGCGCTCGGTGGTGCGCACGGACCCATGATAGTGCGCGTGACGCAGGTGCGCCCGGATGCGCTCGCCGTGGCGATCGAGGGCGATGCGAGCGAGCACGCGAGAGTGCTGGCGCTCGTGCGGCGTATGCTCGGCGTCGATCGCGAGCTCACGCAGTTCGGCCGCGCAGCCGCGCGCATGGCGTGGCTGAGCCAGTTGGCGCGGCGCATGCGCGGGGTGAAGCCGCCGCGCTATCCCACCCTCTGGGAGGCGTTCGTCAACGCGATCGCCTTCCAGCAGGTGAGCCTGCACGCGGCGAGCGCGATCGTGCGCCGCCTGATCGTTGCATTCGGTCAACCACTCGAGAGCGAGGGCACGTCGTTGTACACGTTCCCAAGCGCCGAGCAGGTACTGGGTGCGAAGGACGATCTGCTGCGCGCAACCGGTCTCAGCGCGGGCAAGCTCGCGACGTTGCGACGTGCCGGCGACGGGCTCGCCGCGGGCACGCTCGACGCGGCGATGCTGGAAGAGCGCCCGAGCCCCGACGTCGCGGCACTGCTCCGTCAGATCAAGGGCATCGGCCCGTGGACGGCGACGGTCATCCTGTTGCGCGGCCTCGGGCGGCTCGATGTGTTTCCGATGAACGACTCCAGCGTCGCACGCAACCTCGTGCTGGTCGCAGGCGCAGTGCCACTCGATGTCGGGAGCATTCTGGAACCGCTTGGTGCGCAGCGAGGCATGCTCTATTACCACCTGCTGCTCGCGCGGCTGGAGGCACGCGGCGAAGTGGGACGTCCGTCCTCGAGCGCTGATGAATGCCGCTAGCAAAAGGCGATGCCTGCGCGCTCATGCGCCGGCGCGGCCAGCGGGCCCGCTAAAGGTGCCCCCGGTCGTTAGCCAGAACGTTTTCGCCTGGTGAGTCGAGACCGAGGTGGCTGAACGGACCGAGTTCCGGGCGTCCCGCCATCGAAGAACATCACTGGCGGATCCGTGGCGATGCCCATCGTGCGAATGGTTGTGCCAAGCCCGCGGGCGATCGCCTCCAGCTCCGCGGGCGGCAACGTGCTCAACGCATAGAACAACTGCGTTTGGGCTAGGCGGGGGGTTCGCCGCAGGACCGCCCGACCTGACGGAGTGAGCGCGAGCCCAATTCGTCGCGCGTCCGTTTTCGATCGCACTCGAGCGACGAACCCCCGCTCCACCAACCGCTCGACCACGCCCGAGACGGTGCTCTGATGCGTAAACGTGCGGGCGGCAAGATCATTGACCGACGGAGCAGGCGCCTGATCGAGAACCGCCAGCACGACCGCTTGCGCCCCGGTCACGCCGCTCGCGTGCACGGCAGCGCGCGCCGATGCGCCAAGTGCCCGCACGATGCGACGGAGCGCGTCGATCGCGATCGTGAGATGGCGTTTCGTCGCAGGACGCATCTGCGAAACCCGCCAGGCGTTCGGCGAGGCCATGGGCGTCAGCCGCGTCGCGCTACGCAATGCGCCATGCAACGGTGTCGGCGGAGCGTTCCGCAATCACCGGCCCGTGCGACGGCACCCGTGAGACCGTCCGGTCGTGGCCGACCCCGTGGCCCCCGCGACCGAAGCGACCAGCGCAACTCTAACGCGGCTCTCGTGAGGTGGGACGGGCCGCGATTTCGTGTGTCCGTAACCCGGCGTCGGCCGGCCTTCAGGGGCGTATGCCGCGTCACTGAGTTCGGGAGGGGTGTATGTGCTCGCACATCCGTCAGCGCATCATACGGATGCATGGATCTCAACATAACACCAGGCATGCGCGGCTCGCAGCGCGTACCCGTCTACATTGTTGCCGCCGGCCTCATGTGGGTGGGCGGCTTCGTGGACGCGTTCGGATTCCTGACCCTCAGGCGTGTGTACCTGGGCAACATGAGCGGCGTGCGGCCGTCCACCATCTCCCAGCCCGACGGGCGGCCCGCGATCTGCGTTTGAACCGTCCATGAGCGATACGATAGACGAGGCGTCCCTCGACGAGCTCGAACGCCGGGCGTTTTCCTACTTCTTGTACGAAGTGAATGCCCTCACGGGGCTGGTGCGCGATAACACGCGGCCGGCGTCCCCGGCCAGCATCGCCGGCTCCGGGTTTGCGCTGGCGTGCTACGCCGTCGGCGCTGAGCGCGGGTACATCTCGCGGGCGGAGGCGGCACAGCGAGCGCGGACCGCCCTCCGTTTTCTGTGGGATGCGCCAGAGGGGAAGGACCCTGACGGCACCGCGAACCGGGGTTTTTTCTACCACTTCCTGACGTTGGATACGGGGCGACGGGTGTGGGATTGTGAACTGTCGACCATCGACACCACGATCGCCCTGGCAGGCGCGCTGACTGCTGCTGTGTATTTCGATCGGGAAACGTCAGCTGAACACGACGTCCGCTGGCTCGCCGATGCCATCTATCGGCGTGTCGAGTGGCCGTGGTCTATGGGCGGTGCCCGCACAGTATCACTTGGATGGCACCCCGAGTCGGGCTTCCTGGCCTGTGGGTGGCGGGGATACGCGGAAGCGCTGATGCTCTACATCTTAGGACTCGGTTCGCCTACCCACCCGCTACCGAGCGACAGCTACGTGACGTGGACCGAGACGTATCGGTGGGCTCGCATCTACGGACAGGAGCTGCTCTACGCAGGGCCGCTCTTCATCCACCACCTCAGTCAGTGCTGGATCGATTTTCGTGGCATCCAGGACGACTTCATGCGCGTTCACGGAATCGACTACTTCGAGAACAGCCGCCGCGCGACATACGTGCACCAGGAATACGGGCGGCGGAATCCGCGCGGGTGGGCGGGGTACTCGACAGCGTGCTGGGGCATCACGGCGAGCGACGGCCCCGGTTGTGCTACCCATGCTTGGGCGGGGAAGCGGCGCACATTCTACGGCTATCACGCGCGCGGCGTTCCCTACGGCCCCGACGACGGCACCGTGTCACCGTGGGCCATGCTGGCGTCGCTGCCATTTGCGCCCGAGATCGTGCTGCCATCGGTCGCGGCGTTCGACGCCGCGTATCCGGAGGCCAAGCACGATTACGGTTACACTAGCAGTCTCAATCCCTCGTTCAGGTCTCGCGCCTCGACGCCGAGCCTGGAGGCGGTCGCCAGCGGAGGGTGGCGCTCGCCAGCACACTACGCGATCAATCAGGGCCCGGTGGTGCTCATGATCGAGAATTACCGGTCGGGCCTACTCTGGCGGCTCATGCGCCAGTGCCCCTATGTCGTGACGGGACTTCGTCGGGCCGGATTCTTGGGCGGGTGGCTCGGCAGCAGAAGCGCAGAGGTCAGCGGCAGCTGAGGGGCTAAGGCCTGACATCGAGTCATTTGGGCGAGCCGCGTCGGGACTCGAGAAAGGCTACCAGTTGCGCAAGCTCCGTCGACGACAGCTTCCCGGTGTATGCCGGCATGATGCTGCCACCGCCGAGGATGCGCGCCACCAGTTGGGGATGGTCGAAGCGGTGCACCACGTCTGTCAAGTCAGGTCCGCGACTGCCGCCCTGACCATCGATGACGTGGCAGTACTCGCACCCGCGCGCGTAAAAGAGTGCGGCCCCCGCCACGACAGCTGAATCGCTGCTTGCGATTGCCTGCGCCGTGAGTGGCCGCGCGTCAAAATCGGGCGACCACGGGGACCGAACGCCGAGCCGCGAATACCAGGCAATCGTGAATACGGCGGCGGCCACCACGACCACAGCCCACGGGCGGTGTCGCAGCGTACGCCGCCCACGATTTGCGACGAGTGGCAGGAGGAAGACCGCGAGCCCGAAGAGGAGGGGGGCGAGTACGATGACGGAGGGTTCGATGCCTCGCGGGAGAATCGCCAGCACCGCGAAATACCACAGGAAATACCAATCGGGGCGCGGCGAGGCGATGATGATCGTCGGATCGGGCGGCTTCCCGAGCGGCTTGGGGCCGACAATGAGCGCCAGTGCCAGCACAGTGCCCACGACCAGCACGGCGACCACCGCGTCACGCCAGGCCGCATCGGGCCAAAACGGCTGTCCTTCACGGTCGAGTAGGTTGCGATACCAGGCGCGGTAGGTCGCCGGGTCCACGACCGCCGGACCAATGCTGGCGCGCTCCGAGACGCCGGTCCGGAGCACGAGATAGAGATGCAGCCCCACGCCGGCGAAGATGAGCGCCGGGATGAGAAAGACGTGGACGGCGAACGAACGGGAGAGCGTCGGCCCGCTGACGGTCGCGCCGCCCAGGACGAGATGGGCGAGCCAGTGTCCGAGGGCGGGAATGCGAGCCGCCTGTTCCGATGCGACGACCGCGGACCAGACCCCATCTTGATCCCAGCGCAGCAGCTGACCCGTAAACGCCATGAGTATGGTCAGCAGGAGCAGCGCGGCCCCGGACAGCCAATTCATCTCGCGCGGGAACTTGTACGATCCGGTGAGAAACACGCGCGACATGTGGGCTCCGATGAGCACCACCATCGCGCTCGCTCCGAAGTAATGCATCCCGCGGAGGACACGGCCAAATGGTGCATCGTGCGTAATGAATTGCAGGCTTTGGTACGCGCTGCCCGTCGAGGGGACGTAGACCGTCGCCAGCGCGACGCCGGTCGCGACCTGCAGCAGGAACGCGACGAGGGTCGCCCCGCCCAGCACGTATCGCCAGTCGGTGCCCGGGGGGACCGGATGCTCGGCCAGGCGCCGGCTGACGGACCACAGGCCGGTCCGGTCTTCGAGCCAGTGTCCGATCGCGCGGATCAGTCTAGCCAAGCGGGAGAGCACTGGTCCTGAGGAAGACGTTCCCGTCCTGGACACGCACCGGGTATTGGGTCAATGCTCGGGGCGGAGGCCCGCCGGCCACCGCACCATCCTCATAGTACACGCCGCCGTGACAGGGGCACAGAAAGAGCTGGGCGTTCGCCATCCAGCGGACGGGGCATCCCAGATGAGTACAATTGACGGAGAACGCGACGAATTCGCTGGGGCCTTGTCGCCGGAGCCACGCCGCCATCTCCGCCGCTTCGCCGGCCCACGGGACCGGAGCCGGGGAGGGAATGCGCACTTCGACCGTCTCGCCGATCCGGAATCGGCCGACCGGGCCGAGCGAGCGCCACGCTTCGACCGGACGACGCATCAGTGGCGCGAAGAAAAACCCAATGACAGGCACACCGACCGCCGCCGCGGCGACGGCACCTAGCCCGGCGCTGAACCACGCCAGGAAACGCCGTCGTGGAGTCAGAGTATCGCTCATGTGACGGTCAGCTCCTTGATGCTCGCCTGAAAGGGAGTGAGGACACGCGCACCCGTGTCGGTCACGGCGACCATGTCGCAATGCCGAAGGCCGCCATAGCCGTCGAGATAGATTGCCGGTTCGACGTTGCACACCATCCCCGGCTCGAGAATATCGTTGGATCCCGACGCCAGGCGCGGCCGGGCGTTGTGGTCGATCGCGCCGAATCCGACCCCGTGTCCGGTCGAGTGCTTGAACGCCGGACCGAAGCCATGCGCCGTGAGGACGTCGCGCGCAGCGCTGTCCACGGCTTGGCCAGACACGCCCGGCCGGATCAAATCGAGGGCTACGCGGCGGGCCTCGAAGACCGCGTCGTACATCGCGCGCTGGCGATGGTTTGGGGTGCCCAGGCAATAGGTACGCGTCACATCCGTCCAGTAGCCATCGACGTACGAATTGGCGTGGACGAGAACCAACTCGCCGAGCGCCACTCGCTTGGCGGTCGACCGCGCATACGCGCGATAGGCTTGGGCGCTGTTTACGCCAGACATGCAGAAGGCGAAGCCGTCGGCGCGGTCGACAGCCTTGGTCGCGGCGATGCTGAACTGGGCCCGAACCCGTGCGGCCACCGCTGTCTCCCTGAGCCCCGGTCGCAGCGCCCGGCGGCCCGCGGCGAACCCGCGTTCGGCGACGCGACACGCGACGTCGATACGGGCGACGTCGGCTCGGGTCTTGACGGCTCGGAGGCTGGCGAGCATGTCGTCGGCGGCTACGAGGTCGGCCGTCGGCCACGCGGTACGCACAGCATCCCACAGACTGGTCCCGTACACACACATCGCGACGTACGAAGCGGGCTCGAACGCGGGCCCGCGCTCGACGCCGATCCGGGCACCCCCCCACTGACGCGCGGCCTGCGCGAGCTGGTCGCCCAACGTTCGCGATCCTGCGGCGTCGCCCGTGCCTTCGACGATCACCCGGAGATCGTCGGCCCATCCCCGGCTCGCCGCATCCCGCTCATCCGGTGGCGGGAGCACCAGCGCGGGCCCTTCTCGCCAGACAATCGCGCACGCGGTACCAACCACCGGCCAATAGCCTGAGAGGAGCAGTACGTTAGCAGGGAGACTACACACGACAGCTGCGAGATCAGCGCTGTCGAGCGCTACACGAATCCGCGCCAGGCGGGCCGCGGCTCCCGATTCCGACCCGGCGCCACGCACGACTCGCGGGCCGATCGGGTGCCGACCCGATGGACGTGGGCCCATCGCTCGTCGGCTGTCGGCCGTCGACGCAGCGTGGCCGTCCACCGCATTCCCATCAATGGATGATCGCGAAGGTCCTCCGGAGACGACGGTACCAGTCCGCAGATCGCGTACCATTCTAATTCGATCCCTCGCCACGAGTAGCTTCGGGGTCGTCGTCGGCCTCCGCCCCCGACGCGATCGAGACTGTGATCGGTGGCCGAATGTCGCAGCCCGGCGCTCCGCCAGCGCGCCTCGTTCCATGATCAGCGCCTGAACGGCTGCCCAATCATCATCCACGACCAACGGCAGCGCGTCCACCATGTGCGCAGTCGGCTCGGCGCAGCGAAGACGCAAGCACCGTTGAGCACGGCTGCTCCTTGGCGCCGCGGTGACACAAGCACCATCCGCATCGCGCCGTGTCAGGCGGCACGCCTCTTGCCCGTCGTTGACGCCGACCCATTGGTACCCTTAGAATTGTCGATCGGACGTCGTCGATCGCACATCGTCGATCGCACGTAGTCAACCCACAGTTGTGATCTGAGACTCACAGCCCGGACGGCACGGAGCCACGCGCGAATGGA
The DNA here is from genome assembly GCA_003152485.1 of Gemmatimonadota bacterium. GTDB lineage: Bacteria > Gemmatimonadota > Gemmatimonadetes > Gemmatimonadales > Gemmatimonadaceae > Palsa-1248. Next base: position 2,450 of record PMAE01000051.1, on the reverse strand, counting down.
ACGCGTCAGCAGGCGGGCGGCAGGACACGATCATGGACGGGCTCTCGCGAAGTGCGGTGCGCGCTTGGCGGGGGTGGCAGTCGTTGTGGGACTGATGATCGGCGCCGCCGTGGCAACGCCGGTCCGCGCGCAGAGTGCGTCTTGCACCGCGATTTTGTGCGCACCCTCGCTTGTGTTCGAGTCCGCGCTCAATCGATCGCATCTCTTTGGCGGCCCCGCGGTTCGATCCCTCACTGACGGAAGCGAGTCGCATCTACCGTCGCAATCGAATCTCGAGCTGTTCTTCGTCGTCTCGGCGCCGACGGGAATCCCGCGCACCAGCCTCTTCCTCAGCCTCCAGTGGTTGCCCAACGCGACGGCCAAGGCCAATCCATTCACGGAGTATACCGCGAGCGAGCTCGGTACGGGCGCTGTGCGTGCGAACGAGCCGTCGGCGACATTTGGCGTCTCAGTCGACGCTGTCACCTCCGCCATGACGAAGGGGTGGGTGACGGTGGCGCCCTACGTCGGCGACCTGTATAGCACCGCGGCACGCCCCGACGACCAGAGCGCGTACACGCACAAGCTCGACACGGGCCTCAACGTCGGTGTGGGAATCCTGAACTGGCTGTCACCGCATGTGTGGCTTCGGACCGTCAAAGGGTTCGTGATCCTGGACGACGTGCTCGTCGGGCTGCCCCGCGCGGGCGATGAGGTCCCGCGGAGCGAGCGGCTGTTCCTCACCGACGCGAGGCCCGCCACGTTGATTGCCGGCCTGTCGGTGCCCCTCGCTCCACTCGACCCGCACGCTTAGAGATGACCGAGTAGTCGCGACGCCCTCGTCGCAGCCCGTCGCACACAATATGAGGAGGTCGGCCGGTGGCATCAACGTGGGGTGCGTCGAACGACGGCGAGAGTCGCGGGGCTGGAGAATGGGCGGCACGGTTGGGCCACGACCTGGCGGCGGTTACTGTCTGCGCGCTGGCGATGGGGCTTGTTTCGGCGTGCACCGGGGTACCGGCCGGTGGGCATGCGTCCGCGGTCGCGTCGGCGGGATCAGCTCCCCTCGCTGCCGGAACAGCTCTTGGCGATGTAGCCACGCCGAGTGGCGTGCGTGGTGACTCGAATAGCCGCCCGCCGGCGAACGCCGCTGGCGAGTGGCTACAGCAGGGAAAGAACTACGCGCAAACTCGCTTCAGTGACCTGACGCAGATCACGGCCGACAACGTGCGGGGGCTGAAGACGGCCTGGACGTTTTCGACCGGCGTCTTACAGGGGCATGAGGGGGCGCCGCTGGTCGTGGGCACCACGATGTACGTGGTGACGCCGTATCCCGACATCGCCTACGCTCTCGATCTCACGCAGTCGGGACTCGTCAAATGGAAATACCGGCCCGATACAGACCCCTGGTCGATCGGTGTCGCCTGCTGCGACGTGGTGAACCGGGGGTGGGCCTATGCAGACGGCAAGCTGATTTACAATCTCCTCGACGATCGCACGATCGCGCTCGATGCGAACACGGGGAAAATGGTCTGGCAGACCAAGATGGGGGACGTGAACACTGGCGAGACGATGACGATGGCGCCGCTGGTCGTAAAGGACAAAGTGATCGTCGGCAATTCCGGCGGCGAGATGGGCGTCCACGGGTGGATCGCGGCCCTCGACCTCAAGACCGGGAAGGAGGTCTGGCGTGCGTACAGCACGGGGCCCGACAGCATGGTCAAGATCGGTCCCAACTTCAAAGCGTTTTACGCCAAAGACCGCGGGAGGGATCTCGGAGTCTCGAGCTGGCCCCCCGACGGCTGGCGCCACGGCGCGGGCAGCGTCTGGGGGTGGGTCTCCTATGACCCGGATCTCAACCTCATTTACTACGGCACATCCAATCCCGGCCCCTGGACCCAGAACCAGCGGCCGGGGGACAACAAGTGGACGAGCACGATTTTCGCCCGCGACCCAGACAACGGGCAGGCGCGCTGGGCGAATCAATTGACGCCGCACGATGAGCACGACTACGACGCGGTGAACGAAAGCATCCTCGTCGACCTACCGATCAACGGCCGGATGCGCAAGTTGCTCGTGCATTTCGACCGCAACGCGTTCGGCTACACGATCGACCGAGAGACGGGCGAAATTCTCGTGGCCAATCCATTCGCCAACGAGAACTGGGCCAGCAGCGTCGACCTCGCGACGGGGGCCCCGGTCGTGAATGCCGACAAGAACACGACCGAGGGAGTGAACGTCAAGGACATCTGCCCGCCAGACATCGGCGGCAAGGATGAGCAGCCGGCCGCGTACTCGCCTCAGACCAAGCTGTTCTACGTCCCGACGAACAACATGTGCATGGACTACGAGGCGTACGAAGTGAGCTACATCGCCGGCACACCGTACTGGGGAGCCAAGATGCTGCGCCACCCCGGGCCGGGGGGGAATTACGGCGAGTTCATCGCGTGGGACGCGACGACGGGCAAGAA
>PMAE01000009.1 GCA_003152485.1 Gemmatimonadota bacterium | reverse complement strand
AGAGCCGAGTGCAGGTCAGTCCCGAGCTGCTCGACGCGCGGACCGCGGCCACCCGATGGGGGGCGCCGTTCGACGCCGCGATGACGGATGTGTTCCAGGTGCAGGCGGACGTTGCGGGCAAAGTAGCGCAGGCTTTGGGCGTGGCGTTGAGCACAGGAGAGCGCGATTCGCTCGCTGCCCGGCCCACCCACAACCTCGCTGCGTACAACGCGTATCTGCAGGGCACCGAGTTCTTACACAATTCTGTTGGGGAGGCCGACGCTCATCGGCGTGCGGTGTTGGCATTGCGTCAGGCCACGACCCTTGATTCCGGCTTTGCCGAAGCGTGGGCCGCGCTGGCAGTGGGCGAATCGCGGCAGTACCAGGATGGCACCAATTCCAGTTTGCCCGATTCCGCGATCGCTGCGGCTGCCAAAATGCACGCCGAGCGCGCCATCAACATCGGTCCGCGCCTCGCCTTGGCGCACTGGGCGCTTGCGTCCTATTACAGCAACGTGCTCGGAGACTACCGTCGAGCAGTCGCTGAGGACTCGGCGGCGCTGCAACTGACGCCCAACGACGTGGATGTGCTGAGCGCCATGGCCAGCTCCGAGCTCGCCTTGGATCATCGCGATGCTGCGGTCGCGCTCTATCAGCGGGCCCAAACGCTCGATCCCCGTTCGCTGTCTGCTGCCCTGGGGTTGTCCGAGGCACTCGGCGATGCCGGGCGTTATGCGGACGCGACTGCCGCTGTAGAGCGCGGGCTTCAACTCGATCCCACACGCGTTGGCCTTCTTATGCAGTTATCAGATGTACGGCTGATGGTGGGGGATTCGATCGGTGCGCGCGCGGCGCTGGATCGCGCGCTTGCGGTTGAGCCGACCAGCTTGGTGTTAGTCCAAACCAAGGTGAGGAGTCACCTATTTTTCGGCGACCTGGCCGGCGCGCGATCTGTCGTCGCCGTCCCGCCTCCGGGAGTCGATCCGGACGCGCTCCTCGCGTGGATAGCGGTCTCGTGGGACCTCTATTGGATCCTTGACGATGCGCAACAGCAGCGACTCTTCACGATGCCCCCGTCCACCTTCAACGCTGCCGTTGGTGGGAATCCGCGCGACCGAGCCCTGGCCCTCGCGCACACCGCATGGCTTCGAGGTGACACACTGCGGGCGCGCAGTTACGCCGACAGTGCGTTTCCATTCGCGGTGGCGACGGTCCGCGGGAATCCAACCAACGCGGACGCCCACGGGCTGCTGGCGGACGTAGAGGTCTACATGGGCCAACGGGCCGCGGCTTTGCGTGACGCGCATGAGGCCGTGCGAATGGCCGAACTGCACTCCCAACCGTTCGACCGCGGCTACCTTCGCGTACAACTCGCGCGCGTTTTCACGGTACTGCGAGAACCCGATAGTGCGGTGACGGCGCTCGAGCCGGTGCCAAGTCTGGCGCCTCTGTCCTACCCGCGGGCCTTCTTCCGGGTGGACCCCACGTGGACGCCACTGCGCGGCAATCTCCGCTTCCAGCGCCTTGTCGCGCAGCCAGCGGCGGCGCCGCCGCCTGCGGGCTGAAGGATCAGACGCCAATATCCGTGTTGACCGGGGGAGACATCGACGGCGTGCTCGGTGTTCTCGCAACGCACGTGTCCCTTTAGGTCCCGATCCGCCCGTTTCGCCAACTGTGAATGACGACAATGGCGGCCACAGAGCGGCGAACATTTTTGGTTACATAAGGGGTCGCCCGCACAATGTCCGCTTCAACTCGTCGTTAGGCCTCAGGCGGCGTGATACCGACGGCGGCGCGCTGCGCGATCACACTCCGCACCAGTCGATTCCACGAAGGGAACGCGCCTTCGAGCTCCGCGACCGGCCAGCCAAAGGCGTCGCACAGACCCAGGGCGACCCCTGGCGACCGGCTCGCGCCGGCGCCGCAGTGGACGACGATGCGCTCGACGTGCGGCCACTGCTCCACGAACCGAAGGATCTCCTCGGCGTGATTGGTCGCGAAGAGGACATCCTCTGGCCCCGGGGCGGCTACGATGTCGTTGAAGGCCAGCCGCAGGACCGCGACGAAACCGCGGGAGAGCTGGGCGGGCGCGGCACCGGGGTCGCCGATCGAGATGCAGACCTCGACGCCACGCGGCTCGTACCGCTCGGCGGCCTCACGCGAGAGCACCCGGAGCTCGATGCGCTGCTCCACGCCGACTAGCATAGGCGCGCGACGGCGCTGCCGGCAATGACCCAAGGGCGGAAGCGTTGCGCTCAAGGGCGAGTCCGGTCTGCGCCAATCCTACGGCGACCCTCCCCCGAGTCGCATGACCGATTAGCATCGCGCGCGGTAGCCGACCACAATCATACGGTCACCATACGGTCACCTGGTGTCTAAGGCCGATACTCTCAGCAACCCTATGGCATCACAGGTAACCAAGCCCAACAGCACGTCTCCCCGGGTCTTGGGCCAGTGGCGTCGGGTTCGTGCACAAGATGGGGCTGGAGCCGTGAGCGCGATCGGCGCGGCGGCGATGGTCGCGACAGTAGCGGGCCGAATCGCCGCCGTCGCCTCACCGTGCCGAGCCATAGCGGCGTGAGAGGCTCGCGATCAGCGCGGACGGATCGGGAGCACTCCCGGTCGCCCGCTTGATGATCGCGTCGACCCGGTAGCGTTGCCCGTGACGGTAAACGTGTTCGCCGAGCCATGCGCGGAGCGGACGGAAATCACCGGCGGCAAACGACTCGTCGAGCGGGCCCACCGCACGCTCCGCGGCGTCGAAGAGTTGGGCCGCGTACACGTTGCCGAGCGTGTAGGTCGGGAAGTATCCAATGAGCCCCTCCGACCAGTGTCCGTCCTGGAGGCATCCGTTCCGATCGTTGTCCGGAGTGATGCCGAGGTAGCGCTGGTACAATTCCGCCCAGGCGCCTGGAAGTTCGGCTCCACGGAGATCGCCAGCGAGCAGTGCCCGCTCGAGCTCGAATCGGATCATGATGTGCACGTCGTATGTCACCTCGTCGGCCTGGACGCGGAGGATGCTAGGTCCAACGTGATTGATCACTCCACGAAACGTCTCCAGCGAGACGTCGTGCAGGGCCTCGTGAAACACGCTCCGGAGCTGCGGGAAGAAATGCCGCCAGAATCCGTGGCTCCGTCCCACGAGATTCTCCCACAAGCGCGATTGCGACTCGTGGAGACCGAGCGACGCCGCCTCGCCTATCGGCGTTCCGTAGTGCGCGGGATCCAGCCCCTGGTCGTACAGCGCGTGCCCAACCTCGTGCATGAGCGCGAAGAATCCGCGGGTGAAATTCCGCGGATAGTACCGCAGCGCGACGCGCACGTCGCCGGGGCCGATCGACGTGCAGAAGGGGTGCTGCCCGATGTCGAAGCGCCCACACTCGAGATCGAATCCCAATGCCGCCGCGACGCCTTCCGCGAACAGGCGCTGGCGATCGATCGGAAACTCGCGCGCGAGCACGTGCCCCGGCGCCGGGGTCGGCTCGCCACGCAGTGAGTCCACGAGTGGAAGTAGCTGCGCCTGGAGATGCGCGAACAGCGCCGAGAGGCGGTCGGTGGTCATGCCGGGCTCGTAGTCGTCGAGCAGCGCGTCGTACCGCGTTTCGGCGTAGCCGACGGCATCTGCTTCCTCTCGCGCCAACGCGAAGATGCGGTCGAGCCAGGGGACGAAGATCTTGACGTCGTCGCGTTTGCGCGCTTCCGCCCACTTCTGCGAGGCGAGCGCGGTTACGCGGGCCGATTCCTCGACCAGCTTCCGCGGCATTCGACGCTCGCGATCGAAGCCGCGGCGCAGCTCGCGCACGTTCACCGCCTGCGGACTCTCGGGATCGCTGACGAGCGACGATGCTTCGACGGTGCTCAGCAGATCGTCGTAGCGGGGATCCGTTTGGCGATCATGCACGAGTCCCGCAAGCAGCGCCATTTGCTGCGCGCGATGCTCCACGCCCCCGCGCGGCATGCAGACTTCTTCGTCCCAGTCCAACACGTCGAGACACGACGCCAACACTGTCTCGTCGCGCGAGAGCCGAACCAGCTCCGCGTAGGCTTGATCGGGATTCACGGTCGTTTCAACGGTCGGTGCGAGATGGGTTGATCTTCAGGGCTGGTGTCGTAGAATACACGGAAAGTTGCTCGCCCCACACTCCCATCGCCACGGTACGCGCCGCATGTACACGCCAGCGGAAGAAGTCGGCCTCATGGGAATGCGGCTCGCCACTCGGGTGCAGCACGCGCTCGATCGGGTCCCGCCCGGCGAAATGGTCGAGCTGATGCGTGCCATTCGTCGCGAGGCGACGGCCCGGCACCTGGCCTATCAGCGCGACGGCGTCACCGAGACGATCCGATTGCTTCCGTGTCCGCTCACGCTCCGTCCGGACCAGCTCGGGTATACGCACTACATCTCGGAGGTGGTGCTCAACTGTATCAAGCGACTGCCCGACCTCTACTTCGAGGTGCCGCGGGTCCGTGAGATCCTCCAGGTAACGCCGGTCGAGGAAGAATGGCTTCGGGAGTGTTGGACGCCGGCACATCGCGAAGCCAATCCGGTCTTCGGACGTCTCGACGCCGTGGTCGATTACACGACGGCGATGTGGAAGGACTCGATCAAGTTTATGGAGCCCAACCTCAGCGGGATCGGCGGTCTGCACATCGGTCCGACGTCCATGGGTGTGCTGGCCGACCTGGTGGTGCCGGCGCTGTTGGCCCAGGATCCGAGCATCCGACTCCAACTCACTGAAGACATTCGCGAGCTGCTGCTCCAGGATCTGCTGGAGCATCTGGAGGCAATCGGCCGTCCGCATGGGCAGATCGTGCTCGTCGATCCCAAGTACGCCACCGATGGACCGGATGAGCCCGAGGCGGTCGCCGCGTACTACCGCGAGCGACACGGACTCTCGGTGTTGCACGCGGACGTGAGCGAGCTGCGGCTGCGCGGCGACGAAGTGCTGTACGGCGACACACGTGTAGACCTCGCGTACCGGGATGCGAGCGTCCTCGATTTGATGGAGTTGGCGGACGAGGGAGTGGATGTCGCGCCGATGCGTGCGCTGCTCCGGCAGAATAGGGTCGTGTCGTCGATCACCGCGGAACTCGATCAAAAGAGTTGCTTCGAGGTATTCACCGATCCCGAGCTCGCCGAACGGTTTCTGACCGTGGAGGAGCGACAGGTGATGCGGCGGCACGTGTTGTGGACGCGCATCGTCTCGGACCGCCGCACCGCGTCGCCCGCGGGCGAACGCATCGACCTGCTCAAGTATGCGCGGAATGAGCGCGAGTCGCTGGTGCTCAAGCCGAACCGATCGTACGGAGGCGAGGGTGTGGTCCTCGGTCCGACGGCGACCCAGAGCGAGTGGGATGCAGCGATCGAGCGGGGGCTGGCCGACGAAGAGCGTTGGGTGGTGCAGCAGGTCGCGCCCATCCCGGTCAAGTGGTTTCACCTGTTGGACGAATCGGATCGAGCGCGCGTCGAGCCGTTCTACATCGTCATGGGGTTTGCGCCCAGCCGGTACGGGGTAGCGCTGGTGGCGCGGGCGTCTCAGCTCCCGGTGGTGAACGTGGCGCAGCAGGGAGGCACGTGCGCGGTGATGGTGAGCGCCAAAGCGCTCCACGGAGCGCACGGAGAAGCGCCGTCGACCTGAGTTCGCTCTCGTACCCAAACGATGCGCGGCCTCTGCAGCCGTTAAATGGGCGCGTTGTCCAGCGGAGTCAGTGAATCCCTTTGGTGAATATGGTCGGGCAAGAAGCCCCGATTCAGATGCGCCATTCCGCCAGTCATCCCTATGCCAGGCGGTGAGCTGCGGTCCAGGACGCCAGCTGTTTGGGCGCCCTACCATCTTCCATCCAGGTAGAGCCGATGAAAATCATAGCCACAGCGTTCGCTATCGCCGCACTCCTGCCGCTTGCAGGGGCGGCCGCGACGACACAGGATGCAATCATTGCTGATCCGCCAATTGACGCCGCTCACCCGGCAGCCATGGTGTACGTTCGAATACCAAGCCAGGGCGCGTTGCTAAATGGAGTGATCTATACCGCCGCGGGCGGCGGCGCGCATCCGACAGTGCTGTTATTGCACGGCTTTCCGGGCAATGAACAGAATCTAGATCTCGCCCAGGCCATGCGTCGGGCGGGATTCAACGTGCTCACTTTTCACTTTCGCGGATCCTGGGGCAGTCCGGGCGCCTTCACTTTCTCTCACGCGGCTGAGGATGCTGACGCTGCGGTCTCCTTCCTGCGCGATCCGGCCATTGCCGCCAAATTCGGGATCGATCCCGCCCACATTTTGGTCGCAGGCCACAGCATGGGCGGTTTCCTGGCGGCGAGCGCGGCTGCACATGATCTCCGCGTGGCCGGTCTGGTGATGATTTCGGCTTGGGATATGGTGGGTGCGGCGAAAGGTGTGACTGATCCCCGGCTGCGCGCTGATCTCGCCGACGATGTGATCCCCTTGGGAGGTGCCACGGTCGATGGCCTATTGCAGGAAATCGCCGCCGACCCGCCGCGATGGGACTACAGGTCGTTTGCGGCCGCGCTCGCGTCGCGACCGGTGCTCCTCATCACCGCCGATGATGGAAGCGAGCCAGGCTCAAAGGCGCTGGAAGAACGCCTCCATGCCGCCGGCGACCACGACGTGACCGAAATCCACATGACTACCGACCATCCCTATTCGGACCACCGGATCGCGCTCGAATCCGCGACGATAAAATGGTTGCTGAAGCGACGATGATCGACTGACATTGTCTGTGAGGAGAGCCTTCGATGCAGCACGCGTCGGTACGGGCGAATGGCGCCTCGTTTCACACAATCACACGGCGAGCGCGACGGCGCTGACGTCATTCGGCCTGTCGATGCGCTCCGTAGGCGACGAGTACATCGCGTTGGATGCGACCGGCCCAGGCTATCGTTTCCCGGATGAAGCGTTGCGCGGCGCGGCCGTCGACTCCGTCTATGCCCGTGCACGGCGAGAGGCCGTCGGCAAACTGCCGCGCGGATTGGAGGTGCTGACGATCACTCGAACGGTGTCGGCCTTCGGACCGGGGTTGCGCCAGGTCACCCAAACTCGGACGAACCGCATGTCCGACATCCGGCACATCAATCTTCCCGCCGACGTGTTTGCGATACCGGCCGGCTATACGCGCGTGGCCGCGCCTACCTTGCCAGCGCTGCCGGCACCGCGGTAGGGCGGCATTCCACGTTGGGCTATGTGAGCCCCATGATGTATGAGCGGATGCACGCAGTAAACCAGGACCACGCAGCGTGACGCAGCACTAACTCACCTGTCCACGACTCGGGTCAGCTCCAAACAGCAGTCTCGATAATGCCGCGTCTGACGTTGCGGGTCTCGCGCTATATACCCGGCTGGCGCTCCCGCAATCGCTCCTGATGCCCCGTAATTTCCTTGACCTGCTCGGCTCCCTGCTCGTATAGCCTTTGCGTGACTTTCGCGCTAAGGTCTCGATCCGCCTCAGCCACTCCCACGAGTACTTTCCCGTAAGAGACTTCCGGATCGTAAATCCGGTCTCTGTACCGGGGCAGGCGTGCCGTAATGAGGAAAGTAACGATCGTCGTGAGAATCGCACCGAGCATCATTAGTTCATACATAACGATTCCGGTGGGCCACGGCGCCACAATGGGCATGCCCCCGGTTGGTAAGGGATACGCACGCTGGGTGAACGAGGCGAGCGCGTAGCCCGTTGTTGCCCCTACCAGGCCGCCGAGCACCGCAAGCCAGGGCATGCGACTTCGCTGCTCTTCCCATCCCAGACCCTCACCTTCCAAGGGCGCAGAAGAGATGACGATGATCGACTCCTTCTTGATGCCGAGTTCAGGGCTGCCGGTGCGAAGCGCGGCAAGCGCGTGTCGCGCGGCATCCGAACTCGAAAACAGCCCGTATATAGCGTCCATATGCTTCATCCGCCTCTAACCATTGGTGCCTAGCAACGTGGCATCCGGCACGGCCCCACTCCGACCCACGACGCCACGCGCCGCGACTTCAGCTGCTGTTGCGTGCTCGCCACCCCTCAACTCCCACATCGAAATTATGGGCACAAATTTCGCGAATAGCACGTAGAGCAGGACCATGCCCGCCGCAGTTCCGACCATGATCGTAATCTCAACCCACGTCGGCCGATAACTGCCCCAGTTGTACGGCAAGAACTTGTGTTCCAAGGAAGGCACCACGATCAAGAACCGCTCCAGCCACATTCCCACGACCACCGTTGCAGACGCGATCACCGTGCCCGTAATCGTCCGCAGTTTCTTAATCGCTAGGATCGGAAATGGAATGAGGAAATTGCAGGCGACCATGGTCCAGAACAGCCCGGCGAACTGCCCGCGCTGGACAGACCAGAACCCGGGCATCTCGGCGGTCTCGTTGCCGTACCAAACCGTAAGCCGCTCGGCAAAGACGAAATAGAACCACAGAAGGCTCATCAACAACAGAAGCTTGCCAAGATTGTTGAAATGAACCGGCGTCAGATACTCCTCTAGGTGCAGGAACTTACGGAGCAGCGCCATGGCGATGATCAGGGCCGCAATCCCGCTGAATATGGCGCCCACTACGAAGTACGGTCCAAAGACGGTCGAGTGCCACCCAGGCACTAGGGCCATCGCGAAATCCCAGGACACAATCGAATGAACTGAAACAGCCACGGGGATGATCGCCACGGTCATGATACTCATGGCTGTTTCGAGCCGATGCCATTCCCGCGGCGTCCCCTGCCAGCCAAGTGCGAGAACGGTGTAAATGCGTTTCCGCAAGCCGGTCGAGCGGTCACGCACGGTGGCCCAGTCGGGAATGATGGGAAGGAGCAGGAACGTCACACTCCCGGTGATGTACGTGCTGATGGCCAGGAAATCCCAGAGCAGGGGAGAGCGAAAATTCGGCCAAATGTGCCGTTCGCTAGGGTACGGAATCAGCCAGAAGAACAGCCAAGGGCGGCCCAAGTGAATGACCGGGAATTGTCCGCCAATGACCAAGGCAAACACCGTGATCGCCTCCGCGCACCGAGTCACGGGGCGCCGCCACCCTGCATTTACCAGGCGAAGAATGGCGGAGATCAGTGTGCCGGCGTGGCTGATGCCAATCCAGAACACGAAGTTTGTAATGTAAAAGCCCCAGAACACAGGATTCGAAAGGCCCGCCACGCCCAGGCCCGAATAGGATTGATATATGAAGGCCGCGAGGCCCGGGAGCCCGATCGCGACCAACACGCCGACCACGGTATAGAAGCGCCACGATGTGCGGAACAAGGGCCTCAGGAGGTCCTCGCGAATACGCTCGGCCTCCTGATCGATCACGTTGGTCTGCGTGACGCTATTCGGCGCCAAGGGAGGACTACTCTCTTTCAAGGTAGGTAATCGCCGGCAACGTGCCCAGCTCCTCGAGGAGCTTCGAACCCCGCGCCAGACGCGCAAGCCGGGACACCTGACTGGTCGGGTCGCTCAGATCGCCAAAGACCATAGCCCCCGCCGGGCAGGATTGCACGCAGGCCGGAGTGACGTCGCCGTCCCGCAACTCGCGGTTTTCCGCCTGGGCGTGAATTTCCGCCGCAGTAATCCGCTGGCTGCAAAACGTGCACTTCTCCATCACGCCGCCCTCGCGGACCGAGACATCCGGATTGAGCTGGAGGTGCAGCGGCTTGTCCCACTCAGGACTGAACCAGTTGAAGACCCGAACCGTGTACGGACACGCATTGGCGCAGTAGCGAGTACCGATACACCGGTTGTACACCTGCGCGTTCAGGCCCTCCGCAGTGTGGTAGCTCGCATACGTGGGACACACGGGCTCGCAGGGAGCCGCGCCGCACTGCTGACAGAGAACCGGCCGAAACCGAGCGCGGACGTTTGGATATTCACCCTCCCAATGCCGTTCCACGTGGATCCAGTGCATGGTTCGCCCTCGCGCCGCTTCCTCGGGGCTTACGGTGGCAATGTTGTTCTCGGCGTGACAGGCTACGACGCAGGCCTCACAACCGGTACAACGGTCGAGGTCAATTACCATTCCCCATTGATGAGCCATGAACGCTCCTCCTCCTGGTTGCACCCGCGATCGTTACCTGCTGAGCTTCTCCGCACGGAACTCGGTGGGACCGCCAGAAAACAAGATCAGATCGCCAGAGCCGACCCGTGCCACTTTTACGCGAGTACTTGCCCAAGCCAGCGACCCGGTGGCAGTCGCCATCTGCGGCGCCAGAACGTGAACAGGGTTTGCCCCGCGGCCCGTGGCATAGCGGCCGTATTCCTCGTGTCCTTGACCTGCCGGCATGGCCAGGACGTCCGGTGCAATACCCGGTGACAGCACCGCTGGAGCGCGCACCCTTCCGTGTTGCGAAGATACTTCGACCAAGTCGCCTTGCCCGATGGCCAGACGCGCCGCCGTTTGCGGATTGATCTCCACCCAACTGCTCCAGATCGCGGTGGAAAGAACTTCCGGCAGCTCCTGCAGCCAGGACAGGTTCGCATGGGTGCCGTCCAGAAACTGTTGCGACACATAGGGAAGGAACTGAAACGGGTACTCCGTGGCTGCCCCGTCCCACGTGGGGTCTTCGCTCTTGACTGGGGCGAAGGACGCAACGGGCGGCGATGATTTCGGTGGCCCAACTCGATTGCTGCTCCACCAGCCTCCTTGTTGCTTCAGTTTTCCCCAGAACTCCTCATCTGTATCAGCCGCAATCGAGCCCACGGAATGCCGCAGAGGAGTGAACGTGGCCTGCAGCATTTCCTCGTAGCTTTTCCACGGAAGGGCTTTGCTCGCCTCGCCGCCCAGGTGGCGTGAGACATCGAGCAGCACATCAGGCAATGCTCGAGTTTCGTGCAGGGAGAGCATGGCCGGTGGCGCGATGCTCAGTACAGCGTCGACAGTTCCGGATTCCGGAACATCATCCATCCACGATTCGAGGTAGGAGTGATCGGGCAAGATCAAGTCGGCGAGGTTGCTGGTCTCGTCCAGGAAATTGCCGAAGCTCACTATGAACGGGACTTTGTCCAGCGCCTCCCGCACTCGCCAGCCGGTGGGTGCGGCAAAGACAGGATTCGCCCCATTGACAAGGAGAACCTTGATCGTATCCGGCTCGCGCGCGGAAAGGACCTGCTCCGCAAAGGTGCGGACCGAAATCAACCTTGGCTCAGCCGCGTTGGCGGGTCGTCTCTTCGACTCATCCAACGGCAGCCCCGGTGAGAAGCACACGCCGCCAGGTCTTCCGACGCCGCCCAACAGCTCGTTGAGAGCATTCACAGCAAGGGCTGTGAACAATCCATTGGTCTGCGCGAGCGGCGCGCCACCCACAATGGCCACGCCTGACCCAGCTGTGACCATTTCCCGGGCCAGTCTCGTGATAATTTCCGCAGCAACCCCTGTTTTCCGTGCAACCGCATCAGGGGAGTAATCCGGCAGGCCTTTGCTCCAGCCATCAATTCGGCTACCAGCCGTTCCTGCCGACTCGGCTTTTACGAGATGCTCGTTCACAATCACATGGGCAAACGCCAAGGCCAGATGGCCTTCTGTTCCCAGCTGCGCGGGAATCCACTCGTCTGCGTTGGCACCGGTCTGCGACATACGACACTCGACTTGCACGAACTTCCCCCGATTGCCAGGGCGGCCCTGGCGCATCGCTCCGTAGCCAACGTTGTGTGCAACCGGCGAGTTCCACGTGCCAAGGAAGTCCGCACCGAAGCACACTACGTAATTCGACCGCGCAAGGTCGAAGGTGGGAAGCTGGCTGTGGCCGAAGCTCAATCGGTTCGCTTCACGCAGAACGGAATCATCGAACGGCTCAAACGAAACCATCTGCGCGCCATTGAAGCCAGAGAGAAACCGCTCGACCAATGTCCGGCGCTGCCCCATGAGCGGACGGGTCAGGAACGCCAAGGACTGGGGGGGGTGCTCGGAGGCGAGAGGACTGAGATGGGTGACGAGATTCTCGATTGCCTCGTCCCAGCCGATCCGGGCGAATTGGCCGGCGCCACGCTCTCCCGTGCGCTTCAAGGGCTGCTGGATCCGGTCGGGGTTGTATGTGACTTGTAGTCCTGCCTGGCCGCGAGCGCACAGCTTGCCGTGGTTTACGGGATGTTGCGGATTTCCCTCCAACTTCTTGGCCAGTCCCATCTTGATGAGTCCGGATTGACCGTTCCGGACAACTTCCGCGTCCCCCTGCATAACCTTCACCTGCAAACCGCAGCCCGCAGAACACTGGTTGCACACGCCAGGCCGCCAGACGGCCAGCCCCGGAATTAACGTTTCTTCCGGAATGAAATGGATCAACTGGGTTGCATGATCGCCGCAGCCATCGATCGTGACGGCAGCGCCGCCAACGGCGGCTATTTTCAGGAAATCGCGGCGTCTCATCTCGTCAACGCTCCCGCGCCCGAATCGGCATAACAAGGGCCACGTGCTTCCCGGCCGTGGTCTAAAAGTGACATGTTATGCATTCGACCGAGACTCGCTTCGCCACGTGGCAATTCAGACAAAAGTTCATCGTGAGATCCTTCGACCGAACAGCAACCGTCTGCTGTGCCAGGTTGCCATGGCATTGCTCGCAGCCCAGTCCAGCGCGAATATGCGGCGAGTGCCAGAATCGGACGTGTGTACTGGGATAGAACCAGTAGACACGTTGCCAGGGAATGTCCTGCCCCTTCGCCGCGTATGCCGCAAGCTTCTTGATTTCCGGTTTTTGCGCCGCAATCACCTGGTGACACACCATGCAGAAATTCGTGCTGGGGATCCCAGCGTCCGGCCCTTGGGTGACTCCCGTGTGACAGGTCGTGCACTGCAGGCCCTTCTGGATGTGAATTCTGTGATTAAAGGCGATTGGCTGGACAGGCGTCGATTGCAATCCGAGGAATTCCCTGACGGCGTCGTTGAATGACGCGTGGGCGGTGGTAAAAACGGAGGAAGGTGTCGCCGGTACTGAATGAATCGGGTTCTGGACGAAGGCTGTCTGGCGCAGAATTGCCTTTCCCCTGCTGTGCGCGATGCCAGCCCATGACAGTCCCGCCAGCGTGACGAGCGTCGCGATCAGAGCGAGAATTATCGCGCGGCTGTAGCCGCGCATGCGAGGGATTGAGCGTTCGTTGCCACCATCGCCAGTCCCGCGTGCTCCGTCAGATTGGTCGCCATTCATTTCGGATCCTGTAGTCACGGACGGCCGCGGCGGCTAACGGGGTCACGCTTGCTGTCAAGTCCATCCGAATGCAGCACGGCGGTTGCGGGTACGACGTCTTGCTCCGGAATCACGATCGTCGCGGCCGCATTTGCGATCCCGGCCCAGCGCAACATAACCAACCGCGCGGCCCATGACCTTGGGGACAATGGGGCTGGCAGCAGCACCGTACGCGATAAATGGAGGCTGATGGAGCGCAGCGCCGTGGCCATCTGCTCAGTTCACCTTGACCGTTTGCATCATCCCTTCCACGTAGTGCGGTTTCCCAGTCTTCACGTCCGGGACGAGGCAGATCAGCAGGTAATCGCCCGGCACGAAGGTCGCGGTAAACACCTGCACGACGCCGGTGGCGGCGGCAGCCGTCCCGCCAATGGCGTGCCCAGGCGCCGGGCCCTTCATCGATAGAGTCCAGTTGACGTAATCCTGCCCCGTCTTGCCCGGGTCGAGCTGCACGACGAGCACCTCGTGCGGCTGGCCGGGGGCCGTCGTTACCTGGAAGGTGTGTGTGCCGGCCGTGATCGGCTTGTGGAGCACGAACACCATGTCGCTGAGCACGATCCCGTTGTCCGGGATCGGAGCATCTGCCTTCGGCGTCGCGGCGGTCGTGGCCGGTGGCGCCGTCACGGTCAGCGCGCGGGCCATTCCCCTCATGTAGTGGGGCACGCCGCCTGGCATGTCGAGGATGCAGAGGATCGCGTAGTTGCCAGGCTCGAGGTCGAGCGTTGCGACTGACTCCTTGCCTGGATCGGGCACGTTGGGACCGCCGACGTACTTCGCCCAAGCCGGCATCGCGCCCTGCGTGTGGAGCGAAGCCACCAGATCGGCAACCGTCTTGCCGCTATCGAGGCGTACGAGTAGGGCGTGATGCAACCCCGGCCCATCGTTCACGAGATGGAACGTCGTGACGCCGGCAGGAATTTTCGCCGGGGCGTCGAACGCGAAGTCTCTGGCGCGTATGGTCACGGACGCCGGCGGCTGGGGTGCGGCTGCGGGCATCTGCTTCGATTGACAGCCGGCCAGGATCAGACCGAGCACGAGAGCGTAGGAGAGCTGGCGCATGGACCTCTGATGAGATGGACTTCGTCCACTCCCGGCCTTCGTAGGAACCCCACGACGAAGCCAATATATCGCTCTCGGGTACGGCTTCTGGAAGTGGGAGATGCCCCCCCTGCAAGTGAGGGAAAAGCTGACAGACGGCCGATCGCCGACGCG
Source organism: Gemmatimonadota bacterium (assembly GCA_003152485.1). GTDB lineage: Bacteria > Gemmatimonadota > Gemmatimonadetes > Gemmatimonadales > Gemmatimonadaceae > Palsa-1248. Next base: position 24,757 of record PMAE01000009.1, on the reverse strand, counting down.
GCGCTCCGGCGCAGCGAACCTTATCGCGGAGCCGGCACTGGCAGGCCGCGCGCCGATCGCACGAGGGGTTTCGCCGTATTACTAGGGTTTGGCCTTACTATGGCTGACGGCCCATACGTACGCGGCCACTTGGCGCGCTTGCTCGTCGTTGATCCCCCCGGGATGCGCGACCATGGCGGTCCCACCGACCCCCTTGGTGATCACCCCGAGAATCGCGGCGAGGGAGCCGCCCTTGGCATCTTTCCACTCGTGCGCCGTCAGCGCCAGGCCGATCCCGCCCTCGAGATTCTGCCCGTGACAGACCGCGCAGGTCCCCTGGCCATGATAGACCGCGCGCCCGGCGTTGATCAGGCTCGCGGTCGCCACCACCGAATCCGGCGGCGCCCCGGCACCCTGCGCCCCCACTCGGCGCGTCGTGAGCGTGCAAGCGGCAGCGATCAATCCGATCGCCATGCACACTGCGCGCATACCACCGAGTTGCAAAGTTCGATATCTCATGTGTCGATCTCGGAAACCCCGGTTTCGCTCGCGCGCCCATTTCCCAGCCCCATGGCACCTCTCCTATTTTATCACATACGGTCGCAACGCGATAGCGCGGTGACCCCAAGGAGGGCGACCATCAGGCGTCGCCGACATTCAACTTAGAGAGGGGCCGCCCGTGCCAATGTGTTCCGCCCACAGCCAAGCAGGAGAAGACGAGCCTATAGGACTGTGCGGCGCCGTCATAGTCGGCCGCCGTCCGCCGACATCACGTTGAGGTGAAAATCGAAGTGGCGTATGAGGTACGGCCCTGGCGGATAGCCGTGCGGCTCCCAATAAAGCCCGCGCGGGAACGGATGTCGTGTGCACTCCGGCTCGACTCTGTTGTACCGGCCTGAGGCGGAACCCCTCCGGCATCGTGTATCCGCGATCGGTGTCAGGTCCGGAGCGCCAGCCATTGCGCGGCGGACCCGCCTTCCAGCGGGCATCCAACTACGCCCAATGGGGCGACGTCTACCACCAAAGGGACATGGGCAGCGATCGCAGTCCTGCGGGAGCACCTCGGGAATCACGCTCGTCGACACATCAACGACCGACACCTATTACTCATAGTAGGACAATCCCTGACACTTGCTAGGGCGTTTCCCGGTCTTGCGCTGGCGATGGTGGGCACTACTTTGGCTTGCGAATCGGACACGCCTGTTCTCATGTCGTCGTCGGCTCAATCCTCTATTCAGAGGTTCCTAATGGTTGCTCGAAGCGGGTTCCCGTTCCGGTTGTGCTTCGCGGTCGTCGTCATCGCCTTAGGACCGAAGCTGGCGCTGGCTCAAGCCGTGGCCGATTCGACATCGCCGGCCGCCGTCAGCGCCGGTCGCGACGTGTTCCATGGTCCCGGGACCTGCGTGGTCTGTCACGGATCGAATCTCGAAGGCGGACCGATGGCGCCGACGCTCAAGACGCACCCGTGGAAGGACGCGAAAGGTGGGGGCTACAACGCAATTCTGAGCGTGGTGATGACGGGCGTGCCAGGCACCGCAATGGTGAGCCACCCGGGCGGCATCAGCGACGAGGATGCGCGACGGGTCGCCGCGTATGTGTGGGCCGTGAGTCACGGGAAGACCAGCCCATGAGCCCAATCACGGTCAATGCGTCCGACGCGCGGCGTATCGCACGACGCTGTTCCCAAATCGCCACAGCGATCATCGCGCTCGCAATCAATGCGTCGCCCGGCATGGCATCGCTGCCAGATCACGCGGCGGCGGCTCGGTCAAGCGGCTCCAACGGACATGATGGGTCGTCGGTCATGCCCGATCTGTCGTCGCGACGCACCGTGATGCCATCGGGGATGCGCGAGCTGGTCGCCGCGGCGCGCGGTCGTGTGCCGAGCTTCTCACGGCAGACGGGACTGCCATGCTCGGCCTGCCACTATCAATTCCCGCAGCTCACGCCATTCGGCCGGCTGTTCAAGCTCAACGGGTACTCGATGATGGGGCTGAAGCCGATCGTCGAGCCCAATGCGAAGAATGGGGCGCCGCTCTCCCTACTGCCCATTCCTCCGCTCTCCATGATGCTGATGGCGTCGGAAACGCATCTGACGGCCCGTCGACCGGGGGCACAGAACGATGCGATCGAATTTCCCCAACAACTGAGCCTGTTTCTCGGCGGCGCGCTGACGCCTCACATCGGAACGCTGATCCAAGCCACGTATAGCGGTGGCTCCGGTACCTTCGGCATCGACAACAGCGATATCCGCTACGTCACACGAGCGCAGGTTGCTGCCCATGACGCCGTGTTCGGCATCACGCTGCACAACAACCCGACGGTTCAAGATCCATGGAATACAACCCCGGCGTGGGGCTACCCGTTCATCTCGTCGGATATCACGCCGGGCAGCATCGCGGGAGCGGTGGTCGACGGGTCGCTAGGGCAGCAGGTGGTGGGTCTCGGCGCCTACGCACTCTGGGACAACCTGCTGTACCTCGAAGCGACCGGCTACCGCACGGCGTTGCAACCCGGCGCGGCTCCTCCCGACTCAACGGCGGCCAACGCGATTCACGGCGTGACGCCCTACTGGCGCGTTGCATTGGAGCACCAGTTCGGATCCACGTACGGCATGATAGGCATGTACGGACTGCTCGCCCATCTCTATCCTGCCGGCATTGCGGGGCCGACGAATAGCTTCACCGATGTCTCGTTCGATGCGCAACTCGAACACCCGTTCGGGCAGGGAGGCGTCGTGATCGCGCGCACGACGTGGATCAACGAGCAACAAGCGCTTGCGGCATCATTTGCATCGGGCGGGGCCGCAGGACTCGACCGCACGCTCAATACGGCACGCCTGAATGCGAGCCTTGAGCCGAACGCGAGGTACGGCTTGACGCTCGGCGTCTTCTCGACAACTGGCACACGCGACTCGATTCTCTACGCCCCGTCGGCGCTGACCGGAAGTCGGAACGGGCGACCGACTACTGATGGGGTCACCGAGGAACTCGACTTCAACGCCTGGCAGAACACACGGCTCGGCATCCAGGCCGTGCAATTCACGCAATTCAATGGCGCGGCGGCCAACTACGACGGATCTGGTCGGCCCGCCAGCGGGAACAACACGCTGTATGTCTTCGTCTGGGTCGCATTCTGATGATCGGGACAGCACCGCATCGCCTTCAAGAGAGGAGGATCTGACAATGCCACGTGCTCGTGATCGCACTGGAGCCTCGGCGCCAGACTCGCCCGTCCCGATGCCGCATGCGAAGACGGACCGGCGAGCGTTCATCGGACGGCTGGCCGGAGTGTCAGCCGCTCTGGCCATGACACCAGCTTTGACCACGCTTCCGCGTGCGCCCACGACTCCCGCGTGGGCATCGCTGACCCCTGTGTCCCGGCGAGGCCGGCTCGAGCCCGGGCCGTGGAGTGACGCGTGGCTGGACAAACTGACCGGCAAGCACAAACAGTTCTTCGACACGCTGGATCCGAACGACGGGTTCGCGCTCGCGTTCACGTTGCACTTTCTCAATCTCTATCATGAGGCGTACGGTCTTGGCGACCACGATCTCACCGCGGTGATCGGGCTGCGGCACTTCGCGTTGCCGATGGCGCTGCCCGACGCGCTCTGGAATCGCTACCGCATTGGCGAATCCATGCAGATCAAGGATCCTGCGACTGGCGGCCCCGCGACCCGCAACCCGTTCCTCCACGCCGATGGCGTCCCGGTGGCGGGGGCCGACATCCCGTCGCTGATGAAGCGAAACGTCCTGTTCACCGCGTGTAATGTCGCGCTGACCACGCTGAGCGGGAACCTGGCGAAAAATGCCGGCGTGTCCAAGGACGCGGCAAAGGAGGAATGGACCGCGATGCTGGTGCCGGGCATGGTATTGGTGCCCGTCGGCGTGTTGGCGGTGAACCTCGCCCAGGAGCGGGGCTGTACCTATTGCTATGGCGGCTAACGCACGAACAGACCGATCGCTGCCGCACCCAGCCCGACCCCGGCGCGCGTCACGATGCGGGCCGAGCGGGGTACCCCGATCAGGCCCTCCCCCGCGCGCGATCGTGAAGGACGCGTGCTCGATCGACTAAGTGTGCGGGGTCACACGGGTCAATGGGTGGCCTTTGCCACNNTCGATCGCCGAGTAATCCGCGGGCGCCGGACGCCATTCTGGTGACCGCCCGAGTTTCGGCGGGACTCAATCGGTTTCGTGTCGGCGCGCTCCGCCATGACGTGCGTAGTCGACCGATGCATGCGACCGCTACACGATGTACAGCCGCCGAGTCTTATTTGACGAGTCGCGCTGAGAGACATCTGCTCGACATCTCAAACGCACCAGCGAGCCCGCCCTCCGGAGCGTGACCGCCCGGCCGCGCTGCTCTGGGGATATGGTGCCGCCGACGCCGCGGAGGTACCATATCAAACGGCTCATCCGCGCGGCCGTATGCTCGCGGTACCACTAGTCCCGCCGCACGAGGAGGGCGATGTCTTCGAGTAGTCGCGACATGAGCGCGGGCGATGTCTTGGAGGTCGATCATCTCTCGATCCTCTTCGACAAGAATCGAGTCCTGACGGACCTGAGCTTTCACGTGGCCCGGGGTTCCTCGCTGGCGATCATTGGCCCGAACGGAGCCGGAAAGACCGTGCTATGCAAGGCGCTCATCGGATCGATGCAATTTGAAGGCCGGATCCGATGGGCGTCGGGAACCCGGATCGGGTATGTGCCGCAGCAACTCGATCTCGAACGTGATCTTCCGATTACCGGTTACGATTTTCTGCGGGCGCGTGTGAAGCTTGGTGGGAGCGGCGGCGCAGATGTCTCGCGGGTCTTGGACCTCGTTGGGATTTCAGCCGATGTTGCCAGACGTCCGATCGGCACGCTGTCAGGCGGCCAGTTTCAACGTCTGCTGATGGCGTTCGCCTTGGCTGGGAATCCCACGGTCCTGGTGCTCGATGAGCCGACGGCTGGCGTCGATAAGCCAGGCCAGGAGCAGCTAAACGAGGCACTGCGCCGGCTAAACGAAACTGAGGGCCTCACGGTGTTGTTTGTCTCGCACGAGCTCAGCGTGGTCCACCGGTACTCGACCAGTGTCCTGTGTCTGGGGTCCAACCAATCGTGCATGGGACCGCCGCGAACGATCCTGACGCGCGATCTGCTGCATGATCCGTACGGAACGCCGCTCAGCGAACGGCCGGCATGACCCCTGAAGCGTTGCTCCTGTCTGTAGTCGTGGCCGTAGCCGCCGGCCTCATCGGCTCGTTCGCCGTGATGCGACGCATGTCGCTCGCCGCCGACCCGCTGTCACATGTGGCGCTGCCTGGGATCGGCGTGGCGCTCGCACTCCACCTTCACCCGCTCGTTGGTGCCATCGCGATGCTCTTCTTTGGCGCGCTGCTGGTCTGGGCACTCGAGGAACAGTCGCGGCTCGCAACGGAGACGGTCATCGGCGTCGTGTTTACGGCAGCGCTCGCCGTCGGCAGCGTGATGACCTCGGGGGAGGATCTCATTGCGGCCCTGTTCGGAAGTGTCGGGGCGCTCGGTTGGCCCGAGCTAGTGTTCGGCGTCGTGGCCGCCAGCGCCGTGATCGTATTCGTCCTCACGCAGCGCAACCGATTGATCGTCATGCTGGTGTCCTCCGACATCGCCCGCACGGCCGGTATCAACGTGCGCCGACTCAACCTGCTGTACCTGCAAATGTTTGCGCTGACGATCGCGCTCGGGCTGCGCTATCTGGGCGTCTTACTCATGGGCGCGTTGATCATCATTCCAGCCGCCACGGCCAGGCGCGTCGCAGTGAACATCCAGGGCATGCTGGTCATCGCCTCGATGTGCGCCGTCGTCGCCACGGTGTCGGGCAGCTGGCTCGCGGCCCGGCTTCATCGGGAAACTGGACCATTCATTGTCGTCGTTGCGGCAAGCGGGTTTCTGCTGAGCCTCGCGTGGCGACGCCCGTGAACAGCGCCGCGCCGGGACCGGATAGTTGGTGTAACATAAAAGCACGTTCTGTTACACTAACGGCCATAGGAATTGTCCGTTGGTATGAGCCTTTGTATGGCGCGCCGCCACCGGCCAACCGGTTGGTGCTAATCAATTCGTATCCGCGCGAACACCGCCAGCTTGATCGAGTCCATCGCCAGGGAGAATAGGCCCGTCGTTGCGACCAGCGAAGCTATAATCCAAATTGGAAGCGGACTCATCAAGATGCCTCCCGCGGCAAAAACGGCGACCAGGAGGAGATCACAGCCGGAGGCAAGCAGCATGACCGGCGCGGGGCGCGAGCGCCAAAGGCGGCCGCGCTCGCGCAGAACGTAGACATTTCCCTGACCTGCAAAGACCAGCATGGTGAAGGTGAGCGTCTGCATCTCGCCGGGGCTCAAGCGCAGCCAGTACCAGCCTAAGGCGAGAATCGCCACGAGGTAGAGAAGCCTGAACGAACCGAGAGGGACCGCGGCGAGCGTGAGGTTTTTCACCCGCCAGGCGTTTGGGTAGGCGGATGGCCGCGCCCGGTCCGCCGCTCGCGCCATGGTCACGAAGTCGTTAGTGAGCATCGACAGCGCCTGCAAAAGCGGCGTCAGCACCGCGTGCCCCGTGATGATCAGGCCAGCGCCAAGCACGATGAGCGTCACACATTTATTGACGAGCAGCATCAATGTGTAAGTCAGGACGCGTTGGAACGCGGATCGTCCTTCCTTGATGCAGGCGACGATGCCGCCCAGACCCGGTTCGGTCAGGACTACACCCGCCGCGGCTTTGGCAACGTCTGTCGCCGTTGAGACGGCGATGCCCATTTGCGCCTGGCGCAGAGCCGGCGCGTCGTTGGCGCCGTCGCCGCACATGCCGACCGCATGGCCCTGCTTCTGGAACGCCTTGACCAGGTTAAACTTCTGCTCCGGAAAAACGCCGGCATAGATAGCGAAATCCCTGGGCCCGACGCTCTCAGGAATGTTCCCCGGCGGACAAACTGCTCCTGTGAGCCCGATCGCATGAGCGACGGTCACCGCGGTGGCGGCAGCGTCGCCGGTGATCATGACAGGGACCACGCCCAACGACCGCAATTCGGTCAGCAATTCCGCCGAATCGGCGCGGGGCGGATCGCTGAACGCGATGAGCCCGATCAGCTCAAGCGCATTCCTTGGCCCGGCGGCCACGGCGAGCGTTCGATATCCCGCCCCAGTGAGCGCGTCCAGTTGTGTCGCGGCTGCCGGCGTCAGGGGCGCAACCGTTGCGACGACCGCAGGGGCGCCCTTGACCACGCGAATCTCGCGACCCGTATCGGTGGCGATCGCCTCGGCCATTTTCACCACCGGATCGAACGGCGTGAAGCGCGAAGCGGTCTGCGGCGCGCGCCCCGGGCCTTTGCCCTTGGCGACCATCGCCCGGATGACGGAATCGATGGGGTCCTGGCCTTCCGCAGAGCTGGCCAGTGCCGCGAAGCCGAGGACATCGGCTTCGTCATAGCCCGACTTGATCGGGCAGATCGCGCTCACCACCAGTTCATTCATGGTCAGTGTGCCGGTCTTATCGGCGCATAGCACATCGATCATGGCCGCCTCGTTCAATGAGGACAGCCGGGTCAGCAGGACTCCCTTCATCGCCAGCGTTCTCGCGCCCAACGCAGCGGCCAGAGTGAAGGTCGCGGGCAAGGCGACTGGCACCGCGGACAACAGCGTCGTCAGAACCAGCAGCATGATCTGCTCAACGCTGATTCTGATCGCGAGCGCATACGCCACAATGCCGACCGCAATGACAAAATTGATGACCGTCAGATTGCGAACGACGCTGAGCACAGCCTTCTGCTCGGCGCTCTCGACATGGGCGAGGCTCACCAGTTCCGCGGTGCGCCCGAAATAGGTCCGGGTTCCCGTGGCCGTAACCCGCGCGATGGCAGCGCCGCGACGCACCAGGCCGCCGGCATAGGCGGTTTTTCCGGCCTCCGTTTCGACCGGAATCGATTCGCCGGTTAGCATGGATTGATCGAGCAACAATGAGCCGTCGATGAGCAGGATATCGGCGGGAACGACGTCTCCGAGCGAAATCTGCACGATATCGTCGGGAACCAGGTCCGCCGCCGCGCCATCAATCCAGATGCCGTCGCGTTTGACGCGCGCCTTCAGGGTAAGGCGCTGCTTCAGAAGCGCCAAAGCGGCGTTCGCCCGACTTTCCTGAAAGGTTGCGAGCAATACGTTGAGGACGAGCAGCGTTGCGATCATCGAAGCCGTCAGCCGCTGGCCGAGGATAATTTGCAGCACGATCGTCGCTTCGAGCATCCAGGGCACGGGTGCCCAGAAGTGACGCGCCATCCTCTTAAGAGGATGGACCTGCTCCTCCACGACGGCGTTCGGACCGAAGTCGACTCGCCGCGACGCGGCCTCTGTCGACGACAAACCGGCGATCTCGGACGCCGTCAGCGGCGCCAATTTGTCCGACGGAATGCTCATGACTGCGGCCTTGACGTGAGAAGACCGGTAGATGTTAGCACCGGGGTGAAATTGCACAGAACCACCGGCGAGAATCGTCAGGGGCTTGCCATCGTCTCGTTCCATCCAGAATCCGACCTTGGTCCCGTCGAAGGGATTCGCCCGGCCGGACCGGGATCGTATAGACTTCCGCATCCTGCCCTAGGGCCAGCCCGTAGAGGGCAGCCTGTTCCTTCACGACCGGTTCCGGCGTGCCCGGTGGGTATGTCAGGAGGTTGTTGGATCTGCAATGGAGGCCGATTCTGCGCCGCGGATCACCGTGGTGCGGTCGTCCTCTTTCCGGCGCCTCGTGAACGCCAACGGCTGGCCATCGGCGATCCTGCAGAGGAGTGGGATTCGCCGCTCGAATGCGGCGCGCGCGGCTTCACGAGTCCGCGAACGTGGCCGCCCACCCACGCCTCGGCGGCCCTTCGCACGCCGAGGGTCGTGCCCCCGCTTGAATTGAGTTGCGCTCTGGCGGTCGGCGAAGCGTGTCCCGTCCGATGCAGACGTCGCTCCTCGCTGCCCTCGAACTCTCCCTTGGGTATCGACCAAGCGCCAACATCCGTTCGCGCCCAAAATGGGCCACCCGGGTGAACCAAGAGCACTTCGACGCCCATCGCAGTCTCGCGGAATAGCAGACGTCCCGCACTTAGTTCTGGCATTGCCTCTTGGGCCGACGACTCACCGTCGACCGACCTTACCCGATAGTCAGCGGCGAGGCGTGCAGATGCTGGTCGAACCATTCACGGGCTAAGCGCGTGACGACGTCGAGCGTCCCCGGCTCCTCGAAGAGATGCGTTGCCCCCGGCACGATCTCGAGCGCCGCCGTAGGGGGAAGCATCGCGAGAGCCGCTTCGTTGAGCCTGCGTACGTCGGGATCGCGGCTGCCGACGATCAAGAGTGTCGGCGCGATCACCGCCCGCAGCGCCCCATCGGCCAGGTCCGGTCGCCCGCCGCGGGACACTACGGCCTGCACGATGCCCTGTCGACGGGCAGCGGCAACGAGGGCCGCGGCAGCGCCGGTGCTCGCACCAAAATAGCCAATGGATAGATGGCGTGTCGCCGGATCGTGCGCTGCCCAGTCGCTGATGCCCACCAGACGCTCTGCGAGCAACTCGATATCGAAGCGATGCTGGCGCGTGTACGTGTCGATCGCCTCCTCATCGCCAGTCAGGAGGTCAGCCAAGAGCGTGGCGTAACCAGCATCGTTGAGCGCCGCGGCCACGGCGCGGTTGCGAGGACTCAGCCGGCCGCTGCCGCTCCCGTGCGCGAAGATGATCACCCCGCGCGCTTGGGGAGGGACCGCGAGATCAGCGTTCAGCAGGTCGCGGCCAACCTGAATCGTTACGGCACGTATGGTACTCATGCGGGAATAGTTACACTCGTGCTGCCAGCACCCGGATCGGGGAACTCCTTGTGCGCTGTCAGGGGAACTCTGACGTGACGCGTGCACCGGCCACTTCCTCCCCCGGTCCATTCCGTACGCCGGAAGCGTCCCCAGCCTTCGGATGTGATGCGTGGCCGGTTTGGCGCACAGCTTGTGAGGTAGCCCTAGCGCTGTTCGACCGCGTCAGGGCGGCAGACGGCCCGTCAGGCTCTGCGTGAGGTGGTCGGCGAGCCGCAGCGCCAGCGCGACGGTCGTCAGCACTGGGTTGGCGTAGCCGCCCGTCGGAAAGACCGAGCTGCCGGTCACGTAGAGGTTCGGCACGGAGTGCACTCGGCATTGCGCGTCGACCACGCCGTGCGCGGGCTCGGCGTGCATCCGGGTCGTGCCGATGTGGTGCCAGCTTCCAGTGATCCGGTCCGCCCAGGCTGCGCCGGAATCCTCGGGGAGGTACAAGGTACCGGCGGCGCTGGCCAGCAATCCACGACCGATCGATTCCAAGCTGGCCATCATGTTGGCGAGGTCGCCCGCGCTGACGCGCCAGTCAAGCTCGGCGATCGGCACACCGAGGCGATCGCGATCCCGGCCAACTGTGACCCGACTTTCCCAGAGCGGAGTTTGCTCTCCGCGTCCCATGATCTCGTACACCTGCCGGACCCCGGGTCGGAGCACCGGGGCCGTTCCCGCGGCCAGCGCCAGGTGCCCATGCCGGATCAGCCCATCCAGCACGCGGAGTCCAAATCCGAGCGTGCCGCTCCGGGCGATCGATGCCGCGTGCAGCCGCCACGGGTGGCGAAGCCGGGCCTGGTCCCGCAGCACCGTGGCGACCGACTTGCGGGTTGGCGGGAAGAAGGCGGCGCTGAAGCCGTACAGACGCTGCGCACGGCGCGCCTCCGGCGTCACAGTCAGGGCGCCCAGCGGTCGCTGCACGCCTCGCCTGCCTTCCACGTAGAGCGACAGATTCGTGTTCGGTCGGACCGGGACGAAGCACCCCAGTGGCACATGCAGATGCTCCATGAAGAAGCGGCCCACCAGGTCGTTCTCGTTGCCCAGACCGTCGGGGCGTGCGTCGCGCGAGGCCAAGAGGATCCGCGGGTTCTCGATGCCCCCGGCCGCCAGCACGAACACTCGAGCCTCGACGCGGAAGGCCTTGTCGGCGAGCGTGCGCACGATGGCGGCCCGGAGTGGGCCGCCATGCTCGCCACCCTCCAGCCTCACGACATTCGCCGATAGGTACACCGCGATGTTCTCCGCCTGGTTGAGCTCCTCCCGGTACGCTGGGCCAAAGCGGGTGGGCGGGCTGAACTGGTACACCGTGGTGGTCAGCCCGCCGGTCAAGGGTATCCGAGGACGCCCCGGCAACGGCGGCCCTGAGTCGATCTCGCCTTCGGCGACCACCAGCTGACACAGCTCGCGCGCGCGCCGATAATGGCACGCCAAGTCCTCACGTCGGATCGGCCATCCGCTGCCCGGGACCCAGGGCCGCGCCTCGAAATCCTCGGGGTCGAGCGATCGGCACCACCCGCCCCAGCGTTGCGTGCTCCCCCCGAACGTCCGCACGCGGCAGCCGTCGAGCGGGAAATACTCGCGCCCGACGTTGCGGCCGCGATAGAGCGCTTGGGTCGCCGGCTGGGGCGACAAAGAGCCGCTCTCGAGGAGCACGACGCGGAACGGCTGCTTCCGCATTGCGCACGCCATCGCGATGCCGGCGGGCCCCGCCCCGATGATGCAGACGTCGCCGCGAATCACCTCGTCCGCGGCCACGGACCGCGAGTCGATCAACACGCTCGGATGGGGTACATCATGCCTCGTAGGTTGCGCCGGTCGACGCCGTCTCCCGGTCGTCCCATACCGGCAGGTTGGCCGCACTGCCTTTCTTCGCTCACTGTTTGATTCCCCGTTTCGTCGCCACGTGCGGATCTCCTTCGTATCCAATGTCGAGTCCCGGATGCGACAGTTGACCGTGAACATCGATACACTGCATTTGGCTCCTCCGTCGAACTGACGCCTCCCTTTAGCGTGACGCCCGGCTCTGCTCCACTGATTATGTCAGTCGGGTGGGTGGGCTCTTCCCGTAGCCGAGGCGAGCAGCTGCGCGACGCGAATGGCCCCATTCGCGTCCGGGTCGCCGTCGGTGGCGACGATGGCAGGAGCCCCGGTCGAGAGATCCAGCGAATCATCAGCGATCGTCTGAGCCACGTCCGACACGGTGTCANNGCCTCCCTCTCAATGTGCGCGCTCGACTGTGCGTTGCGACCATAGCATACCAGACCAACCCCTCTGGGCAAGCTACTCGCGAGCGTGCCACTGGTCTGTCGGGGATCTTGGCTCACCTTATGTAGGGCCGCATCGATCGCACCAGGCTCTGCCATGTCAGCCTTTCCCCGACCGGATCGACGGGAGTGTCCCGACTGAACTCCGCCGCGAGCCGCGGCGCACCACCGCGCGGTCGTCGCCAATGCCGAGACGCGCCGACACTTCATCGGAGAGACGTTCGACCCGGTCGATGGCATGAACGCTGGCGCACCGACAAGTCGATGAGCCTCGCTCAGCGCGGCCGCCGTCCGCCGACGCTGATTTGTGCACGCAGGCCGCGGCCGGCGCCGCCTTCGCCCGGTCGGCGGCGATCGATCTCCCCTGCGCCGCCAGCGTTGGTATTCAGCTGCGCGCCCGCCGTTCAGCGGACAAGTGGGTGAACGCGGACTGGCTGAACGGGGACCATGGCAACATGTTCTCAGCGTGACCACCGCCGCCGCTTTCCCCGCGCCCGTCTATCGAGACACGGTGCTTGGGCCGCTGTTCGAGAACATGAAGCGTCACCATTGGCGCCATCTCATGCGCGTCAATAACGCGCACGCCGTCATGCTGGCCGAACAGGGACTGCTCACGGCCGCCGAGGCCGCGGCCATCCTCAACGCGCTCGACGCCATCGAGACCGATGTCGCGTCCCGGCTCGATGAGGTCGGAGTCGGCTCGACGGAAGAGGATCTCTTCTGCGTGATCGAGGACGACCTTCGACGCCGCCTCGGCATTGCCGTTGCCGGCCGCCTCCACACCGGGCGGAGCCGCAACGACATCGATCGCACGCTGTTCAACCTGGCGCTCCGGGACAACGTCCTCGCGCTGTCAGAGGGGCTCGTACACCTGATCGATGGCGTGATCGCGGTGGCCACCCGTCATCGCGACACGCTGGTGGTGGCGTACACGCACGGCCAACCTGCGCAACCGACCACCTGGGGACACTACCTCGCCGCGCTGATCGAGGTGTTGCTCCGCGACCTGGACCGCCTGTCCCAGGCCCTGCGCATGGTCGACCAATCCGCCATGGGAGCGGCCGCCATCACCACGACCGGCTTCCCGATCGACCGCCCGCGGATGGCGGAGCTGTTGGGGTTCGCCAGGGTCCAGGAAAACGCCTATGGCTGCATCGCGGCGGCCGATGGCACGACCGGTGTCTACGCCGCCCTCAAGGTGATGTTTCTCAACGTCGGTCGCTTTGTGCAGGACCTGAATCAATGGGCCGCGTTCGAAGTCGGCCAGTTGCATGTACCCGACGCATTTGTCCAGCGCAGCTCGATCATGCCGCAGAAGCGGAACCCCGTGCCGATCGAGCATCTCCGCACCATGTGCTCGCTCGGCGCTTCCTGCTGCGACGGGGTCATGCTCGCCGCGCACAATACGCCGTTCACGGACGTGAACGACACCGAGCACGAGGCCCAGGAGATGGGCTACCGTGCCTTCGACACCGCGGGACGGGTAGTCGCGCTGCTCAATGGGTTCTTGGAGGTAGCGACCATCAATACGGCCGTGGTCCGCCGCCACATCGATCAGTCGTATATCACGATCACCGAAGTCGCGGACTCACTGGTGCGTTCCGAAGGCATCTCGTTCGGACAGGCGCACAGTATCTGCTCGCGGCTGGCGCGTCACATGGGCGAGCAGGGTCAGACCCTGGCGACCGTTCCCTATGCCGTATTCGCGTCCGCATTCGCTGCCGCGGTGGACCGCCCCCCCGACCTGGCCGAAGCCGAGTTCCGCCGCATTGGGACTCCTGAGCACTTCATCGCCGTGCGGACCCCGTACGGCGGGCCCGCGCCGGCACCGATGGACCGCAGTCTGGCGGGCTATCGAGACCAGCTCGAAATCGACCGGGCGCGGTTGGCCGACCACCACCGGCGAATCGAGGCGGCGGCGGCGAAGTTGGCGGATCGCGTAGCGCATTGGCAGCGCACAGCGAGAAAGTAGGGGAACCACCGGAAGGGGCGACGCGCGCGTCGCCCCGGCACGCCCAACACCGTGGCCACGACGGGTCGCCATTGATCACGACCAGGTCGGCCTGTTTGCCCTTGGCGATCGTGCCAATGTGATCGGACGCGCCCAGGGACTGGGCGCCGTTGGCGGTCGCGATCCGGATCGCGGCCACCGGCGTGAAGCCGGCCTCCGCCAACAGCTCGACTCCGCGCTGATCTCGTACCGTAGTAATTACTGCCGTTTCTGGTAATAGTAGGGCTGGTTTCCGCGAATCCCGCCGCCCGCATCCGTGCCCCGACGCGCGCCAGCCGTACCGGATCCACGGCCTCCGGCACATCGAACGCCGCGCCTTCGTCCAGCACCGCACTGGCGTCGGCCACGCGCGTCGGAAGCCCGGCAGCGCGCAGCCGTGCGCGGATCGAGTTGCAGTTTCGCATTGGGCGCATGCGCACCGCCAGCGGCTCGGGTGCCTCCTGCCCTCCGAGTCCCGCCAGCACGGCGAGGTCGCGATCGGCGAGCTCGGAGTCGAAGAGCAGGAGCGGCCACGAACCCGGGCGGATCACCGTGATCTCCTGCTCGATGGCGGCCAGCGGATCGGACGCCGTGCGTTCCGCGACGCGGAAGACGCCGAACGATTCGCCGGCGAGACCGGGAGCGAGTTCTCCTTCACCGTTGCGCGTGGTAATCACGGTCGCGATCCGGCCAGCCGACACGAATGCCACATCCTGATCGGGGATCGGGTCGGAACGCCCGATCCCGCCGGCGTAGTGAACGCTCGCGCGCATGACGCCGCCGTCATCGACGAGATCGGCCACATCGATCGGGCGCTGCACGACTGGCCCGACCGCCGGGAGCGGCGGCAGGATCAGGATCGGTGCGGGCCACGAGTGGGTGAGCAAAACGCCAGGAAACCGAGCCAGCACCAACAAGTCGATCGCCCCTTTCCTTAGTGCGGCCGGCGTCACGAGCTCCACCTGCGCCTCGATGCCGGCGATGCCGAGGACGGCCTCGCGATTGTGCATCTGCGACGCGAGCAGCACGACGGTGGCGCGGAGGGTGGGTCGCCATGGTCGCGCAGAAAGGCAGCGACCGCTGCCCGAGCGCGGGAACCGATCGCCTCGCATCGGATGTCAGTGATCGGACGATTGCCCAACGGGGCCTGTGTGCTCCACAGCACCGCGACGGGGCGTCGCTTGCGCAACTTCGCGAGGGCAGCGATCACGCCCAGCGGGAGCGGGCCGGCCACGACGACGAGGTCGATCTCCGACGCGGCGGCGATCTCCGCGAGAGTGCCGGCGTCCAGATCGGACGCCACCTTGACTTCCACGCTCCTCGCTGCGTCCGTTGTCGACCTGCGAAGAGCATCGACCGAGGCGGTAACCGCTTCGTTCAGATCGCCGGGCGCTTCGCCCGAGAACCAGGCGAATTTGCGCTCCCCCACACGCGCGATCACCACCAGCAACTCGGCGACCGGCGCCACTTGCCGGATCATGGCGACCCCCACGGTTGCATCGCCCCCGAGTTCGGAGACAAACAGCACGCGCCGGTAGTTCATGGACGACTCATCGTCAGCCTATGTACAACCCGTTCGCTCCACGATCATCGCGGGGCGCAATGTACCGTCCGAGGGGTCGAGGACGCGAGCCTCGACCGTGGCGATCGCCCCATTGTCGTCGATCTCGTACAGGTTGAACCCGGCCCGGATCGACGGGTCGGGATGATCCAGTGCCGCCCCGCTCGCGCAAATCACATCGAGCGCGCCCGACGCCGTCGGCAGCACGCATCGCAGGCGGACGTGCAGATGGCCGAAGAGCACCAGCCCGCGCGCCAGCGGCGCCAGCGCGCGGCGCAGCGAGGCAGCGTCCACCAATCCGTCCCGCAGCTGCGCCAGCCGGATGCGCCCGTCGACCGGGGGATGATGGATCAGGATCACCGGCGTCCGCCGCGTCACCTCGCGGTGTGCCAGGACCTTCTCCAGCGCTGCCAGCTGGACTTTGCCAACATAGCCGGCGGCGACAAACGGTGGCCGCGGCACGGCGCTCGACAACGCGATGATCGCAGCTGGCCCGCGCAGCTTCACGCACGGATACGCCCCAGCCGGCAGCTCGACGGCGAACGCCGGCAGATCGCTGACCAGGAACTTGCCGAAATACCGCGGGAAACGGCGCTCGCGTTGGATCGAGGGCAAGTAGATGTCGTGGTTGCCGGGCACGACCGTGACCTCCACCCTGCGGGCGACGGAATCGACGACTCGTCGCGCCTCGGCGTACTCACTCTCCAGGGCAAGATTCGTGATATCGCCGGTGATGACCACGTGATCGGCGCATGCGGCGGCGGCGTCGAGCACGGCGAGCAAGTACTCGCGGCGAAACGCGCGCCCCCGATGCAGCACGAGATTGGCATACCCGGTGATGCGTTTGTTGAACAGGATCTTGCCCCACTCCACGCCGGCCGGCGACAGGACATGCGGATCCGAAAGGTGAGCGATGCGGAGCATCCGGCCCTCAACGAGGAGAAGGCGCAGTCTAGGCGGCGGCCGTGGTGTGCTGGCGGTGATGCATTGGCCAGCGACCTGCGACGCGCGACTCGCCGGGACGCATGGCTGCGCGATCTCCTGTCACGAGCTCCCGATGAGCACCTACTCCAGGACCCGCCCACGGTCCTCGAACAGCCGCCCAGTGAGAATCCCGAAGAGCGTCCCACTGACGTGCGCGACGTAGGCCACTCCGCCCGTCTGAACCGCAGCTACCGACCCGACGTTGACGAGCTGCATGACAAACCACACACCGATCAGCAGAACCGCCGGGATGAAGGTGACGCGCACGAACACAAACAAGAAGAGCAGTGATCGGATGCGATCACGCGGATATGTCACCAAGAATGCGCCCATCACCGCGGCGATGGCGCCGCTCGCACCCAGGTTGGGAACCGTCGAACTGGGGCTGATCGCAACTTGTGCGACCATAGCAACCAACCCGCCCACCAGGTAGAACACCAGATACCGGCCTCGATGCATCGCGTCTTCCATCTCGGGACCGAAGGCCCACAAGAACACCATGTTCCCGAGAATGTGTGACCAACTGCCGTGCAGGAATAGGGCCGTGAGCACGGTCCCCCAATCGTGACCGCTCGTGATGTGCGCCGGGATCGCCGCCCACTTGAGCACAAAGGCGTCCCCGCCCGCGAGCTCGCGCGCAACGACAGCAAAGTTCGCGACAATGATGCAGACGGTAACGATCGGAAAATGCTCCGGTCGGCGCGATGCATCGGTTAGCGGGATCACAGCTCCCATGCTCCCTCCTCGAGGGAGCGACGCAGCGTGATGATGGTGTAGTCGGCATCCTCGATCGCCTGCCGGTCGCGTTCGAACTCGGCCTGCGCGCGCTTCAGGTCGAGGTCGGCGGTCAGACCGGCGCGCACGCGCGTCTCGACGAAGCGCACGTTGTCCTCCGCGGCGGCGAGCGTGCGACGCGCGGTGCGGCCCACGGCGGCGGCGCCGAGCAACTGGTAGTACGTGCGGGCGATCGTCGCCTGGACGGTGAGGTCGGTGGCGCGGAGACGCGCGTCCTGCGCGTCGCGGGTCGCCGCCGCCGCGCTGATGCCGCGCCACGTCGAGACATCCACGAGCGGCACGGCGAGCGTCAGCGTTCCATCCCGCTGGTCAGTCGGCGTGATCACGACGTGGCGAGTCGTGGCGCCTGCCGTGCCCGGCTGACCCACAGGGATGTCGACCGCGCCAAGGTACTGATTGGCGGTGGCGCTCGCCTGGATCGTCGCCGTCGGGTACAGGCGTGCCCAGGCTTGGCTCGCCTCGTGCGCGCGCTGTGCCGCGGTGGCGCGCGCCTCGCGCGTGTCCGGATTGTGCGCGGAAGTGTGGTCCAGGAACTCGGCGAGCGGCTGGAGTTGCTGCGCAATGCCCGTCGCGGGCGTGGCCAGCGACAGGGCAACACTGGTTATTGAGTACACAGTCAAGAATGGCCGAAAAAAAAGGACGCGACGCCGTCGGTGGTCACTCATGCTTGCAGTCCTCCCCAGATGAAGTCGACGAGTTGCCGGACGAATGCGCCGCGCTCGGGCGCGGCGTTCGCGCCGCGGAGTCTGGCGCCCGTCACCTGCTCGAATGCGTAGAACCAGAGCGCCCCGCTGAACGTCTGCGCCACAACGTATGGATCGACGTCCCGGATCCGTTTCAGTCGGGCTTCCGCCCGAAGGTACTGCGCGAACTGTCGCTGCCCGCGGACGCCTTTCTCCTTGAAGTCCTTGACCGGATTCACGGTCTTGCCCGGCTTCGCGGTCTTGCCCGAGTTCGGGTTTGCCCACGTGATCACTTGCGCTGGGATGACGACGAAGAAACGGTCGAGCAGCAGCTCGCCCAGCTCGACCAGGGTCTCCCGCACGTCGCCCTTGCCGCCACGGCTGCGCAGGTCAACGAGCGGGCCGGCGGCCTGTTCGGCGCTCTGCATCGCCGCGGCGAAGAGCGCCTCCTTGCTGCCGAAGCGGTGAAAAAGGATCCCGTGCGAGACGCCGGCGCGCCGCGCGATCGCGGCGGAGGTGGCGCGAATGCCGTGCGCGAGGAACTCCTCGCGGGCAGCGCGGAGCATGGAATCGTCGGTGATGGAGACTGGGCGTGCCATAATTGAGTGACTAATCAATAATGCTGGCTGGTCCCCATGTCAAGCCCCCTCACGACACGACAACGCCCCAGCGACTAAGCTCGGGCGTCACAGGCATATGCGACATATGGGCCTGGGTAGAGTTGAACTACCGACCTCACGTCCTATCAGACGAGTCGATTATGCCCCAAAGTCCGGCACCTTGCCGGATTTCCCCCTGACGGCCCCGTCTCCTGCCCGAGTGCGCGGCCAACCATGGCGCCTTGCCGGGTCGAACGGACACCAGAACGGACACCGGCCGCGTGTCCCTCAAGCCGCGTCCAGCTCAAGGCTCGATGCAGCCTGTGCGCCTACGCATGGACGGAGGCCGCCGCGGACTCTGGAGCCCTATCCGTACGGTGCGCAAGATGTTGCCACAAGCCCAGCGCACGGAGCTGCGGCGCTTTCTTCTGGATGTGACCGTGCATCCGGGTCAACACGTGATCGAGCAGCGTGATCGCCTCACCGAGGTGTGGCCCTTTGTTGAGCATGACACACTCGGCGCGCGCTGACATGGCAGCGTCCGTCACTTCCGCCCGGGACGGCGTCCCGTGTTTCACGAATCGCTCCAGCACCTGGGTCGCCCAGATGACTGGTATGTGAGCCGCCTCGCAAACCCAGAGGATCTCTTCCTGGATCTCCGCCAGCCGCTCGTAGCCGATCTCCACGGCGAGATCGCCGCGGGCGATCATCACGCCGACGGGCTGACTCGACGCAGCAGTCGCGATAATGTCCGGCAGCTCGCGTAATGCGGCACGCGCTTCCAGTTTGACCACAAGTCGCGGGAGCGGCGCTCCGGGCGGCAACCGTCGCGTCATCTCCTCCTGGAGCGTGCTGACGTCAACGGGATGCTCGACGAAAGAGTAGCCGACGATATCGGCGATCGACAAAGCCGTGTCGAGGTCGGCGAGATCCTTCTCGGTGAGGCACGGGAGGCCGAGCTCCACGCCCGGCACGTTGACACCCTGGTTCGGGCGGAGCTTCTCCCCCTTCCCCCGGGCGTCAGCGACCAGAACGATCGCACCGGTCGCCTCGACCGACTCCACAACGGCGCCCAAGCGGCCATCATCGATCCAGATCTGCGTGCCGACGGTCAGGCGGTCGAGGACATCCGGTGCCAGTTCGACCTGATGGGACACGCCGACAAGCGGCGCCAGCGGAGCACGACCGATCCGGAACCTGTCACCTTGCACGAGGCGTGCGCCATCCTCGGGGAACACCGCCGCAATGCGCACCTTTCGTCCGGCGAGGTCCACGAGCACCCGACAGTTGCGACCCAACGCTCGCGCGGCACGGCGGACATGGGCGGCCATCGCGATCCACGCATCACGATCATCATGCGCGCAGTTGACGCGCGCGCAGTCCATGCCACGACTGATGAGCTGGTGAACGAGCTCGTAGTCGGTTGCTGCTTCGGATGGGAGCGTGACCATGATGCGTACGGAACGGCCGGGAGCGGGGCCGAACAGCTCTTCGGTGTTCCGGTCCAGCCGTCGCTTTCCCCGCGCGAAGGCATGCACGGAGGGGCGCGTGATATCTGGCGCCGGGGCGCCAGTAATCGCGCCCAGTGTCGCCGCCACCGCATCGAGCGTCGCCAGGACATGCGACTCGCTATGGCCGAGCGTCGAGAGACCCAATGGTCCGAGCGCAGCCTGTAACGGACGCAGATCCCACCGGCGAAGCGCGAGATAGGCCGACAGATTGTGCGCGCTGATGCGGAAAGCGCGACGCCGACAACTCGACGTCCACTCATCGCACAGCGCGCCCCCTTCGGACACCACGGCACGGCGGACGACCACGAACGCATTGAGGATTGCCGTCGGGTCTCCAGTGGCCGGTAGGTCGATGACATTCGGCATGGTCGGCAATGTGCACCGGGCCCGAGAGCGAAGTTGTCCGGCAGATGCCGACATGCAACGTCGTTACACGGACGAGACAGAACAGTAACAGTAGTCACCGGGTTCGGTCATCACGCTTACGCCACAGCGAGCACATTGTCGCGCTGCTCACGACGTGATGTGTTGTATACCCGTGCCGCGTGGTGGGTGCGCGGAACGAGGACTCGTATACGGCCCTGAGGCACTGATGCCAGACCGCAAGCCTGCCCGGGCGAAGAACCCGCGCCGCGCATCACGCACCGACGAGAGCTACGCGCATCTTCGGTGCGTCGGCGGGCCGCTCGATGGCAGACGCGTAACCATATGGGCGGACGAGACCACCCTTGTCCTCAAGCACGGCCGATACGTTCGGTGGGTTGGTAGTCGGGACGGCGGGATTTGAACCCGCGACCCCCTGAACCCCATTCGCACTCAGGGGGGGCAAAACACGGCAATTTGACGGTTAGCTGCGTGAAATCGGGCATCGGCGCCGGTTTTCACACTGAGGATGACGGAATGTGCCGGGAGAAACGGACCACGAAACGGACCACGGTGTCTGCGCCTGGAATGCCACGTTGCTGCAACCCGGTGCCTTGGCAATGACAACGATCTACCGCACTCGTCCAGATTGGCTGTCGTGTAGAACAACGCATGGTTCCTCAAGCACCACCAACCCGGGCTGCCACTCTACGAACCACGCCCGGACGCGCTCTTAGTGGATTTGGTCCTTCATTGAGCAAAGACGCGCCTGGCTCCTGCCTCAGAGACGCTGCTTACCCCCCGCTTCCGGGGAGAATCTGGTCGTTCGGATCGAGCTTCGGCTGCACGATGCTGACGCCGATATTGACTTCTCGTCTTTGCGCCCAAACCTTCCAGCACGTCCCTAATATGACCCCGATGCTTCCACCTACGCCGATCGCGAGCAGCAGCCACCCTACAGATACCCCGCTCTCCCCAGTAAGAGCAACGTGGCCTCCCCCAAATACTAGGCCGCCAGTACCGCCTCCGAGGAGACCGAGCAAGAATGTCACGATTGCTGAACCCTTTACACTCTTGCTTAGGGACAGCATTAACCCGATAAAGAAGAATATGGCCCCGACGCCGAAAGCCAGGACCAGCACGGTCAACCGATCCGAAGCTGGAGGTTCCTAATATCGAAAGCCACGGGCAATTGGGTGAGAAAATCGTACGTCCCGAGCAACCCTACCCAAATCTTGCCCGGGAAGTTTTGGTTCATGAATCCTGCATAGCAATCCAATCTGATTGAATCCATGACAAGCTCAATGTTGAAGAAATAGAGATCAACACTGCCACCGCCAAACCCACCGATGTTCTTTCTAAGCTTTCCCGATCGGACATCAATTCCCAATCTATTAGCGGTATCGAGGCCGAACACACAATACGCGGATCCTGTATCGACCAATACCTTTATGAGCCCAGTCGTCGAACTGCCGATCCTCAACTTCAAATCAATCAATGGTAGGTGATTTACATGTCCGGCCGGAAAGGCTCTTGCCGGAGGAATGTCGGGCTGAGAACGATACTGAGAGTAAAGAAATGTCTCAGGCACGACTCTTAGAGGTGAAGGCTATTTTCCATGGCCGCGCGGCTCGGCGCTCGCATAATAACCGGCTCCGAGCAACCTTGAGCGGCGGCTTGGTCCTCAGCATCCTGAATCGTCGTGCCGGTTGCCACAACCCTAGTGTTGTCCCTAGTCACGGCGAGATACAATCCGGAGTCGAAGTAGGGCTCTACTAGCCTATTTAGGTCGACTGCTTTCATCGGTCCTCGTTCTCCCCGAATGCGAAGTACTCGTCGAAGCAGTGGGAGCCATTCTTCGAGGTGCTTCTTGAGGTGAATACCCCCACTAGCTCTCTTTGGCGGTTCCTGCTCGACTTTGGAGCCATATGCCAACATAGACACCAACCTCTACACGGGAAGGTTCCGTAAATCAAGAAGCATCACCCAGTTAATAGCTATTCACCCGACTCATCAGCGATAACAGAGTCACAGCTATCAGTATCGGCCGTGGAAGAAATTTACCGCGAGCGCGCCGAGATAACCAACTAAGCGCTCATAGCCCGAACGCCCTCCACGTCGTCCGAGCGCCAAGACCAGCTAAAGCTCTCGCTTTCGATGAGGATAAATGTAAGCTGCTCATGCGCCGACCACGGCGACTATAGCGATGCGCACCCAGGCTTGGGCGTGTCGCACTTTTTCATTTTGGCAAACGCATACCGAACCGCGCAAACATCCTCTTCCCTAGCCAGTTTTCGGTAGGTCAGGATCTCCCAGGTGACTTCCCGTTCGGGGTCGCGAACTACGTTGCTGACGTCCAGCCCTAGCATCGATGATCTTCCCGTTCGCCCGGTAGCTAGCCGTTACTCGCTCGTGATGCGCCTCTGCCACTCACGCTTTACACGCCGCGCAGTTTGCTATTCGCTGATCCTATTCAGAGCTTCTCCGGAGATTCATAAAGGAGCGAGTGGCCACATTGCCGCACGCGGCCAGTGACGAGATTGGCAGAACATACCGCACCGGACGTATCCCGCCAACACCCGTAGTAACCTGGCCGATACTCTGTGTAACCCTCGCGGGAATACGCCCACTTGGCCGCGCCGATCGCGCGGCAGAAGCTGCGCTCGGGGTGCCTTGACTGCCTGTCGCTCGATGTTGTCGGAGGTGACCCCGAGCCGGTCAGCCTAGTCTTGGAGATGGGACACCACCCGATCGGTGAATAGATCATCGGCCCGTCTAGTAGTTCCTGGTCGCTCTCCGCGAGCGTCTTGATATTCACTTTGCCCATCGAGACATCCCGCTCGGTAAAGTCCAGTAGCGAAGAGTACGTCGCTCGGCAGCCGGAGGAGCACCCCGTGATGCGTTCACACCCAGCGTTATCGGCTAGTGCGGGCCCTCGCCGAGACTTCGGTGCTGGATGGGTGCGGCGCTGGCAGCACGGAGCGCGGCGAGCGGGTAGGCTCCAGGCGTCGAACTGGGAACGATGGCGACCCGCTCCCTTAATCGCACTGCGGCGTCTTGCTGCAACGCGGTGTCTTGCAATGACAACGAACCCCATTCGCACTCAGGGGGACCAAAGTACGGCATCCGGACGGTTAGCTGCGTGAAATCGNNAAACGGACCACGAAACGGACCATGTTGTGGGTCGAGGTTTCGAACGCGGGCATGGGCGACGATGTCCGTTGATCCGGCAACTCCCACGACGGAGAGGCCGAGTCAATTCCAGAATTGGTAGTCCGCGATGATCCTGTCCCGAATCCGAGCCGCCTGGAAGTAAGGATCCTCTCCTTTCGTCGTCCGTGAGATATCGGTGAATGGTGAACGAAGGTCCGCGCCAGTGTCGCGCCTGAAGATGGCGGCGTGCTCAGACCTGTGGCGCAATGTCACCGGGCGATACGCTATGTAACCGCCAGCGCATAACTGGCCACCGCATCAGGGCGCGCAGATAGCCCACGGAATTGGCGCGCTCTTGCTACTTCGCACTCGGTCGCACGGAGCTACGGCCCCTGAGTGCGCGCATTCGTGATGGCGGTCGGCGCAATTCAACCAACACCGCACGTCCATTCCGCGCGATCATCCGCCGACCTCACTCATGTGTGCGGTGTCTCGCCCCCGTGACGCGGACAGGCGCGCCGGCGCCGANNACACACTGCCGGCGAAGAGCAGCGAGTCGAAGATGTAATTGACCGCTTCAACCAGCTCCGACGTACGACGACAAGGCTCGCTCAACCGCACAGCGAGCAGGCAGAGCACTCACTTCGCCGATAGGATTTCAGAATCGCCGGAGCATGGCGTAGTCGGGGACTATCGACAGCGCGAATCGGTGAAGCTTCACCCCGACAGTTCCGTATGGAGGCGTGAAAGTCTTTTCGTCGCCAGCTTGATATTCATTCACGAGCGTCACACCGATTGCGCTGAAATCCTTGGTCGCATCTGTCCCGATAGGCATGACTTGGAACTGAGGTTTCTCCGAGGGCGTGAGTTGGCCATTGACCGATAGCGACGCGACCGCCGTGCGGGTTGGAACGTTCAGTTCGACAGTCACCACGAATGTCGTGCCAACGTCATCGAACTGCTTGACTGTAAATGGCGCGAGAATCTCCTGATTGTCCGTAAAACACAGAGCAAGGCCAGAAGTGGTCTCGGTTTTCTG
>PMAE01000076.1 GCA_003152485.1 Gemmatimonadota bacterium | reverse complement strand
CGTGCGCGGCTCAACGAAGCGCACGTCGCACTCGTTTTCCTGCTCGTGATCCTCGGCGCGAGCGCCCATGTCGGGCGAGCGCTCGGCCTCGGTCTCGCGGCGGCGGCATTCGTGCTCTTCGATTGGTATTTCCTGCCGCCGTACGGGACACTCGCCGTCGCGAACCCGCTGGATTGGCTCGTGTTGATCGCGTTTTTTGGCACCAGCGCGGTCGCCGCGCAACTTCTCTACCGCGCGCGTGCCCAGGCGGACGCCGCCCAGGCCCGCTCCGCGGAAATCGACNNGCATCGCCGTCCTCGGCGCCGAGACGCTCAATGCTGGACGGGCCGAGGAGGCGCTGTCGGCGGTCGCTGCCGTGATTCGAAGCACGGAGGGTGTCGATTGGTGCGAGGTGTATCTGCGGGAGCCCGAGCACGGTACGATCGTGCTGACCGCGCGCGCATCGGGCGATCGGACATCGGAGGGCCCTTCGGTCCTTGCGGAAGGCCAGTTGGTGCACTGGGTCGCCGAATACGGCACCGAAGCCAGCGTGCTGATGGACGGCACATCGCGCGTGGCGTCGTCGCGTACGGACCCCCACGCACCGAGCGTCTTCGATTCGAGCGTGGCGTCCCCTGGTGGGCCGGACATGCTCGCCGAGCCGTTGCGGGTACTCTTCCTGCCGCTCAACGTCCGTGACCGGATCGTGGGCGTGTTGGCGATCGGTGCCGCGACGGGGCTCGATCTCGGTCCGTCGCGCCGGCGGGTGCTCCGGGCGCTCTCATATTACGCGGCGCTGGGCGTGGAGCGCGTGCGATTGGTCCGGGATGCGGAGCATGCCGAGGCGCTGCGGCAGGCGGATCAGCGGGCGGATCAACTGAAGGACGCCGTCCTCGCATCCGTGTCGCACGACCTCCGTACCCCGCTCACGACCATCAAGGCGCTCGCGAACGCGATCGCGGCATCCGGCGACGCGCGCGCCACGACGATCGAGCAGGAAGCGGACCGCCTCAACCGATTCGTCGAGAATTTGCTCGACCTGTCGCGCATTCAGGCCGGTGGGCACCGGCGCAATCCCGTGCCGAACGATGCCGAAGATCTCGTGGGTGCGGCGCTCCAACAGGTCAGCGGACACACGGCGACGCGCGAGGTGATCGTCGAGCTGGAGAGCGGCCGCGCGCCGATGGTCGGGCTGTTCGATTTCTCGGATACGCTCCGCGCACTCGTCAACCTGTTGGAGAATGCGCACAAATATTCACCCGTCGTGACGCCGCTCGAACTGGCGGTGCGTCGAGAGCCGCCGTGGCTGGCGTTCGAGGTGGCCGACCGCGGGCGGGGCGTCGTGGCTGCCGAACGCGACCGCATCTTCCAGCCGTTCTACCGACCGGTGGATGGATCGCCCGATATCGGCGGCGCGGGGCTTGGACTGTCGATCGCGCGGAGTCTTGCCGTGGCGCAGGGTGGGTCGCTGACCTACGAGCCGCGCGATGGCGGAGGGAGTGTCTTCACGCTGCGGGTGCCCGCCCTCGACGCCGCGGAGCTCGAGCCCGACGTCTGATTCGTTCGGCCGCGGCCGGCCGCGGCGCGATGCCCGTTTGCGTCTTCATGAAATCTTCACGGGAATCCGGCCACTCCTTCACGCGGTCTTCACGCCCGACCCTCTAAGCTCCGCACCGTGGGAGTTCACCGTGGGCCGACGCGTCCGTCGTGCGACGTCCGTCGTGTGACGTCCGTCGCGCGCTCGATTGAGGAGGATGGCCAGTGCTCGACATCATCTACATCGCCGNNCATCGCCGCCACGATCGCGTTCTTCGCGCTCATGCTGGCATTCGTGCGCGGGCTGGAGCTGTTGGGCCGCGACGCGGCCGTGCAGGACCCGGAGCACACGTGAGCACCGATACGATGATCGCGGGCGCCGTGTCGGTGGCGACTCTGCTCTATCTCATCTACACCCTGCTCCGTCCGGAGAAGTTCTGACGTGACGATGAACGGGTGGGCGCAGATTCTCCTCTTCTCCATTGTACTACTGGCGGTCACGAAACCCGTCGGCCTGTACCTCGTCCGCGTGTTCGACGGCTCGTGGCAGTGGCTGCGTCCCGTCGAGCGACTCCTCTACCGGCTTGCCGGCGTGGACCCCAGCGAAGATCAGCACTGGACGCGTTACACGGCGGCGTTGCTGTGCTTCAGTGCCGCGGGCATGCTGGTGACCTACGTGGTCCTCCGGCTCCAGCACGGGTTCCCTCTCAACCCGGAGCACCTTCCAAACGTCGTNNGATGTCCTACCTCACCCAGATGACGCAGCTCGCGTTTCACAATTTCGCGTCCGCGGCGGTAGGCACGGCGGCCGCGGTGGCACTTGTACGGGGACTCGCGCGTCGATCGGCGGGGCGGATCGGCAATTTCTACGTCGATCTCGTCCGGGGCACGTTGTACCTGTTCCTGCCGGTGTCGTTCATCCTCGCCCTGCTCTACGTGCAACAGGGCATGATCCAGAACTTTCATCCGTACCTGCACCTCACCACGCTCGACGGGGGCCACCAGACGTTGGCGATGGGGCCGGTCGCGAGTCAGGAAGCGATCAAAAATTTGGGGACTAACGGCGGCGGCTTTTTCAACGNNTCCGTTCGAGAACCCGACGCCGTGGACCAACTTCCTCGAGATGGTGTCGATCTTCTTCGTCCCGGCCGGCCTCGTGTACATGTTCGGCCGGATGGTGAACAACGGGCGCCATGCGTGGGCGATATGGAGCGCGATGTTCGTCCTGTTCGCCGCTGGGACGACCACCGCCTATTGGGCGGAAGCTCGGGGCAACCCGATCCACGCCGCGCGGGGGATCGATGTCCGGGCCTCAGCGACGAATCCCGGTGGCAACATGGAAGGGAAAGAGG
>PMAE01000013.1 GCA_003152485.1 Gemmatimonadota bacterium | reverse complement strand
CACGCCCGAATATCTCGGCAAGCGCATCGAGAGTCGAGAGATCCGCATGGTGATGATCTTCGTGCTGGTGTATGCCTTCGTCGTGCTCAGTTTCACCGCGGTCGCCGCGGCGGTGCCCGCCGGGCTGGCTGGCCTCAACAACGCCGGCCCTCACGGATTCTCGGAAATCCTGTACGCGTTCAGCTCGACGACGGCGAACAACGGGAGTGCCTTCGCCGGACTGACTGGGGGGACGTACTTCTACAACACCATGTTCGCGTTCTCGATGCTGTTCGGTCGATTCGCGATGAAGATCCCCGTCTTGGCGCTCGCTGGCTTTTTCTCGGAGCGCAAGGCGTCGCCCGAAACGGCCGGGACGTTCCCGGTGACCTCGCCGTTGTTCGTGGCGCTGCTGCTCAGCGTCATTCTGATCGTCACCGCGTTGACGTTCTTCCCCGCGCTCGCATTGGGGCCGATCGTCGAGCACCTGCTGATGCAGGCCGGCCAACTCTTCTAGGACGACTGGCCCCATGGCTGCGACTCCGCGCCCGCTCTTCGACCCCCAGATCGTGCGTCGCGCGATCGGCGACTCGTTCGTCAAGCTTGCGCCCCGTCATATGGTGCGCAATCCGGTGATGTTCGTGGTGCTCATCGGCAGTGTGCTGACAACGCTCGTCCTGATCCGCGACGCCGCGGCCGGCCGCGGCAACCTCGGCTTCACGCTCCAGATCGCGCTGTGGCTGTGGTTCACCGTGATATTCGCCAATTTCGCCGAGGCAATGGCAGAGGGGCGGGGCAAAGCGCAGGCCGACGCGCTGCGCAAGTCGCGGACGCAAGCGCAGGCGAAGCGCATCCCGGCGGTCGATCGGAAGCACGACATCGTATCAGTGGCGGCCTCGATGCTTCGGCGGGGTGACATCGTGCTGTGTGTGCCGGGTGACGTGGTGCCCGGTGACGGCGACGTCATCGAAGGGGTCGCCTCGGTCGACGAATCGGCGATTACGGGTGAATCCGCGCCGGTGATTCGCGAGTCGGGTGGCGACCGGTCGGCGGTCACGGGCGGCACACGGGTGTTGTCCGACTACCTGGTCATCCGCATTACCGCCAACCCGGGCGAGACCTTCCTCGATCGTATGATCGCGTTGGTCGAAGGCGCGGAGCGGCAGAAGACGCCGAACGAGATCGCGCTCACGATCCTACTCTCCGGGCTCACCATCGTGTTCCTGCTGGCGGTGGTCACCCTGCAGCCGTTCGCGATCTACAGCGGTACGTCGATCGGAATCCCGGTCCTCGTCGCGCTGCTCGTCTGCCTCATCCCGACCACGATCGGCGGCCTGCTGTCAGCGATCGGCATCGCGGGGATGGACCGCGTGATCCAGCAGAACGTGATCGCCATGAGTGGCCGCTCGGTGGAAGCAGCTGGGGACGTGAACACGCTCCTGCTCGACAAGACGGGGACCATCACCCTCGGCAACCGCCAGGCCGTGGAATTCGTGTCCATGCCGGGTGTCACCCCGGAGCGTCTGGCCGATCGCGCGCAGCTCGCGTCGCTCGCCGACGAGACGCCGGAAGGGCGGAGCATCGTCGTACTCGCCAAGGAGAAGTTCGGGCTGCGCGGCCGCACGCTTGGCGATGGCGGGGGCGCGGCCGCGGATCCGTCCGGCGCGACCCCGGATGTCGTCTTCGTCCCGTTCAGTGCCGCGACGCGAATGAGCGGCGTGAACCTCGCGGGTGGAGGCGAGCTTCGCAAAGGGGCCGGTGACATGGTCGCGCGTTGGGTCGCCGATCACGATGGCGCGATTCCCGGCGAGCTCCGCGCGGCCGTCGATCGCATCGCGCGCGAGGGCGGCACTCCCCTCGTCGTGGCGGAGCGATCGGGCGGCCCGGCCGTGGTGCTTGGGGTCATCTACCTCAAAGACATCGTGAAAGGGGGAATGCGGGAGCGGTTCGACCGCCTCCGTGCGATGGGCATCCGCACGGTGATGATCACAGGTGACAACCCGCTCACGGCGGCGGCGATCGCGCAGGAAGCGGGGGTGGATGATTTCCTGGCCGAGGCCAAGCCCGAGGACAAGATGGCGCTGATCCGGCGAGAGCAGGCCGGCGGGCGTCTCGTGGCGATGACCGGCGACGGGACCAACGATGCGCCGGCACTCGCGCAGGCCGATGTCGGCGTGGCCATGAACACGGGGACGCAGGCGGCCAAGGAAGCCGGCAACATGATCGACCTCGATTCCAACCCGACGAAACTGATTGAGATCGTCGAGATCGGGAAGCAGCTCCTGATGACCCGAGGCTCGCTCACCACGTTCTCGATCGCCAACGATGTCGCGAAGTATTTCGCGATCATCCCGGCGATGTTCGTGGCCACGTTTCCGGTGCTGCAGGCGTTGAACATCATGCGGCTCCATTCGCCGCAGTCGGCGATCCTCTCGGCGGTGATCTTCAACGCGCTGATCATCGTTGCGCTCATTCCGCTTGCGCTCCGCGGCGTGCGATACCGCCCGATGGGTGCCGCGGCGATTCTCCGTCGCAATCTCGTGGTGTACGGAGTCGGCGGCGTGATCGTGCCCTTCATTTTCATCAAACTCATCGACGTGTTGCTCGTCGCCGTCCACCTCGCCACCTGACCGGTCGCACCGCCATGCTGCGCAATCAATTCCGCCCCGCGCTCGTGATGACGCTGCTCCTCATGCTCATCACCGGCATCGTCTATCCCGGTGCGGTCACCGGTGTAGCGCGAATCTTCTTTCCCCGGCAGGCTGACGGCTCGCTCGTGCGGCGTGATGACGGACGCGTCGTGGGGAGTGCGCTCATCGGGCAGGCATTCGCGGGGGCGACCTATTTTCACCCGCGCCCGTCGGCGGCGGGCTCGGGCTATGTGGGGGACTCGTCGAACGCGACCAACAAGGGCCCGACGGACCGCAAGCTGGCCGACACCTTGATCGCGCAGGCGGTGGACAGCGCCGTTGCCCAGGAGGGCGCCGTCAAAGGGCAGATCCCCTCCGACATGGTCACCGCGTCGGGGTCAGGGCTCGATCCCGACATCTCGCCCGCCAACGCGGCGCTGCAGGTCAACCGCGTGGCCCAGGCGCGACGGGTCGAGCCGAATCGCGTGCGGATCATCGTCGCCGCGCATACGCGGGGGCGGCAGTTTGGAGTCTTCGGCGAGCCGCGCGTGAACGTGTTGGCCCTCAATCTCGCCCTGGATTCGGCGCTCCAATCCTCCGACGCGCCGCCGGCTCGTTCCCGACCGTAACGAACCCACGATCGGCTTGCGCGCCGCGGTGAGCCGACCGGCTCCGACCGGCTGCGCGCCGTCACACGGGTGACCCCAATCATCAATCATATAGGGGATTGTCATGTTCAGGCATAGTCAATTTGGTGGTCTTGCGCTCACGCTGTCCGTCGCTATCGCACCGCTCGGCGCCCAGAGCGCGCGCGACTCGGCGAAGGCCGACAGCGCCGCGCGGGCGCCGGCGGACAGCGGATCGCTCAAGCCGCACAAGCGAGAGCCGTTCGCCTTTGCGGACTTCACGTGGCTCAATGGCAACAGCCGGGAGAAGACCGCGCTGCTCGACACCAAATATTTTACCGGCGAGTTCCGGGCCGACGTCAACTACATCGGCGACTTCGCCAACCCCAAAGACCACACGCTCGACGGGGCGGCCGAGGCTGGACGCACGGGCGAGCTGCAGGTCCAGCAACTCGGGGTCGGCGGTGATTTTCACTACGACAACGTGCGCGGACGCTTTATGACCCAGTTCGGGCTGTATTCCGAGCTCACGCCGCGGGACGACGCGAGCCCGGCTCGCGGCCAATGGAACCTTGCCGATGCGTACCGCTACATCTCCGAGGCGTACGGTGGCTATCATTGGAACGCGTTGAATGGCATCAACCTCGATGCCGGCATCTTTCTGTCGTATGTTGGGCTCTTCAGCTACTACAACTACGACAACTGGGCCTACCAGCCGTCCTATGTCTCCGCCAACACGCCGTGGTTCTTTGAAGGCCTCCGGATCCAGACCTTTCCCAGCGACAAGCTGAAGGTCGAGCTATGGATCATCAACGGGTGGCAGTCGTATGGCATGTTCAACGATGCGCCGGGACTCGGCACACAGATCCTGTGGCGGCCGACGGGCTCGATTCAGGCGTTGAGCAACGATTACTGGGGTTTCGACACGCCGAACACACCCGCCCGGCTTCGCCTGCACACTGACAACAGCCTCGAGGTCAAGTACTACGATGATCCAACGGCCCTATTCGACAAGTCGGCGTTCTCGGTGACGCTGGACGCCGGCTGTGAAACAGGCGGTGGCGTCGAATGCGTGAGTGGGACGACCGCCCGCCCGGCGCAATATTTCCTCGGCTACATGTTCTACAACCGGTTCTGGTTCGCCAAAGATCTTTTCGGTCTGACGATGGGCACCGGTGCCATCACGAATCCAGGCCGCTATCTCGTGTTGCTGCCGCCGATCAATGGGGCGAACGCGACCTCGGGCACACCCTATTTCCCGACCACGCCTGGCACCCCGTATAACGCGTGGGACACGTCCATCACGTTCGACTACATGCCGAGCCAGTTCATCACCTTTCGCGGCGAGTTGATCCATCGGGAGGCGAACGTGCCGTACTTCGTCGGACCGGGCGGCATTACGCCGCCAGGCGGCAATACCGGGGCGCCGGGATCGACGGTGCCGGATTGGTCTCCCGATCTGCGCAAGACCGAGACGCGGCTCAACTTCGCGGTCCTGGTCAAGATGTGATGACGGATATGATCGCGGGTGCGCACTCGGTCGCGGTATCAATGCGCCCCCGGCAACGGGCCCGTCGGCACTGCACGCGTCGCAGGCCGGCGGGCGCCCTGTTGTAACGCGCCGGCTCTCGACTCGTCTCGTGACGTCTCCGGCGGACCCGTCCAGCTTTCTCGAGGTCCTCACCCCGCGTGAGCGGGGGAAGCTCAAGCTCTACATCGGGTCCTTCGCCGGGGTGGGCAAGACCTACCGCATGTTGACCGAGGCCCACGAGCTCCGGCGCCGCGGCGCGGATGTGGTCATCGGGTTCGTGGAGACGCACGATCGCTCGGAGACCGAGGCCCAGATCGGCGACCTGGAGGTCGTTCCCCGGCGGCGGGTCGAATATCGCGGCGTGGCGCTCGACGAGATGGACGTGGATGCCGTGATCGAGCGCCGCCCGGAAATCGCCATCGTCGACGAGCTCGCCCACACCAATGTGCCGGGCGTCCGCCACCGCAAACGGTGGGAGGACGTGATGCAGCTCGTGGATGAGGGGATCAACGTGATCTCCGCGGTCAACGTGCAGCATCTCGAGTCGCTCAACGATGTGGTCGCGACCACCCTTGGGATTACGGTGCGGGAGACCGTGCCGGACTGGGTGCTCGCCATTGCCGACCAGGTGGTGATCATCGACATCTCAGCCGAGGATCTTCGCGAGCGGCTGACCGAGGGAAAGATCTACCGGGCGGAGAAGGTGCCGGCCGCGATGGCCAATTTCTTCACCGAGGAGAACCTCACGACCCTGCGCGAGCTGGCCTTGCGTGAGGTCGCGAGCTCAGTCGATCGGACCCGCGAGGAGATCGTGCGCCGGGACGCCGGTCCGGTCGTCGCGCCGAAGACGGTCGATCGCATTGTCGTCGCGCTGGCGAGCAATCCGCCGTATACCGCCATCCTCCTGCGCAAGGCGAGCCGCATCGCCGGTCGCCTAAATTCGGATTGGTCGTGTGTGTATGTGCAGACGCCCGACGAGAGCGCCGCACGCATCGACTCGACCGTGCAGCGCAAATTGGTGGACAATATTCAGCTCGCGCAGACGATGGGCGCCGAGGTCGTCAAACTCGTGGGCACCGATATCGCGAGCGAACTCCGGCGGTTCGCCCGGGAGCGTGGCGTGACACTGCTCATCGCGGGGCAGAGCCGTCGATCCCGGTGGCACCGCTGGCGGTACGGCTCGGTCGTCGAGCGCCTCACGCACAACAGCGAAGGGCTCGACGTGCTGGTCGTCGGATTGCCGACTCGCGCCGAAATGGGCGATCGCGGCCCCTCGGGAATGTCGGCATGAACGTCAGCCAGCGCCTGTATCTGGCCGTGGTGCCAGCGATCCTCGGCGTGTTCACGGTGGCGGGGCTGGCCTACTGGGGACAGTACGGCCA
Organism: Gemmatimonadota bacterium; assembly: GCA_003152485.1. GTDB lineage: Bacteria > Gemmatimonadota > Gemmatimonadetes > Gemmatimonadales > Gemmatimonadaceae > Palsa-1248. Next base: position 46,442 of record PMAE01000013.1, on the reverse strand, counting down.
TCAGGCGCCCCACGTGCTGGTCATCGTCGGCATCATCGCGTCGGTCGCATCGCTCATCGTGGCGTGGCGCAACACCCGCTACGTGGCGACACGGATCTCGCGACTCGCGGCCCCCGCAGCGACGGCGCGCGCCGATGAGCTGGACGCCATCGAGGACGAAGTCGACCGGCTACGGCGCGCGGTGGCGGGCGGGCGGGTGGAAGAGGCCGAGATCCGGCAACGGGCCGCCGCAGTGGTCCAGGAGTACGGCGCCCTGGTCTCCGACGCCGCCATGGCCGCCGCGCGGCAGCTCGACGAAATCCGCATGCCGTTGCACATCCTGCTGGAGAATCGGTTCGGGGATCTGAACGACAACCAAGAGGAGATGCTCGCCGCCGCGCGGAGCGCTGCGGACGATGCTCAGGCGTCGCTCGAGCGACTGCGGGAGGTCGCCGACATCGATCGAGGCGCGCTCCGCCTTCGCGCGGAGCGACTCCGGCTGACCGATCTCGTCGCGGCGCTGCTACCCGGCCTGGTCGCCGAAGCGGCGCGCCGGTCGGTGACCGTGACGACCGACCTCTCGCCGTATCTTCCCGCCGCCACCGGCGACCGGGCCCGCCTCGGACAAGCGTTGTCGTTGTTGGCCACGGATGCGGTGCGCCGCACGGCTGCGGGCGGCGAGGTCCGGATCGCCGCGGACTGGCCCACGCCCGGGGACCGATCACCTGGCAGGCCGCCGGGCATCGTCGCGGCCGGACCGAGCGTCGCGGGCGCCGGTGAGCCGCTCGCCGCACCGCCCAGCGTTCGCCTGGTGATCAGCCACGGGACGGGGGCGGCGCGCATGACCGACCTCGCGCTCGCGGATCGCCTCGTCCTGGCCCTGGGAGGCCGCGTCGATCACGAGCCGGGACGCACGATCATCACGGTGCCGGCGGCGCTCGATGCCATCACCGTGGCGGCGGCGGACCCGCTCACCCCGACGCCGGCCCCGACGCCGGCCCCGACGCAGAACACGGCCATCTCCTAGCCGGGCCGCTGGCGCGGACGACCGTCGGGAGCGATCCTCCGGTCCGTGAGCGACCTAGACGACGCGCCGCCAGCTGGCGACCCACTCGCCCCGAGCGGCGACTCAGACCATCGGGATCGACGCGCATCCCCGCGACCCGGGCGTGGCCATCGGCAGAGCTTCGCCGCGCGTGTCGGGAGTATCGGCCGGTCGTTCGGACCGGGGCTGATCACGGGGGCCGCGGACGACGATCCATCGGGGATCTCGACCTATTCGCAGGCCGGTGCGGCGTTCGGGTATGGGATGCTCTGGACGGCGATCGTTACGTGGCCGCTCATGATCGCGCTCCAACTGATGTGCGCCCGTATCGGCACCGTGGCGCAAGCGGGACTCGCGAGTGTCCTCCGAGACCACTACTCCCGGCGCCTGCTCTGGTTCGCCTGCTCGCTGCTACTCGTGGCCAACACGGTGAACATCGCCGCCGACCTCGGAGGGATGGGTGCGGCCGCGGCGATGCTCACGGGCGTGCCGTCGGGACTGTACGTCCCCGCCTTCGCTGCGCTCGTCCTCGGGCTGCTCGTCTTCGCGTCGTACGCGATCATGACGCGCCTCCTCAAGTGGCTGACCTTGTCGTTGTTCGCGTACGTGATCGCCGCGTTCCTTTCCCATCCGCAGCTCGCGGACATCGTCCGCGGCACGCTGCTGCCGCGATCGCTCGCCGAGAAGGGCGCGCTGCTGACGCTCGTCGCAATCCTGGGAACGACCATTTCGCCGTATCTGTTCTTCTGGCAAGCCGCACAGAACGCGGAGGAGGACGAATATCTCCACGTGCAGCACGGAGAGCACTCCCCCCGCGCGATCGGGCGGGAGCTGCGGACCGTCCGGATCGACGTGGTCGCGGGCATGACGCTGTCGAACGGCATCATGTACTTCATCATCCTGACGGCCGGCGCGACGCTGCATCGGGCGGGGCTCACGACTATCGAAACCGCGCAGCAAGCCGCCCAAGCGCTCCGACCAATCTCCGGCCCGCTGGCGTCGGTGCTGTTTACCGCCGGCATCATCGGGACCGGCATGCTTGGCGTCCCGGTCCTCGCCGGATCGGCGGCCTACGCCGTGGCGGAGGCGCTCGGCTGGGCGCGGGGGATGGATCTCCGCGTCCGGGCGGCCCCCCATTTCTACGCCCTCATCGGCATCGCGACGGTGATCGGGACCATACTCGATTTCACGCATCTGAATCCGATTCGCATGCTGTTCTGGTCGGCCGTGATCAACGGGCTCTTGGCGCCGCCGCTCATCGTGATCGTGATCCTCGTTTGCAACAACGCGACCGTGATGGGGCGATATCGGAATGGCTGGGCGCTCAATCTGTTCGGCGGCGTGGCCGCGGTCGCCATGGGAGCGGCCGCGATCGCGCTGGTGGTGTCCTGGCTATGACTGACCGCACACCTCGCGATAGCTCGTGTCCAATCGGTCGAGCTCGCGGTCCCAACTGAGGGCCTCGGCGGTCGCGCGCGCCCCCTCGGCGAGACGCCGGGTCAGTGGTCGGTCGGAGGCGAGCGTCACCATGGCGGCGGCCATCGCCGGAATGTCGGCCGGGGGGACGGCCAGTCCGTTGACGCCGTCACGAAGGTGATCCGCTACACCGCCCGCAGGTGTCGCGATCACCGCCAACCCACTCGCCATCGCCTCGAGCACGACCAGTCCCAACGTCTCGGTGAGGGAGGCAAACACGAACGCATCGGCACTCGCGTAGAGCGCGGGCAGCTCGACCCGGCGGTCGAGGTACCCGAGAAAAATTGTGCCCGCGGGCGAGTCAGCGCGGATCATTGCTTCCTGGGGTCCCGCGCCCGCGATCACCAGCCGCGTGGAGTCCGGTGGCAGCGTGCGCTGCGCGACGCGGTAGGCCGCGACGATCTGTTCGACGCGTTTTTCCGCGGCGAGACGGCCGACATAGACGAACGTATACCGGTCGCCGATGTCGAGCCGGTCCCGCCACCCCGCGCTCCGGTGTCGCGGGTGGTACGCCTCGATGTCCACGCCCCGGCCCCAGACTTCGACATCGTGGACGCCCGCCCGCAGCAAATCCTCGCGCGCCGGGCGAGACGGGGTGTAGGTCCGCCGGCTGCGCTGGTGAAATCGCGCGATGTAGCGCGAGATCGGGCCCTGCATCCATGGCATGCCGTAGGCGGCCGCGTATTTCGCGAAGTCGGTGTGATAAGACGAGACGAGTGGGAGTCCAGCGCGACCGCCCGCCACCTGGCCGAGTCGGCCGAGCACGAACTCCGTCTCGCTGTGGACGAGATCCGGTTGGAAACGGCGGATGAGCCCCGCGATGACGCCATACGACGGAGCCGCCAGTCGAACGTCAGGGTATCCCGGCATCGCGATGCTGGGGATGGAGTCGAGCACCGCCTCTCCGCCCGTTCTCGCCTCGGTGAACACGGTCGCCCCACCGGCCGGGTATCGCGGGGCGATGACCGCACACTCCCAACCCCGGTCGCGGAGGCCGGCCACCGACAGGGCCGTGACGACCGAGACACCGTTGACCTGTGGCGGGTACGTGTCGGTGCAGAACAGGATACGCATGCGTGGCGTCATCGAAATGTGAGAGAAGCGTTACGAGGGTGTCACACAACTGCGCGCACTCCGTGGCGTTCGTCGCGTCTATTGTGCAAGTGCACGTCTGCGTGTGCACGCGACCCCTGCACGGGCACCGTGGTGACGTGGAGTGGGGCGCGACGATGTCCGCCCCTCACTCCGGAGTCGCCATGATTGGTGAGGCCGCGATCGACCGTGTCGTGTTGGTCGTGCTCGACGGATTGCGTCCCGATGCCGTGGATGCATTCGATTTGGCCCACGTCGCGGATCTCGCCGCGCGGGGCGCTGCCACCTTCACCGCGCGGACCGTCACGCCGAGCGTCACCGCCGCAGCCATGGCGTCGCTCTTCACCGGACTCGCGCCTGCACGGCACGGCGTGGTGAGCGACCGCTTCCACGTTCCCCGGCGCCGGGGCCCGATCGATCCCCTCCCGCGAGTGCTGGCGGCCGCAGGCTTCGCCTCGTCGGCGTTCATCGGATCCTTGCCGCGGCTCTATGCCGGTTTGGCCCGACAGATCGGACGCCACGTGGGAATCGATCGGGCCGTCTGCTCCGGCGACACAGCGCGCGCTATCGTAGCGGCTGCCGGCCCGACGTTGGCGCAGCAACGCCGCGGTCTCATCGTGATGCATTGGCCGGACGCGGACCGCGCGGGCCATGAGCACGGGTGGATGTCGCGGGCCTATGAGGCCGGCGCGCGGGCGATGGATGCAGCGCTCGGCGAGCTGGTGGCCGCGCTCGCGCGCGATGACCACGGCGGCACGCTGTTGATCGCTCTCGCCGACCACGGGGGCGGCGGCGCCGTCGTGAACGATCACGACAGCACGCATCCGGCCGACCAGACGATTCCCATCATTCTCGCGGGCGCGGGCGTGGAGATAGGGTCCCTCGCCGGACCGGTCAGCTTGCTGGACGTGCCGCCGACCGTGCTCTGGGCGCTCGGCGTGGGATGCCCACCGACGTATGAGGGGCGCCCCTTGGTCGAGGCTTTTATACCACTCGTCACTCCGTTGGTCGCGCCGGTGATCGCCCCGGTCGTTGCAGCCGCGTAGCACCCTGATCCAACTATTGGAATTGGACCGCGCTCGCAAGGCGAGGCGAGAGCTGGTTACAGGATCGTTTCGCGTCCGGCGCCACATCGTGGCGTGTGCGGGGTATCGATAGACATATGGGGACATCGATCCTCTCCCGCCTTGACGCCCGGGACCGTGCACTGTTCGCCCGGTGGTCGATTGACCGATCGATCGACCGGTCGACGACCGGACGTCGCATCTGGGTCGCGTGCACGCACCTCGGTGGATTGTGGTGCATCGTGGCCCTCGCCGGGGCGCCGCTGTTCGCGACTGGCGCGCTCCACACGGTCGCGGTCCATGCCGCGGTCTGTCTGGCGGTCTCGCACGCGATCGTGCAGATCCTCAAGCGCAACGTGCTGCGGGCACGACCGGCTGACGGCGCCGGGTCGCTGGTCGCCATTCCTGACGAATTTTCGTTCCCCTCCGGACACGCGGCCGCCGCCATGGCCGTCGCCGTCGTCTACGCGGCGGCGTATCCGGCATTGGCGCTGCCGTTACTTGTGATCGCCGCCGCCGTCGGGTTCTCGCGTGTCTGCTTGGGGGTCCACTACCCGGGCGATGTCCTGGTCGGGCAGGCAATCGCCGTTCTCACAGCCATCGTCGTCGTGTCCGTGGGCTGATCCGTGAGCTGATCCGTGGGCGATCCGTGGGCTGACGGGTCGTAGCACCGCGGGGCAGGCCGGCGCGTGAATGCGCGAGCCAATCGGGGCTCCCCCGCCCGGCGCCCACGCCCTGTGAGGCGTTGCGTTGGCGCGGGGTCGGTCGTGTTGCTCCGCGCCCTCTGTTCACCCTCATTGGGCACTGTACCCACCGCCCCGCCCGACATTGAAGCTCATGTCCTCCGCCACGCCGTCGCATACCAATCCCATGTCGCCGCTGGCAATTTCGCAGGGGCAACTCAAGCGGGAGCGGTTGCGCTTCACCAACTTTCGCTTCGTACGGACGCCTTCCGGCCTCTGTACCGCTGAAGTCGAGCTCGAATGGCTCGATGGCGTGACGGTTGTGGGGAAAGCCAGCGGCCAGTCGAGCCCGATGGGCGATTTGCGGATCGCGGCCGAGGCCGCGCTCCGGGCACTGGAGAACTTTTCCGGCGGCGCAATCGAATTCGAGCTCGCAGGGGTCAAAGCATTGCGGGCGTTCGACGCGAACATTGTGATCGTCGCGCTTGGACTCCGAAAGGGCGACGGTCCGCAGCGACTGCTGGGCAGCTATCTTGCCGAGCGCGACCCGGTCCGGGCCGCCGTGATCTCGGTGCTGAACGCCACAAACCGCCTCCTAGGCAACTTCATCGCCACACGGTGACCCTGCCGGTCGAGTGGGGCATGTGAAGGTCCACCCGACCGCATGCGGGGTACACTGGCCAATGGATCGCGACGCGTTGCGCGGCGCCACGCGTAAGACCCGCTGTGTCGGTGCGGGCACGCCGCGCGACGAGCCCCGCACGCGCGGTGGCTGGACGCGTGCGATCGTACTGGCCTCGGTGACCGTCCTCGCGGCCTGCGGGCATCACCGCGCGCCGCCGACCGTGGCAACGGCGCCCGCACCACTCCCCGCGCCCCCAATGCCCGCGAGTCGACCCGCGGACACGGCAGTCGCGAATCCGCCTGACACGACGGTCACCCACGCTGAAGTGACACAGCAAGCATTGCGCGAATTCGGCGACTCCGGGGGCACGAGGGCGGCCGGCGGGCCGGCCGGTGACAGCACCACCGGGTCATCCGATTCCGCGAGCGGCCCCACGTGGGACATCGATGTGCGCTCCTACGCTACGCAGGCCAGAGTCTCTCATTTTGTGGCGCTTTTCAGCGGTGGCGCTCGTGAGATCTTCACCCAATGGGTGCAGCGTGGGACGCGGTACGAGCCGCTGATTCGCGGAAAGTTGCGCACCGCGGGTCTTCCGGAGGACATGGCGTACCTGCCCATCATCGAGAGCGGCTATTCCCCGCACGCGTACTCGTCGGCGGCCGCGGTCGGCATGTGGCAGCTCATGACATCCACCGCCCGCGGCGCCGGGTTGCGCGTCGATTGGTGGATCGACCAACGGCGCGATCCCGTTCGATCGACGGATGCGGCAATCCGATTCTTGCGATACCTGAAGGACCAATTCGGCTCGATCTACCTCGCGGCCGCGGCGTACGACGGCGGTCCCGGGCGCATCTCGCGCGGCCTGGCTCGCTATGCGGACGATTTCGAAGGCACGACCGGCGACGATTTGTTCTTCGCCCTCGCGGACAAGAAATACCTGCGTGGTGAGACGAAAGACTATGTGCCGCAGCTGATCGCCGCCGCGCTGGTCGCCAAGGAGCCGGCGCGCTATGGATTGCACATCGAGCCGCAGGAGATCTACGCGTACGACAGCGTACGCGTCGGCCCCTCCACGCCGCTCGCGGCGGTCGCCAAGGCGTCGGCGACGCCCCTCGCCGTGATCAGCGATCTCAATCCGTTCATTCTGCGTGGCGTTACTCCGCCGAAGGATTCGCTGACGGTACGGGTGCCAGTCGGCTCCGCCGTCGGATTCGACAACAATTTCGCCACGCTGCCGGAACGGGACCGCACGGCGTATACACACGTGACCACGCGCAAAGGGGACAGCTTCTCGTCCATCGCTGATCGCGCCGGTGTCAGCGTGCGACACGTCAAGTGGTACAATCCCACCATCCACCCCTTGAAGAGTGGACGGCTACCCGTTGGCGAGGTGGTGGCCGTCCCATCGGCATCGGTGACGGCGGCCGCGCTCGACGTCCCTGATCCCGCGATCGAGCGGTACGGGAGCGGGCGCGGGATCCACATCGTGAAGAGTGGAGAGTCCCTCGGTCGCATCGCGGTCCACTACCACACGACGGTGGCGACCCTCATGCGCCTCAATGGCCTGCGCAAGAGTGTCATCCTTCCCGGTCAGGCGCTTGTGGTCTCGGGCAGTGCCGCACCGCCCCGGAAGCACAAGAAAGCGATGGCCAACGGATAGCCCGCGCGTCGGCTCGTCCACAACCACGAGGGCCGGTTCCATGTTCGCGGAACCGGCCCTCGTGACGTACCAACCAAGACCCGTCCGATCGCGAACGGTGCTCAGTTGATCACGCCCGTGCCCTTGTAACCCTTCGTGACCTCGCGCTCATACCCGTTCGACGGATCGCGTCCCTGCGCAACCGACAGATCCACCGCGCCTTCGCCGCGGTTGTACACGAGCAACGCGAGATTGAGGTCGCCGTGATTCTCACGCACCAGCGTGCGGAGATAGCGGAACCCGACCCGGAGATTGGTCTCCCGCTGATACAGGGCTTCGTGCGTGATGCCCGGGACGAAGAACTGCGCGGTCGCCGGCATCATCTGCGTGAGGCCGAGTGCGCCGACGGAGCTGGTCGCGTGCTCGTTGAAGTCGCTCTCCGCCTTGACGAGGCGAAAACCGAGTTCGGGCTCAATACCTTCGGCGATCGCGATGTCGTACACGGACCCCGCGAGATCGGCGCCGATGTGATACTGCCCGGACAATCGCACCACGGCGTTGAGGCGCTCCAACTGGGCGTTCGCCAGATCGAGTTGCCCCTTCGTGGCCTCCAACTCCTCGCGCACCTGCTGCGAGCCGAAGCCGAACAGCGTTCCTGACGACGCCTGCGACGCGGTCCCACCGGCTGCCCGTGCCTCCGGGGCATTCCGAACCGCGACGAGAACCGCGACCACGGCGGCCACGCCAACCGCGGCCGCCATATGTCTCACGCGAGCCCGGTAGCGCTCGCGCTGCCCACGTCGTTCGTACTCGGTCTGCAACATAGGAGTGTCCCTCGTCCCCGCTGTAAGGTTCGTAGCGTCAGACGGGCAGTTGTCGCCCGATTGGTGCCCACGGACCGTCGGATCCGGTACTGCCTCTAAGGAGGGCAACCGCTGTGCCATGGCTGATCCCCTCAATCCCGGACCCAATGACCGCTCCGGCCACCCCGCTTCTCCTCGAGGCGAATGTCCGAAATGACCATACCCTTATCTACCGCTTTCGCCATGTCGTAAACGGTGATAAGGGTCACTGCCACGGCGGTCAAAGCCTCCATTTCGACTCCTGTCTTTCCGACAGTCTTGGCGACCGCCTCGGCGCGCAGACCGGGAACGGTAGAGTCCGGTCGTAGCGTCACTTGCAGGTCCGTGAGCGGCAGCGGATGACATAGCGGAATTAGCTCGGCGGTCCGTTTTCCTGCCAGTATGCCTGCCACCCGGGCCACCGAAATGACGTCACCTTTCTTGACAGTGTTTTCGAGGATCGCGCGGAGCGTTGCGGCCTGCATTTGGATCGTACCTGTCGCGCGGGCGAGACGCTGCGTGTCGGGCTTGCCGCTCACATCCACCATTCGGGCCTCTCCCGCGACCCCTACGTGGGACAGCGCAGCGGGGCGGTGGCCCCGGGAGGCGGCACTCCGTGGACGGCCAGCGGGCCCGCTCACCCTCGGCTCGGCGCCGGCATTCGCAGCGCGCGCAGCAGCGCCGTGGCCACGAGCTGGGGGTTGACGTTCCCGTCAGCCCGCGTCTTCGCGTCGGCCACGGCCGCCACGGCGACGCAGGCGGCCCGCGCGACGCGATCATCCATCTGCTCGACGGCGGCCTGCGCTCGCGCGGCCATCTGATCCGTCACCGCATCGAGGACGTCGGAGAAGCTCCCGCGCGCTTTTGCGGCGCCCTGGTGCAACGCGATTCGGTACCGCGCGGACGACCGCGCGGATTGCGCCGCGTCCACGAGGGCCGCCGCCCTTTCCGCGGCGAACGCCATCGACTCGCCGAGCAACGTGCCCGGCGCGCCGTGCGCGAGCCGCACCCGCTCCGCGTCGCTCTCGGGTACGCCCGCCGCATCGAGGGTCGCACGCACGCGGTCGTGCCGAAGCCACTCCGCCACGTCGTCATCGGAGAGCGGCGCGACGCGAATCGCGGCCACGCGCGACCGCACCGTGGGCAGCAATGCGCCCGGCTCGCTCGATGTCAGAATGATCGTCGTGTCGGCCGGAGGCTCTTCCAGGAGCTTGAGAAACGCGTTCGCGGCCGCATCCGCTCCCTCTTGGGCCACCATGCGCTCGGCGTCACCGATCACGAGCACCTTGCGTGCGCTCATCGCGGGCGTGAGCGCCGCGTCGTGGACGAGGGCGCGGATCGTCGCGACGTAGATGGCGGCGGTGCCATCGGCGCTGGTATACACAAGCCCGTTGCGCACCCGCTCGGCGATCGCGTCCGCGTACTCGCGGGCGACGTCGGCGGCGTTCGCGTCCGGATCTTTGGACCGCGGTCTCGGGAAAATCCACCGCAGGTCTGGATGCGTGAGGGCCGCCGCGTAGCGGCAGGCCACACACGCGCCGCAGGCGCTGAGCGCGTCGCCCTGGGCACGACGGTCGGTCGCGGTACAGAGGAGCGCCTGCCCGAGCCACAGTGCGAGGCGCTGTTTCCCGATCCCGCGCGGCCCGTGCAGCAGGACGCTGGAGGGAAGGGAACCGCGTCCTGCGGCGGCTGTGAGGCGCCCACGCAGTACCGCATGACCCACGAGAGGAACACGCTCACCCGCTGGCACGACCAAATATGGCGCCGGACCGCCGGCTTGGTGAGGGTCGCAGCGCCGCCGACCGGCGCTAGATTGATGGGTGTGACGCTGCCTGGCGCTTCCCACCCGCTGTCGACCGGCGAGCCGCCGGCGCTCCATGATCGGGCGCGGGACAATTTGCAGTTCATCCGCGAGACGATGGAGCGCGCGGGCGCGTTCACGGCGATCTCAGGCCAAGGGATGATGGCGATCGGTGTGCTGGCGACCGCCGCTGCGTGGATCGCCGCGCGACAGCCGACGCGGCGTGGCTGGCTCGCGACCTGGCTCGCCGCCGCGGGGTTCAGCGCGATCGTGTCGCTCTGGGCGATCGTGCGGAAGGCGCGGGACACCGGGACGCCGCTACTCTCCGGACCCGGACGCAAGTTGGTGCTCGGGTTCTCGCCGCCGATTCTGGTCGGCGCGCTGCTCACGGTCGCGTTGTATCGGGCCGGGCTCGACGGAATCCTGCCCGGCATGTGGCTGTTACTGTACGGGACGGCGGTCGTATGCGGCGGCACATTCTCGGTGCCGATCGTCCCCGTGATGGGCGTGTGCTTCATGGCGCTCGGCGCCATCGCGGTGCTGGCCCCGGGCGCGTGGGGCGGCCGAGAGCTGGCGGGCGGCTTTGGCGGATTCCATCTTGTATTCGGCGCGGCGATCGCGTGGAGGTACGGTGGCTAAATCATCGGCACTGCCGAAGGAACGCGGGCGCGGTCAGGAGGAGGAGCGGTCATTCCGGCGCGCAGTCGGCCGGGCGGCCGGTGGCGTGTCCACCGCGTTTGATCGGCTCATTCACGAGCGTCTCCGACTCGGCATCGTGAGTGCTCTGGCCGTCAACGAGACGCTCAGTTTCAACGAGCTCAAGCAGCTGATGCACGCCACGGATGGGAATCTCAGCGTCCATGCCCGGAAGCTGGAAGAGGCGGGGTATATCGCGTGCGCCAAGAGCTTCGCCGGCCGGGTCCCGCGCACGCAATACCGGCTGACCGCGACCGGGCGACGGGCTTTGGAACGTTACCTCGACCACATGGAAGCACTCATTCAGGTGACGCGCGAGCGATAAGGCGCGGACCTTTTTTTTTGGGAAGAAAACTTCATGTCACAAAGTACTTCACTCGTCACCGGGAACAGCGGATTGCACGTTGCCATCATCATGGATGGGAATGGGCGGTGGGCAGCAGCCCGTGGCCGCCCGCGAGCGACTGGACACGCCGCCGGCGTCACCGCATTGCGCCGCGCGGCCGAAGCCGCCCCGACTCACGGCATCAGCACTCTGACCGTGTACGCGTTCTCGGCCGACAATTGGAGCCGGCCGCGGACCGAGGTCGCCGCGTTGTTGACACTGCTCCGACGGAGTCTCGCGATCGAGGTCGATCGGTGCGTGACCAACGATGTGCGCCTCTCCATCGTCGGGCGCCGCGATCGGCTTCCCGATCCGCTGGTCCGCGCGATCGAGTCGGCCGAGCTCGCGACTGCGAGCGGACGACGCCTGTGGCTGCGCGTGGCCGTGGACTACTCCGCGCGCGACTCGATGATCCGGGCGGCGGCCCTGATGACGCACATGCCGGCGCCGACCCGCGAAGACTTCGCGATGCTGCTCGCGACCGTCGACAACACTCCGCCCGCCCCCGATGTCGATCTCATGATTCGGACGGGCGGTGAGCAACGGCTGAGCGATTTCCTGCTCTGGGAGAGCGCGTACGCTGAACTCTACTTCACGCCGCGGATGTGGCCTGATTTCGATGCCGCCGATCTCGGGCGCGCGGTCACCGAGTATCGGCGCCGTGATCGCCGGTTCGGAGGACTGTCCCAGGCGGCAGCCGGGTGACCGCCCGCTAGTCCGTCGCGCGGAGTTTGGCGGCGGCTTCCAGGACGCGTGTCCTGGCGTTGACAGCAGTGTCCGCCATCGCGGTCAGATGCCCCATCTTGCGCGCCGGCCGCGGCTCCCGTTTCCCGTACAGGTGGATACTCGTTCCCGGTACCATCAACGCCCCCGCAAAATTCGGCGGGCGCCCCGGGGCCCACGCGTTGCCCAGCACGTTGGCGATCGCGGTCGGCCGCAGCACATCCGTCACGCCGAGCGGCAGATTGCAGATCGCGCGCACCAGCTGTTCGAACTGACTGGTCACGCACCCCTCGATCGTGTGGTGAAAGCTGTTGTGCGGTCGGGGCGCGAGCTCGTTGATCAGCAACCGGCCGTCGCGTACCACGAACATCTCGACCGCGAGCAGCCCCACGACATCCAGCGCGTCGGCGATCGCCACGCCGATCGCGGTTGCCTGGTCCGCGAGTGGGGGCGCGATCGGCGCCGGGATGACGGACCATTCGAGCTGACCGGCCTCGTGATGGTTCAGCGCCACCGGGAATACCGCGTGCTCGCCCGTTGGACGGCGGGCGACCATCACCGAAATCTCCGCCTCGAGATCGAGCGCACGCTCGACGATGCATCGCTCGGCCCGTAGCGCGGCCCACGCCTGCGCGCAGTCGCCGGGCCGCGATACTCGCACCTGCCCGCGCCCGTCGTACCCGCCGGTCGATGCCTTGATGTAACAGGCGCCCCAGGCGGCGACGGCGGTCTCGCACTCGGCCGCCGAGCCCGCGGCCTGGTACTCGCCCAGGGGAAACCCGTGGGACGTCAGCCAGCGCTTCTGACGCTCCCGATGCTGGACGGTTGCGAGCACGGCAGCGCCAGGTCGGGTGGGCGCGAACTGGGCGGCCGCTTCGAGGCAGTCGACGGAGACCCGTTCGATCTCGATGGTCACTACGTCACTCGCTCGCGCGAGTCGCGCCGCCGCGTCCACGTCGTTCCACGCCGCCGTCACGTGGGCCGTCGCGATCGGACAGGCGGGGCAATCCGCTTCCGGATCGAGCACGCGGACGTCGTACCCCATCTCGCGCGCTGCCAGCGCGGTCATGCGGCCGAGTTGGCCACCACCGAGGAATCCGATCGTCGCGCCCGGCAGGATGGACGGCACACGCACGTGCGGCTCCGCACGCGCGGTGGCGGCGCGCGCGTGCTCACCGATTCCACTCACCGCGCGCCTGGCGGCGGCAGGATCTGCGCGAGGACCTCGTCCCGCCGCGCGGCGCGCCACGCGCGGAGGCGTTCCCGGAGCGCGGAGTCGTGGAGGGCCAGGATCTCGGCGGCGAGGATGGCGGCATTCGCCGCGCCCGGCGCGCCGATCGCCAGCGTGCCAACCGGCACACCCTTGGGCATCTGGACGATCGAGAGCAGCGAGTCGAGGCCGCTGAGTGACGTCGCGGGAACCGGCACGCCGAGGACCGGCACCAGCGTCTTCGCGGCCAGCATCCCTGGCAGGTGTGCGGCGCCCCCCGCGCCGGCGATCAACACCTGGAGTCCCCGACGCTCGGCCGTCTCCGCGTATTCGAACAGCCAGTCGGGAGTGCGATGGGCCGAGACGACTCGCGTCTCGAACGGCACCTCGAACGTGCGGAGCAAGTCGCACGCGCCACTGAGGTGCTGGTAATCGCTCTGACTACCCATGACCACGCCGACACGGGGGGCCTCGTCAGTGCGCGTTCGAGCGCTCGCGGGCCGGGGGCGCGCGCCGCGCTTAGCCGGTGACATGTGCAAGCAGCGGCCGACGGTACTGCTCGGCGTGGTGAGCACGTTGAAATTGGGCTTGGCGATTCTTCACATGGGGAATTTGCATTGTTTGGGGGCGTGCGTACAGGAATCGCCTCTCGACGGATCGGACACGACCCGTAGTTCCCTCGGCGAGCCGCTCAGGAGAGTCGGTCGTGCGCGGCCGCCTTAAGCGCCACAAGCCTTGGCCCGGGCCACGCCAGTCCCTGGCAATGCACTGGATTAGGCCGCAACATTGGACCTCATGACAGAGCCGCTGACTGACCGAGCGGGCGGACGGCGCTGGGACGATCACCGTCGGCGCTGTCAGCCCTTGGTACTTGGGGGCCTACCGCAGTTGGCCTGGTGTCCGTCAGGGCACGATGTTCGAGCGCATTCCGAGTGCCCGAACGGTCTACGATACGATCACTCAGGCCCAGCGCGCGGCATCGAGCACCGCGTCCACGTAGCGTCGCTCGACGTACATTGCCGACGTGCAGCCGGACCTGTTCGCCCTCCATGCCGACATTGAGGAGCGCCATTGGTGGTTCGTGGCTCGCCGGCGCATCCTGTGCGATCTCGCGCGACGGGCCGTCCCGCCGAACCGCGACACGCTCGTTGTTGACGTGGGGTGTGGCACGGGCGCGAACGCCGCGGCGCTGGCCAGGGATTATTCGTGTCTCGCGGTCGATGCGTCGGCGGACGCTATCGCGCGAGCCGCGCGACGGTATCCGGAGGTCTCCTTCGTCTGCGGGGATGTGCCGGACACGATCCGGGACGCGATGCCTCGGACCGCACTCCTCCTCTTGACCGACGTGCTGGAGCACGTCCCGGATGATTTCGCCCTCCTCTCGGGGATTCTGGCTGGCCTGCGACCGGGCGCCCAGGTGCTCATCACCGTGCCCGCGAACGAGGCGCTCTGGAGTCCGCACGACGTCAGCTTCGGCCACTACCGGCGCTACGACCATGAACGGTTGGCCCAGCTCTGGGCCGGGCTGCCCGTGAGTGTGCGGCTGCTCTCGTACTTCAACACCCGGATGTATCCCGCCGTGCGGTCAATCCGAGCGGTCAACCGGCTCACCGGGCGAACGCGTGGACGCAGCGGCACCGACTTCGCACTGCCGCCAACGCCGATCAACCGCGCGTTGGCGGCGCTCTTCGCCGGCGAGCGCCACCGGCTGCTCCGCGCCATCGACCGACCTGGCGATCACGGATATTCGCGCGGCGTAAGCCTGATCGCGCTGCTGCGGCGCGAGCGTGGTCCACTCGCGTCACGCACGCGGCCTGCGGGAATCGCCCCCGATCGCCACACGCCATGATCTTCGTCCGACCAAGCAGCACCGAGCCGGACCTGTGTGTCGTGGTGCCGGCGTACAATGAAGCGCCCAACATCGGCGCCCTGTACGAAGAGGTCTGCGCGGCCCTCGACGGCGCGGGCGTGACGTGGACGATTCTATTCGTGGACGACGGCAGCACCGATGACACGCCGGCGCTCCTGCACGCCCTCCGGCAGCGGGATCCACGGGTGATGTCGATACGTCTCGCGCGAAATTTCGGGCTCCAATCGGCGCTGGCCGCCGGCATGGCCTACGCGCCGGGCCGGGCCGTGGTGATCATGGACGCGGATCTACAGGATGATCCCGGCGCCGTCCGCGATTTTCTCGCCCGGTGGCGCGACGGAGCCAACGTCGTGTACGCGGTGCGCACGAAACGCCAGGAGTGGTTCGGGAAGCGTGCGCTGTTCTACGGTTTCCATGCGGTGTTGTCCCGGTTCGCGGACATCCCGATTCCCAGAGACGCCGGCACGTTCGCGCTCTACGACCGGCGGGTCGTCAACCTAATCAACGCGATGCCGGAGCGCGGGCGGTACCTCCCTGGGCTCCGCGCCTGGGTCGGATTGCGGCAGGAGGGAATCCCGGTCGCACGCCACGCGCGACGGGCGGGACGACCCGCGCAGTCGCTGGCTCGCCTCATGTCGTTGGCGCTCGACGGGCTGTTGTCGTTCTCCAAGGCGCCGCTGCACCTGGCCACGACGCTCGGGTTCTCCGTCACCGTGTTGTCGGCGGTCGCGCTCCTGGTCGTCGCCTACTGGCGATTCGTCCAGCACTCATTCCCGAGCGGCGTGGGGTTGGCGACGATCGCGCTGTCCCTGCTCTTTCTCGGGGGCGTGCAGTTGCTGCTGATCGGCATCCTCGGCGAATACCTCGGCCGCGTATTCGATGAGGTCAAGCAGCGCCCGCTGTTCATCGTTTCCGACGTGTCGGGCATCGATGCGCTCGACGTCGAGCCGGCGACCGGGGCCCCACCCAGCGCCCACCCGTTGGCCGGGCACGATGCGGGTCTGGGGTCGCGACAGCCCATCCGGTGACGCGCTCGACGTGCCACCACGTCGCTAGTGCAGGCTGATCGTCAGTCGTCGGATTCTGATTAGCACTGGTTGCCGTGATTCGCTCGGGACATCTGGTCGCGCGGGCTGGTTGTCGCCGCCCGGTGTGAACTGGAGAATTTGCGCGGCGCGGTCCCCGGCAAAGTGGAGTGTATCCACGGTGACGCTCGCGCCGAGGGAGAGGACGCGGGACTGGTCACCAAGCGTGACCGTGACCGGCGTTCGGTGCCCGGTATCGGTGGCCGATGCCTCGATGACCATCGTGATCGCACCGGTAACCGGCCGGCTCAAATAGATCGAGGCGCGGGAAGGACCAGCGATCGGCTGCGCGATGGCGCGACCACCCGAATCGCCGATCTGAAATCCGAGCGTCGTGTCGACGAACCCCGCATCTCCCCGACGCAGGTCGAAGTGGAGAATCGTCGGTTGGGGCGTAGGCTCCTGCTGCAGCAGGAGTCGGGTGAGCGGTGCAGGCGGGCTCGTGTCGGGACGCGCCACACAGACGTTCGCCTCCTCGATGGTGCCACATACCACGCGCCCACGCGCCCACCATTCGATCGCCTCTCGAAACGTCGCGCTCGGGATGTACACCGTCCTGGGATCCAGCAGCCCGCGTTTGAGACTGTCGATCATCGGCACGCACAACGGTGGCAGGCTGTCGATCCGCGCCGGATTGGCGCTGTTGAACGCCATGTGCTGTGTCGCGGCCATCACGCCGAATCGAATCTCGTAGTCGTAGGGCCGATCGTACCGCCGGCACGCCGCCCGATTGGCGATGATCGGCGGCACGAGTCGCACCGATCGAAACGAGTCGCCGAGGCCCTGCCATGCCGGTGACTCGAGCCGCGGCCAGGGCCACAGATAGTCCTTCCGCTCGGTGGCGCGCAGTTTCCGCATGTCGGCCACCTGCAGCCCCAACGCGGCCGCCAGCAGCAGCGCGGCGACCCAGGGAGGCGCGTTTCGCGCGATGGCCGCGAGCGTGAGCGCCATCACGAGGTAATACAGCGGCCATGCGAACCGTCCCGACCCGCGGAACCACATCGTAAAATGCGGCAGGTGGGCGTACAGCGGCACGGTGAACAGCACGTGCCCCGCCATGCGCACCGGCGTCGCGAGCGCATAGGCGAAGAGCAGGCTCGCCACGATCACGCCCGGCCACAGCGGAGGCCACTTGTACGCTGACGCATCGTCGAGCCGTCGGCGCTGGCGCCAGAGCGCGAGGGCAATGCCGACAGGCATGAGGGCGATCACTCCGAGCCCTAGATAGTAGAAGTTCTCGTAGCCACGTATCACGAGGCGCAGGGGGCCCAGAAAGGGCGAGAAGCCGGCGGGGTTGAAGAACGCCAGCAAGTCAGCGGCGAACAGTCCGAACCCCGGTTCCCCTGCGCTCGCGAGGACGAAGAAGCCAAAGACCCAGAAGACACCGCCGATCACGGCGATGGCGATGCCGCCATGCCACGCCGCCGTCCAGACGGAGAACCATCGGTCCACCCACACCGCGCGCACGTAGGCCGCGCCTGCGAGCGCGCCGACCATGAGGGCCAGGTACGCGTACGTCGGGATGGTTACTGCGAGCAGCAGCAGCCACGGCGCGAGAAAGCGCCACGACGGCTCTCCCATCGGCCGTCGGCGGAGGTACAGCCACCAGGCGGCAAGCAACTCCCAGTGCGCGCTGAGACTGACATGTTCAAAGCGATGGAGCAGTGCAGGGCTCGTCGCGAAAAATGCGGCGCCGAGTAGGGCGAGACCGCGTCTGCAACCGAGCGCCCGGAGGACGAGGTATCCGAACACGGCTTGCAGCATGTAGCTGGCGAGGAGGAACAGCCCGGCGTACTGCCAGGGCGTGTCGACCCACCCGAAGAACAACTTGGCTGGCACCGCAATCCACGGGAGCGCGTCGGAATATCCGACCGTCGTTACGAGCGGCGGGATCATCGTGTGCAGGATCCCAAACGGCAGCGTCCACGGCTCGTTGCGCTCGAACAGCCAGCCCGAGAGCATCGCCGCTCGGTCGGCTTTCATCATCCAGCCGATGTGCGTTGGGACAACGACTGCGAGCGGCACTTGATAGACGAACACCAACAGCCCGATCAGCGCGGCCGCCGCGAGCTGCAACCGCGTGTCGCGCACGCCATCGCCGCCCGTCCTGTTCAGCGTCATCGGTGACGTCGTGTGCACCTTCGCCTTACACCAGCTCCCGAGGAGGGACTCGAACCCCCGACCCGGCGGTTAACAGCCGCCTGCTCTACCAACTGAGCTACTCGGGAAGAATCAACGAAGCTAGGATCGCCGCGCGGGTGGGTCAAGCAACCCGTCCGTCCGGTGCTGTCCTAAGACACCACCGTCCGTCCCGGTCGCGGCAAACGATGTGGGCGTGCGCCGGCCGCGGACTGGCGCGTCGCCGGTCGGGCGTGCCGCAGCCTTCTGACGACCAGCCGGGAGGACGGAGCGCAGCCAGTGTCCGGTGTGCGAGCCCTCCACCGCCGCGATCTCCTCGGGGCGGCCCATCGCCACCACGCGCCCCCCTTCATCACCCGCCTCGGGCCCGAGATCGATGACCCAATCGGCGAGCTTGATGACGTCGAGATTGTGCTCGATGACGACGAGTGTGTGTCCCTGTTCCACCAACCGGTCAAACACTTCCGCCAGCTTGCGGATGTCCTCCAAATGGAGGCCCGTCGTCGGTTCGTCCATCACGTAGAGCTTTCGCCCGGTGCTTCGTCCCGACAGCGCCAACTCGCGCGCGATCTTGATCCGCTGGGCTTCGCCTCCCGACAGCGTGGTCGCGGGCTGTCCCAACCGGAGATAGCCGAGTCCCACCCGCTGCAACTGCCAGAGCGACGCGGCCAACCGCTCTTCTGCCGGGAAATACCGCACGGCCTGATCGACCGTGAGCTCGAGGATCTGCGCGATGTTCTTGCCGTGGACCATCACTTCGAGCACCTCGGCCTTGAACCGGCTGCCGCCACAGATGTCGCACGGCACGAAGACATCGGCCATGAACACCATTTCGACCTCCGTGTAGCCGGCGCCCTCGCACGCCTCGCACCGGCCGCCCGGCACGTTGAAGCTGAACGAGCCGCTCGTGTACTTGCGCTCTCGCGCCAGTGGCGTGGCCGCGAAAATCCGACGAATCTCGTCGAAGGCCTTGATGTAGGTCACTGGATTGGAGCGCGGAGACCGGCCGATCGGCGCCTGATCGATGAGCACGACGTCGTCGATGGCATCGACGCCGGATAACTGCGCGTAGCCGCCGACCCGCTCACCCAAGTGGCGCTTGGCCGTGTGCTCACCGCGGAGCCGTGTCTCGAGCGCGTGGTACAGCACGTCATGGACCAGCGTGCTCTTGCCCGATCCGGATACGCCCGTCACGGCGGTGAACGCGCCAATCGGGATGCGAATATCCACATCTCGCAGGTTATGCTCGCGCGCGCCGGTGAGCGTTAGCCACCGCGGCCCGACCCGGCGCCGTTCGGCGGGCAGCGGGATCTCGCGGGCCCCCGTCAGATATTGGCCGGTGAGCGGACTCTCCGCGGCGCGGGAGATTGGCCCGGCAAAAACGACCGCGCCGCCGTTGGTCCCGCTGCCCGGCCCCAGCTCGATCATGTAGTCGGCCCGCCGGATGGCCTCGGGATCGTGCTCGACGACCAACACGGTGTTGCCCGCGTCGCGCAGCCGCATGAGGAGCCGGAGCAGCCGATCCATGTCCCGTGGATGGAGCCCGATGGATGGCTCGTCGAGCACGTAGAGCGTGTCCACCAAATGCGAGCCGAGCGAATTGGCGAGCGTGATGCGCTGCGATTCACCGCCCGAAAGCGTGCGTGCGCCACGGTTCAAGGAGAGGTACGTGAGTCCGACGTCGCACAGAAACCGCACCCGGTCCCGCGCCTCGCCGACGACGTGCTGGGCGACCTGCTGCTCGAACGGGGAGAGTGCGAGCGTGTCGAGCCAGTCGCGGAGCCGATCCACCGGGAGGTCCGCGATCTCGGCGATCGTGCGCCCGGCCACCCGTACCTGCAGCGCCTCTGGCCGCAGTTTGGCGCCCTGACACGCGGGACACGTTTGGGCCGATTGATACTGCCGCAGGAACACGCGGATGTACTGCTTGTAGCGTTTGTCCTCGAGGCGGCGAAGGAAGGGGAGCATGCCGACGTATCCGGCACTCTTCGCGTTCAGCAATCGCTCGCGCTGGGTCGCGGTGAGCGATTCCCACGGCGCGTCCAATGAGATCTTCTCGCGC
This sequence comes from Gemmatimonadota bacterium, assembly GCA_003152485.1. Taxonomy (GTDB): domain Bacteria; phylum Gemmatimonadota; class Gemmatimonadetes; order Gemmatimonadales; family Gemmatimonadaceae; genus Palsa-1248. The sequence continues at coordinate 26,026 of PMAE01000013.1, read as the reverse complement.
CGCGCGAACTCCGCCAACGTGCGTCGCTGCTTGTCGTAGCGCGGTTTGGTCCACGGATCGATGGCGCCCTCGCGCAGCGACCGCTCGGGGTAGGGAACGATCAAATCCTCCGTGTACTCCAGTACGGCCCCAAAGCCATTGCACGTGGGACATGCGCCGCGCGGATTGTTGAATGAGAACAGCTGCGGCGTGGGCGCGGGCGCTGTCGTGCCGTCGTACGCGCATTGGAACCGCTCGGTGAACCGGAGCCGCGTCACTGGGGGGTCGGACCCGGCCAGCGGTTCGTTGAGGAGGATCACGCAATCGCGGTCCCCTTCCCGGAATGCCGTGGCCACCGCGTCCGTCAGCCGCCCCCCGACCTCGGGACCGACGACCAGTCGGTCGATGACCACGAGCGCGTCGGGCGCGTGCGCGAGGTCCACGCCGGCGCCGGCCAGCTCCTCGAGCGGGCGCGTGACGCCTCCCGTGTTGAGGCGCACGAACCCCTGCGCGTGGAGGTTTTCGACCACCACGTCGTGCGTGACTTCGGAGGATACCCGCAGTGGAAATGCGACGGCGAAGCGCGTTCCGGCTGGCAGTGCGAGGACCGAGTCGGTCACCGATTGCACGGTATCAGGGCGCATCTCGCGCCCGCACACGGGGCAGAACGTGTGGCCTACCCGCGCCCAGAGGAGGCGCAGGTAGTCGTAGATCTCGGTCGCCGTGCCGACGGTGGATCGGGACGTCTTGGTGGGATTCTTTTGTTCGATGGCGACCGCGGGCGAGAGGCCCTCGATGCTGTCCACGTCCGGCTTTTCCACCCGCTCGAGGAATTGCCGAGCGTAGGCGGACAGCGATTCCACGTATCGCCGCTGCCCTTCGGCGTAGATCGTGTCGAAGGCCAGCGAGGACTTCCCCGACCCGGACGGGCCGGTGATGACCGTAAACATCCGGCGCGGAATCTCGAGGTCGATATTCTTGAGATTGTGCTGTCGCGCGCCGCGGATGATGAGGCGGTCTTTCACCCCGGAAAGCTAACCGAAGACGCCCCGAACAAAAGCCGGTCCTATAAGCGGCGTATCAGGCGGCCAACGAGGAGAATGACAATCGCGCCCAGGGTCGCGAGGGCCAACGAACGCGGCTCGAAGCGGTCCGCCGTGACGGAGCCCCATCCGACCGCGGTCCCAATCAGACCGCCGATGAACGCGCCGACGATGCCCAGGACGACGGTGACGATGCAGCCCGACGGGTCGCGTCCCGGCATGAGATACTTGGCGAGCGCGCCCGCCAACAATCCGAGAAGCACCCAATGCAACCACAGTGGCACGCAACCCCCTTCGCCCGGGCAACGCCGATCCGCGGACATCCGCCGCGTCGGCCAGGCCACATCCGTCCCGCCGCTCCGTCGTACGCTACCTGGCCCGCGACCGCGTCGCGACGCGGTAGACACCGAGCAACAGGAGCGACCCGAGTACGGCGAGGAGGATGCTCTAGAGCGATACGCCGGTCAACCCGACATCCGTGATCGCGCCGCCGATGTACCCGCCGATGTAGCCGCCGATGTAGCCGCCGAGGAACGCGCCGCAAACGCCAACGACGGCGATGATCAGAAACCCACCCGTCGCTCGGCCGGGTGTAGCGGCCTTGGTGATGGCGCCAGCGATCAGTCCCAGCGCGATCCAGGTGAGAATTCCCATGTCCGCCTCCGAGGAGAGGACGCCGCGTCTCGACGTTGTGGCGTGCAACAGGCGTACCAGATGGCCTCCGAACCCGCAGCGCGCGCAGCGCTCCCGTCAGGGGGCTTCGGGTGGCCGACGCTGGCCGCATGCGCCGAGCACACCATGTGCGGGGCCTGACCGCGATTTCTTGGTGCGGGCTCCGTTGACACGCGGGGCAGCCGGTCGCATATGTCACGCTACGCGTGTCATACGCGTGTCACGCGTACGCGCCGGGTGCGCGTGAGCGGCGGTTGGCGTCTTTCATCCATTGGGGAGCACACATGCGTCGTTTCAACGGACTCGGGATCATTGCGGTAGGAGCGGGCGCGCTGATCGCGTGCCAACCGAACCAACACGCATCGACCACGGGGGACTCCGCCGCGGCGTCCACGGCCGCCGCGCCGCCCGCTGCGGCGCCGGCCGGGCCGACGATGGTGACCGTGCGGGCGCGGGATTTCGTATTCGATGCGCCCGACCAGATCCCGGCCGGGATGACGACGTTCCGATTCGTGAACGACGGGCCCGGGCTGCACCATCTCGTGGTCATCCGGCTCGACAGCGCCAAGACGATGGCCGATCTCCAGAAGGCGTTGCAGGCGCCCGGTCCATTTCCGTCGTGGGCCGTCACGATGGGGGGGCCGAACGCCACCGACCCGCAGACTGAAGGCAATGGGACCATTGAACTCGCCGCGGGCAACTACGTCCTCGCCTGCTTCGTCGACATCCCGGGCGGCGTCCCCCATTTCGCGAAGGGGATGATCCGGCCGTTGACGGTCACGGCGGCGAGCGGGCCGAGCGCGGCGCCACCCACCGCGGACCTGACTCTCACGCTGTCGAGTTACAAGTTCGATCTGTCGCAGCCGCTGACGGCGGGCACGCACACCATCAAAGTCGAGACCAGTGCGGGACAGCCGCACGAGGTGGTGCTGCTGCGACTCGAACCGGGCAAGACCTCGAAGGACATACTCGCCTGGATGCCGACTATGAAAGGGGCGCCACCAGCCCACGCCGTCGGCGGGGCGACACCGTCATCGCTTGGCCACCCAGTGTATTTCACCGTGAAGCTCGTCCCCGGCCGCTACGTCCTCGTGTGCTTCCTGCCCGATGATAAGGACGGGAAGCCGCACTTCGCGCACGGAATGATGCAGACCGTCGACGTGACCTGACGCTACCGACCCGCTGAGCGGACGCGGTGCGCGTCCGCTCAGTGGGTCCGCCCCTGCGCGTTCGCTCGGCGCGGGTGGTCCAGGGTGTGCCTTACACGCGTGCTCTGCGCGTGCTCTACGCGTGCTCTGCGCGTCCTCTGCGCGTCCTCTGCGCGTGCTCTGGGGGTGCTCGGCGCGTGAGCTAGGCGTCGGCCCGTCGAGACTCCTCGTGGCGCGCGATCACCCAATCCCGGGCAAACGTGGGGCGCGTCGTCCCCGATGCCACGCGCGTCGCGTACTGCACGATTCCGGCGAACAGCGCCTGGCACTCGGTCTGAGCTTCGATCTCGACGTCCAGGAGGACGTCGCCGTCGCCATCGACCGCCCGGTAGCGCCAGTGCACGCGCTGGCGGTTAGCGGGGATTGCGGACAAAGTGATCACGGCAGTACACGCAGGGGTTCACCGGACGTCGCCGCGACAACGTCCGATCTGTTGGTGCTCGGCTTGCTGGGTACGCACATACAACAGACAACTGAGCAAGCCCCAGACCCTCATGGTGCCTGGTCAATGCCCCTCCAGTGGCGTCGGCGATCGGGTGCCGCACGGGCAGTTCCGGCTCCCGGCGATCGCTTGAACAGACTCAACTGTTGCGACCCACTGACGGTCGCGGGCGACGGTACGCGCTGACCATTGAGCCGATCGTCGAGCCGATCGTCGAGCCGATCGTCCCGGCCCGACCGTTGCGGATCAACCTCAGGGAGGCTTGTGGACGACGCTGCCGATCACCGACCCCGATAGTCGTGACACCAATGACCCCCGACGCGATTCGACGGGCGCTGGCCGCGGCCGCGCGGACCCGCAACTACGACGACGGCGAGCTCCGCGCGGCTGTGGCACAGTTCGCCGGTGATGGGCGAGCCAACGGAGTTCCACCCGAGCGCGTCTTGGTTGCGGTCAAGCAGGTCGTCGACGAGTTCGCGCACGCCGGCGTGAGCGATTGGCGGCGGTCGATCATCACGGACCGCTTCGTTCGTTGGGCCGTCGAGGGCTACTATCGCATCGAGCTTGGTGGGCAGGCGCCGACCGATGCCCCCCACGGCTGACCGGTCCAGTCGCCGCGCGCCACCGACGCCGCTCCCACTCGCCGGGCCCGCGCGACTCATTACTCCGCTCGGCGCTGGCGCTCGGCGCTGCCGCTCTCGGCTCGCGCTCTGCGCTCGCGCCCGCGTGTGCCGCCGTGATTGACCCTCTGCCGCGCGGCGGGTTAGCCTTCGCCGACCATGGCGACGGACTCGGCGGCCGACGGTGGAATCCACGACGAGGACGCTCTCGGTAAGGCTTACGATGGGCGCCTCGTTCGGAGACTCGCGGGATACGTGCGGCCCTACTGGCCGCTGGCGGCCGGGGCGATCGTGTGCCTGTTCGTGGAAGGCGCGATGACGCTCGTGGGGCCAGCCCTCACCGAGCGCGTCATCGACGTGGCGATGCCCCACCATGACACTGCGCTCATCCTTCGCTCAGTCGCGCTGTTCGGACTCGCGTTGGTCGTGCAGTTCTGCTGTTCCTACGGTGAGACGATTCTCACCAGTCTGCTCGGCCAGCGCGTGATGCGCGACCTCCGACTGCAGATCTTCGCGCACCTCCAGGGGTTGTCGATCGCCTTCTTCGACCGGAATCCGGTCGGCCGGCTGGTCACCCGCGTCACGTCGGATGTCGAAGCCCTGAACGAGCTGTTCACGGCGGGCGTCGTGTCCGGATTGGGCGATCTGTTCACGCTCCTCGTCATCGCCGTGTCCCTGCTCGTCGTGGACTGGCGGCTGGCGTTGACGTCGTTCCTGGTGATCCCGTTCGTGTATCTCACGTCGCACGTCTTTCGCGTCAAAGTGCGCCAGGCCTACCGGGACATCCGGCTCCGACTCGCCCGCATCAATGCGTTCCTCCAGGAGCGCCTGACCGGGATGCGGATCGTCCAGCTGTTCGGTCGCGAGCACACCGAGGCGGCGCGATTCGATGGGCTGAACACCGCGCATCTCGACGCCCATCTCCGATCCATCACCGTGTATGCGCTGTACTTTCCCGCGATCGAGATCCTGACCTCGGTCGCGCTGGCCAGTTTGATCGTGGCCGCCGCCGGTCGTGTCCATGTCGGGACGCTGAAAGTCGGTGTGCTCGCAGCGTTCTTCCTATTGGTGCGTCGCTTCTTTCAGCCGCTCCAGGATCTCTCCGACAAGTACAACACCCTGCAGCAGGCCATGGCGTCGTCGGAGCGCGTCTTCAAACTCCTCGATGAGCCCCTCGGCGCGGCCGCGGTGGCGCTCCCCTTGCCGGTCCGTGACCGGTTGGCCCGTGCGGACGGTCCGGCCGTCGCGTCCCGCGATGTCGCCGCCGCGGGCGCGGGCGCGCCGATGGCCACTGCCGCGGCCGGGGAGTCGTCGGTCGGGGTCACGATTGCGTTCGAGGACGTGTGGTTTGCGTACGATGTCGCGCATATGGCCGGCGCCGCGCCGCGCACCGGCGAACCGGAATGGGTGCTCAAAGGGGTCAGCTTTCGCGCCGTTCCGGGCGAGACCGTCGCAATCGTCGGGCATACCGGAGCAGGCAAGACCACCGTCGTGAGCTTGTTGATGCGGTTCTATGATCCGCAGCGCGGGCGAATCACCTTGGACGGTGTCGACATCCGCGAGATACCGGTGAATGAGCTGCGGGCGCGGGTCGGGTACGTCCAGCAGGACATTTTTCTGTTCGCGGGCGACGTCGCCAGCAACATCCGACTGTCCAGCCAGCTGTCGGACGCCGACGTCGAGCGCGCCGCGGTGCGTGTCGGCGCCGACCGCATCATTCGTCGGCTGCCGGGGGGCTACCACTACGAGCTCGGGGAGCGTGGGGCGTCCATCAGTGTGGGCGAACGCCAGCTGCTCTCCTTTGCGCGGGCCATCGCCGCGGCTCCGTCGCTGTTGATCCTCGATGAGGCGACCAGCGCGGTGGACAGCGAAATCGAGGCCGAGATTCAAGCGGCGCTCGCGGAACTCATGCGCGGGCGCACGACCATCGCCATCGCGCACCGCCTGAGCACGATCGTTGACGCGGACGAAATTCTCGTGATGCAACACGGCGAGATCCGAGAGCGCGGCACCCATCGTGATCTCTTGACCCGTGCGGGCCTTTACGATCGTCTCTATCGGCTGCAGGTCGGCGAGGTGCCGGCAACCGTCTGACGTGCGAATCACGCCAGAATCGCCAGCCTCTTCCTTGCCAGCCCCAGTCGACGTCCGTACCTTTGCCGCTTTCCTCCCCCTGGCGTAATGCCGTATCTCCAGCTCAACGACAAACAGGTTCAGCTCAGAATCGGCGAGACACGTATTGGCGCGGGGCCCGCGGTCGATATCCGGCTACCGGGAGTCCTCAATGCCGCGAGCCCGTCGGTGTTGGCGATTGCCGATCTTGGGCGCGACAATCACGTGGCGATCCGGCGGGCGGCGCCCGACGCGCTCGTCCGCGTGAACGGCGTGCTGCTGGGGGCGGAGCCAACGCCGCTCATTCACGGGGACAAAATCGAGATCAGTGGATCAGAACTCTATTATGGGGACGACAAGCGAGGTGGCAGCACTCAGTTCATCCCCAGCACGAATGTCCCCGACTTTGATCGGCTGCGCGGCCCCGCGCCAGCGCGCGCGACGGCGGCTACAGGAGGGCGGGTGATCTCGCTGGTCGACGGCCGTGAATACATGGTTGCTTACGCTGGCTTGGTCTTTGGACGCGACGCCGGCTGCGACGTGGTGGTTCCATCCTCCGACGTATCCCGACGCCACGCGGAGATCGTTGCAGGCGATACGGGATACGTGGTGACCGACACGAGCACGAATGGCCTGTTCGTGAACGGGGATCGCATCGAAGGGATGCAGATTCTGGGACGTGGCGACATCCTGCGGATCGGCCCTGAAGAATTCCGATTCTACGCCGATGTCGTGGCGCCCGCGGTCGTGGCCGCCGCAGCCGCCTCGCGTCGAGGGCCCGCCGCAGCCACCGGCGCACCGGCCGCGGTAGGTCGGAATGCCCCGCCGCCGGCTGCGCTTGCGGCCACAGCTGCGGCCGCACCGGCGACTCCATCGGCGACTGCACCGGCGTCTCCTGCGCTCGCCGAGCCCTCGGCCCCTATGCCCGCGGTCGCCACGCCGTTCGTGGCTGCGCCCCTCGCCGCGGTCGTGCCAGCGCCGGTGCCAGCGCCGGCGGCGGCCCAGATAGGGGCCGTGNNCGCCGCCGCCGTCGTCGTCGCCGGCGGTCGTGTCTGCGCCCCACCCAGCCCTCTCCACGCCCCGGTTGAACCTGGCCGCCGCGTCGATGTCGCGGACCTCGATCGCCACCTTGGAGGTCATCGGGGGCAGCCTGCTCCGGGGCCAGCGCTACGCAGTCACGACGGTTCTTTCGCATCTTGGACGGGGCGAGCACAACGACATCGTCATCCCCGAGGAAAGCGTATCAGATTCGCATGCGAAGCTGCAGCGACGTGACGGGGTGTGGTACGTGACGGATCTCAGCTCAACGAACGGCACATACGTGGGTGGTCGGCGGATCGGCGCGGAGGAGCGTCTGGAACAGACGGCGGACTTGCGGCTCGGCGGTGTCAAATTCGCGTTCACGGTCGCGGCGTCAGAGCCGCTGACCGAGCCGCGCGGCGCGACGCGCGAGTTCGCGGGCATCCATGCCGCGGACGCGTCGCGGGCGGCGGCACCGGCCCGCGCGAGCGGCGGAATCGCATCCGAGGCGCCCCGGCCCGAGCCCGCGCCAAGTCGCCAACATCCGGGCACGCTCGAGACTCGCCGCCGCCCGCGATTGATCTGGCTGGAGCTCGCGATCGTGGCGGCGGGCTTGGCCCTCCTATATCTCCTCCGGGGTCGCTAGTGCATCTGACCTACGCCTCACGGAGCGACGTCGGCATGGTCCGCTCCGGCAACGAGGACAGTCTCTTCGCCGACGCCACGCCCTATCGCGGCGTGTTCATGGTGGCCGATGGCATGGGTGGCCACGCGGCGGGTGAGATCGCCAGCGAGATGGCGGTGGCGATCGTGACCCGCGACCTGGCGCCGGTGCACAACATCACGGCCGGGGAAGGGGAGGACGCGCTGAAGCGCGCGTTGCGCGAGGCCAATCGCGCCATCTTCGAGCGCACCCTGGCCGAAGTCGACAAGCAGGGTATGGGTACGACGGCGTCGGTGCTGATGCTGAGCGGTGCACGGTACCTGATCGGCCAAATCGGCGATTCCCGGATCTACCGCGCCCGCAACGGCGTGCTCGAACAGTTGACGAAAGACCACTCGTATGTCCAAGAGCAGGTTGACGCCGGATACCTCACCCCCGAACAAGCGCGGTACCACCCCTACAGCAACGTCATTACGCGGTGTGTCGGCGCGAGTCGCGATGTCGAAGCGGACACGTATTCGGGGGATGTTCAGGCCCAAGACGTCTTCCTCGTGGCGAGCGACGGCTTGACCGGGATGCTCGACGACGCTCGGTTGCAGCAGTTGTTGACTTCCCGGGCGTCCCCCGGGCGTCTGGTGGACTCGTTGATCAACGAGGCCAACGGGCGGGGGGGATTGGACAACATCACGGCCGTCGTCGTGCAGGTGCTGTCCACCGACGACCCGCGGCTCGACGCGCCCACGGCGGAGAATCCGGCGTTCGACGGCGCCAGTCCAAGCCCGGGAGCGGCGGGACGTCCGTCGTAGGGAGCTGGGCTACAGTCCCGGCTCTCGGCCCCCGCAACGACATATGGAAGGCGACTCCGTCGGCGACTTGGCCGAACGCTATCTCGGCAACATTCTCTACGCGCTCGAGCGCGCCGCTATGACGCTCGATGCGGAGGGCAAAGCAGAGGATGGGGCGTTCTACCGTGGAATCGCCCGGGTACTCGCGGAAGCCCGCGGGCGGGCACTGCCGGGATCCGAAGCTGGCGCCGATCCCGCGCGAGGGTGACCCGTCAGGCGCCGAGTGTGGGCGCTAGCGCCGCGCGTAGCTCGCGGCCGATCGTGAGCGGGTCGAACGGCTTGGTCAGGCACGCGATTGCACCGACACTCAGGGCTCGGCGCATCTCGTCTCGTTGGGTCTTCGCGGTGAGAAAGACCACCGGCACGTGTGCCGTCGCGGGGTCCGCCTTGAGGAGCCGGCACGTCTCGTACCCATCGAGACCCGGCATCATGCCGTCGAGCAGGATCGCGTCGAATTTCCCAGTCGCGGCCCTCGCAATCGCTTCGTGGCCGGACTCGACAAGCTCGACGTCCAGGGCCGGATCGAGACTCAAGGCCAATCGCAGGACGGCCCGGATGTCTGGCTCATCGTCGGCGCAGAGTAACCGCATGGCGCGCTCCGAATGGGTGGTCGGTCGCGATTTTGCGACCCGGTCGTCAATCTAGACACGACGAATCCCAGTCCGTGCGGCAACGGCGAACCGCTTTCGTCCCACTCTGCGGCACCCGGGTGCCCCCACGCGCTCGCCAGAGACATGCAATGAGTTCGGAGCGGTGACGTCCTTCGCGACCAGCGAGAAACTGAGGCAGTTGCGCGAACGCTACCGCGCCTCGACCGACCACATCGTCGAGGGATTCCGCGGCCTGGCGCTGCAGCTCGCGGGCGCGCCTGACGATCCGGCGGTGCTCGAGCTGCTGCGCCGCGAGCTCCACCGTGTGCACGGTACCGCGGGCAGCTATGGCTACGCCGAAGCAAGCCAGTTGGCGTCCGCGTTAGAAGAACGCGCGGGTGGGTGGGTGGCGGCGCCCACACTCGAGGTCGGCGAGCGCGCGATGCTCGTCGCGGGATTCGCACGGGGTCTTGAGGCGGCGTTCAAGGGGTAGCGCGCGGCCCACTCAGCAGGGTGCGCCGTACCGGCGGCGCGGTAGGTGGTGTAATTTGGGACCATGGCTCCGCCCACCACCGCCTCGCGGTTGCAGCAGCTCCACGACGCCGGCCAATCGCTTTGGCTCGACTTCATCGATCGGACGATCCTCCGCAATGGGGACCTCGCGCGCCGGATCCGGGATGACGCGCTGACCGGTATGACGTCCAACCCGACGATCTTCGAGAAGGCGCTGGCCGAAGGCACGGCATACGACGCGCAGCTCGCGGCCGTGGGGACCGAGTCGGGACTGACGCCCCAGGCGTTGTTCGAGCTGGTCGAAACGGATGATGTGCGCGCAGCGTGCGATGCCTTTCGGGCCGTCTACGATGCCACGCGCGGCGCGGACGGCTACGTGTCGATCGAGGTGTCACCCGGTGTCGCAAGCGATGCGACGCGCACGGTCGACGAGGCGCGACGCTTGTGGGCGACGGTGGACCGCCCGAATGTGATGATCAAGGTGCCCGGGACCACCGAAGGCGCGCGCGCGGTCCGCGAGCTCATCGCGGCCGGCATCAATGTCAACATCACCCTGCTCTTCGCGGTGGAAGCGCACGCGCGAGTCATTGAGGCGTACCTCGCGGGGCTCGAAGAGCGTGTGCGCGCGGGGCTCGCCGTGGACCGATTGGCTTCCGTCGCCAGCTTCTTCGTCAGTCGCGTCGATACGGAGATCGACAAACGGCTCGACGGGCTCGCGGCGCAGCATACCGATGCCGAACGCGCGCGGATCCTGGCGTTGAAGGGGAAAGCGGCCATCGCCAACGCGCGGCTGGCCTACCGCCTGTTTCGGCAACAATTCGACGGCCCCCGATGGACGGCGCTTGCCGCTCGCGGCCAGCGTGTCCAACGACCACTGTGGGCGAGCACGAGCACGAAGAACCCGGCCTACCGCGACGTGATGTACGTCGAGCAGCTCATCGGACCCGACACCGTCAACACGCTTCCACCCGCGACCTTGGAAGCGTTCCGCGACCACGGAGTCGTCGCCCGGACGATCGATGCCGACGTCGCCGGCGCGGAGTCCATGCTGCGTGATCTCGCGGCCGTCGGCGTTTCGCTCGACGCGGTCACGGATCAACTGTTGGTCGAGGGGATCGCCAGCTTTCGCAAGTCGTTTGAATCGCTGCTTGCAGGGCTCGACCGTAAGGCACACGCGCTGGCGTAAGGCCGCTGCCGCCGCTCCGTCGCCTGTGCCACCATCATCGGTGGACGCCGTAAGCCGTCCCGAGACCGACCGACCTGCCACGGGTGGCGGCGTCCCTCACGCGCGCGCGCGGGCCAAGATCGTATGCACCTTGGGACCGGCCAGCGCGACGGACGACGTCGTCGGCGCGCTCATCGATGCCGGCATGGATGTGGCCCGCCTCAACTTCTCCCATGGCACGCACGCCGAGCAGGCGGCCACAATCGCGCGCGTGCGGGCGGCCGCGGCGTCGCGCGCGCGGCCCATCGCGATTCTCGGTGACCTGCAGGGGCCGCGAATTCGCATCGGGGAATTAGCCGCGCCGCTGATGCTGACCACGGGTCAAGATCTCGTGCTCGTGCCCGAGCATGTGGCGGGACCGGGCGAGGTGCCGATCACCTACGAAGCGCTGGCTGCTGACGTCCACGCCGGCGACCGGATTCTCATCAACGACGGGCTGCTCGAAGTCATGGTGCTCGACGTCGCGGGCCCGCGCGTGGTGACACGGGTCGTGCACGGGGGGCCACTCCAGAGTCACAAGGGACTCAATCTGCCCGGTGTCCGGGTCAGCGCGCCCGCGCTCACCGAAAAGGACGAGGCGGACATCGCGTTTGCGATCGAGCACGAATTGGACTACCTGGCGCTCAGCTTCGTGCGACGGGCTCAGGATCTCGCCGAGCTGCGGCGTCGGTTGCCGCGTGACTTGCTCATCATCGCGAAGATCGAGAAGGATGCCGCGTTGAAGCACATCGAGGAGATTCTACAGGCCTCGGACGGCGTCATGGTCGCGCGCGGTGATTTGGGAGTGGAATTGCCGTTCGAACAAGTGCCGATCGCGCAGAAACGGATCATCCGTCTCGCCAACCAGCTCGGGCGCCCGGTCATCACGGCCACCCAGATGCTCGAGTCGATGGTCGACCACCCGCGCCCGACGCGGGCCGAGGCGAGTGATGTGGCCAACGCGATCCTGGATGGGACGGACGCGGTGATGCTGTCCGCGGAGACCGCGGCCGGCTCCTATCCGCGGCTCGCGGTGGAAGCGATGCGACGGATCATCACGGAAATCGAGGCCCACCCCGGCGCGGGCGCGCGCGATGAGCTCCGGCCACGCCGAACCGATCGCGCGCGCGTGCTCGCGACCGAAGAGGCGATCGCGGCGGCCACGGTCGCCGCGGTGCGGATGCTGGCCACACCCTTGGTCATCGTCATCACCAAGAGCGGCTTTACGGCCCGGATCATCGCGTCGCATCGCCCGTCGGTGCCCGTGCTCGCGCTCACCGATCAGCCGCGGACCTACCGTCAGCTCGCGCTCGTGTGGGGCGTCATCCCGCATCTGATCGAACACGTGGCGACGTACGAGGCCGTCATTCCACTCGCTCGGGCGGCCGCCGTAGCGCTCGGCCTCGCGCAGCCCGGAGATCGGGTGCTGGTCACGGCGGGCGTGCCATTCGACGTACCCGGGAGCACGAACCTCCTCAAGGTGGAGCAGATCTGAAGCTCACCTTTCTCGGTACCGGCACCAGTTTCGGCGTGCCGCAGATCGGCTGTCGGTGTGCCGTCTGCCGCTCGCCGGACCCCCGCGACAAGCGGACGCGGGTCGGTGCGGTCGTCGAGACGGGCCGCGGCACGCGGCTGTTGATCGACACGCCGCCGGAGCTCCGGGTCCAACTGATCGCGAACGGGATCGACCGAGTGGATGCCGTGTTGTTCACGCACGATCATGCCGATCATACGCATGGGCTGGACGACATCCGTGCCATGTCGGTGCGGCGCGACGGCCCGCTACCCATGTACGGCTCGGCGGCCACGCTGGCGGGACTCGCCCGCAAGTTCCCGTATGTCTTCGACGAGTCGATGCGGCCCATGCCGGGAACGTCCAAACCCGAAGGCCGGGCGACCGTTCTGACCGCCGACACGGCGGTCCAGATCGGGGACGCGACCGTGACGCCGGTCGCGTTGCCCCACGGCACCGTGACGGTGTTCGCGTACCGTGTGGGACCGTTGGCCTATGTGACCGACGCCAAGCTGATTCCCCCCGAGGCGCGGCCCGCGCTCTCGGGCGCCAAGGTGCTCGTCATCAACGCGCTGTTCCGAACCGAGCATCCCACGCACCTGAGCTTGCAGGAGGCGATCCGCGCGGCCCAAGAATTGGGCGCGGAACGGACGTACCTCACGCACCTCACGCACGACAACTTCCACGCCGATCTGGAGGCGGAGCTCCCCCGGGGCATCTCCCCCGCGTTCGACGGGCTGACCGTGCGGATCGACTAGCGGCACAGGACGAGTGGCAGGCGATGCCCGCCAGGCGACGAACGGCCCAACCGGCAAGCAGTTTGGGTTGGAGGGGCGCGGCGCTGGTCGGCCGACCGGCTCAGGCATAGATTCGCTGGAGGGACGCCCGCGACCCGCTTCCCCTCAGCAGTGGCGGGACAAGGCGTTCGACGTGCCCGTGGACACCTGACAGCGGTTCCGTACGACCCTGGGCACCACTTACCGACCACCGACGACGACACGCCATGGCGACTCTCGCTGCTGAATATGCCCACCCCTTCGACGACGCCGTCGTGGTTGACCGCGGTGAGGTCCGCGTCGTACGCGAGGCGGCGTTGGCGACCGAGCGCATGGATCAACTGGCTCGCGACGCCGTGTTTGGCGATGCCGCGACCCAGGCCGCCGCGCGCTGGTTGATCTGGGAGATCGGCCAGGTCGTTGGCGTCCGGCCCGCATCGATCCATGCGCTCTACATGGCGCGGGGCCGCGGTCTGGTGCACGGGTTCACGGTGCCGGCGATCAACGTGCGCGGGATGGCGTACGACACTGGCCGCTCGGTATTCCGGACCGCGAAGCGCCTCGACGCGGGCGCATTCATCTGTGAGATCGCGCGGTCGGAGATCGCCTACACGGACCAACGGCCGGCGGAGTACGTGGCCGTCATGCTCGCGGCCGCCCTTCGCGAGGGATTCCGCGGCCCGGTTTTCATCCAGGGCGACCATTTCCAGATCAACGCCAAGAAGTTTGCGACCGATCCAACTCCCGAGGTTGGCGCGGTCAAGCTTCTGGTGCGCGAAGCGGTCGCGGCGGGATTCTACAACATCGACGTGGATACATCGACGCTGGTCGATCTCCAGCGCGACACGTTGATCGAACAGCAGCGACTGAACTACGAGGTGGGGGCGGACCTCGCCGCGTTTGTCCGGTCGGTCGAGCCGCCGGAGGTGACGATTTCGATTGGCGGCGAGATTGGTGAAGTGGGGACGAAGAACAGCACCGTCGAAGAGTTGCGCGCGTACATGGATGGCCTCAACGCGGCGTTGGCCCAGCGCGTCCCGGCGGGCGCGGTCGGGCTGTCGAAGATCAGCGTCCAGTCCGGCACCTCGCACGGCGGGGTGGTGCTGCCCGACGGCTCGATTGCCGACGTCAAGCTCGACCTGCCCACGCTGGAGAATCTGTCGCGGGTGGCGCGGACTAATTACGGACTCGCGGGTGCCGTCCAGCATGGTGCGTCCACGCTGCCGGATGCGGCGTTTCACAACTTTCCCCGCACGGAGACGGCAGAGATCCATCTCGCGACCAACTTTCAGAACATGCTCTTCGACCATCTGCCGCACGCGCTCCGCGATGAGATCTACGCGTGGCTGCGCGTGCATGCCGTCGAAGAGCGCAAGCCGACGGACACCGACGAGCAGTTCATCTACAAGACTCGCAAGAAGGCCCTCGGGCCGTTCAAGCGCGCAATGTGGGACCTCCCCGCGGATGCGAAGGCCACGCTCGCGACGGTGTACGATGCGAAGTTCGGGTTCTTGTTCGAGCAACTCGCGATCGGCGGAACCGCATCGATCGTCGCCCAACACGTGCGCGCCACCGCGCATCGGCGGCCCGCGCCGGGTACTGCCGGCGGGGCGGACATGCACGCCGCGCCCGACGATGCCGATCTCAGTGACTGATCGTGGCTAGTCGCGCCGCTCCCACCGGAATCTCGAGTGTCGCCCCTCCTAGCGCGGGGGCTCGATCGGCGACCGACCGCGCGATCGCACACGATGTGCGTAACGCGCTCAATGGCATCCTGCTCAATCTGGAAGCCCTGCGTGCCGTACTGGCGACGAGCGGACCGTCCCCGGACGGGGCGGCCCGCTACATCGATGCGGCGGCGAAACAGGGCGAGGCGTTAGCCGGCATCGTCGGCCGATGGCTTGCCGGCGGCGACCCGGGCGACGCCCCGGACAGCGACGCGAGGCGCAACTCCTCCACGCCAGCGTCGGTCAAGGAGGTCCGTTACATTGCTGAGTTGTCCAACACCATCCCTATGACGCATCCCAGGATTCTGATTGCCGACGACGAGCCAGCGATTGCCGCGGGCTTGAGTGCGGTTCTTGCCGATCTCACGTACGAAGTCGAGATCGTGCCGGATGGGCAGCAGGCGCTCGAGCGGTTGTCGGCCGAGCGGTTTGGTCTCGTCCTCGCCGATCTGAAGATGCCGCGCCTCGATGGGCTGGCGCTGCTCAAAGAGATGCAACAACGCGAGATCGCGACCGAGTGCATCATCATCACGGGCCAGGCGTCGATCGGGTCGGCGGTCGCCGCGATGCAGAGCGGCGCGTACGACTACATCGAAAAGCCGCTCACCGCGGAGAAACTCACCCGGCTCAAGGCGCTCATCGCCAAGGCGCTCGACAAGTACGCGGTCCGGGAGCGCAATCGCGAGCTCGCGTCGCAGTTGGCGGGTCTCACGCGCTACGAGGAGCTCACCGGGTCGTCCGAGGCAATGCGCGAGGTCTACCGCGTCATCGACGCGGTGGCCCCGTCAACGGCGAGTGTCCTGATCCTCGGCGAATCGGGGACGGGCAAGGAATTGGTCGCGCGAGCGTTGCACACGCGAAGCGAGCGGGCCAAGGGGCCGTTCTTCGCGCTGAACTGCGCCGCGCTGCCCAAGGAGATTCTCGAGAACGAATTGTTCGGGCACGAGAAGGGCGCCTTCACGGGATCGACGAACGAGAAGCCGGGCGCGTTCGAGATGGCGAGCGGGGGTACCTTGTTTCTCGACGAGGTGGCGGAGATCCCGCCGGAGATCCAGGTGAAGCTGCTCCGCGCGCTCGAGTCGCGTGTGGTGCGCCGGCTCGGCGGCAAGAAGGAGATCGCGGTGGACATCCGCATCGTCGCAGCCACGAATCGAGATCTCCAGGCGGCCCTCACGGACGGCGACTTGCGCGACGATCTCTATTACCGGTTAGCGGTCGTCGAGCTCTATCTGCCGCCGCTGCGGGAACGGGCCGGCGACATCCACTTGCTCGCCAATGAATTCCTGACCCGGTACGCCCAGCAGAACAGCAAACCGATCACGGGATTCGACGATGCCGCGATGGAATGGATTCTCACCTATTCCTGGCCCGGCAACGTCCGCGATTTGAAGAACGCCGTCGAGCGGGCCGTCGTGCTCGCGCGCGGATCGGTGATCACGCGGGCCGAGATCATGCCGAGGCACCAGCGCACGCCGTCGAGCGTCGAGTACCCGACGGCCCTGACCATCCCGGTCGGAACGTCGTTGAGCGACGCGCGACGCGAGTTGGCGCTGCGCACATTGGCGTCCACCGGGGGCGACGTCGCGCGGGCGGCCACGACGCTGGGGATCCCCGTGGCTGAGCTGCGCGCCGAGGTGGCCGCGTTGTTGCGGGATCGACCGGAGGATGAGGCAGCGCCCGTCAGCGACCGCGGGGAGGCAGGGAGTGCGGCTGCCGTGGACGCTCGCCCCCTACGGCCGGGGAATGGCAAGGGGACTGGGAAAAAGCTGGCCGCCAAGCGGCCCCGCTGACGATCAGCGGAATCACGACGGGCGCGGCTGGGGCGGTCTCGCGGACACCGGCGCTCGGACGCCGACGGGGGGAATCGCATGAGGCGGAACGAGGTGGATGAAGGCGAACCATATGTGGTCGTCGAGGGACGGTCGAGCGATCTCGGGCCGTTCCTGCTTGGCGCGGCACTGGGCGCCGGATTGGCCCTGCTCCTCGCGCCCCGGTCTGGGGCCGAAACGCGCGAGGCCCTGCGCGAACGCGTGCAGTCGGCGCGCGACAAGGCGCAGGTCGCGGCTGAAGGGGTCGCCGAGCGCGTGACCGGCGGTCTGGCCGACGCGCGTGAAGAGCTCGAGCGTCGGATCGAATCGGCCCGCGCGGCGGTGTCGGTGCGGACGCGGCAACTCGCGGACGCGGTCGCGGCGGGGCGCGCGGCCGCCCGGGACGCCCGCTCGGACGTGCGCGAGCGTCTCGCGGAGACCAAGGCTGATCATCGCCCGCGATCGCGGCCCGCGGAGCGGGCGCCGGACACCACCGAGGGCTAGCGACGTCCGAGCGTGCGGCTGGCGCGGCCG
This sequence comes from Gemmatimonadota bacterium, assembly GCA_003152485.1. Taxonomy (GTDB): domain Bacteria; phylum Gemmatimonadota; class Gemmatimonadetes; order Gemmatimonadales; family Gemmatimonadaceae; genus Palsa-1248. The sequence goes on along the minus strand of PMAE01000013.1, from coordinate 8,756 downwards.
TGCGGCCGGACCGCTCGGCCGGGTCTCCGGGCGCCCTCGCTGACGCATCCCATGCGTCGCCCGACGCGGGGCATCGGGGTCGCGGAATGATCGGCGCGATCCGGAATGCCGTGTGGGGGCGCCACTCCGCCCTCTACGACTACGTGCGACGGGTGTGGGACAACAGTGGCGAGGACAACATTTTCTTCCTGGCCAGTGGGATCGCCTTCAACATCCTGCTCGCCGCCGTGCCGTTTTTCCTGCTTCTGGTCAGCGGCCTGGGCTACATGCTCAACCTGTCGCCCGCCGCGTCGCTCGCCAACGTGTCGGCGCTCATCGGCCGTCTCCTGCCATCGGAATCCGGCGCTGGCCGCGTTCTCGTCGATGGCCTACTCAACGACATGATCCATGCGCGCGGCCGGGTCGGCCTGTACAGCGCCATCGGATTCGTGTGGTTCTCGACGCGGCTGTTCGGCTCACTCCGCAGCGTCCTCGCCAGCGTGTTCGACATCGAGCGCGACCGCGGCATCATCGCCGGCAAGCTGTTCGACGTTCGGGTGACGATCATGGCGACCCTGCTCGTGGTCGCCTATACCGCGCTCAGCGCGTATCTGGCGATCGCGACGACTCGGGGTGTGGAAGTGCTCGCGGCGGTCGGCGTGCAATCGCAGACGATGGGGACGCTCAGCTATACGACTGGGCGCGTGCTCGCGTTCGTCGTGATCGGGCTCATGTTCTTCGCACTGTACAAGTATCTCCCCAACCGGCACATCCGCGTGCCGACGGCGCTCGTCTCCGCGACCGTCGCGGCCGTGCTGTTCGAGATCGCCAAGCTCGTGTTTCGGACGTACATCCGGCATTTCAACCCGGCGTCGTTGTATACCGGGACGTTGGCCGCGTTCGCGATCGTGATCATTTGGGTGTACTACGCGGCGCTGGTGTTCGTGCTCGGAGGCGAGGTCGGACAGGTCTATGACCTCCGCCGGATTCGTCGGTTGCAACAGCTCCACGCGGTGTAACAACGACATTCGCGAGCACTCGAATGCGCGCCATCGTGCACGCCGGCGTGCGCGCCATCACGTGCCCGCCCGGGGCGGCGATGGGGCGGCAATTCTGACCGCGACCGCGCCGGCGAGCGGTGCGCGATCGGGGTCAGCCGGGTCGTGGTCCAGTTTGAACCTACGCGGCAGGATAGTGGTGCCCGCTGCCGCGATCTCTGGAGGCAAGAATGAAAGCATCTACGTTTTATCGAATCGCTGCTGTTCTTCTGCTGCTTTTCGCGGTAGGACATACACTCGGCTTTCGCCAGTCTGATCCCAATTGGGGAGTTGATGCCCTTCTTGGCTCAATGCGGTCACGTCACTTTGACGTGCAGGGCTTCAACCGCACGTATTGGGACCTCTTTGAGGCGGCCGGATTCTCTGTCGGCGTGTTTTTTCTATTCGCGGCGATATTGGCATGGCAGCTCGGTGGCCTTCCGGCACCGACGTTGGCGCTCATGCGCGGCACTGCGTGGGCGTTCGCCCTTTGCTTTGCCGCCATCACGGTTGTGAGCTGGAGATACCTCTTCATCCTACCCATCGTTTTCTCAATCGCGATTACATTATGTTTGACTGCGGCGGCATGGCTTTCAGCGAAGCCGGTTCCCATGCCTCCATTGCGACCGTAAGGTGAGAGGATTCAAACTGCGCCATTGCTGAAATATTCTGCGGCTGCATTGTTCCTTGGATTTAGTGGTAAAGTGCCTCCGTCCCGGAGGACTTGTAACACAACGTTAACAATTCCCGACGCGCATTTCGCTAGGATGGCTCACCATGCAAAATGAAAACCTGCAAATTGTGGTGTCCCCGGGAAATCGTGAGGGCCAGAAGATCCTGCGCCTGAAAGGTCCGCTGAACATGCAAAACGTCTTTGGATTTCAGGCCGCCGTGCGCGCGGAAAACTCGTCGGTGGTCATTCTCGATTTCACCGGCGTTCCTTTCATCGATTCGGCCGGACTCGGTGCTCTGGTAGGTGCCTATGTTGCGACGCAAAAGGTACAGCGAAAACTGGTGGTCGCGGGAATGGGCTCGCAGGTGAAAACATTGATTGAAATGACCAAGGTTTCGCAGCTCATCAAAGCCTACGACACAGTGTCGGAAGCGGAAGAGGCGCTCTAGCCATCCCGAAATTAGCATTCGGAGCAGATGCTCAGCGTCTTTGTTCGCCCCATTAGAAAACTCGGATCAAGAATTCTGTAAGTTGCATTTCGGGGGCGATATGAGAGTGGGATTCGCGGTGGCAGTGGCGGTGATGAGTCTCGCGCTGAGTGTCGCAGCCCAGAATGGGATGCATATGGTCCATGCCCAAGGTTCTTTCGACATCAAGATGACTCCCGCCGAACCAACCGACTTCGAGAGGGCGAACGACATTACTCGGCTCACGTCCGACAAGACTTGGCACGGTGACTTCGAAGGCGTCAGCCATGGAGAAATGATCACCGGCTCAACCGCGAGCACCGGCTCCATGGCCTACGTTGCTATTGAGCGTATGACAGGCAAGCTTAACGGCCGACAGGGCAGCTTCACCTTCTCGCACCGCGCCACCATGATGAAAGGCGACGCCCCTTCTGCGGGAGAGCTGAGCGTGGTGGTCGTGCCCAATTCCGGCACTGGAGAACTGACCGGACTCACTGGCTCCCTCATGATCCATATCGACGCTCNNGCCGCAAGATTGACGATTTACGCCGCTGCCATCTTTTCCGCCGCGAGTTTCGGTTCCACCCACTTTAAAACTCCGCGCACGATAAATACGTTTAGAAATATGGAGAAGAGCGATGCGGCGAGCGTCGCAGTAAACACTTCTTCACCCACCAACCCTGACTTTCTCGCAACTTCCACCAGAATGAATGACAGTTCGCCGATCTGCGTCAGTCCCGCCGCCACTGCAATCGAGGTCCAAATCGAATACCGGAAAAGCCGCATCACTCCGGTCCAGATTGCGAATTTCCCGAAGACGATCAGAAAAAGCATTACTCCCAAAAGTTGAAGGTGATGAATGATCACCTGCGGAACCACCAGCGTTCCCAGCGACACAAAAAATAGCGCCACAAAAGCATCCCGCAGCGGAATCAGAACGGTATGCGCCTCATGCAAATCCTTGGCCCCGCTAATGGAAAGCCCCGCGAGGAACGCTCCCAGCGCAACCGAAAATCCCAAAGCCTGTGCAATCCCCGCGGAAACCAGGCAAATCGCAATCGCAATGAGCAGAAAAAGTTCTTGATCCTTCGTGCGCGCCGCTGCCCGAAGAATCTTCGGAACTACTGTCATCGCCAGAAACACCAGCGGAACCAGCAGCAGAGCCGCCTTGCCCAGTGTCCACGCAGCTCTCGCAAACCGGCCTTCGCCCGGTCCGCTGAATATCGGAATGATAACCGTCATGAAAACCACGGCGATATCCTCAACTAGCGTGATTCCGATCATCACGCGTCCATAGCCTGTGCCCATGGCGTGGCGGTCCGCCAGCAATCGCGCCAATACCATCGTGCTCGCCACCGATATCGTGNNATCATGCTCCATCCGAAAAGCTTCGCCGTCCCCAGCGCCAGGCCTATCGAAAGCAGGATGCCCAGCGTCCCGCCTCCCAGCGCAATCCATTTCACCCGCATCAGATCCGGTATCGAAAATTCCACGCCGATCGAGAACATTAAAAGCACCACTCCCACTTCGGCGAATACTTCAAACGTGTGCAGATCGGAAAGCTGCGGCCCGGGCGTGAAAGGGCTGATTACAATCCCGCCCACCACGAACCCAAGAATCAGAGGCAGCTTCAGCCGCCACGCCAGCAAACCACCGGCCACGGCGGCAAGGAAGATGTACGTCAAATCGCGAAACAGAATAGGATTCGCTTCCATCGCGCCATACTACCTCAAGAACGCGGCAGCCAATTCACTGAAGAAGGATTTTTTCCAGACCCTGCTCACACGCCGTGCAGCATTGAACAAATTGAGAACACTCGGCGAACTCCGCCCGGAGCAGCCCCTGCGTGGATGCGATAGAATGGCAAAGCAATGGAAAGATTCTACCGCGCCACGATGAAGATCACCGGCAACACGCTCTTCGGCCGTCTTGCGTTCACTTTCCTTTTGTTGTGCTCCATCGCCTTCGGTGCCGCGGTAGGCCTGCTGTTTGTTTACACTAGCGACCTTCCGGAAATTCACGCGCTGGAAGATTATCGCCCCAACGTGGTCACCGAACTTTACGCCGACGACGGCCAATCCATCGGCACCTTCGCGCTGCAGCGCCGCATCCTGCTTTCCTACGGACAAATTCCGAAAGTATTGAAAGACGCTATTCTCACCACCGAAGATCAGCATTTCGAAGAACACTGGGGCGTGGACATCCCGCGCGTCCTGGAAGCCGCCTGGCGCGATATTTCCAAACGCCGCATGGCTGAAGGTGCCAGCACGCTCACCATGCAGCTCGGTGGCGGGCTCTTTCTCAATCGCTCCGACCGCAGCCTGCGCCGCAAAATTCAGGAAACTCTTCTGGCTCTGCAGATCGAGCGCCATTACACCAAAGACCAGATTTTCACCATGTACTGCAATCAGATTTATCTCGGCTCCGGCAACTACGGCTTCGAAGCCGCCTCCGAATATTATTTCGGCAGGCCGGTCGGCCAACTGACGCTCCCGGAAGCCGCCACGCTCGCCGCGATAATTCGCGGCCCTATCTATGCTCCCGTAAACCATCCTGATCGCGCCCTCGCCCGGCGCAATCTTGTGCTTTCTCTGATGGAGCGCGACCACAAAATCACCCCTGCGCAAGCCGCGGCCGCCGCCAAGGAACCCCTCGGTCTTCATATTTCCTCCGGTCGCAACGACCTGGCTCCGTACTTTGTCGAAGAAGTTCGNNCACCTACGGAACCGTCGCCGTTCACGAACAGGGTTTGCGCGTTTACACCTCGTTGAATGCCGCCATGCAGAAAGCCGCCGATCAAGCCGTCCGCGACGGCTTGCATTCCTACGATCGCAGGCACGGCTGGCGCGGAAACCTCCCGAATATTTTGCAGAATAAGTTTGGCTCGCTGGATAAATATCAAAACGACGAGTGGCACAACTCGCTTCAAAAAAACGATTACGTTACCGGCCTGGTCACCGCGGTTCAGCCGACTTTCGCTTCCATCAAGATCGGCCAGTATCACGCCATGCTCACTCCCGCCGATTTTTCCTGGACCGGCCGCAAATCCCCCGCGCAGTTGCTCAAGCCCGGAGATCTCGTCTGCGTTTCGATCAAGGAAGTTTCCGGCTTCACCGTGCGCGTCCAACTCGAACAGCAACCCGCCGCTCAAGGCGCCTTGCTCGCCATCGACAATCCCACCGGCGAAATCAAAGCCATGGTCGGCGGTTATGACTTCGAGCAATCNNCCGGTAGCTCTTTCAAGGTTTACGTTTACGCCGACGCCATCGAACAGGGCATTTCGCCCTTTGATACCGTCGTGGACGAGCCCGTCACATACCGCAGCGGCGCCCAAAATTATTCTCCGCATAATTACGACAACAGATTCGAAGGCCGTATTACCTATCGCCGCGCTCTCGCCGATTCACGCAACGTCCCCGCCGTGCGCCTTCTCGATCATGTCGGCATACAAAATGTAATCGCTCTTGCGCGGAAATTCGGCATCACCAGTCCCCTGCCGCCCTATCTTCCCCTCGCCCTAGGCGCTTCCGATCTCACCCTGATGGAACACACCTCCGCGTTCACCGTTTTCCCCGACGACGGTATTCACATCGAGCCGCACTACATTCGCCGCGTCACCTCTTACGATGGCGCCGTTCTCGAAGAGCCGCGCCCGCAAGTGACTGACGTGATTCCGCCCGACGTCGCCCGCACCATGGTCGCCATGCTCGAAGAGGTCGTTCAGTTCGGCACCGGCGTGCGCGCCAAAGAGTTGGGTCGCCCCTCGGCCGGAAAAACCGGAACCACAAACGATTTCACCGACGCCTGGTACATCGGCTTCACTCCTCAATTGACCGCAGGCGTGTGGGTAGGAAACGACGACAAGCGCATTTCACTCGGCAAGAAAGAAACCGGCGCCCGCGCCGCTCTACCGATCTGGCTCGAGTTCATGCAGCAAGCCGTTCAAGGAACCCCGGTGGAAGAATTTCAGAACGTCATCCCGCTCGAAAAAATTGCCCCAACCAAACAAATCCAAGTTGACGTCCCCGACACCGCGCCCCCTGCAGACGCCGCCGAACAAGGACTCACAGAAACTCGCGGCGCAGACCCTGCTCCGAAACCGCCGAAGCCTCCACCGCCTTCCACCACATCCGCCTCGCCGTCTCCGCAACCCGCTCACGCCGGCAGCCCAATCACACAACCGCACTAGCGNNTCCTCGGGACATAGCGAACCTCCTGCCAAAACGTTGCCGTGGAGTTTTCCTCCTCGCTGCCGTCTCCGCTTGCCTTGCGCTTCTACACGTCCTGTGGTACATATGCAGAAGCACGAGGTGTAGCCATGACTGAGAAATCCGATCTCCCCCAAGGCACTCTGGACCTTTTGATCTTGAAAGTTGTCGCGCTCGGCCCCGTACATGGGTACGCCATAGCGCAGCGCTTGCAGCAGGTTTCGCGCGACGTTGTCCAGGTTCCCCAAGGGTCGCTCTACCCCGCATTGCACAGGCTCGAAAACCGCGGGCTCCTCACTGCGGATTGGAAGGACACCGACACCGGTCGCGAGGCAAAGTTTTATCGACTCACCCGGAAAGGGCGAGCCCAACTCGAAACGGAAGCCGCGAGTTGGGAACGATTGACGGCAGCCGTGGGCCTGATCCTCAAAATGTCTGACGGAGGTGTCCAATGAGCTGGTGGCAGCGCCTCTGGCGCCGAAGACAAATGGAAGAGCATCTCGAGAAAGAACTCCGCTTCCATCTCGACCAGCACGTGAGCGAGCTAATCGCACAGGGCCATAATCCGGAAGAAGCACGGCGACAGGCCACGCTTGCTCTCGGTGGGCCGGAGCAGGTCAAGGAATATTGCCGCGACTCCCGCGGCACACGCTGGCTGGAAGACTTCTCTCAAGACATTCGCTTTGCGTTGCGCATGCTCCGAAAAAATCCGGGTTCCGCAGCCGTCGCCCTTTTGACGCTTGCCCTGGGCACCGGTGCCACGACTGTGATGTTCACTGTGGTTGACGGCGTGCTATTGAAGCCGCTGCCCTATCCTGAGGCACATGAGCTGGTCACGGTCCGGGGTCACACGGAAACGTGGAATACAAAAATTTTCGGCGAACAGAATGTTGCGTATCCCGATTTTCTCGATTGCAAGCGCGATAGCCGCTCTCTCGAGATGGCCGGCACACTCTACGACGGAGGCACGGTTAGCGAGCCGGGACCACCCGAGTATGTTGACCTCCGCGAGATCTCGTCCGGCCTGTTTTCGGTTTTGCGCGTAAACCTCGCGCACGGCCGCGCTTTCTTGCCTGAGGAANNCCCGCCATGATCCTGGGTTACAGTTTCTGGCAGCGTCACTTCGGCGGAAGGCCGGAAGCGCTCGGCATGTCGGTTGTTCTCGACCAAAAGCGTTACACGGTTATTGGCATCGCACCCGCCGACTTCAGGCTGTATGGAAACGAACCGGACGTGTATACGCCCATTGGCCAAGACACCGCAGCATATCTGCAGAACCGCAGTGCCCATCCAACCGGAGTCGTAGCTCGCCTCCGGCCCGGCGCGACGCTGGCGAACGCCCAATCCGAGTTGGCGTTGATTGGGCGTCATCTGTCTGAGGAGTACGCCGACACGAATGGCGGCCGCACATTTGCAGTAGAGCCGCTTCGTCCGGAAATTGGAGACGTGCGCTCTACGCTTTGGCTGCTGATGGGCGCGGTCAGTCTCGTCCTGCTCATTGCCTGCGTGAACGTCGCCAGCTTGCTTCTGGCACGCGCCGTTTCCCGCGATCGTGAACTTTCCATGCGCGCAGCTCTTGGTGCGAGCCGCAGCCGCTTGGTGCGGCAATGTCTCACCGAGAGCGCGGTACTGGCGCTTTCGGGTGGGGCGCTCGGCATCCTCCTCGCCAACATTGGTATCCGTCCATTTGTGGCGCTCTGGCCCGGCAGTTTGCCGCGCGCGCAGGAGGTTCACCTCGATTGGCGTGTGATGCTATTTACGATCTCCGTCTCCCTGCTGAGTGGACTTCTTTTTGGGCTGGCACCTGCCCTGCGCTCTCCAGCACACGGCCTCGAGCAGGCCCTCCGTGCCGGAGCACGAACCGTTTCCGGAACCGCGCGTCGTCTGCACAGCGCGTTTGTGATTTCCGAGATTGCTCTCGCGGTCGTGCTGCTGGTTGCTGCGGGGATGTTAGGCCGCACACTTCTGCTGCTCTAAGCGCTTGACCCCGGCGTGAATGTAAGCAACGTGTTAGTCACCCGCATGGCGCTTTCGCCCGCCACGCTCGCGGATCCCGGCCGCATTGTNNAGCATTCGTCCCGCCTGGCAGGATGTTTTGACCCGCGCAAGCCGCCTGCCCGGAGTTCAGTCCGTTGCAATCGTCGATACTTTTCCCATGCGTGAGGGCAACAACCAAATTGGGTACTCGATTAGTGCAGACATCCCGCCCGAAAATCAGCAACCAACGACGCTGGCAACCAGCGTGACGCCCGATTATTTGAAGGTGATGGGCATACCTCTGCACCGAGGCCGATTCTTCGATGACCAGGATCGCATCGGCAATCAGCTCGTCGTCGTGATTGACGACGTTTTGGCAAAACAAGCTTTTGGAACACAGGATCCCATCGGAAAA
>PMAE01000018.1 GCA_003152485.1 Gemmatimonadota bacterium | reverse complement strand
GGCATATCGATATCGAGTCCGGGGTGCTTGAGGGGCCGGCTCTCAAGCAGGTCCTCGACGATCGGTCATTGCATGTGCGGGACGCTCAGGCAAGCCCGCGACCACGGGGGGCCTGAACGCCGGCTTCTGGCGCCACTCGTGGCGGACCGTGTCCATGACCCGCTGCTGATGGTTGGGATTCTCGTAGCAGTCGTCGGGCGGAAACGCCATCTCGACGCGCGGAGTATCAGTGCGTCGTGAGCGCCACGGCCGGATATCGGTGAGTGGGGCGGACGTTGATCATCACGAGTGTGCTCGGTCCTTGATCTCTTTGCGCTCTCGCGGCGAGATCGACTTGCCGCACTGACCGCAGATGTAGTCACCGGTTTGTTTCCCGAGGTCGTACTCTTTCGAGATCGCCGGGTGGTCACACGGTTTACCGCCCCAGGCGGCGCGAAGTGCTACGGCTTTCTTGGATTGCATGGTAGGGTGTGCGGGATTGGCGACGAACGAGCCGAGTAACCTAGTACATAAAATTGTGCGTTTATCGGCATCCTATCGCGCGCCTTGGCATATGATCTCGGCCAAAAGTGCTTACCTGCCGGGCCGCTCGATCGCCTCTGACCAGTTGAACGTGCCAGCACCCGCCATGGACTGGACGCCTGGATGGCTTCGGTGTATCTTCGGGTCCCCTAAGCCGGAGCCCCGATGACCCAGCCATTTACCCAAGAGCTCGTTTACGAGTTCATTCTCTCCGATCCTGAAGGCCTGCTCGTCGAGACGTGGGTAAGGGGGGGCCGGCAGGTCTACCGATACACGACTGGCGGCGTGATGTGGAGTGAGGATCTGGACGCCGGGCCCGCGGTTGTTGGAACGATCGCGGCGTGGGAGCGGGTCGTGTGCGACGCGCTGCGTGCGCGGCTGCGATCGCCGGAGCCTTAACGCGGATCAACCGGATTTACACGACGATAGAGGTCGGCAATGTTCTCGGTCTAGTCGCCCGCTCGTATCATGTGCCATCCCTCGTGGTCGGGCGTTCCGTGGTGGAGGAAGTCGCCGACAATGAGGAGATTTTTCCCCGAGCGTCTGTATATCGGATGCTAAGGGGAGAGGCCATCCAGCTTGACGCCGTGATTTGGTAGGCAACGCTGTCTCGGCCGAGTGCGTCTCGGCGTGATCCGACACGAACGCCGCCAATCTTCTCCATGGCTTTCTGTGATCGCATATTCTGCGGGCCAACGAGAAAGATCACGCTGGTTACGAAGTTGAAGGCGTGCCGTAGCATGAGCTGCTTCAGCTCCCCGTTGTAGCGGCCACCCCAATGGGAGCGGGCCAGGAACGTCCAACCGATCTCGATCTCGCTTTTTTCCTCATCGTATCTGTAAAAGCGCGACGACCCGATGACGTGGCCATTCATGGAATCAAGGACGATCAATGCTCCTCCAGACTCCAGGGCCTCACGGACAAATTCCCTGAAGACCTGTTCCTTGTGACGGTCGTTGGCCGGATGCTGTTCCCATATGAGCGGATCTGACGCCACCGCGTAAAGATCCCGAAAATCCTCAACCCGGAGTGGCCTGAGCTCGAGGAGCTTGCCCTTCAAACGGGGCTGGAGATCAAAGGACATTGAGTGTCATCGGTATCGGTGGTGAACCGCCGGGTTGAAATAGACCGCCAGAAAACCGAGCGCGATATACACGCCGCCGGTGATGTACTGACCTACGGCTCTGACGGACGACCTTTGGGTGAGCCATGGTCTGAGCGATCCGGCACGGATTGCATAGAGGCTGTCGGTCGATGCGGCGATGACCACGAAAATCACACTGAGCATCGCGGTCCGCAGCAATCTGGGCGCCAGCGGGTCCATAAACTGGGGGAGGAAGGCGGCGAAGAACAGCGCAGTCTTCGGATTCAGTAGCGCCACGAGGAACCCGTCGCCAAACGCGCGGCGTGGAGCGCGCGGTTGCGCGGCTGACGCGTCCTGCGCGGCCGGCGTCGCAGTGGTGAAGGCCTTCGAGCCCAGATAGATCAGGTACGCCGCGCCTGCATACTTCACGACGTTCAAGGCGAGGGGCGAGACCGCGAACAGTGCGGCCAAACCAATGGATGCACCGAGTGCGTTGCTGAGGTTGCCGAAGGCGACGCCGGCGACCGATGCCGAGCCCAGGCGCCGCCCCTGGCTCACGCTGGTGGCGACGATGTACAGCACGCCCGGCCCTGGCGTCACCGCTAGAACGACACTCGTCACCAGGAAGGCGACAAACAGAGGCCAGCGCGGGAGCAGGTGGGTCATGTGTCCGATCTGCACAGAACCCCCTACTGAAATCCGGCTGAACTCGATCGATAACCGTCATCGGAGAAAGACGGTGATTGATCGAAACGCCGCTGCGTTTGCAATCTCAAGGCAAAGAGGGGAAGGTACCGTCCTGCGCAACCAACGTGATTGCATGTAGACTCCGGAGTGTATTCGCGTGTTGGGTGGGCCCACTCCCCCAATGTACGGAGATTAGAGATACGTCTCACGATCAGTAGGCGCGCGAGGAGACCGGCATGAGTGAGGAATTGGTGCTTGTGACGGGCGGGTCGGGGTTTATCGGTGCACACTGCATCGTGCAGCTGTTGGGTGCGGGCTATCGCGTGCGGACGACCGTGCGTTCGCTCACACGGGAAGCCGACGTGCGCGCGATGCTCACAGTGGGCGGCGCGGAGCCGAGAGAAGCCCTTTCGTTCGTCGCAGCCGATCTCCTGTCCGACGCCGGGTGGCCGAACGCCGTCGCCGGCTGTGCATTTGTGCTGCACGTCGCTTCGCCATTCCCGCTGGGCGTGCCACAACACGAGGACGACCTCATCATCCCGGCACGAGACGGCGCCCTCCGTGTGCTGCGGGCCGCGCGGGACGCGGGCATCAAGCGCGTCGTGCTGACCTCCTCCTTCGCCGCGATCGGGTACGGCCACGCGCCTACGGACCTGGCCTACACCGAGGAGAGCTGGACCGACCCGACCGCCGCCAACCTCAGGGCCTATGTGAAGTCGAAGACCTTGGCCGAGCGCGCGGCGTGGGATTTCATCGCCCGTGAGGGCGGCGCACTGGAACTGTCGGTCATCAATCCGGTGGCCGTATTCGGGCCGGTGCTCGCGCCGGACTATTCAACCTCCATCCAGCTCGTGCAGCGGTTGATGGACGGCGGGCTGCACGGGGTCCCGCGGCTGTCCTTTTCCATCGTTGACGTGCGGGATGTCGCGGACCTGCATCTGCGCGCCATGACCAATCCCGCCGCCAAGGGCGAGCGGTTCTTGGCCGTGGCTGGCGACCCCATGACCATGCAGCAAATCGCCCAGTTGCTCAAGGCGCGGATGGGCGATGCAGCGAGCCGTGTCCCGACCAGAGAGCTGCCCGACTGGGTAGTGCGCCTTGCATCGCTGGTCGTTCCCGCGCTCAAGCAGGTCGTGCCCGAACTGGACGCGGTCAAGAACACCACCAATGCGAAGGCTCGGCACGTGCTCGGCTGGGCGCCGCGATCAAACGAAGACGCCATCATCGCCACGGCCGAGAGTCTAGTGCGGCTTGGGCTGCTTCGGAAATCAAAACAGACGGCGTGATAGAGGGCGCGATGGCCAAGAGTGCAACGGGCGCAACATCGTGGTCAGAGCGATTGGTGAGCCCAAGCTCACGCTCGTGCAGAAATTGGCCGCGTTCGATCCGGCGCTGCACGGCGGCGAGGTTATGGCGACTCGCGCTGTCGGGAAAGAGGCTTTCTCGTGGCCGGGCGGGCCCTGCGTTAGTCGTTAGAGCGCCGCCGGTATGTGGCGTGCACGGTATCAACGAGCAGGGAATCGAACGATGGTGCGCGGGCTTTGAAGACACCGGGGTGTGCGGCGATCAAGCGTGTGTGCCAGCGGTTCCGCGTTTCCTCGTAGTGCAGCGTCTCGATCGCGCCTGCGTGGGAGTGGAAGACCTCGCGGAAGTGTTCGATCGAGTACTCGTTGACCCAGGGGAAGCGGTCCGGCAGTCCGTGCGTGCGGAGGTAGCCGAGCACATCGGCTTGGTCAAAGAGGACCGTGATGTAGGGGACATTGATCACCTTGTACATGTGGGCGCCGTGCGGTGACCAGCGGAGTCCGGTGAAGGAGATATATGCGATGCCACCGGGCCTGAGGACGCGGACGATTTCCGCGAACGTGGCCGCCGGGTCGGGCAAGTGCTCGAACACATTGAACGTGCACACCAGGTCAAACGACGCGTCGGGGAAGAGCAACTGGGTGGCGTCCATCTCGTGGACGGCGACGCCGGCGGCGGGGGCGCGTGGGTCGGTGCGACTGGTATCGATGTCGATGGCAGTGGCGTGCCAGCCAGTGCGCGCGAGCTCCGCGGACGTCATCGCGTCGGCGGACCCGATTTCGAGTGATGCGCCGGGTTGCGGTGCGTATGGCTCGATCGAAGCGCGCCGAGCGACACCGCGTGCGAGGCGATCATCGGGAGCGTATTCGTAGTGGACATCGGTGACCGGGTGGCGGCGCGCGAGGTCGTCGAGCGCATCGATGGGCAGGGGAGTGGAATCGGGAGCCGCGCTATCCCAGAGACGTTGTGCGACCACCGTCTCGATCCGGTTGCCGAGCTCCTTAGCGCTGGCGCGTAGGGGCGCCGGGACCACGCGTCCCAAGCGGCGGAGCGGCCCGTCGCCCGGCCGGTCGGTCATCGCGCGAGCCTCGCGCGCGGGCCTGTTTCAGCCCTGGGAATCATGACCCGTCGCCGGCCACGAACTCAGTGAGGGGGCCGTCGTTGAAGGCATCGACCGCTTCGATGAGGGGGCGGGGGTCGGGTTCCGCGCCGGGTGGGGCGAGGGATTCCCAGACGAACTGCGTCTCGAGGAAGAGTTGGCGGGAGTCGGGGAGGAAGGATTCGATCTTGACCTCGACCGCAGCATCGTCGGGGACATTGGGTCGTGGGGGCATGACGAGGCGGAGACCGCCGCCGAGTACGGGGCGGCGGAGGGCGGAGAGCGCGTTCTCCGTTTGGTGGAGCCGGCGTTCCCAGAGGAACTGCATCGCGTGGCCTTCGCGGACCGCGTACAGATAGCGGAGCGTGCAATCGCGGCGGACGATCTGGATGGGGCCGGGCCAGACGCGGCGGTAGGCAGCCACGACCATCTCCGCGTCCTCGATGAAGCTGACGAGTGCGCGGTTGGGTTGTGGGGCGGCGATGAGGAGCTGACCGATGCCGGGTCCGACAAGCCCCACGGTGACATGGAGTGGCGGGCCATGCCGGATCAGCGAGACGCCGGTGGGTGTGCGCTGTGTCTGGNNTGCGTCTGGTCGAAGACCAGAGCGGCGCTCGATTCGACGAGCGCCTGTTGGAGTTGCAGGAGCCCGACCGCCTCGTACGTCGGGGCGGGCGCGAAGAGGAAATTGGCGCCGAAGTGGAAGCCTTGTTTCGTGTCGGGTCGCAGAGACTGGCCTCGGCGGGAGTGGTTGGTGCGAGGTTAGGGGACGCTCATGAATCGGCCGAAAATACCGACCCCGTGATTCGCGTCTACCCGGGTCAAGTTAAGCGCTTTTCCGCGCATTCCACCCCGGGGAACGCACGTTTCGCCCCTTATGCGTACCGGGGGCCGGAAACGGGGTGAACGTTGCATACATCCTCAAACCGACGGAGCGTGCGGGCGATGCGGCACCTATCAATAGTCGCGGCGTTTGCGGCCACCGTGGTGGTGGCGGCATGCGGAGGGGGCATGGGCGGTAACCCGTCGGGGGTGATCAGTGTGATGCCCGGCGTGCCCGGCGGTGGCGGATCAGCCGGTGGGGGCGCCGGGGGCGTCGGCAAGGACACGGTGAACGTGGGGAATAATTTCTATTCCCCGTCGGCGTTGACGGTGTCGGTGGGGTCTACGGTCACGTGGGTATGGGAGCCCAACGACGTGATCCACACGGTGACATTCGACGCGGATACGACGGTCATGTCTGCGTTCCAGAGCTCGGGGACGTATGCGCGGACGTTCACGGCGGCGGGGACGTACAGCTACCACTGTTCGATTCATGGGGCGGCCATGACGGGCGTGATCACGGCGCAGTAGTGGGCGGCGTTACCGCGACGAGTTAGTAACAGTTCGGCAGATTCCATCGTACTCGGTGTCCCTGGCGCGCGTGAGACATCTCTGTACGAACCTTCCTCGCTGGACAATTCCGTTGCTCGAACCCCTTCCTCATCGCGCGTGTCAGGCGACGGGCAGGGGCAGCGTGACGTTACCGCTGCGGCCGCGAACACTGACGTAGCTGGCGCCGAAGCGATCGCCGAAGCGATCGCCGCAGTACCTGCCGCGTCCCGAGTGACGACATCTGCCACTGCGGCGGGGCCATATGCCGACATGATGGCGCGGTTTCTCGGCGACGCCGTCATGGAGGCCTTTGGCGACGACGACGTCACCGAGATCTACGTCAATCCCCAAGACGGATGTGTGCGCTACGATACGCGCTCGAGGGGCCGCGTGAACTCCGAGCACGTGCTGGAGTCGGTTCGGGTCGAGATGTTCCTCAACGCCGTGGCGGCGAGCCTGAGCACCACGCTGAATGCGTCGGCCCCAAGAATCGAGGCGGAGCTACCTACACACCGCTTCCACGGAAGTCGATTACAGGGTTTTGTACCGCCCGTGACGGTCGCCCCCGCGTGCACGATTCGGAAGCCGCCATCGACGGTGTACTCGCTTGATGACTATGTCAAAGTCGGCATTCTGTCGCTGGTGCAGCGTCGCGCGTTGGGGGCTGCAGTGGTCGATCACCAAAACGTGCTGATTGCGGGAGGTACGAACAGCGGGAAGACGACGTTCGCGAACGCGATCTTGCTTGAGATCACCGATCAATTCCCGCACGAGCGAATCGTGGTGCTGGAGGACACCGTCGAACTGCGGTGCGCCGCACGCGATCATCTGGCCTTGCGGACCGGGCCCGGGTTGAGCCTAACCGAACTCGTGCGGTCGACGCTGCGCACCAGCCCGAACCGCATCGTAGTCGGTGAAGTGCGGGGTCGCGAGGCGCTCGAACTACTCGATGTTTGGGCGACCGGGCATCCCGGCGGCTGTGGTACGTGCCACGCGACGACGGCAGCGGGCGCGCTACTTCGGTTGGATCGGCTCGCACAGCGTAACAATGTGCCGTCACAGACGGCGTTAATCGCCGAAGCCATCCACATCGTCGCGGTCATTGAAGGGAGCAATCGTGGCCGCCGACTGTCCGACCTCGCCCGCGTGTGTGGGCTCAGTGGCGACGGGCGCATCGTGCTTCAGCATCTCACTTCAGATGGAGATTGGCAATGACTGGACGTCATCGCGGGAGACCATCCTTGGCTCGGTGGGACCGACGGAGCGTGACAGGAAGGAGCCACGTGCCGACCGTAGTTGTACTCGCTGCGGTGGTCGCAGTGTTGATGACACCGGCAGTTGCATATGCCGCCGGGGTAGGTGGTGGCGCCGCCATGCCGTGGACGGGGCCGCTGCAGGCGTTGCTGGACAATCTTTCCGGCCCAACGGCGCGCATTGTAGCGGGGTTGGGGTTCGTAATCGGCGGAGGGATTTGGGCATTCAGTCGGTCGGAAGAGGGAGCAAAGCGGTTTGGGCAGATCGTGATTGGGGCCGCAATCGCAATAGGCGCGGCAAATATCGTGACGTCGTTAGCGTTTGTCGGGGCGGTGGTTTGAAATGCTCGAGTATCATGTACTTCACGCGTCTCTGTTTCGGCCGGTGTTGTTCGCTGGGGCGGAGTCGTCGGCGGTCGTCGTCGAAGGGCTGACAGCGGGTGGCCTCGTGTTTGGCATCGGTTTCCATGTAGCGACGGTTGCGGTCGCCGTCTTCTATCTCACGGTCGTACATGCGGTAATGGTTCGGCTGGCGTCGCAGGATCCGCAGATCTCCCAGATCTACCTCCGTAGCCTTGCGGCGCGCGACTATTACCCCGCGCACTCGAAGGTGACCGCGCCGATAATCGCGCCGCGGTGTTCGATCCCGGTCGCACGATAGAGGCGATTGGCTAATGGATCTGATCTCGGCGGTCGTGGGTATGGCCGGGGGCGCGGCACTCACGCGGGCGAGCGCCCAGCTTCGCGAGCATCGGCAGGAGCCAGTTGGCTTGGCAGACCTCCTGGGTTGGGGGTTCCTCGTTGCGGATGGCGTGGTGTTGCAAAAGGACGGTAGTCTAATGGCCGGGTTTCAGTATGCGGGGCCCGACGTGACTGCCGCGACACCGGCAGAACTCAACGTGCTGTCGCGGCACATCAATGACGCGTTGTTGCCGTTTGCCGATGATTGGATGTTGCACGTGGATGCGATACGGCGGCCAGCGTCGCCCTATCCTGCTGGCAAGTTTCCGGATGCAGTGACGCAACTCATTGATGAGGAGCGACGCGCGGCATATCGGCTTCGGGCGGGGCGGCAGTTCGAGACCGAGTACACATTGGTGGCGACGCATCTCCCCCCGCCGGAACTACTTGCTCGGGTCGGCACGTGGTTTATGCAGCCAGGGGTCGCAGAATCGGGGACGACGATCGATTGGGACAAATTGCTGGCCGGGTACACCGTCGCGTTGCAGGGCCTCGAGCATCGGCTCGCGTCCCGGCTTCGGCTCGACCGATTGGATTCCGACGCGCTGGTGCGCCACCTGCACGACTGTCTGACTGGCGAGTCACACCCGGTGCGTGCCCCCGCGCACGGGTCGTACCTCAACGTGGTTCTAGCCGATCAGGAGTTGGTGGGAGGGTTCGAGCCGCGGGTTGGCACCCGTCATGTGCGAGTGGTCGCGGTTCACGGGTATCCGCCAGCATCACATGCCGGCGCATTGAACGTGTTGAACACGCTTCCGTATGCGTATCGGTGGAGCAATCGGGTCCTTCCGCTCGGGCAGCAAACGGCAGCCCGGCTGATCCGACGCCATCAGCTCACGTGGTACAAGAAAAGAAAAGGCGCTGCCGCATGGCTACAAGATCTTGCCGGGGGTGGCCAGCGGAGCGGTGCGGGAGCCACCGACGCCGATCTATTTCTTGACCACGACGCGCGGCAGATGGCGAAAGATGCTGGCGAGGCCGCGACGGAAAACGCGTCAGGGGCTGTGCGGTACTGTTTCTACAATCAGGTCGTCGTCGTGACCGACCCGAACGCTGGGCGGGCGGACGCTGTGGCCGCGGAGATACTCAAGGCGTTTCACGACTCGGGCTATGCGGGCCGAATCGAGAGCGTCAACGCGCTCGAGGCGTTCCTCGGGACCCTCCCCGGTCACGGCTACCCGAACTTGCGGCGCCCATTGGTCAGCACACGCAACGTGGCCGATCTATTACCCGTGACCAGCGTGTGGCCGGGATTGACAACGAACCCGTCGCCATTATTTCCGCCGGACAGTCCGCCGCTGCTCTGGGCGGTGACCGCGGGCGCAACCCCCTTTCGGGTCAACCTGCACGACTCGGACGTCGGCCACGCGCTTGTCCTTGGGAAGACCGGATCGGGAAAGAGCACCCTGCTAGGGATTCTCGCGGCGCAGTTTCGCCGATATGCCGACGCGCAGGTCTTCGTGTTTGACGTTGGGTACTCAATGTGGGCGTTGGCCAAAGCGGTGGGGGGGTCGCACTACGATCTGGCAGCCGGGCGCCCGGATGTGCTGCGGTTTCAGCCGCTCGCACACATCGACGATCCAAACGAACGGGCATGGGCGGCAGAATGGCTTGAGACTCTGGCTGGGTTACAAGGCGTCGCGGTGACGCCGGGCCACAGGAGTCGAATCGATCGAGCGTTGACGCTGGTCGCCAAGAACGCGCGGCCGCATCGGACCTTGACTGAATTGCTGACTCAACTCCAGCACTCAGAATTGGTGACGGCTTTGCGTCCCTATACGCTGGCTGGACACTACGGTCAGTTACTAGACGCGGGACACGATGATCTCGGTGAGAGCCTCTTCACAGTTTTCGAGATGCGCCACCTGCTGGCCCTAGATGACCGGATCGCGCTTCCCGTGCTGCTGTATCTGTTCCGCCGGATCGAGCAACGACTGGACGGTCGGCCGACGCTCATCGAGATCGATGAGGCGTGGATGGCGCTGCTGCATCCACGGTTTGGACCGCGCGTAACGCAATGGTTGTTGACGCTGCGAAAGCAGAATGCGGCAGTCGTACTCGCAACGCAGAGTCCTGCGCAACTGGCCCAGTTAGCGACCAGACACGCTGTAATCGATTCGTGTCCAACCAAGTTCTATCTGCCCAATCCAGACGCAGCATCGCCCGGCGCTGCGGCGCTTTACCACGATCTCGGCCTCAACGACCGCGAGGTCGAGACGATCGCAACGGCGACGCCGAAGCGGCACTACTACGTGAAGAGTCCGCGCGGCAGCCGACTCTTCGAGTTGGGTTTAGGGCCATTGGCGCTCGCATTTCTGACGTCTCCGGCGGGCCAGACCGTGGAGGAATCCAAACGGCGGCTGGAATCAATGATCGGTCAGTATGGCCCGACGTGGCCAGCCGAATGGGTGGCGGAGCGAGGACACCCGGTGTGGGCCTCAGCATTACGCGAGGCGCTGACCGAGCGCGAGTTAGCGGGCTGACCGATGGCTCATTTGCACAACACTCATCTCTTGCCCCAGGAGTGGTCACACATGTCTCCGCCTCTGTCATTGTGTCATCCACGGACGTCGAGCAAGCCAATGCTCCCGGCATTCCGCGCCTGTCAGCCGGTGCGTAACCATCGCAACGCGCGGCCCCGGTGGGCCCGTGGCGGTCGCGGGTGGCGGGCGATTGCTGCAATTGGGATGGTCTTGGCCATCGTAGCCACGCCCGTATCGGCTCAAATAACTGTGTACGACCCGGCTAACTATGCTGAAAATGTCCTGCACTACTTGAGCCAATTGACCCAAATCAAGAACCAGGTTCAGCAACTAAAGTATCAGTTGCAGGCTCTAAGCAAGCTGCGGTCGGCACCGTGGCGGGATGTTGACCAACCCTTGCGGGTCATTGATGGCGTGATGGGCGGGGTTCGATCACTTGGCTACGCTGCATCCGGAGTGGAGACCACATTTCAGGGATACTTTCCTGTCACCCGTCGGGTCGCGGATTGGCCGTCCGAGCAACGCGCGCAGAGCCAGGCAGAGATCAACGTCTTTGGCGCAGCGGTCCAGGCAACCGCTCAGCAGCAGGCGACCGTTGCGCCCGGTGCAGCGACGGTACAGCGAATGAAGCAACTCAACGAATCGGTCGACGGCCACGAGCAGGCGCTCGAGCTTCAGAATACAGCGGCAGTGTATTCCGCCGAAGAGCTCATGTTGCTGCGCCAGGCGGCGATGGCGCAGACCAACATTCAGGCCGTGTATTACGCCAACCAGGTCAACGCTATAGCGCAACGTGATGCGACTGTACGGGCCACGCTTGGTCAGCTGGCCGCGATGCAAGGGCCGCCCACCAATGTGAGTCTCCGGGTTACCCCGTGAGGCGGCGAACCCGAACGCTGGTCGCGATATCATGTGTGGTCGCGGTGACCGCCGTCGCGGCCGGCGTCGCGATGGCTCAGGGTGCGGATTTGGGAGGGCAATACCTCGACGGGATTCGCGATGCCTACCGAGTGGCGGCCAGCGGGTGGCGGGCACGGCTACTGCCACTTGCGCAACGAATCTTCATGCTACTAGCGGCACTTGAGTTCTGTGTGTCCGGATTGGTATGGGCGGTGAAACGAGACAGCCTCGATGATCTTGCCGCGAAGTTCCTGCTCAAATTCCTCCTGATTTCGTTTCTCCTTACACTGATCACGTCGTTCGATCTATGGTTTCCAGCAATCCTGAATGGGTTTGCTGCAGCTGGCGAGGAAGTAATTGGGCGCGGGACAATGAGTCCAGATTCGATCATCGCAATAGGCGGAACACTCGCGTATTCAATTTTGGAGGCGATCTCGCTGACCGTGCTGGCGCACGACGTGTTAGTTGGTGCGTTCGGCCTGATCTGCGCGGTTGCTGTTGCGGGTTCATACATCGCGATCGCGATCCAAGTGCTCGTCGTAATGATTGAGAGTTATGTGGTGGTGCTCGGGGGAGGCGTGCTATTCCTCGGATTCGCGGCATCGCGGTGGACAGCAGCATTTGCCGAGCAAGTCGTCACGTATGCGTTTTTCCTGGGCGCGCGCATCTTCCTACTCTATCTATTCGTTGGTGTGGGGATGGACGTGACGCAAAACTTCGTGCGGATTATCGCGGGGAGTCAGCTGTTCGCGGAACCCAGTCCGTTGTTGCAGGTGACGGGTGGAGCTCTGGCGTTCGCATACATTGTCACCCGGGTGCCGTACGATGTAGCGTGGAAGTTAACGGGCCGGCATAGCCTCGGCCTGGCGCACGCGTTGCGGACGCTGAGTTGACGCCCACATGCACACCACTTCAACTCCGCCAGACCCACGGTGGGTCACCGCGCGACACGAGTTCGCCAATGCGTTCGGCGATCTCGCGCGGGGCAAGCGAAACTGGCAGATCATCGCGTTCTGGTCACTCGGGCTCCTCACAGTCTCAGTTGTAGCATACGTGCGGCTCGCGGGGTCTGCGCGAGTGGTGCCGTACGTCGTGGAGGTTGACCGGCTGGGACAGATTGCGGCGGCGGGTGAGGCGGAGGTGATGCGTACGCCAGAGCCGCGTTTGGTTGCGTCCCAGCTCGCGGGATTTGTGCGCGCTGTCCGTACCGTGCTGCCCGCGTCGCCGCCGCAGGTGCAGGCCGAAGTAATGCGCCGTGCGTACGCGTTCGTCGACCAAGGTTCTTCGGCTGCCGTCATGCTCAACACCTATTTCGCGGATCCGTCGCACGATCCACGGGTGCTGGGACAGACCACGACACGCCAGGTCGAGGTCACGAGCACGCTGCCTGTCCCATCGTCGCCAACGTGGAAGATTCGGTGGACAGAAACAGAAATCCCCCTGATTGCCGGAATGCTGGGGCGAACCACGGCGTGGGAGGGATACGTGACGGTTCGACTGCGAGCGCCGACCACTGCGGACGCTGTCCAGGACAACCCGTTGGGTGTGTTCATCACTTCAATCAATTGGACCCAGATCACCGTCAATGGGGGGCTGTCTCAATGATTGGCGCAGTGAAGACGAATGGAATGTGTGCGACCGGAGGGTGGGCTCGATCAATGGCGTGGGTCGCGGCTTGTGCGTGGCTCGCGGCGAGAGCCGCGGTACCGGCCTCGAGCGCGGGGGCACAGACACCACCGGTGCGCGGGTCCCAATCTGGTTTTGTGACGTCGTCGGGGACTGTTTGTGATAGCGGTGGTAGTCGCCGCACGGGAGTACCCGATACCGTGTTGGGATCGATCGGGGAATCCGACGCGCCGGTCGGGCAACCTGCGTGCGATAGTACGAAGGGTGAGGCTGGGGCCAAGCCGTCGTCGGGACCGGGGACCCGATCGACGACCGACCTGGTGATGGCGGCTACGCGAGAATACGCACGGACGGGCGTCGCGCGCACGGTGGAAGAAGGCGCGTTCGAGACATTTCCATACGGCCATGCTCAACCGACGGTGACCTGCGCTCCGCTCCGAGCGTGCGTGATCGAGCTAGAAGCCGGCGAGACCGTGTTGAGCAAGATCGCAGGAGATACCCAGCGTTGGGAGATTCAACTTGCGCCCGCAGGAGCGGATGGACGCACGCCACTCGTGGTCGTCAAGCCGCACGATTGTGGACTTACCACAAACCTCGTGCTCGCGACGACAGCTGGTCGCATTTACGACCTCACACTCGATAGCCCTTCGTGTCGGCGGTCGAGTCTCAATCCACATGGAGCGTATGCGCGCCATGTGCGATTCTACTATCCCGATACGATGGTGGAGACATGGGTGGCTCCCCCCCCTGCGCCAGCAGCACGCGTACCAAGCGCAGCAGACATTAACACCTTGAACTTTGCATATCGGGTGACCCACGAGCGCCACGCCCCATGGGTACCGATCGCCGTGTTTGACGACGGAGCGCATTGTTATATCAAGTTGCCACCGGACGCAGCCCATCGCGAAGCGCCGGCATTGTTCGCGCTGGCGGAAGACGGCAGCAAGGTCCTGCTAAACTACAATTTTACGGGTGACAGCTATGTAACCGATCGAGTGTTTCGGTCCGCGGAATTGGTTGTTGGTGAGGGAGGCCACGAGCGGGTCGTACGGTTGGATAACCTTCATTACGATGCGCCTACGGCGACGGACCGCGGTGCGCAAGGAGGAGCAGTGTCGAGGCGAGAGCCGTGATCGCCAAGGGGGAGAGTGAAGTCGGCACGCAAAATCGTGATGTGGAGAGCGCCGGGAATGGTGGGCACCATGCGGGAGGTGACCGATCGCTCGATGGCGGTGAGACCACGACGGATAGCACAGCCGGGGCTCAACCTGTCGGAACGGCGCCTGGCTCACCAACTCGGACGCCGCTGCCCTCTCGAGCGCAGCTGCGAGCGCCGTTTCCACTCGCAAAACGCCTCAATCGAAACGCGCTCACCGTCGCGTCCGCGCTCGCGGGGGTGACTGTCCTCACGGTCATCGTGTTGACAAAGCCGGCACGGGAGACGGCGGGAGCAATCAATCGCCCGATTGCTGCGACGGGCGATGTGGCACCGCCCATTCCAGCACGCCCGACGTTTCTCGATCAGCCACCACGAATCTCGGCGATCGGGTCGCGCAGCGAGAGTGCGGTGGTAGGACGGGGCCGGGTGACGTGGCCGCGAGGGCGGGAGCCAGGGGATGGTGGAGTGCCCTATTCCCGAGTGCCCTTGGCGCCGCCGTTATCAGGCAGTGTAAGTGGTAGCGTCGGCTCCTCGGCAGCGAATGACAGCGTGGCGGATGAAGGCTCATTGAGCGGAGTGTCTGCTGGCGCGCACGCAACACGCGCGACGCGAATGCAAGCATATGAGGCAGCTCTGATGAGCTCCGTGCTTGTAGGGGATGCGGGGCGCGATGCGGGAGTGCGCGGTGTCGGCGGGCCGGCCGAGGTCGCACGAGAGGTCGCCGATATTGGTGCGGGTGGCGGAGTGGGGCTCGATACGCCTCCGCCTGCGTCGGGGTTACCGACAACGGCCAGAATGCCGGCTACAACACGCTCGGCACCGACAATCGTCGCGGGCGCACCTTCAATCTCCGCGGAGGTGCCAGGTGGGGCGATTGGGGAGTCGCTCGCCTCGCCGGGTTCGGGCTACGCGTTGCGGTCGGGAACGCTGATTCCTGGTCTCTTGCTCACCGGCGTCAATTCCGACCTGCCGGGTGCCGTGCTTGGACAAACGAGTCGCGACGTGTTCGATTCCCGAACCGAGCAGGTCTTACTCGTACCAAAGGGTTCACGGCTGATGGGCGTCTACGACAGCCGATCGGCGGGTACGGGGCGGCTCATTGTCGAATGGACGCGCCTCATCCTTCCGGATGGGCGGAGCTTATCGCTCCCGCGTCTGGCCGCCACTGATGAGCGTGGGCAGGCGGGATTGCACGACCAGGTCGATCATCATTATGGCCGCGTGTACGGCGCTGCGCTCCTGACATCGATACTGACGGCCGGAGTGCAGCTTTCTCAGCCGCAACAGTCCGCCCTCGTTGCCGCCCCATCGTCACGGCAGGTTGCCGCAGGGTCGCTGGGCCAGAGCCTGGGCGACGTGTCACTCGAGAGTGCGCGACGCGGGCTTGAAGTGCCACCGACGTTGACGATCCGCCCTGGACAGCCATTCAACGTCATGCTCTCGGGCGACGTCGTGTTTGATGAACCCTATATCGCGACGACGGCCGCGGCGCATTGAGTGTCGATGACGACGCGGTCGAGGTCCCGCGGGTTCATTGACTGGTGTCAGTCACTCGCCGCCTCATCTAGCCTCACCTGGGCGGCCGCGCTCGCGACTCAATTCGTCGCGGCGCGACTTGGGCGCCATCGGTACCTCGGGTCATGGCTGTTTCGCACATTACCGGGCGCCAACGTGTGGCTCGGTGCTGGAGTAGTTGTGTGCACCGCAATGGCAGTTGGGATGCTGCTATCTGTCCGCTCGCGCTGGGCTGCAGTGCCGGTGGTATTTCTCGCGGTGAGTGCGGTGGCCATGCGGAATGGGCCCGTATACGCTCCAATCCGCGTCTTCGTATGGTATTCCGCCTATGGGAACACACGGGCATTTGCCCGCCTGTTTCAGGCGGCGTGGGTGATCCTGGTCGGTGCGTCCCTCTTGCTGGTAGTTGCGAGCGGCCGACTTCTGAGAAGTGCCGTGCCGACGAACACGTCGAGTGACGCGCGAGGTGGAGCGAAGGCCGAAGGGAATCGGCGCGACGGCAGTCCGCCTGGATCGCTGATTCGGAATTCACGCCAGAAAAGCGCTCGATCTCGGCGTGGCCACAGTCGCCTCACGCCGCTGTGATCGGGTCGAGTCGTATACTGTAGATTGTATAGTCTCAGTGATCCCAGGATAGCCATGACAGTGCCATCCGAACCGGCTGGATCCAACACAGGCGATCCGACGGCCGGGCCGCCGTCCGAGCGTGAGGCCAGAGCGTCGCCTGCTCCATCAGCGGCGCATCTGCGACTACGCGCGGAGTTGATGGATGCGGTCCGGCAAGTGCTGCGTCGGCGCCGACTCCGTCAGCGAGATGCGGCGGAACTGTTCGGCGTGGCGCAGCCACGAGTCAGCGATCTTGTACGCGGCAAGTTGGCGCTGTTTAGCATCGACACCTTGGTCGATATGCTGGCTGCGGCCGGCGTCACCGTCGAGTTCAAGCTGCGACCCACACGCACTGCGGTCGCATCTGCACCGCCTGATGATCCGGCTCGCGCTCAAGGCACCCGCGGCGCGGGTCCTGGCGCCGCCGGTTGATCGCATGCCCGCGCTCAGGTTTGCGCGGTTGTCTGGGCTCGGGGTAACCATCGCGATTGGTTCGGTGGCGATGTTCGCGCTCTATAGCTGGGGAGTCCGACTCAATCTGAGTCCGAGCGTGCCCGTCGGGTTGTACGTATCGCAACACATCGACGCGGTACAACCAGTACGCCGCGGTTCGCTCGTGGCCGTGTGTCTTCCAGCCGGCGTGGCCGCCTGGGGACGGTCGCGTGGTTATCTCCACCGGGGCAGTTGTGTTGACGGCTCGGCACCGGTCGGTAAGCCGGTATTCGCCGTCGACGGCGACACGGTCAGCGTGGACTCAACTGGCCTCACGCTGGACGGTGAGCCGGTCCCGAAGACAGAACCACTCCTTCACGATACCGACGGGCGTCGGTTGCCTCGGATTGCCGACGGTCAATACATCGTGCGGCGTGGTGATGTGTGGCTTGTCTCCACGTATTCGGCGCGGAGTTGGGATTCACGGTACTACGGACCCGTCCCGGCGACGGCGATCATGTCACTGCTGCGTCCAATCTGGGTGGCACGCGCGGGTACGCCGTAAGCAACCAGCAGTGTCAGGGATATGAAACGACCACGGGGGGCGTGAAACTCCCGCGATGACGCTATTGCCGATTCGCCGCTTGGGATGCGGTGAGCAACCTGTCGACCTGCCCCGTGATCAGGCCGTCGGATGCCTCCTGGGCCGCTTTCGCGTCTGTCCCAACGAACAACGTGTCCGTGGACCATGTGTGGGCAAACGACATGATCGTGCGGTCTCGCACTAACGTCACATCCTGCTTGACCCAGATGTTGACTGCAACCGCGGTGGGGCCGGTCGGCAGTGCAACAACGGTGAGCTGAATATCCACCATGGGAGGGCTGCTAGTCATACCTCCAGGTGGCATGATCGGGGCTCCGCGCCGGCGAGGACATAGCGCTTGACGCTGGGTCGTCGCGTCGCGGAATCGCCGGAGTAGCCCCGGCGCGCCCCTGGGGCGCCATGCCGGCCCGACGCCCCGCCCCACGCAACGCTTTCCGCCCCACTCCTGTCAGACGGGTGAGAGCTGAGACCAAGAAATAGCCCCAACCGAGAGGCTGGGTGGACGAAGGCGAGCTAATCGATCGGGTGGTGGCGGGAGACGCCGCGGCCGAGCGGGCGATGTATGACGCCTACGTGGACCGCGTGTATCGACTCGCATATCGCCTGGCCGGGGACGACGATCTCGCCCGCGATATCACCCAGGACACGTTCATTCGCGCCTTCGATCGCATCGCCACGTTTCGCCGCCAATCGTCGCTCGCGACCTGGCTGCATACCATCGGGGTCTCGGTGGCGCTCAACCGGATGCAAACGGTGAAGCGGCGGTACGCGCGCGAGGCGCCACTCGACGGGATCACGGAGCCGAGTGTGACGACCCGGCTCGCGGAGCCCGACCTCAAGCAACGGCTCGCGACCTCGATCGATGCGCTCGCACCCGGCTATCGCGCGGTGTTCGTGCTGCACGATGTGGAAGGCTTCACGCACGAGGAGATCGGCGAGGCGCTGGGGATCGAAATCGGGACGTCCAAGGCTCAGCTCTTCCGTGCACGCGCAAAGCTGCGGGTGGCGCTGGCCGATTTTGCGGGGGAATGGCTCTCATGATGTACGACGACTCCAACCACGCCGCCGGCGACGACGACACCCCGCTCGACCCGAACGTGCTCGAGGCCGCGCGCGACTATCATGCGCCGCCCAGCGAGGTGCCGCGCGAGGCGATGTGGTCCGCGATCCAGGCGTCACGCGCTACCGCGCCGCAACCCACCCGTGAGCCGGTGCGTCCGATCCCGGTGCACGATTCCGGTCGTGGCTCGTGGCTCAGACGCAGGTCATGGCCGGTGGCCATTGCCGCCGGGATCGTGCTGGCGTCGGGCGTGGCGATCGGCCGCTGGAGTCTCGAGCCCCGCATCACCACGAATGTCACCGCTCTGGTCACACCGACTGTCCGCGGCGGCCGCTTTACGAACACAGCCGATGGCGCCGCCTACCAGGTTGCGGTCGCGCGTGATCTCACGCAGGCCGAGGCGCTGCTTACGGCGTTCCGTACCGAGCCGCAGCCGTCTCGCGACGCGCCGGCGAACGCCGAGCTCGCGACCTGGGCGCGCGATGTCCTCTCCAATACTCGGCTCCTGATCGACTCACCCGCGGCGGCGGACCCACAGCGGCGGCGTCTCTTGGAGGATCTGGAGCTCGTGCTGGTGCAGATGGTGGAGCTGGCTCCGGATCGGAGTGGGGCCGAGCGACAGATGATCGACAGCACACTCGAGCACGACCACGTCTTGAGCCGGCTCCGCTACGCGGTCCCCGCGGGCGCGACCGGCATTTAAAGGATGAATCACATGCGTACCTCGGCAGTCGCTACTCTCATGATGACGATGCTCTCGATGGCGCCCGCGACCAGTGCGGGACGCGCGGTCGGGCGCGAGCTCGGTGCGGCGGGCAGTTGGGTTGGGCGGGCGTTCGCGCAGGCAATGGGGGGGCGCGGAACCGAGTCGGCGGCGAGTGGCCGGCAAGGGCCGGCGCTCCCTCTGGTGGATGGCCGGGTCACGGCTCCCGCGCCATGGGCGGACGACGATCCCGCAGACTCGATCTATCGGGCGGCGCGGTCCGCGCTGTCGGACGGCGACTATAAGAAGGCGGCCGACCTGTTTCGCCAGATCGGCGACAGCTACCCCAAGTCCGCCTATGCGGGGACGGCGCTCTACTACGAGGCGTTCGCGCTGTACCGGAGTGGTGAGGGTGCCGATCTCCGAAACGCGCTTTCAGCTCTCAAGGCGCTCTCCACCAATTATCCAACGAACAGCACGAAGGGTGATGCCGCCACGCTGCACACGCGCATCTGCGGCGCGCTCGCGCGGCAGGGTGACGCGTCGTGTGCGGCGAGCATCACCCGGGAGGCGCAATCGGCCACCGCGCCCTGTGCGACCGACGATGACGAGAACGACATTCGCATCGCGGCGCTCAATGGATTGTTGCAGATGGACGCCGAGCGTGCACTACCGATCCTGCGCAAAGTGCTGGCGCGCCGAGACGAGTGCTCGGTCGCGTTGCGGCGGAAGGCGCTGTTCCTGTTGTCGCAGAAGGGATCGGGAGAGAACACCGACATCCTGCTGGCGACCGCGCGCCAGGATCCCGACCGCGATATTCGTGAGCAGGCCGTCTTCTGGCTGTCGCAGGACCAGGACCCGCGAGTGGTTTCGATCCTCGACAGCCTCGTGGCGCACTCGGATGACGAGGGGATCCGGGAGAAAGCGTTGTTCGCCCTGTCGCAGCAATCCGATCATCGCGGATCCGAGACGCTTCGCCGGATCGCGCAGCGTGACGACGCGCCGGCCGAACTGCGCGAGAAGGCGATATTCTGGCTGGGTCTGGCGGGTGGATCGGAGAGCGAGGGCTTCCTCAAGGACCTATTCGCCCGTACGACGAACGAAGATCTGAAGGAGAAGCTGCTGTTCGCCCTCTCACAACACCGAGGGTCAGGGGACTGGCTCCTCACGGTCGCACAGGACGACAAGGAGCCAGAAGACACCCGCCAGAAGGCTGTATTCTGGGCGAGCCAGGGCGGGGTCAGCGTCGAGCGCTTGGTCGCGGTGTACGACCACTCGACCAACACCGAACTTCGCGAGCAGGTGATCTTTGCGCTTTCGCAGCGCAGCGAACCGGCGGCCGTCGATGCACTTATGCACGTCGCCAAGACCGACAAGGACCAGGGGCTGCGCGCGAAGGCGGTGTTCTGGCTGGGGCAATCGCCTGATCCGCGTGCGGCGAAATTCCTCCAAGAGTTGATCGAACAATGAAAGCCAAGTCATTCCTTGCGCTCGGCGGCATCGCCGCAGCCAGCATTATCGTCGCGGGGAAACTCTCTGCGCAGAGCGGCACCCTCGAGAGCCGGATCGCCGCCGCGGCGGCCGATGGCGACGTCCGCATGAGCTTCGCCGCTCGACCCGATGTGTGCCAGGACGGGCGTTCATACAGCTCGCATGGGAGCCATACCGTGTGGAGCTCCTCATCGTCCGACGACGTCGAGTGGGACGAGGATTGCGAGCACGGGCCCGTGCGGCTGGTACTGCGGCTCCGCGATCACGTCCCTGTGGCGTTACGCGCGTACGTCGGCGGCCGGTGGCGGGCACCCAAAGCCGATGGCCACGTGACCGACCTGGGCACAGTGCCCGCGAGCGATGCCGCGGCGTATCTCGTTCGGCTCGCCCGCCAACTCCCGGCGACGCCGGGCAGCGACGCCGTGTTTCCGGCCACGCTCGCGGACAGCGCCAAGATCTGGCCCACGCTTGCGGCGCTTGCCCGCGACTCGACGATCCCGTCGCGGACGCGCACGCAGGCCGTGTTCTGGCTCGGCCAGGCGGCCGGGGACGCGACGGGGAGCCTCGACTCGCTCGCCACGGACCGGCGGGTGGACGAGGAGGTGCGGGAGCAGGCGGTGTTCGCGCTGTCGCAGCGGCCGCATGACGAGGGCGTGGCCGCGCTGATCCGGATCGCCAAGACGAACGATGACCCCGAGCTTCGAAAGAAAGCGCTGTTCTGGCTCGGGCAGTCCGGCGACCCGCGGGCGATCGATGTGTTTACGGAGATCCTGACGAAGCAACCATAGAACCCCGCCGTATGGGTGGGGTGGCGTTTGACCCGAGAGTAGGTATGCTTGCACATCTGGTCGTGAAGCATCGACCTGGATTACTGCTAAGCATCATTGTGCTCTGGGCCGGTGCGAACGACGCGCCGCGCCGCCACGCCTACGAAGAGGACGGCGTATGCGTCGGACCATCGGCGTCGGAGTTGGACTGCTATGTGTGGCCGCGTGCGGCGGCGGTGGATCAACGGCACCGTCGGATATCATCCCGCTCAACACGCTGCCGCGCATCACGCTGCCGCGCATCCCGCCCCCCACGATGCCGGGCTGGAACCTGCCGAGGGGCTGGACCGTGATCTGCCAGACTGGGCGCGTGACGTCGCGGTCGCCGGGGTTCGCGATGCCGGCCGGTGGCACCATCAACTTCGGCGGTCCGGTGCCGTGTACGTGGAACCGGAACGGCGGGCAGGGCAGCATCGGACTCGCCTCGGCGGCCACGAACCCGAACGGCACGCGGAACACCGATATCCAACCGTCCGGCTACCGTGTGACGTTCCCGGCGGGCAAAGTGAACGACCCCGCGTGGGATATGTACCTCACCCACACGGGCGGGACCGGCAGCTACTACGTCGGCTGGCGCCAGCGGTGGCAGCCCGTGGGCACCTACGCTGCCATCGTCGCGGCCATGCACTCGAGCGATAGCAAGGTGTGGGCGCCCAAGGGACCATCCGATGGCGACCTCACGATCATGTCGTGGCTCGCGTTCAACCACACGCCGGTCATTGGGCTGGATTTCCAGGGAGTGGACGAACACAGCATCCCCGACAACAATGAAACCGGTGCGCACGGCACGATCCCGGTCACGAGAGCGATGACATTGCCCGGAGTGGCGGCCGGCCGCGGCGCATGGGACCAAGAGGAGATCTTGATCAAGAGCACGGGCGTAACCGGCACCAGCTCCGTGACATTGTTCGTCAACGGCAAAAACGTGGGTACGGCGACCGGCGTGACGAACGCGACCGCCTGGACCGCGAGCGAGCAATATCTGTCGCGGTCAGTCTATGGCGGCGCGCAGGCGAAATCTACGTACACCGATATCGACGACGTCACCATCGCGGTGCACTGAGGCCCTGAAACCTGGCACCCATCCCAGTCCACGATCGGATGAGTGCACGCTGAGTAGCCGAGGTGTCGCTACTTCCCCCCGCCCGCCGCGACCTCGCCGGGCTTGTGGGGAACCACTGTGATCGTGACCGACGACGGATAATCGCGTGAGTGGTGGACCTCGTTGTGCGCGGTTACGCCGGTCGCCTCGTCGTAGTTGTGGCCGCCGGTATTGAGATTCCGGTCGAAGCGCGGGAAATTGCTGCTCGACACCTCGACGCGGATGCGGTGGCCGGCCTCGAAGTAGTTGCTCGTGGTCATCGGGGACATCGTCACCTTGTACACCTTGCCCCCGTCCATCCACACCGGCCTGTCGTAGCCCTCACGGTATCGGACGCGCTGGATCGTTTCATCCAGGTTGAACGCGCGACCGTCGGGATACACATCCTCGATCCTGATCGTGAAGTCAGTGTCCTTGCGGTCCGAGGATACGAAGAGCGTCGCCGTGATCGGCCCACTGACTTCGGTCCCCTCTTTGAGGGCCGGCGACGTGTAGACCAGGATGTCCGGCCGAGTCTCCATCGCGCGCTGATCGCGCGACCCGTCCGGCACGCCGGGCATGCAGCAAAAGCCGCCGCCGTAGGTGGGGACCGGCGCCATTGGGTCGTAGGTGAAGCCGTCTGGCTTGTCACCACCCGGGGCCTTCGGAGCGAGAACACCGTCTCCCGTTCCGGTGTTGGCGTGGCCGCCGCTCGACAGGTAGAAGGTGAGTGGCTCGGCGCCCTTGGGCGGCCACGTATCTGACTTCTGCCATTTGTTGATCCCCATCGTGTAATACCGGACGTGGGGAAGGGTGTCGAGAAGATGGTTGTCCTCGCCCTTGAGGAAATGGTCGAACCATCCATAGGTGAGCGCCGGATAGTCCCACCGGGCATCGCCCTCGTCGCGCTCACCCACGACCGTGTGCTCGGTCGCGCGTGTATAGCCGCAGTGCAACGTCGGCGCGATCATGAGGTACTGCTCTTTCGCCACGGCCGGCGACGCGGTCTGCCGCACGTGATTGAAGAGAGCGAGATTCGGCCCGACCGAGACATCGTACCAGCTCACGAGATAGAGGCCTGGCACGTCGATCACCATGTCGTCCCGGTACAACCCACCGCGGTCCCACGCGGAGTCGCCGGGAGTCCGCTGAATCATGCGGCCGCCGGTGACGTTCGGCTCGGAGTCGGCGAAGATGCCGGGCTCGCCGTCGATCGATTTGAGCATGTCCTGCTCTGGCAGGTGCTTGAACGCCTCCGGCCAGTTCCCGCTCGGCGCCTGGGCGCCGAGGTCGAAGTATCGGGACGCGATGCGCAGATTGTCCTGCGACGTGCCGGCCGGGAAGATCGGATGCACGGCATACTGCACATAGTCCGAGAGCCAGTAGATGAACAGCATCTGCACCGCGCCGCCGCGATACCAGTTGCCCTGTTCGGTGTACGGCTTGACGCGTCCGATACCGGCGCCAAAGCCCTGTGGGATGATCGTCGTCAGCCCTGGCGGCGCGGTCGCGGCAACCCCCAACTGCCACTCCGCAGTCGATGAGCAGCCGATGAGCCCGATCTTCCCGCTCGACCACGATTGATCATGGAGCCACTTGATCATGTCGTAGCCGTCCGTGCGGGGCGGTCCCAGGATGTCGTAGACCCCTTCGGAGAAGAATTGGCCACGCTCATTTTGTTCGACGAACGCGTATCCGTGCTTGATGGCCGTGAGGACGTTGGTCATGTCCGCCGGCACGCGATCGCGCACGTCCCAGAAATTGAAATTGTACGGCGTGCGAACGAAGATCGTGGGCACCTTGTCGGTCGTGTTCTTCGGCCGGTAGATGTCGGTCATGAGACGAGTCCCGTCGCGCATCGGAATCATGACGCGCCGGTCGATGACAGCGAGGGATTCGAGCTCCTGCTCCGTTTTGTAGCGCTGTTCCCGGGTCGCCGAATCCAGTAGCGCGCGGGGCGGTTGAGCCGCGAGAGTGCTGGCGGTCACCGCGGCGATCGCGGCGAGTGTACAGAGCCTGACCGTCCGATCCATTGTTGCCTCCGTCCGACCGAGTGCCGTTTCCGCCTCTCTCGCGCCTGTCGCGAAGCGGCTACGTCGTGGCGGAGCTCGGCACTGACCTGCCCCCAGACCGAATGTTATGTGTCATCATTCGATTGGCAAGGGATGATCAGTATGCCGCCATCGGGCAGTTTGCCGACGTCTGGTCAGTCGCGGGTGTGAGCAGCGGTGACGTGATAACGACGGCTCGGTTATACCCCTCGACGAATGGGCGCCAGCCGGCATCAGGCGCAACCGCGATGCCGGATACCCCGAATACGCCGCGATTTACCGGTGAGGTCGCGTGTACGACGGTCTCGGTCGACGGCCGGTCCTCGCCGCAAACCAACGCACCCCCATCGATGATGCCACGATCGCTACGATAGCCCGCGCAAATCTGCGCAGCCACGCCATCGATTGCGGCGCCTGCCGGATTGGTTTCGCGCCAGGCTGCTTTCCGAACGCGAGCCGAGCATGGACGGGCGTCGGGTCGCGGTGCGGGACGGAGGAGTAGATGCCGAGCAGCGTGATCGCCAGCTGTTGGATCTCCAGCACGTGTTCACTTGGGTTCGCTGGCCACCCCACGGAGTAGGCCATTTCAGTAAGGCCTGCCCGGTACCGGTCGCGTTCCGCCACGAGGCGCTCGCAGTGTTGACACCCTGGCGCTCCGGACACGCCTGCGGGGGGAATGTGAGTTGGCACGGCCGATGTCACTGAGAAGGAGGGAGACGATGCTGGGGTTCAGTCAATTGGGAGGCACGAGCGGCCGGATCGTTCGGCCGACCCGTGCACCGCGTGTCGTACGCACCCCTAGTGGTCGTGACCCCCTCCGCTCCGTGACTCTGACGCCGCGTATACCGAGAAATGCGTGATGGGACCCTGGACGACCTTTGTCGACCCGTTCTCCTTCGACGGAACCAACTCGATCATTTGCGTCATTCCGTCATTCGCAAACACGATACCGAGCGGTCCGGCTGGCCCCACTTGGCACCGCGAGTAGCTGAGCACGAGGGTCGCGGGCTGCGCGAAGTGAAGCCCGGCCGGCCCGAATGTCACCGCCAGCGTATCCCCGTGAAGCGTGGCCGCTGTGATCGCCGTGTTGGTCTGGAGCGCGCCCGCCGGCACCGTCAGCGAATGCGGGCCAAAGACGACCGTGCCGCCCGCGGGGCCAATCACCGCTGCGCCGGAGTAGGGGCCGCGGCTATCGCTGCACGTGAAGTAGGTCAGCGTATCCGAGCCGGCAAGCGTGGGCCACCCGTGACCGGACGTCACCGAGTCGTGGCCCCCGGAAACGGGTACGAGTGTTTGCATCGATGGCATGTCGCCGCCCGCGCCGCCTCGAGATGGTGCTAGCGGCTGCCCGCCCTCGCCACCACATGCAAGCAGGCCCACGACCACAAGAGCCATCGTCCAGCCGTACGATCGAGTCCGGGTCATCTTCTGGGTCCTGCGTCTGATGTGATGGTCCACTCGTGCCTACACAAAGCGCTCGATGAGCGAGTGCGGGCGGTGCGCTTGATTAGTTCATCGAGATGGGTACGGGGCAACCTTTGGTCCGCTAGCCGCAGGGGTGTAAGTCCTTTGCTGTCAACACCGCGGCCGGGTGTGCGGTCGGTTCGCCTGACGCGCAATGCACGACGTCGTGCGTCTTGCGGTATGTGGCTCGGCGTCAAAAACAGTGCCAGATCCGAGGTGCGATGGCTCGCAGGCCTGTGCGGCGGGATCCGCCGCAAAATCGGGGTTCCCACCGGCTACGCCCCCGGCACGGACGCGAGGAACGCCTCGACCACGTCGGGGCGCCACCACCGCGCGCACTTCCGAATCTCGGCGACCACCTCACTCATCGGCATCGCCGCGCGGTAGCTCCGCGTGCTCGTCATCGCGTCGAACGCGTCGACGACTCCGATAATCTGCGCGGTCAATGGAATCTCGTCCCCCGCCAACCGGTCAGGGTACCCCGTGCCGTCCGCCTTTTCATGGTGCCACCGGATGATCGGCTTGACCTGCCACGGAAATTCGACCGAGGCGAGCAGCTCCAGACCGTAGAGCGGATGCTGCTCCATGATCTCGCGCTCGTCCGAGGTCAGCCGCCCCGGCTTGTTCAGGATCTCATGCGGCACCCGCACCTTGCCGACATCGTGCAGATACGCGCCGATCCGCACGGTGGTGACCATCGCGTCATCGAGGCCAAGCGCGGTCGCGAGTTTGGCGGCATACAGAGCAACTCGCTCACAGTGGCCGTGCGTGTAGAGATCGGACGACTCGATCGACCGGCCCCACCCCGCGACCACCTCGAGATAGATCCGCTCGAGATCCACCATGGTCGAGCTGACGTTCTGCGAGTCTGCCCGGGCGCCTCGACGCTGGAACAGACGGTGCGCCGTGTTGAGCAGCGTCAGCGCTTCGTGGTTGCAGTCGAGCCGGCGATAGAGGATGGCGAGCTCCCGCGTGGCTTCCGCTTCTTCGAGAACGGCGCCCCCTTCACTCGCCAACGCGATGGCAGACTGCAACCGCGACTTGGCGAGCTCGGTCGCCCCGGTTTCGCGATAGACCATTCCGAGGAACTTGTAAGCTTCGGATCGGCCCTGTCGCACGCCCAACTGGGAGAAGATCCGGAGCGCCTCTTCCGCACCGGTCTTCGCCTCTTCGTACCGCTGACGCGCGATGTGTACCTCGGTCCGATTGAGGAGCACCATGGCGCGGAGTTGCAGGTCGCTGAGTTTGTCGGCGAGCGCCAGACTGGATTCGAAATACCCGTACGCATCGTCCCATCGCGCCCGATCGGCGCTGATCATCCCGAGGTTGTGGTACGCGGCGGCCGCGCCTCGATCATCGCCTGCCGAGTGAAATGCCTCCAGTGCCTGCCGATAGCGCCGAAGTGCGGTCTCGAAATCTCCCTGGATGTTTGCGATGATCCCGAAGTTTTGCTCCACATGTCCGCGCAGCGTCGCGTCGTGACCGCCGACTGCAAGCGCGCGATCGAGCGCCTCGGTGGCCGCTGACCATTCGCCCTGCTCGGAATGCACGATACCGAGCCCGTTGAGAGCATTCGCCGCGAGGACCGTCAACCCCACCGCGATCGCGACATCGTAGCTCTCCCGGCACAGCGCGGCCGCCTGCCCATATTCCTGACGGCGCCGCAGTATCGAGGCGTGACGCCGCAACGCTTCGGCACTTGCCGCCACGTCCTGCCGTCGCGTGCCCGGACTGGTGGCAGCCGCGACGTACGCTCGAATGGCACCGTCCAGGTTGCCAACCCGCTCGCAATCTTTGGCCGCGAGCAACGACGTCTCCGCTTGGCTCAACCCCTCAGACGAGACCGGGCGGGCTGAATCATTCCAGCCTGCCGGTCCGCGTATTACCCGACCCGCACCCATTGGTACTAGCGTACCCCGGACGCGCTTCGCGACTCAAACTCTCCAACGCATGCGAGCAGGCTGACGACCGCAAGTGCCGCCGTCCAGCCGTACGATCGAATCCGCGCCATCTGAAGAGTCCTGCATGGGGGTGAGTCACTGTGCGCCACTACAATGCGTCCACTGGGCGGCTGCCTGCTGTGCGCTGCATTACATCATGTGGAGGAGGTACCGAGCAACCCTCGGTCCACCAGGAATGGGCAG
Organism: Gemmatimonadota bacterium; assembly: GCA_003152485.1. Classification (GTDB taxonomy): domain Bacteria; phylum Gemmatimonadota; class Gemmatimonadetes; order Gemmatimonadales; family Gemmatimonadaceae; genus Palsa-1248. The sequence continues at coordinate 158,986 of PMAE01000018.1, read as the reverse complement.
GTAAGTGCTTTGTTTTCAACACCGCGGCGCGGTGTGGTGAATGGGTGACGCGGGCACAATGCAATACGTCGTGCGTCTTGCCGCGGTGTGCGGAACTGTGACACCGCTCCTGCGCCCTGCTTTCCACGGCCCGCCGGCCATCGTGTGACGCAGGCGCGTGATAGTCGTCGTGCCGAGCCCGATGCACGATCCATTGGTAGCTAGGGAATGCGGTAGATTCCGCGAATGTGTGGTCGCACGAATTCCATCGCGCCGGCTTTCATGATTGCCTGGTGGCTCGGCCTGGACCTCCCGGCGGCTCATGACTGACGAAACCGTGCGGCTCGACTGTGATGCGCTGCTGTTCGACCTCGACGGCGTACTGGTAGACTCGACCGCGTGCGTCGAGCACACGTGGCGCGCATGGGCGTCGCGGCACGGACTCGACGCGGCGACGATCCTGCGTGTGGCCCACGGTCGCCGGGCGTCGGACACGTTGCGCGTGATTGCGCCGCATCTTGATGCATCGGCCGAGCTGGCAGCGCTGGTTGGTCACGAGGCGCGCACGATCGAGGGGCTAGCCGAGGTCCCCGGCGCGCGTGCACTGCTCGACGCACTCCCCCGCGGGCGCTGGGCCGTCGTCACCTCCGGTGTCCGAGCAGTTGCGGAGCACCGGCTTCGATATTTTGGTCTACCTGTCCCGGCCGTGATGGTGTGCGCCGACGAAGTGACCCACGGCAAGCCGGATCCGGAGGGCTATCTCGCCGCCGCGGCCCGGCTCGGGTTTGTGCCGGCTCAGTGCGTCGTTGTCGAAGACGCGCCGGCGGGACTCGAGGCCGCACGCGCCGCGAACATGCGCGTGATTGCCGTCGCGACTACATACCCTCCCGAAGCGCTGAGTGGCGCCGACGTCGTGACGCGTGCGCTCAATGCGCTGACGGTACGCGTCCACGGTGGAGACCCCGCGTGCCTCGAGGTCGAGGTTCGCATCACGACGACACAATCGTGACGCATTCGACATCGAGCAGCGGAATTGCTCGTCACGGGACCGCGAGCTTACGATCCTGCGCGTCGCGGGTGGTGCTTGATCTCGTCTGTGGCGCGCGCGATGCGCTCGAGGTAAAGGGACACGGACTCGTCGTCGGCTCGGTGCGGCAGTGTGAAGTGTGGATCGTCGGGCTGGGGTACCTGGCCCAGCGGGCCTTCGTCCATCATGAGATCACCGCCGCGGGCTTCGACCGCGACCTCGAACCGCTCGACAGCTTCCTCGAGCTGTGCGAGCTCCTCGGGGCGTTCGTGTCCGGACAAGCGAACATTGCGGCTCGCGAGGCGTCCCGCGATCTGATCCGAGACGCGTTTCATTTCATTACTTTCGCGCGGGGCCGCGCCGCCTGGGTTCGTCATCGGTGTTCTCCTCGGGGGGTGGGTCGCCGGTGCATCTGACAAGTGATCCGGCGAAGTCTAACGCTGGCCGGTGCCGCGTTGTTGGCCCACCCACTGCGGGGTCGAACGGCCGTCGATCGGGCCGCTAGGTGCGATCCAGCTCGCCACTCGCGCCACTCGCGCCACTCGCGCCACTCGCGGCATCGGCCGGCTCCAACTTGAAGATCTGTTCGACGGGCGTACCGAACAGCTGGGCCAAGGCGAGCGCGAGTGACACGCTGGGATCGTATTTCCCGTTTTCGACGGCGTTGATCGCTTGCCGTGAGACGCCGAGCCGTTCGGCCACGACGGCCTGGGTCCAGTCCTGTTCCGCGCGCAGCACGCGGAGTCGGTTGGTGACTTTCATTGGTACCGCCGGCTGGACGCGACATAGCCAACCGCGTAGACAGCATCAAAGCGGGAGCAACGTATCCGACGTTGATCGCCGGGGCGACGCCCGCGGTCTCGAGCTGCCCATACGCAAGGCCCGCGAGGCCGGTCAGCGTCGCGGCAAAGGTCATTGCCTCGAGGGAGACCCGCTGCTGCAGGCCGTCAAGCTGTCGCACATGGCGGATGGTGACCACGAGGAAGTGCTCTATATGTACCTAAGTACTGTATTATCAGGCGGTTGGCCTACTTTTTTCGTCCGGCGTCGTATGGCTATAGGCCGCTAGCGGTCCCCGGCGGCTGCCAGTGGTGCGCTTTCGAGGAAGGGCGCAAATAGCAGGTCTACTCCATCACCTGCGGCCGCGGGCGCCTCGACCCGGAGTCGGACCGCATCGACCGACTGGTGCACCGTGAAGCGCAGAAAAGCGCAGCACAGCTGTTCACGTTGCACGAGCGCGTGGACCAGTTGGGCGGCGTCGGGCGCGTAGACCAGGTCGAGCGTGCGGTCGTGTTGCTCGTGGGAGCGCAGGAAGGCGCGGTTGAGGTCCGCGATCCAGCGGACGCGGTCGGCGTACGCGTCTGGCGTCAGCGTGCAGGCGATCGGTGGCGTCGTCACCGTGCGTACTCTCGTCGACACGCTGCGTTTTCGCGGTAGCACGAGTTCATGGCAACTCAATGCGGGCCGACGAAGCCGCCCGCCAGCGCGTGCGCCCAATCCGCGTGGCCGGCACGGCGCGCATCAGCGGAGGCAGACGCCCAGCCGTATTCGACGGCCATGAACTCGACGCGTGGCCGCGGACCGGTGTCTATGATGGCGTATCGGGCGTGCGGGCTCCCGACTTCCATCATGTGAGGATACGGTACCGTGTCGTGATAGGCTTGGAGGCCGACGCTGCCCGGGTTGACGACCAGGCGCCCATTTGAAGCAGCGACTGCGCGGGGATTGTGGGAGTGTCCGCACAAGATGAGCGATTGCGGACTCGAGGCGAGTTGCGCGTCGAGGCGTGCGCGCGGTGTAATCCGGATCCCGTGTGCATCGACGGTCTCGAGGAGATAGGTCAGGTCGTCTGACGGCGTCCCGTGACAGAGCAGGATGTCGTCCACGACGGCAGTCGGCGGCAGCCCGGCCAGCCACGTGCGGTGGCGTTCGCTCAGATGTGCTGCGGTGAAGCGGTCGATTGGACCCATCTCCGATACCGGGCGGTCAAGGAGTTGCCGGTCGTGGTTGCCGCGGATCGTGAGGAACCCGCGTTCCATGAGCAGATCTCCAGTCTCCGCCGGTTCAAGTGGGCCTGATACGCAGTCGCCCAGGTTGACGATGATGTCTGGTGAGCGATCCGCCATGTCCGCGAGCACCGCCTGCAGCGCGCGGAGGTTTCCATGGATATCGGTAATGGCGGCGATGCGCATGAGGTACTCGCGACGGGCAATGAGGTGCCGAGCCAGGGTTAGCGACCTGCGCTCGGATTTTGAGTGCCGAAGGGCGATGCTGATTGCCGATTCCTGTGCTACATCGTGTACTACAAGCGTAACAGTGAACCGAGCGACCGCGGAGCGCCAGCGACCGTCGGAGCCGATGGAATCGACTAACCGGGCTTTGTCGAGCGGCGGGAGCAGTTGGTAACTCCGCGCCGATGGCTCGCACTCGGCCGTCCATCGCCGACCGGTCGAGCGTGTCGATCGGCAGCGCCACCAGCAAGTCGATCCGTCGGGCTAACGTGAGCAGCGCGACATCGAGCGCGCGCACCTTCGCTGCATCTGGGCCTTCCACGTCGGCTGGGTCCTCCATCCCCCAATGCGCGAGGATTGGTTGTCCCGGGAGGTAGGGGCAGGCTTCCTTGGCCCGATCGCAGATGGTGATCACGATGTCCCACCGCTCGTGCTCCAAGCCATCGATGGGTCGCGGCTCGTGGCCTGCCCAGACGATGCCAGCGTGTCGCAAGGCGGCGATGGCGTACGGGTGCACTCGTGCAGCGGGATGGGAGCCCGCGCTGGCAGCGTGGAACCGACCATTCCCTTTGTGGTTGAGCAGGGCTTCCGCCATCTGGCTGCGCGCGGAGTTCCCGGTGCAGAGGAAGAGCACCCTCACGGGGCGCGGTTCATTCACGGGCGCGGTGGTCATGCGCGGCACCCCGGCGTGGACCGCGGGTTTGGCTCGGGGCAGCTTCGACCGGCCGCGCCGTCGCACGAGGTGCATCCACCTGTCCTACTCGGGTTTGCGTGCGCGCACGAAGGCGCTCAAGACGCGACCCGATACCTCGCGAGCGACGACGTCCGCGTCCAGTCCAGCGCTCGCGAGGAAGGACTTGGCGTCGTTGATCTCGTACACGCGGGTCGGCTCGATCGAGGGGTCGACGAACCCGACATCGCGCAGCAGCGTGAGAAACTCGTTTTCCTCGAGGGCGCCGGCGATGCAGCCGACCCACAGCTCCATGCTGCGCCGGACCTGAGCAGGGACCTCGCCTCGAACGACCACGTCCGAGACCGCGAAGCGGCCGCCCGGCTTGAGCACGCGGAACGCTTCGGCGAGGACCTGTCGTTTGTCTACCGACAGATTGATCACGCAGTTCGAGATGATTACATCGACCGAGGCATCGGGGAGCGGGACCGCCTCGATCTGCCCCTTCAGGAATTCGACGTTCGTGGCGCCGGCTTTGCGCTGGTTCTCGCGCGCGAGGGCGAGCATTTCGTCGGTCATGTCGAGCCCATACACCTTGCCCGTCGGGCCCACGCGCTTCGCCGACAGTAGGACGTCGATACCACCGCCGGACCCCAGGTCGAGCACGATCTCTCCCGGGTGCAGTGTCGTGAGCGCCGTGGGGTTACCGCAGCCGAGCGACGCTAAGACTGCCTCGGGTGGCAACGCGTCGGTGTCGTTCGTGTCGTACAGGTTCGAGGTGATGGGGTTGACGTCAGTGCCGAGCGTGTCAGCGCTCGAGTCGCCGCAGCAGGTCGGTCCGCAGCAGCTCGCGGCGTCGCCCGACGTCACGCTCCGTGCGGCGCGGCCGTACTTCTCTCGGACGGTGGCCGTGATGTCAGCGGTCGGGGGGGTAGTAGAGGAGCCAGGTGTCGTGGTCATGAGAGTATCTCCCGTACGGCATCAAGATTGATTGATGTATCAATGCAAAAAAATGGAACGGGCGGACGGATTCACCCGCAGCATCGGGCGGCGTTCGTGGAGAGCTTGGTCGAGGGGAGTGCGCCGACGAAGTCTTCGAGTTGAGCGAAGGCGTCGGCATCGAGCGTGTAGTAGGCCCAGCGTCCCTCTCGCCGATCGGTGACCAGTCCGGCGTCTCTGAGCGTGCGGAGGTGGAACGAGAGGAGCGACTGACCGACGTCCAGCGCATCTGTCAGCTCGCAGACACAGCGCTCGCCGCTCCGCAGCAGGTCGATGATCTTGAGGCGGTGTTCATCTCCGAGCGCGCGAAACCGGCGAGTGATTGCTTCCAAGTCTGGGGTCGTGGCGACGGCCATGGAATAAATGTATCAACGTATATTGATATGTCAAGCGTAGTGGACTGAGCCACGCTCGGCGTCACCGGAGGCCCATCGAGATGTCGGACATCTATTGCCGCACCGGCACATCAGCATGACAGGGCAATCGCCTCACCATCGATCACGCGCGGACTACGGGCTCGATGCACCACGCGCGGTGCGGGGCATGTATATCACCGGCGTCGTATGCCTCGTCGTTGGCCTCGGGTTGGTGATGAGGGGATCGCCGAGCCATGACCCGGGGATCTCACTGATATATACCGGCGGGTATTTCGTGTTCTTTGGGACGCTGATGGTGTTGAGCAGCCGAGTCGGGAAGCTCCGCGCGCGCGACGGACTGCTCGACCGCCTCGCGCTGGATCCGTCGGCCACCGTACTGGATGCGGGGTGCGGGCATGGATTGCTGCTCATCGGTGCCGCGCATCGGGTGCCGAGCGGTCGGGCGGTCGGTGTGGATGTCTGGTCACAGAAGGATCAGGGTGACAACAGCAAGAGCGCGACACTCGCGAACGCGGAAGCCGAGGGGGTAGCGGACCGAGTGGAAGTCCACGACGGCGATGTGCGTGCGCTTCCGTTTCCGGATGCGTCGTTCGACGCCATCGTGTCGAATCTCGTGCTGCACAACATCAGCGGGCGTGGGGAGCGGCGGCGCGCGATCCAGGAATTCGTGCGGGTGCTCAAGCCTGGCGGCCAGGTCGGCATCATGGACTTAGGGCACGTCGGGCAGTATGCGGACGATCTCCGCGCCGCTGGAATGCGTCAGGTCCGGACACACGGCATCACACGGTGGATCTTCCCGCCGACGCGGATTCTCACCGCGCGGAAATAGCTGTCGGACTGGACCTCGCTAACTGACCCAACTCGTCGGGGAGGGTGTGTATTCCGACGCTGAAGTGGCTACCAGTGGGTTTGGGCCTTGACGCTCGGTGCGGACGTAGAACAGCTGAGTTCGCAGGTTCCCGAAAAGGGCGTTCATGAACGCCCGCAACCCGGCTCCGGAGAGTCTCTTGGTGGCGGGTTGTTTAGCGTCCCTCGTCGCCGCGGCCGCGCCGATCACTGGCGCGCCGAGCACCTCGTGGTCGCCGTCCGCAACGCGTTCGATGGCGACGGCCGCCTGCCGCGCAGCCTGGGTATATCCCAAAACAACTCGGCACTCACTCGGCTGCTCGGATTCTGCCTTGCCGAGTACTATCGCGAACCGCCGCGCGCGCGAATCCTGGAAATTGCCTCGGTCGATCCGCGACCCACTCACACATAGACGAGCGTCTTGAGCACGATGAGCGAGGCAAGCAGCACGCACGTCGCCAGTATGTCTGAGCGCTGAGCATCGCCGTGCGATCAGACCCCGGCCCCCCGTGGCCGGGATTTTGCCACCCGTTTGAGGCAATTCGCGGCACGACCACCATTTGCAATTAACGAGGACGGCAATATGCACTACCGCTTGCAGGGATCACTCGGGCTGTCGACCGTCGTCGCGGTCGCATTCACGGTTTTGGCCGCCGCGCCGTCTGCGCTTCGCGCCCAGGACGCCCACCCCGACGACCGGTCACACGACGACCACGGCCAGCAACACGACGATCATGCGGGCGCGCGTGGCGACGATCATCACTCGGACGCCGAGATTCAGGGGTATCGCCATGATCACCCCGGCAGCAGCGCCCGCTGCCACGACGGTTTCTTTACCCGCACGAAGGATCGCAAGCTCGCCTGCTCGCGTCACGGCGGGATCGACGCCTGGATCGCCGAGTAGTTCGGCCTCGTTGAGGGTTGCTAGCCGAAGCTAGCAACCCTTCGAGGATGTGTATCCCGTCGCCACGTGCGTGACACGGGACCGGCACCCGATCGCCGGCGTGAACGCACAAACTGTGCTTGATGGTATGGCCAATCAGGCGGGCAACTGCGGCGACGGACATCGGCCCTACTGAGTACCATCGAGCTCGGCGGCTCGCCAACGCCCCGCTATGGGGCGGCGTGATTCCCTCATCCGTCTCGGTCCCGGATTTGCCCTGTGCTTCAGCAGGGGCCTTTCTATACTACTCGGAGTGTCTATGCTGAGCACCGCACCGATCCGCGCATATCTCCCCGCGTCCGATGTCGCACGCGCGCGGCAATTCTATGAGAAGACCGTCGGCCTCACGCCCAGGGAAGTGTACGGCGAAGGTGTGATCTACGAGTGCGGCGGCGTCCAGGTATTTCTCTATCTCACCCCGAACGCGGGGACGTCCAAAGCGAGCCAGGCGTATTGGCAGGTCCAGGACGTCGAAGCAGAAGTGACGGAGCTCAAGCGACGCGGCGTGAAGTTCGAGGAGTACGACATCCCAGGTTTGACGATGAAAAACAGCATCGGCACCGGCGGCGGCGCGAAAACCGCGTGGTTCACGGACACCGAAGGAAATATCCTGGCGATCAGCCAACGGATATGAGGCGACGGCGTCCGTTCTCGCATCCCGGATGCCGATGGCGAGTTATGCTGTTACGTGCTCGGTGCGGATGCCGTGGGCGGTTGCGCGATCAGCCGCTCGAAGCGCGGATCTCCGCGGAGTGGCGTAAACGCGGGGTCGATTCTAATCCATGCGGGTGACACGTAGTTGGGCTTAGCCAGCAGCGACTCCAACTGGTCCATGGCGTGCGAACTGTCGCCCCCTAGGACATAGATCTGCGCCAGGATGTACTTGGTGAATGGGATGTTGACGAACTGGTCCCCCGTTGCTTCGCCAATCGCAAGCCCGCGTTCGCCCTCCCGCACCGCTGCCGCGTGCTGCCCGAGGACGGCCAGAGCGAGTCCGTGAAACATGTGGCGTGGAAAGTTGTCCGGCGTCGCCCGCAACTGCGCCTCGATCGATACTCGGGCCGAGTCGGCGGCGTGGCGCGCGAGCACCGAATCGCCAGCCAGGCGGTGGAGCATCGAGTGCACGAGTCGCCAGATTCCTTGATCGTCGTCGAATGCAGAGAGCGGGAGCGTCAATACCAGGGAGCGGTCTGCGTTGTCCAGCGCCCAGAACAGACCAGACCTCGAGGCAGAGGCGGTGAGCGTCGCGCGATCGAGTGTGGCCGGCACCTCACGCAGCGCAGCCTGAGCGCCCACGAGATTACCCTCGCCCAGCAGCGTCGTCACGCGGGCGTCGATGAGCGTCAGATTGGCCGGGGCTAGGGCGAGACCGCGCTCGATTTCGACCCTTGCCTCCGGATAGCGGCGCAGCGCTGTCAGCACCTGACCCAACCGAATCGCGGCGATCGTCGAGCGGGGGTCGAGCGCCGCCGCCTGGCGGTCATGGCTGAGTGCCGACGTCCATTGGCCCACGGTTGCCTCAATGGAGGCCAATCCGCCGAGCGCCTCGGATGATGAGGGCGCGAGCCTCACGGCGGTCTCAAACGCCGTGCGTGCCGCCGTGAGATCGTTGGCGACAATCAGGTTGTAGTACCCACGGGCGATGTACCCGTCGCTTGCCGCCGGTGCGAGCGCGACGGCGCGCTCGGCCGCCTGGCGTGCTGCGGCTGCATCGGCCGGCGTCGAGACGGAGGACGCGTACAGCACCGTGTGGAGCCTCGAAACGCGGGCCCAGGCGGCGGGAAACATCGAGTCACTGGCCACCGCTTCGTCGGCATCGACCAGCGCGTGGCGGAACGTCGCGGGGTCGCCGCCGACGAGCGCGGTGCTACGCAGGTAGGCATCATAGGCTGCGAGGCTCTGCGTCGGGCGGGCCGCGATCTGCGTCTGGGCTGGCGGGCTGAGGACCACACCGAGCTTGTCGGCTACGCGTGTGGCCACCGCGGACTGCACGTCGAAGACATCCGCGAGCGTCGTGTCGTAGGACTGCTGCCACTTGGTCTCCGGCGCCGCGCCGTCCCGCACCTCCACCAATTCCGGACTGACCCGGACGCGACGTGCTCCATTCGCGCCCGGCTCCCACCGGACGTGACCGGTCAGCAAGTAGCGGACGCCCAGCTCGCGTCCGATCTGCTCGGCCGGCTTCTGCGTACGGCGGTACTGATTGGAGCTGGTCGAGGCGATGAGCCGGAGGGCGGGGATAGCCGCGAGCTTCCCGCGGATTTCGTCGGTGATACCGTCGGCGAAGTACGCGTTGGCGGTGTCGCCTTCATTGTCGAAGGGCAGCACGGCGATGCCGACCGGGCCAGTTGCTACCGAGGGCGGACCGGTCCCGCGATGCCGCCACGCGAAGATCACGCCGACGCCGGCGAGCACGCAAAGACCCACGAGGGTGACAACCAATGGCACCCGGTGCGCTCGCCGAGCTGGCGGAGGGGAGCCGACATCGGCCATGGTCGCGTGGGCAGCCTGCTCCAGCGCCCGGGAAAAATCGCGCGCCGACGCGAACCGATCCGCGGGGACAGGCGCGAGCGCCTTTCGGATCGCCGCGTCCATGGTGAGCGCCACCGTCGGGCGTGAGCGGCGGACCGAGGGTGGCTCCCCACTCATCATCTTGGCTATTACGGCCTGGCCGGTCGGTCCACTGAACGGCGGTTCGCCCGTCAACATTTCATACGCGACCGCACCCAAGCTGTACACATCGGCCCGCGTTCCCACGTCGCGCTCGCCGGCTGCCTGCTCGGGGCTCATGTACTGCGGCGTGCCGACGACCATCCCCCGTCCCGTCAACCGCTCGCCGGTATCGGACATGGGGACGTCGAGCGCGCGCGCGATCCCGAAGTCGGCGACCAGTGTGGTGCCGTCTTTGGTCAGCAGCACGTTTTCGGGCTTGATGTCGCGGTGTACGATGCCGTGCTCGTGTGCGTAGTCAATCGCCAGAGCAGCCTCGCGGGTGATCCGAATTACCTCGTCGAGGGGCAGCTGATGTTCACGGAGGATCCGGTCGCGGAGACTCTCACCGGCCACATATGGCATCGAGAACCACAGCCGCCCGCTCGGCGTCTCGCCGGAGTCGAAGACCGACAGGATATGCGGGTGATGCAGCTTCGCCGAGACCGTGATCTCGCGACGGAAGCGCGCAGGGCCGAGGGTCGCGGCCAGATCCGGATGCAGCACCTTGAGCGCTACGGGGCGGTCGTGCTTGAGATCTTGCGCCAGGTACACGGTGGCCATGCCGCCGCGGGCGAGCTCGCGCTCGATCGTGTAGCGACCGGCGAGTGACGCGGCGAGGTCGGACTGGGGCGCTAGGTTCACAGGCGGCGGGTGGGAGGATCCCGGACCATGTACTGCGCCTCAAGCATAGGGCTCAGCTGGTCGCACAGCCAGTTAACGAGCGCTCGTCGCGTGTGGTTAGCCGGCGCCGGAGTGTGTGTCCGACGTGTTCACCGCGGTCGGGCGAGCCGCCTGGGCGCGCTACGGTGACGAGGCGGGCGCGCCGTTGGGGATGTACTGGTACTCCACGATACGGCCGGTGCGCTCATCGTACACGCGGCACACGTGGCTACCCGGAAACGAGGGGCGGCACGACGTGGGCGCCGCATCCGCAGTGGTGGTCGCGGGGGCGTTGTGCGTTACCCGCACGGCTGACGCGCGCGTGACCGGTGCGTCCGGCGCCGCCGACGGCGATGCCGATGCCGATGCCGTCGTGGAGGAGGCCGAATGGGGTTCCGGTGACTCGTGGGCCGGCGCGACCGAGCTTGGCGGCTCGGATGTGGGCGATGGGACAGCTGGCGCGAGCGGGGGGGCTGCCGATGGCGTGCTTGGCACTGGTGGCGACGCGCGATCGGGTACGAGGCCCGGTTGAGTCGGACGAGATAGCGCCGGTGCCGTTGCCATTACGTGCTCGTACGAGTGGAGCTCGAGCTCCGCGGTCGCGACGCGTGCACGCACCGACGTGCCTGATCGCGCATCCGGATACACGCGCCGAGCGTGACGTGCGACATGCACCACGGGAACCGTCGCAAACTGTGCGGGCGCAGCTGCGAGGGGGGGTGCGTCGGCGGCAATCGGCTTCGGGCGTGTGTCGGATTCGATGGTGGCGAGGCCAGCCGCTACATCGGTCGTGGGCACGGTATCGACTGGCGGCGCGGGAGACTCGGCAACCGTCGTGGACGGCGGCGTGGCGATATCGGCCGTCGTGCTGAACGGTGCAGGCAGAAACCGACGACCCACGGTGGCGGCGCCCCCGACGGCTGCCGCGGCCAACAGTATGAGAGTCGTGATCAGCAACACGCGGGGCTGGCGCGGCTCGCTCCATCGACCCGACCGTGGCATTTCGTCGAAGGCCGTCCGCCAGCCGGGCGATGTTCGTCCCGCGTCGGCATTGCCAGTTGAACGCCGTACCCGGGCCACGATCGTTGGGTCGTCCGCGTCGGTCGGCGCGAAGGCGGCGTCATCGCGATCCTCGTCGAAGCCGGCATCCAAGTCGGTCGCACCCATGTCGGTGGCAACCGTGTCCGACACGGCGAGGGCTGGGATCGTTGCCGCGTCCGGGTCGGCGGCGGCCACAAACGCCTCGGCGGTGGGCCATCGTGAACGCGGATCCTTGTGCAGGGCGCGCTCGATCGCCGCCGCGAGGCTGGGCGGGACATCGATGTCGAAGGAATCGAGCGGAGGGAGGGACTCGTGTTTCTGCTTGTACATCACGTCATACAGCGAGTCACCGGGCCACGGCCGTTCGCCGGTCAGCATCTCCCAGCCCACGAGTCCCAAGCTATAGATGTCGCTCAGGCCGTTGACGCGTCCGCCGTCCACCTGTTCGGGAGACATGTAGGCGGGCGTGCCTACCGTCACGCCGGAGGATGTCGCGCCGTCGGGCTCACCCAGGGCGAGCGCGACGCCGAAATCCGCGAGCAGCGTGCGTTCGGTCGTGCGTTCAATGAAAATATTCTCAGGTTTGACATCACGGTGGACGATCCCGTGACGGTGCGCGCAAGCGAGTGCGCTCCCGATCTCTCGGAGTACACGTCGTACCTCGGCGGCGGGCAGCGCGCGACGCCGCTCGAGCCGAGCACGGAGGGATTCCCCGTCGATGTACGGCATCGTGAAGTACTGGATGTCCTCGACCTGGCCGATGCCGAAGACTGGCACGATGTGTGGATGCTGGAGCCGGGCGGCGAGGATCGCTTCGTGCCGAAAGCGGGTGCCGGGTTCGTGAGTGGCCGTCTCGGGTGAGACCACCTTGAGCACCACCTGGCGTCCGAGCATCGTATCGCGGCCCAGGAACACGCGGCTCATCCCGCCGCCACGCAGCTCGCGCTCGAGGACATACGTGCTGCCGAGGGCTGCCTGGAGCCGGAGCTTGAACGCGTCACTCATTGTGCCTGCGTCCTGTCGCGCGCATGGCGGGGAGTCGGCATCGGAATGGGGGCGCGGGCATACCTCTCCTACTACCATCGGCCTGGGACATTGGTCCGTCGCAGAGTCCTCTGTTCCTCTAAGGTAGGAGTAATTTTATGGTTGTGCTCGGTGAAGTTCGCTCTGACGGCGCCGACCCTTGACCGAGGGGCCTAACGTTGGCGTACCCACGCTGGTGCGGGCCGGCGCGACTGAATACGGTGAACGGAGCGTCGGGGTCACGGGGTGCGCCACCGGGTAGGCCTTGGGGGTCGAGCCCCCCGACCGGACATGCGGCCCCACATCCGAGAGACCAACAATGACGCAGTCGGTCATGCCGACCACGGACCTCATGCTAGTCGCGCCGCGCTCGGCGTCCACGTTTCACACGCCGATTCGCGGGCGTCTCGATCGAGGGAGCCAGAGCGGCGACCGATACCCGGAGTTGCTCCGTGAGTTCTGCTTCACCCGACCACAGATCGGCCCAAATGAAAGTCTTCCCCTTGCGCCGACCCTTCGGTGTGAGGATCACCGTCTTCGGGCCGAGGGTCAAAATCAATATCTCGCCACGAGCAGTGATCTCCCGTTTGATGGTCTTGTCCAGGCGGGTCGTCATCGGGTAGTCATCCGGCGTGAAGTGGTGGGCGGTCGCCGTCAAGATGGAGAGACGGCGACCCTCTGGGAATGCATCACCCCACGTCTCAGATAGGCGGCAGTGGTTTATTGGGAGACCGGAGTTAGCGCACATGCGAAGCGCCGATTGACGGCGGCTCTACGGGATTGACGTGCTACCATTACCCGTTACACGCAACAGGTGACCCATGGCGCTCGACATTCAGGGCGTGTGTACCCTGCTACAAGTCTTCGACATGCCAACGTCGCTCGCGTTCTATCGCGACGTCCTCGGCTTTGGGATCGTGGAGCGATCGCAGCCGGTGGACAACTGCGGGTGGGCGTGGCTTCGACGCGATGACACGGATCTCATGCTGAACACCGCCTATGAAGATGACGCCAGGCCGACGGCTCCCGATGTCACGCGGGTTGCGTCGCACGACGATACCACGCTCTTCTTCGGCTGTCGCGACGTGGACGCCGCCTACGACTACCTGCATGCGCACGGATTGGACGTCGCAGAGCCGAAAGTCACATGGTATGGGATGAAGCAGCTGTACGTCAAAGATCCCGACGGATACAATCTGTGTTTCCAGTGGCGCGCGGACACACGCGCCGCTGCAACTTACAGGTAGCGCCTTCACCCACCGCGGAGCCGCTCGTGCTCCACGACTTCGGCAAGCCCGCCGACCGGGTGCTCATCGCGCAGAGGTAGCCGCGCTCCCCGCCAATCCCGCAACAGCGGCTGGCGCTGAACATCGGCGGTCGCGTCAGGACGCTCCGCGCGCTAATTCCCATCTTCCAAGACAGTCGCTGAACGGACGTCGCAGAACAGCCAGCCGCCGCCCAGTTGCCGAATGTCTCTCACCTCCGCAGCGCGGTGCTCCAGCCCCAACCGCTCCCCATGGGTTAGCGGCTTGCTGGCCCTCGACACTGGGCCATCTGTCGCGCCGGTCGCGCGCTTCGCGTGATGCGGCGACCGTTTCAGACAGTCGGGTCAATTCCAATGTTGCACTTGCGTAACGGCGCGGGCGACAGAACATTGACGCCCAACGGCGGTCGCGCTCGGCGCGTCCGGACCGTCGGACGTCTCGCCTGGTCTCCAGAGAGCTCTCGTCCCGTCGCGATGGAATCCGCAAGTCAGTTCCGCCCTGAGCGTGTCTCCGCTGGCGATGTGGCGCCGGACGGCGATCTGGTGGCGCGGATCCGAGCAGGCGAAGAAGGCGCGTTCGAGACACTGTTCCGCACGCACGCCGGCAACCTGTGCCGGCTCGCGTACCACTACCTCGAGTCGACGGCATTGGCAGAGGAAGTGGTGCAAGATGTCCTGCTGCGAGTGTGGGAGCGGCGGGCGACGCTGCCCGTCCGTGAGAGCCTTCGGGCGTACTTGCATGCCGCTGTCCGCAACCGCGCGCTCGATGCGGTGAAGGCGGCGCGGTCGGCCGCGCGGACACACACCGTCGGTCGGACATCGGATGATCAACCGGCAATCGGGATGGGCGAGCCCGCGCGGTCGCCGCTCGAGGATGTCGAGCGGCACGAGCTGGCAGCCGCGCTCCGGAGGGCCCTTGCCCGGCTTCCGGAACGGTGCCGGCTCGTGTTCACGCTTCGGTGGGAGTCGCACCTCTCCTATGCGGAGATCGCCGAGCTGCTGCACATCTCCGTCAAAGCCGTCGAGCGGCACCGCGAGCGTGGGCTCGAACGGCTGGCCAGGTCGCTCCGGGGCTTCTTCCCGTAAACTCGGGGGTGGGGTTCTCGCCGTGGGCGTCGTCCATCTGTGCGTATGGACACCTTCGGTGGGCCGTCGGGGCGCGGGAACAGGCTGTCGGCGGAAGAGCTCCAGCGTATTGAGCGATTCGTCGCCGGTGAGCTCACACCGGCGGAAGCGGATGCCTTTGCGCAGTGGATCGAGGCCGATCCCGCACGCCACCGCCTCGTCGAGACATTGGCGGAGCTCTGGAGCGGGGACGGGCCGGCCGCCCCGACGTTCGACGTCGATGCGATGTGGGCGCGGTCACTCCCACGCGTCCGCGAGCGCCGCCGGATCCTGTCGCTCATGCGGCACGACGCCGATCGCTCGCCCGTGCGCGCCAGATGGTCCCGCATTCCGGCCGCGGCCGCCGCCGCGGTCCTGCTACTCGCCCTCGGCGTTGCGGGCCGGATCGCAGTGAATCGAATTCGACAGCCACCGGCTCCGACGCTTGTCGCAATGCGGGAATTCTCGACGCGCCGTGGCCAGCGGGCCAGCCTCCAGCTCGACGATGGGACGCAACTCGTGCTGGGTGCCGCCACGACTGTTCACATCCCTGATGACTACGGCGACCGGACCCGCGACATCTATCTCGACGGCGAAGCGTACTTCGTCGTTCGACACGACTCGGCACTCCCCTTCGCCGTACATACCGGGCATGCCATCGTGCGTGACATTGGGACGCGGTTCGCCGTCACGGCCTACGGCAACGGGATGCCCACACGCGTCGTCGTCGTCGAGGGCGAGGTCCGGGTCGCCCACGTCGAGCTGCGGCAAAACGATCTCGCCATCGTCGATTCCACCGGTCAGGCCGCGGCGGTCCGACACGGCGTCAACGCCTCTACGGCGATCGGCTGGACGCAGGGACATCTGTCGCTCGAGGCGACGCCATTCCGCGAGGTCGCGGCATCACTCAGTCGGTGGTACGACCTCGACATCCAGCTCGCCGACCCGGCACTCGGCCGTCAACCGCTGACCGTCACCTTCGGGTCCGAGAGCACCCACCAGGTGCTCGATGCGCTCGCGCTGCTCACACGTACGCGGTACGAGCAGCACGGCCGAACGGTGATTTTCTACGTCCTCGCTGGGTCCTGACCCGCCTCCGAGCCCACACCTCTCTCTCCCACCGGCGGAGCATCCCATGTTTGTCCACGTCGCGACGCGGTCGGCACTCGCCCTTGCGATCCTGAGCGCAGGGGTCGCTGCCCAGGCGACATCGCCACCGTCCCGCGTCGCCATCACCGCGAACGAGACCAGTGGCACGGTGCAAGGCACATGGGTGCGGGCGGCCACCAGCGCGGCGGTGATCCTCAAAGAGCCGATCTCACTCGACCTCCGGCTCGCGCCGCTCCAGGACGCACTGCGCGCGATCGGCCGAGCGGCGAACGTTACGATCCAGTTCGGACCCGACGTGCTCACCTCCCGCGCCCGCGTGTCACTGCACGTGGCGGACGTGAGTGTCGCCGACGCCTTGGGCACCGTGCTCGAGGGAACCGGGCTCGCGGCCTACGTCTCGCTCCGCGGTGATGCCGTACTCGTCGGGCGACCGCCGGCGGCCGAGTCCGACCACCGCCAGCCGTCGCCGACGCGGGTCATCACGGGCCGAGTGACTGATTCTGTGTCGAGCAACCCCATCGGGAGCGGCGAGGTGACGGTCGTGGAGACGCAGACGAGCGCGCCGATCCACAACGACGGGTCGTTCACGATCGCCGCTCCGAACGCTGCGGCGACGCTCTTGTTCCGAAGCGTGGGCTACGTCCCGCGGAGCGTGACCGTGCCGGCCGGGCAGGACAGCGTGGGGGTCGTGGTCACCCGGGACTACGCCCTCCTCAATCAGGTCATCGTGACGGGGCAGGCGACCGGCGTCACGCGACAGAACCTGCCGAACTCGGTCGACGTCATAGACTCCGCGCAGCTCGATCGCGTTCCGAATCCGACGATCGAGCGCGCGTTACAGGGCGTGGCGCCCGGCGTGCACATCTCGGAGAACAGCGGCGCCCCCGGCGGCGGCTCGATCGTACGCGTGCGCGGCGTCACGTCGATCTATGGGGCGTTTACTCCGCTGTACGTGATCGACGGCGTGATCGTGAGCGACGCCAACCTCGGCACCGGCACCAACGGCGTGATCCACTCGAACGGCACATCGCTCGAGCCGGCCGCCGACAACCAGGACAACGGCGACAACCGCATCGCCGACATCAACCCGTACGACATCGAGAGCATCGAAGTGCTCAAAGGCGCTGCCGCGTCGGCGATCTACGGGTCGAAGGCCGCCAACGGCGTCGTCATCATCACCACGAAGAAGGGACAGACGGGGGCGCCCCAGTTCAACATCACCGAGCGGGAGGGATTCTCCGAGCTGAGCCATGAATTCGGCCACCGGTGCTTCAGCGAGTCCCAGGCGGTGGCGACCTTCGGGCCGCTCGCCTCCCAGTCGTGGACGCCGACGTGCAACGACTTCGAGCAGCAGCTCTATGGCAGCAAGCCGCTCTCCTACGACTTTAGCGGGAGCGTCAGCGGCGGGTCGGGGTCGACGAGATATTTCACGTCGCTCCTCGACAACTACCAAGGCGGCATCGTGCCGAACACCGACGCCGGCAAGCAATCGCTGCGCGCCAACATCGACCAGACCGTCGGCACCCGGCTCGACATGAACCTGAGCGCGCAACTCACCCACAGCGAGCGTGACCCCGGCGTCACCCAAAATGGCAACAACGGGACGCCGATCGGCGGCGCGATCGCGTACGGCGGTGCGACGTGGCTCAACCTCGAGCGGCAGCCCAATGGGGTGTATCCCGTCAACCCGTTCGCAGTGAGCAATGCGTTCCAGACCGTCGCGCTGTTCCAGAACCACGAGTCGGTGTGGCGGGCGATCGTGAGCGGGCGAGCGACGTACGACCTCTTCAAGACAAGCAACCAGAGCCTGCAGTTCATCGGCAACGGCGGCGTCGATATCTTCACCCAGCGGAACGCCGTGCTCGCGCCACCCGAACTCTACTCGGAGCAGGCGTCGGCGCTGCCAGGCGCATCGGTCGTCTCGTATGGGCAGAACCAGAACGCCAACCTCAATCTGAATCTCGTTCACACGTACCAATTCAGCGGGAGCAAGGCGACGACGCAGATCGGGATGGCGTACGAGACGCAGGACCTGGACTATGACGGGACGCTGGCGCAGGGGCTAGCGCAGGGCGTCGCCGACATCGACCAGGCGCTGGCCGTGCAGGTCCAGGAGAACCGGCAGCGGGTGCGCGACCTCGGGCTGTTCGCGCAGGAGGAGTTCCTGACCTTGAGCGACCGACTGCTGCTCACCGTCGGCGGGCGCGCGGATCAGAGCAGCAACGATGGCAATCCGAGCCAGCTGTACTTCTATCCCAAGGCCTCGGTTTCGTATCTCGTGCCCCTGCTCCCCCAGTACATCGACGAATTCAAGGTCCGGTTCGCGGCCGGCTATTCCGGGAACGAGCCGCTCTACGGCCAGAAGTACACGGAGCTCGTGCCCGGCAACATCGCGGGCTCGATCCCGACGGTCGCGATTCAAGGGGCGACCGGCGCGGCCAATCTCGAGCCGGAGCGGGAGCGCGAGTTGGAAACCGGCATCGACGCCTCGACACTGCACCGGCGCCTCAACTTCGAGGTCACGCTCTATGAGAAGGACGTGACGAACCTCCTCCTCCAGCGCACGCTGGCGCCCACGACCGGCTTCACGTCGCAGTACTTCAACGGCGGCGCGCTCCGCAACCGCGGCGCGGAGCTGTCCGTGACGGGCGTCCCAGTGCAGCAGAGCGGGGGCGTGACCTGGACGACCACGGCGACGTACTACATGAGCCGGTGCCAGATCACGTCACTGTCCGTCCCGGCGTTCGAGCCAGCGAGCTTCCTCAACAGCGCGGCGTTCGGCTACACGTTCATCCAGCCGGGCCGGTCGTGCACGCAGATCTATGGGGAGGACACGCTCGGCGCACGCCGTGGCGATTCCAAGCTCGGCGCGCTCGGCACCTCCGTCATCCGCGGGCTCGTCGATGCCGCGCCCAACTTCAATGCGTCGTGGAACAACAGCGTCGACTATCGGAGATTCCACCTGACGCTCCTCTGGGACGCGCAGGTCGGCGGCGTGTTGGACAACATCTCCCAATTCGAGTACGACGCGTCGGGCACGAGCCCGGATTACCTCGTCCCCAGCTGCTCGGGGTGCGCCACCGGTCAGGAGCGCATCACGGGGTTCTCGAAGACGGCGCGCGTCTATCTGCAGGACGTGAGCTACCTCAAGCTGCGCGAGCTGACGGTTGGGATGGACCTGCCGCCATCGCTCGTCGAGCGGATCGGCGTCCATTCGCGGAACATCCGCTTGAGTGTGAGCGGCCAGAATCTCTTCGTCTTCACACCGTATAAGGGAACGGGCGACCCGGAGGTGAACCAGGTGGTCACCTCGGCGGCCCAGGAAGTGCCGTGGGACATCTGGACGTATCCGTCTAGCCGGACATTCTGGTTCACCGTCGGCGTTGGCTTCTGATGTGCGCAACTCAGGCTCACCGTCTCGACCCCGTGTTTCCCACCGGTCACCAAACAGGTATCGCGCCATGACAGCGAGAACGAGCCTCGCCCGTGCGGCCGTCCTGGCCGCGGTCGTAGTCGTCTGCGGTTGTAACTCCCTCGATGCACCTGATGAGAACGGACTCGAGCTGGGGAGTCTCGCCACTACGCCATCGGCCAGCGGCATCACCTACGCCTCCCAGGGGCTGCTGTCAGGGATGCGCGGGGATGCGAGCCAGCTCACGCAGAACTTCAGCATCTTCGGCCGCGAGGGGTACAACCTGGATCCGGGCGACCTTCAACTTGTCATCCAGTACTTCGAGACGCTGGGCGACCTCGCGGTCTGGGCCAACCCCTATCGCACGATTAAGCTGGCGGATCTCGTGCTGAGCGGCGTGGGCGACGTCTCGAGCTTCTCCGCGGCCCAGCAGGCGGGCTTCCGCGGGTTCGCGGAGACGGTCAAGGCCGTCGAATTGCTCAACGTGATCCGCAACGTCGACTCGAGTGGCGCGGCGCTTGACGCGTCGGCCGGCGCGAATACACCGTTGCCGCCTATCGTCGCGCCAGGCGTGGTCTACGCCTATATCGACGCACTGCTCGACTCGGCTCAGACCGCGCTGCTCGCGGCTGGCCCGTCGTTCGCGTTCAATCTCGGTGCCGGATTTGCGGGGTTCGACACGCCGACAACCTTTCTCCAATTCAACCGCGCGATTCGCGCGCGGGCTGACATCGACGTCCAGAACTTCTCTCAGGCCCTGACGGATCTCACCGGGTCGTTCGTGAGTACGTCGCAGCCGCTGGCGTACGGCGTGTACTTCGAGTTCAGCACCGCGTCCGGCGACATCGCCAACCCACTCTATGAAGCCGTGCCTCGTTACTACTACGCGCACCCGTCGCTGGCGGATTCCGCGCAGAACAAGGCGGACAACACAGCCGACAATCGCTTCCTGACCAAAGTCAAGCAAATCCCGCCGATCACTCGCGCCGGGCTGACCACGCAATGGACGTTTCAGATCTACGGCGGCCCAGCCGCTCCGATGGCCATCGTCCGCAACGAGGAGCTGATCCTGCTCCGCGCGGAGGCAAACCTGGGGCTCGGGAACACGGCTCTCGCCATCCAAGACATCAATTTCATCCGCGTCAACTCGGGCGGCCTGGCGCCGATTCCCACCCCCTACGTCGCCGGACCTGGTCAGCCCCCGACATTGCTGGACGAGCTCCTCTACGAGAAACGGTACTCGCTCATGTGGGAGCCGGGGTCGAGTAGCTGGCTTGACGCCCGGCACTACGGTACGCTTGTTGACTTACCGCACGACCTCTCAGGATTCGTCGTGTTCCCCTATTGCTACATCCCGCTGGTCGAGTGCCAGGCGCGCAGTAACGGGCCGCCAGGATGCCAGGCGCCGGCTGGAGTGTGACCTGATGCCACGCAAGAAACCTTCGACCAGCGATGAGTCGCTGGGCATGGACGCGAACATCACGCGTAAGGATTTCCTCAACACGTCGCTTCTCGGGATGGGGGCGGCGCTCCTCCACGCGCCCGCGCCAGGCGTTCTCCAGGCGCACCTCGGCCACGACCCCGATGCAGCGCCGAGGACGACCACGGATCCATGGACCGGATACGGCGGCGTCGGTGACTACGCCGCCGCCAACGGCAATACCGCACCGGTGCTCGCTGCCGCGCACAAGATTCGCGATGGCGCCTACGTCAAGCTGCCCGCGACCACGACGGACACGGGGCAGCTATTCGACCTCGTGATCGTCGGCGGTGGCCTCTCGGGCTTGACCGCGGCCTACTATTTCCTGAAAGCGACGGGCGGCTCAAAGACGTGCCTCATCCTCGAGAACCATCCCATGTTTGGCGGGGAGGCGCGCCAAAACGAGTTCCTCGTCGATGGCTATCGACTGCTTGGCCCGCAGGGCTCGAACGATTTCGGCGTGCCACGCGCCGGCTCGGGCACGCAGAGCGATGAGATCTGGACCGACCTGCAGCTGCCGCGGGAGTTCAAGTATCAGGACTGGGACCCCAGTCTCAAGCCGCTGCGATTCCAGATGGACAACTACGCCAACATGGATGGCGTGGATGAGTCCCAAGTCGATGTCGGCTACTACTTCGATGAGAGCTCGGGCGCATCAAAGCCGATGTGGCTGCGCAACATCTGGAACAACAACCTGGAGGGCACACCGTACTCCGAAGACGTGAGGAAGGACCTGCTGAAATGGAGGCATACGGCGGGCGAGAACACGGAGGACTTCCGCCGCATGCTCGACGGCATGACGTATCGCGACTACCTCGAGCACACCCTCGGGCTGAGACCCGAGGTGACCAAGATGATCGAGCCGGTCGTGGGGCTCATCAACGGCGCCAGCCCAGACGCGGTCTCAGCGTTTGCGGCTTCGCAGATCGGCTTGCCGGGCGTCGGGCGGCAGCGCCCGCAGACGGGTGAGCTGCCGCAGTCGTTTCCGGGCGGGAACTCGACATTCGGGCGCTACCTGGTCCGCCACCTCATCCCAGCGGCGATGCCGACCGGGGGCGATTTCGAGCAGATGCTCATGGCTCCGGTCGACTTCAAAGCGCTCGACCGCCCGGGACAGCCCATTTGCATCCGACTCGGCGCGATCGTCGTCCGCGTGGAGCACGCAGCCCACGCCGGACCTCAAGGCGATGTCGCGGTTGCGTATGAGAAAGGCGGAACGGTGTACCGCGTCAAAGCCCACAAGGTGATCATGGCGTCCGGCGGCTGGGTCAACAAGCACATCCTGGCTGATATCCCCGCCGACATCAGTGCCGCCTATAGCGAGTTCTGTTACGGATCCGCCCTGGTGGTGAACGTCGCCCTCCGGAACTGGCGCTTCCTGTACAAGCTCGGCGCACCCGCGACCCGCTGGTTCGGCACCGGCTTCGGATTCTGCTGCAACATCCGGCGTCCGATGGTCGCGGGCGGCTATAGCCCGCCCCTGCACCCCGACAAGCCGACCGTGCTCACGTATTACGTGGGCCTCTACACACCGGGGCGATCGGCGTACGAGCAAGGTGTCCTCGCTCGGGCGCGTCTCCTCTCGCAATCATACGCCGACTACGAGCGACAGTGTCGAGAGCACATGGTCAAGCTCTTCGCGGACGCCGGGTTCAATCCGAAGACCGACATCGCTGGAATCATCTTGAACCGATGGGGACATGCTCGTGTGCTGCAGCCGCCGGGGTTCTACTATGGGCGCAACGGGCAGCCACCTGGTCGGTCGGTCGTCGAGAAGGGCTATGGCAACATCGCGATCGGGCACTCCGAGCTGAACGGACATCAGAGCGTCGGTGGTGCGATGGCACAGGGGAAGCGGGCCGCGGAGCAAGTGCTCGCATAGGGGTGACCCCGGTGGGCCGGTCGCCCGGCCGACGCCCAGGACGGCGCTGGTGCGCATGACCGGCCCACATCGCGCTCGCCGATGACTGTCGTGCCATGGCCGCAGGTCTACGATCCGCTCCACAGCGCGCTGTGGTCCACGCTGATGGCGGCGCTCCCGATGGTGGTGTTGCTCGGCACGATCGCCGTGCTGCGGCTCCGCGCCCACCTCGCCGCGCTGCTCGGCCTGGCAACGGCGTTGGTCGTCGCGGTCGGTGGGCTCGGCATGCCCGCACCGATGGCCGTTAAGGCCGCGCTGTTGGGCGCTGCCTACGGGCTCCTCCCGATCGGATGGATCATTCTCAACGTCATCTTCCTCTATCAGCTCACGATGAACCGTGGGCTGTTCGACGTGCTCCGGAAGAGCCTATTCCGAATCACCAGCGACCGCCGGCTCCAGCTGCTCCTAGTGGCGTTCTGCTTCGGATCGTTTTTCGAGGGCGCGGCCGGATTTGGAGCGCCGGTGGCGATCACGGCGGCGTTGCTCCTCGGGCTGGGATTCACGCCGATCCAGGCCTCCGGCCTGTCACTGATCGCCAACACGGCCCCGGTCGCGTTTGGTGCGCTGGGGACGCCGCTCGTCGCGCTCGCCGGCGTGACGGGGCTGCCGCTCCTTGCGCTGAGCAGCACGGTCGGACGACAACTCGCGTTCTTCGCCGTATTGATCCCGTTCTGGCTCATGATCGCGTTCGTGGGCGTGAAGCGGACGCTGCCCGTGTGGCCCGCGCTACTTGTAGCAGGCATCGCGTTTGCCGTGCCCCAGTGGTTGATCGCCACGTTGCACGGCCCATGGCTCGTGGACATCGGCGCGTCGGTCGTGTCGATGGCAGCGGTGACGATGCTGCTCCGGGTGTGGCGACCTGCAGACACGGTGCATGAACCGGTGATGGGCGCCGATCGCCGAGAGGTGATGCGTGCGTGGATGCCTTGGCTCATCTTGAGCGTCGTCGTGTTTCTGTGGGGGTTGCCGCAGGTGAAGAGCGTCCTGGACTCGGTGTCCAAGCCGACGCTGATCATCGCTGGACTCGACCACCTCGTGCTCCGCATGCCGCCGGTCGTGCCGACGGCGACGGCCGAGTCCGCGGTGTACACGCTCAATTGGCTGTCGGCGACGGGGACGGGAATATTCCTCGCGGCGCTCATCGGTGCGGCCGTCATGGCCTACCGGCCGCGCGAAGTCCTCCGCGTCTACCGCGATGCATTCAACGCGGTCAAGCTGTCGCTACTCACGATCGCGGCGATGTTGGCGCTGGGCTATCTCACGAGATATTCCGGCCTGGATGCAATCCTCGGACTCGCTTTTGCCCGCACCGGCGTCTGCTATCCCTTGTTCGGTACGCTACTCGGGTGGCTCGGCAGCGCGCTCACGGGCTCCGACACGTCATCGAATGTCCTGTTCGGAAGCTTGCAGCGGATCACGGCGCAAGGGCTCGGGCTGAGCCCGATTCTCATGGCATCGGCCAATAGCTCCGGCGGCGTCATGGGGAAGATGGTCGACATGCAGAGCATCGTCGTCGCCAGCACGACGACGCGCTGGTATGGGCATGAATGGGAGATCCTGCGGTTCGTGTTTTTCCACAGTCTCGTCCTCGCCGCGCTGGTGGGCGGCTTCGTGTCGCTCGAGGCCTATGTCGCCCCGTTCACGGCCCTCGTCGCGCACTGAGCGTGCCAGCACCGCAGTCGCCGCCGTGAGTCCATAGAACTCTCAAACTCTTCGCTGTCGTGTCGTCAAGGAGAACGGGCCGCGAAGCCGTCCACCGCGGAGCGAGGACGAATAAGCTCCCGGGTCGGACGCGACCGAGGAGAAGCGAGGGCCCTGCGATCTGGGCCGGAAGTTCCATGCGCTGAGCGGCAGCGTCGTGGTCGTCGTGCTGGGGCAGGGGCTCGTGTTTGGCCTCATGCACAGTTATCAGGGGTGGAAACAAGTGATCGTCACCTCCGCGCTCGGAGACCTATACGGGGCGCTGGCCGCGCGGCGCGCGGTTGCGGTCGAGTCGCCGATACAGGCGCGAGGTACGGCGCGCGCTCGGGGAGTAGCTGCTGGTCCAGGTGCAAGGCCCGGAGTTGGCCGGCGCATCCACTTGATGGCGAAAGCTTGCTCGCGCCATGGGCGGCGACATCAGCGTGGTGAGTCAGGAGGGAGTTGGATCGACCTTCATCGTGACGTTTCCACTCTCAGCGAACGGGTGCTAGATCGAAGCGGCACGACGTCCTGACTCTCCAAACGAGGAGTAAGGCCAAATGAGTGTAGCGCGATCTGCCGCATCCCGGGTGTCGCGCGGTCCGTACCGTGTCGCGTCAATGATGGTGATGGTGTTGGCGGAGCTGGCGTCGGTGCGAGCGAGTGGACAGACGTCGCTCCGGCCACGGGCTCGCGACGTAGGCGTGGTGATCGGCGTGTTTCAGCCGGGCCCTCTGAACGCCATTACGGACGTGGCTGGCGTTCGCGTGGGACAGACCACCGTGACGGCCGGCGACAGCGTGCACACGGGCGTGACCGCCGTCGTGCCGCATGGCGGCAACATCTTTCGCGATCGGGTGCCTGCCGGCGTATTCGTGCTGAACGGGTTCGGGAAACTTGTGGGTTCGACGCACCTTCAGGAAAACGGCGAGCTCGAGACGCCGATTCTGCTCACGTGTACCCTCTGCATCTGGAAAGCGGCAGACGCGATGACGGCCTATCTCCTCGAGCAAGCCGACATGCGAAACGTGCGGTCGATCAATCCGGTGGCGCGCCGATCACCTGCACCGGGCTACGCGGGTAGCTTCTCCGTCGTCGGGAAGTGGTGCTGTGCTCTGCCGACCGCGCCATCGTACATCTTCGTCGTCTTGAACAGCTCGAATCGGCCATCTGCCGCGAGGGGGCGGCAGCGCTCGCGGAGCACGCGCATCTCCTCGGCGGTCATCGGCGAGAATTTCGTAGCGATCGACAGGTTCTGTGTGAGGACGTCCGGCGACTCGATCCCGCTGATCGTCGTGGAGACAGGTAAGCTCATCGCGTAGCGGAGTGCTTCGTCCGGCGTTGCGGCGCCGTACTTCACGATCTCGCCGCCGCCGCCGAAGCTCTTCATCCCGAACACCGCGAGGCCTCGCCGATTCGCTTCGGGGAGCACCCGCTGCTCAAAGCTCCGAAACGTGGCGTCGAGACAGTTTAGCGGCATTTGAATCGTATCGAATGGAAAATCGTGGGCCAGCATCCGGAGATGGATCGCGGGATCTTTGTGTCCGGAAAATCCGACGAACCGCACCTTCCCCTGCTGCTTGGCCTGAAGGAGGGCCTCCGCCGCCCGGCCGGGCGCAAAGATCAGATCGGGGTCATTGTCGTAGATGACCTCGTGAATCTGCCAGACGTCGAGATGATCCGTCCGCAGGCGTCGCAGCGACTCCTCCAGCATCTGCATTGCGACTCGGGCATCCCGCCCATGGGTGCAGACCTTGGTCATGAGGATCACCTTGTCGCGTTTCCCTTGTAGCGCCTCACCGAGCCGAGTCTCGCTCAATCCATCGTGGTAGTCCCACGCGTTGTCGAAAAAATTGACTCCCGCGTCGATCGCGTGCGCGACGATGTCGTTGGCTGTGCCTTGATCCTTGGCGGAGCCCAGGTGAAAGCCGCCGAGGCCGATGACGGAGACGTGGAGCCCGGTCTTCCCCATAGGACGTCGAGGTACATCGGTGTCTGGGGCAGGCGATCCTTGGCCGACGAGTAAGTCGGGGGTGAGTGTCGTTGCGCCCGCGGCAGCGAGGCCTTTGACAAGCCGGCGCCGGTTCACGTCCATTTGGGAAAGGGATGACCCGTGTTTTCGGTGGCCTTGAGCATGTCCTTCACCTCGGACTGTTCGATATCGAGCGGAAACCCGTGGGCGAGCCGGGCCTCGGGGTTATCAAATTTGAGTGACAGCTTATAGAGCTCGAACCGTCCGTCCGCGGCCTGCGGTTTGACCCGGTCGCGAAGTGCCTGCATCTCCGCGGCTGTCATCGGCTGGAAGTGTTGCGCGATGTCGATGTTCTGTTGGAGCACGTCCGGCTTGTCGACCCCCGAAATCGTCGTCGCCACTGGCAGGCTCATGGCATAGCGCAGCGCTTCCTCGGCTGAGAGCACGCCTTGGAGGATCGGCTCGCCATGCCCGCAAAGCGGCTTCATGCCGAGGGGTGCGATGCCGCGTTTGACGAGCTCAGGGAGTACCTGAGTCTCGAAGCTCCGAAACGATGCATCGAACGGATTGAGCGGCATCTGCACCGCGTCGAACGGAAAGCCGGTTGCCAGCATGGCGAGGTGGATCGCCGGATCCTTATGTCCCGTGAAGCCGACGAACCGGACCATCCCGTCGCGTTTCGCCTTCAGCAACGCTTCAGCGGCGCCGTTCGGTCGAATGAACAGGTCGGGATCATTCTCGAAGCCGACACCGTGTATCTGCCAGAGGTCGAGGTGGTCCGTGCGGAGGCGTCGGAGCGACTCACCGAGCATTTGCAGTCCGAGGCTCGCCTCGCGACCGTGCGTGCAGACCTTCGTCATGAGAAAGACGCGGTCTCTCCGGCCGGCGAGGCCTTTCCCGAGGAGCGATTCGGTCATCCCGCGCCGATACTCCCAGCAGTTGTCGAAAAATGTGATCCCGGCATCCACGGCCTGCTGCACGAGCCGGACGGCGGTTGGTTCGTCTGGTGCATCACCGAGGTGATGGCCGCCGCAGCCCAAGGCTGAGATCATCACATCCTTGTGGCGGCCAAACGGGCGCAGCGGTATCAAGGGCGCCATGGCGTTCTTTGTAGCACGATCCCCACCCGCGGCGCGACATCCATGACTGCGCGCTATGCAAAGGCGATGCCGCGCCGCGGCGGTCGTCCGACTAGGCGAGGGGCGAGTATCCTTGGGAGTCAGGCATGAGACGGACTTGGTGATCGGCTATTGCTGGCATGGGGCGGTGGGGTCCGGCTTGGGGTGATCCAGTTTCAGTTGGTGGTCGAGGTTGCCGGTGCGCACGGCGAGGTCCTCGATGAAATTCGCGACGTGTGTCATGTGATCGTAGTCGATGTACTCCGCCTCGTCGGTCACCTGGTGATAATCTGAATGGCCGCCGGTGGTGAAGAACACGATCGGAATGCCGTAGCGCGCGTACTCGTAGTGGTCGCTGCGGCACTAGATGTTGAGCAGATGACCATTGGCATCGAGTGCGTAGTCGAAGCCCAGGCCGTGGTGCCCGTCGGCGAAAATGTAGAGGCGAGTCATGAGATCTTGCGCCGTGATGTCGGCGACCGTGGGCTGCGCCTCGTGGGTGCGGGGCAGGGGCGTGGCGGGTACGGGCACGACAGTGGGGACCCGTGCCGGCGCCTCTTGGGCTGCGAGGAGCGCAGGGACTAGGGAGGCAATAATGAGTCGCGAGATGCAGCTCAGGGCGACGCGCGAGTCGATCATGACGGGCTCCGAAGGGATGAGACAACCACTGCTTCGACACGCCGCAGTGTCCTGAGGTTCACCGGATGGGTGGTTTGACCTGTTCCCGGGTGACCACGCGAGGTAGACGCCGCGTGGCGTAACCTCCGACGTCCCAACAGTATCGCACGGGCGTAGTCCAATCTGGGACGGCCGGCTCGGAGTGGAAGTCGGGCGGGTGACGAGATAGCGCGCTCGCATGAGGAATGACCAATGTGGGACCGGTGACCGCGGAGTGATGGCGTGGGCCGCAACGCGTCCGCCGGTACCCTCGCGGCGGCGAGTTACGCGCGAGTAGCCATGGCGGTGATCGGTCGTCCCTGGGACAGAGCGGCGTGCACCGGCCGCTACGCCCCTGAGGCTCCCGAATGGATCATTTCGACCATCATGCCGGGGAGCCGCGTCTCGCCATCCGAAATAGAATGACTACTGTATGCCGGGCGCTCGACGCCGGGGTCGTTCCCACTACGATGCCGGCACTCGTGTGCGCAGCACAGCGGAGGCACGCGTGATGAGGGGCGTGTATAGCCCCGCGCTGGTCGCACTCGCCTACGTCATTGCGATGATGGCGTCCTACGTGGCGCTCGACCTTGCGGGACGGATTACCGCCTCGCGTGGGCGCGCGACCTACTACTGGTTGATCGGTGGTGCCTTTGCCATGGGCACCGGCATCTGGTCCATGCATTTCATCGGCATGTTGGCGCTGCACCTACCGATCCCGATGGCTTTCGATCTGTCCATCACCTTCGGCTCGATGGTGATCGGTGTGGTCGTGTCGGGATTCGCGCTGTTGATGGTCAGTCGCGCCACGCTCACGCGGACGAGGCTCGCGATCGCTGGCACGGTCATGGGGCTCGGGATCGTCGGCATGCACTATACCGGCATGGCGGCCATGGAGATCGCTCCGGGGATCGCCTATGACCTGCCGCTCGTCGGGACCTCGATAGTCATCGCGATCGTCGCGTCGTGCGTCGCGCTATGGCTTGCCTTCAACCTGCGCTCAGACACCGTCTCCGACGGAGTCTGGAAGAAAGTCGGCAGTGCCGCCGTGATGGCGTCGGCCATTGTTGGAATGCATTTCTGCGGCATGGCGGCAGCCCATTTCTCCGCGCGCACGATCTCGACCGTCCCAATGAATCAGGTGAACACCCTGTGGCTCGCGGCTGTGATCGCGGGATTCTCCACGCTGTTTCTCGCGGCGACGATGTTGATATCGGTCGTCGATGGGGAGCTGGCGCGCCAGCTCGAGGCGGCGAATCTGAAGATCCTGGAGTTGGCGCAGACGGATGCCCTCACGACGCTCGCGAACCGGCGGTCCTTTCTCGGCCGTCTCAAGCTCGCGTTCGCGGCGATCAAGCGCGGGGGTGGTCCATTCTCGGTTCTGTATTTCGATCTGGATCATTTCAAAGACGTGAACGATACGCTGGGCCATCCAGCGGGAGACGCTCTGCTGCGGGAGATCGCGGACCGCCTCCGCACCGTCATCCGGGAGACGGATCTTCTGGCGCGGTTCGGCGGCGACGAGTTCGCGATCTTGAATGCACATGCCAGCACGCCGATGGCGTCGGGGGCGTTGGCGGCCAACGTGGCGAGGGTGGTCGCCGTTCCATTCAGAATTGGCGGGACCGACGTCCGCGTCAGCGCGAGCATTGGGATTTCGTCGTATACCCCAGATCTGAACGATCCCGAAGACATGATGACGCAGGCCGATCTCGCGCTGTATCGGGCCAAGGCCGAAGGCCGTAACTGTTTCCGGTTCCATAGCGCCGAACTCGACGAGAAAGTCCACGAGCGGGTGACCATCGCCGAGGAGCTGCGAGTGGGTCTCGATCGCCGGGAGCTCGAATTGTATTACCAGCCGATCGTCGAGTTAGCGTCCCGGAGGATCGTCGGTCTCGAAGCATTGGTCCGGTGGAATCATCCCACTCGCGGGCTCTTGTACCCGGGGTCATTCATTGCTGTCGCCGAGACGACTGGGAGCATCGTGGCGCTGGGTCGCTGGGCGTTTGACGACGCCTGTCGGCAATTTCGGGCGTGGCAGGACCAGGGCATCGCGCCGGCGGTCGTCTCCGTCAACTTATCGGCCGCGCAGTTCCGGGGGGCGCCGCACCTGGAGCTCGACATCGCCGCGAGTCTGACGAAGTGGGGGATTGCCGCG
The DNA here is from genome assembly GCA_003152485.1 of Gemmatimonadota bacterium. Classification (GTDB taxonomy): domain Bacteria; phylum Gemmatimonadota; class Gemmatimonadetes; order Gemmatimonadales; family Gemmatimonadaceae; genus Palsa-1248. The sequence continues at coordinate 128,602 of PMAE01000018.1, read as the reverse complement.
GACACGATGGAGCTCGAGCTCACGGAGTCTGTCTTGATGGAAGTCACCGAGCGGCATGGCGACACCTTTACTCGTCTCCGGCAGCTCGGCGTGCGCATCGCGATCGACGACTTCGGGACCGGGTACTCGTCGCTCAACTACCTGACGCGCTATCCGATCAACCGATTGAAGATCGCACAGGAGCTACTCTCGCGCGTCACCGTGGATCCGCGGAGCGCCACCGTCGTCCGGGCAGCGGCGCGGATTGGCCGGGAGCTTGGGGTCATGGTGATCGCCGAGGGAGTGGAGACCGAGGCGCAGGCCAGCTTCCTGGTCGGCACCGACTGCGAGCAGGCGCAGGGGTATTTGTTTGGCCGGCCAGTGAGTGTGGGTGAGGTGAGCGTGTTGTTGGCGGGTGGCGTTGGTGCGCAGCACGCCGCATCGGGGCGGTAGTCGGGCGCAGCGGTCTCAGGCACGGAGCCGTCGTTCGATCACATGCGTGATCGAGTGGCCGTTCCATCGATAGCCGAGGTATAGCGTCGTGCGACACTTCGTGAGCGCTCGCGGACGAAACACGGCCGCGCAGAGCCCGCCGTCGGAATCTCGGACACTGTCGTAGGCCACACCCCACGACCGCCGGCGCGCGAGCGCGCGTCCTAGGAGCTGCGACGTGTCGTAGGAATCCGGATCATAGATCGTTGGGTATCGGGCGCGGGCGCCGCGCAGGTCGTGCTTGCCCGAGTGCTCATCAGGATCGATCGAAGGACGCTCACGCTCTAGGCGCTGGTCGGGTACGGTCTCGAAATCGGGCGCAACCGCAGGGAGCCCGTGCTCTACTTACTCCAATTGCTTCCAGCTCCGATGTCGCCCTGATTTGAGTAACAACACTCTGACCTGATGAATCGCGAGCCAGTACAATCGAGTGCCCTGTCTTCAATCGGGTACGACGCGGAGACGGAGACGCTCGAAGTGGAGTTCACGAGCGGGAGCGTGTATCGTTACCTCCACGTGCCGAGTGTGGTCGCGGCGGAGCTGCGCAACGCTGAATCGCGCGGCAGGTATTTCGACGCATTTGTGAAAGGGGCGGGCTACGAGTACTACCGCGTGTCCTAGTAGCGCGGGCGGTGATCGGACCGGTGGGTGCGATCGCGTCCTGCGTCTCAGTGAAGCGGCAGGGCAGTCCAGTGCGGGTCGAAGGCGAGGCCAACGCCGAAGATGCCTTTCGAAATCACACCGGAGGGTTGCGGGTGGCCGCCCGCCGCCAGGTTGGTCGCGGTGTCCTCGCCCATGGAAGCGTTCTCGAGATCGACGTATCACAGATTCGCGCTGTTGTCGAACGCGAGCCCTGTGATGATTGGGTTGGCTGTGTCTGGCGGGACCAGGGTCACGGTAGGAGAGGGGCTACCGCTTATAGTCAACAGGCTCGGGGCAAGTTTACCGAGACTCGTAGGGCGCGCGCGCTCCGTAGACCGTTGCGGTATCGGCCATAGGCCTACACGGCCGGCATTGTCCGCCGCATGAAGCCGTCGAAGAGTGGCACCGTGAACGCCGTGTCCCCGTGAGCGGGACTGTAGATCATCCCTTTGGCGATTAACACGGCGCGAGTGGGAGCGACACTGCCAACCGCCTTTCCCAGCGTGGCGGCGACATCACCCGATCGATGTGGCCCGGGTCCGAGCTCGGCCATCGCGCGGAGATAGCGCTTCTCTGTCGGTGTCAGTCGATCGAAGCGCACGCGAAAGAAACTCGCGTCCAAGTCAGCGAGCGCGTTTGCCGTAGCGATTCGAGCGTCCGAGCCGGAGATGGGCGATGCGCTCGCGACCGCCCACGCATGCTTTCCCCACTCTTGTAAAAAGTAGGGATAGCCTTGGGTATCGTCGAGGATGCTGGTGAGCGCTGCCTCCTCGTATTGCACCGCGAGGCGTGCAGCGGGGATGGTCAATGCTTGACGGGCGGCGACCGGACCGAGGGGGCCGATTTCCGGGAACTCGAACAGTCGCTCCGCGTAGGATTTGGCGCGACCGGTCTGGCCCACGAGCTGCGGCAGCCCCGCCCCGACGAGTGTGACCGGCAGTTGGCGTTGCGCGCACCGATGCAGGGCCGTGATGAGCGCCGCCAATTGATCCTCGTCCACATATTGGAGCTCATCGACAACCAGGGCGACCGCGGTCGTGCGCTCTTGCGCCGCTTCTCCCACCGTCGCCAGCAGATCAGCGAGATCCGCCTCGAGGTCGCCCGTGTCGGCAAGTCCGCGTTCGGGGTCAACGTCGAGCGCGACCTCGACATCCCCGAACCTCACCTTCATCGCGCCGATAAACCCCGCGAGGGCACGCAGCGCTCGCTTGGCGGCTACGCCCGCCGCGTCCATGCGGTTCATGCTGAGCAGCGTAGCTCGTAGCGCGGGGGCAATGAGCGCTGGCAGCGAGCGATCTTCGGGCGCTTCGAGGGACACACAGACGATCTCGCGGGCTTCGGCATCCCGGCTGATCCGGTTTAGCAACACCGTCTTGCCGACACCCCGCAACCCGACCAGCACCAGACTCTTAGCGGAGCGGCCCAGTCGAATGCGATCGAGGGCAATCGCGGCCCGCTCGATGAGCGAATCCCGCCCAGCGAGCTCAGGTGGTGGGGCTCCAGCTCCAGGGGAGTAGGGGTTCTGCCGCGGGTCCATATTGAGTGAAGTTAGTATGGTTTATGGAAAGACACTAATATGGGATAAACTCACTCAATGTCAACTAGGCGACCTTTATGGCTGGGCGATCTACCGGTTCTTGTGTTGTGGCAGGTGCCGTGATATTCTAACTACCGATATGGCGATCTTATCGGATGTTAGAGTCAGATAGCGACGTCAAGGCGACCGAAGAGGCCTCTGGGAGCGCCTTGACGGTTAGCCAGGCCCTCACAGTCGAGGCTGGTTACCTCGTCAAACAGGCTGAGGCCTACATCGGAGCGGCGCGGGCGGCCAATACCGTGCGCGGGTACGAGGCCGATTGGCGCCACTTCATTGGATGGTGCGCTCGACACCATGCGCCGTCGCTGCCCGCAGACCCGCGACTCGTCGCACTGTATCTGACCGCCCTCGCGGAGGGGAGGCGAACGAGCGATGGGGGATGGATCGAGCGGCCGCGCCGCGTCACGACACTCGATCGGCGGCTGTCGGCCATCCGGCATTTCCATCGTGCCGCCGGCCACGAGCTGGATAGTCGCGATCCCGTGCTCCGCGATACGTGGCGCGGGATTCGGCGCACCCATGGTGTCGCGCCACGCGGGAAAGCGCCCACGGTCACGGAGTTCTTGCGTGCGATGTTGGCGACGTTGCCGATGTCCCCGTCGGGCGTGCGGGATCGCGCACTTCTCTTAGTAGGATTCGCGGGCGCGTTTCGGCGATCCGAGCTCGTGGCGATCGATCATGCGGACTGTGCGCAGCACCGGGACGGCATCATCATCACCATCCCATTCTCCAAGACCGATCAAGAGGGTCGCGCCGAGGAAGTCGGACTCCCGTATGGGACGCATCCGGAGACATGTCCCGTGCGAGCGTTGACCGATTGGTTGTCGTACGCGGGGATCGCCGACGGTCCGATCTTTCGCCCGATCACACGGCACGGGCACATCGCGCCCGCGCGGCTCACGGATCGCGGCGTAGCGCTCGTGATCAAACGCGCGGTGTCGGCGGCGCGGGATGCGGCGCGCGAGCGGGGGAACGCCGCACTCGCGGAGAGCATGGATCCCGCACGCTACGCGGGGCACAGCCTCCGAGCCGGATTCATCACGAGCGCGGCCGCGGCCGGCGTGTCCGAAAGCGACATCATGCGCCAGAGCCGGCACAAGCGTGGCGACACCCTGCGGAAATACATCCGGCACGCGACCGTGTTCCGGCAGAACGCGGCGGCCAAAGTCGGGCTGTAGTCAGACGCGGCGCCCCTAGGCAGCGGCGACCGCCGACCATGCGATCCCGTGGAAGAGATCGTCCATCTCCTCCGGTGACAGAGCCCCGTTGCCATCGATCCACCACACCAGCAGTGACAACAGGGCGCCCGCGAGCGCGTGCGCGACGGCGGCACGGCGCGCGGGAGCCAAGGTGCGGGCTCGGGGGAGCTCGACCAGGCGTTGATCGATCCCGCGCGCGAAGTGTGCCCGGCCGAGGTCCAGAAAATCATGGATTTTGCCCGACGCGACGAGGGCGTCGTAGAGCTGGCGTGAATCGCCAACGTGACCGAACAGCTCACGCACCGGCACGACGCGATCGCCGGCATCGCTGTGCCCGACCAGCGCGGTGGCCATGTGCTCGAGAAACTCGTCGAGATCACTGACGAAGAGATCGTTCTTGTCGCGAAAGTATTCGTAGAACGTGGACCGCCCGACGCCGGCCCGATCGAGCAGTTCCTGCACCGTGATGGCATCGAAGGACTTCTCCTGGATGAGCACCATCAGGGCATCGCCCAGCAGATTGCGGGTGCGTCGCACTCGTCGATCGGGCTTTCGGCGCCTCGGACGGGCGTTTCCGGACATTCTGCCCCTCTTTGTTCGATTGTGACAGTCGACAGGCCGACATTCCGAATCTACGCTTCGCCCTATGACAGACAATCGACTGGGCGGGGGCGCGATGATCGTCGGCGCGGTCGCGTCGCTCGTCACCATGGGTATCCATCCGTCTGCCGGCGACCTCCTCGCGCCAGGTCGTCTGTCGGCCCTGTCGCTCCTCGCAGCCGTCGCGCATGCGCTGGCGATCGCAAGCCTGCCGGTCGCGTTCCTCGGCGCCCTGGCGCTTACGCGATACGTCGATTCGCCGGCGCGGATCGCCGCCGTCGCGGTCGTGGCATACGGTTTCGCTCTGGCCGCCGTGATGGTGGCGGCGGCGGTCAGCGGCTTTGTCGCTCCGCATGCCCTACAGCACGTCGTCCTCGACGTGCCGCCAATCAGCGATGAGTGGCGACAGTTGGCGATCTACACGGGCCTCCTCAATCGCGCGTTCGCGATGATCTTCGTGATGCTGTCGTCGGCCGCCATCATGTGCTGGTCGGTGGCGATCGTGCGAAGCCGCACGCTTGCGAGGAGCGTGGGGATCTACGGCGTCGTGATCGCGCCGGTCATCGTGATCGCGGTGGGATCCGGCCACGTCGCCCTCGACGTCCACGGATTCGGCGCAGTCATCCTGCTGCAGGCGATCTGGTTCATCAGCACCGGCGCATCGCTGTGGCGCGCGACGCCTGCATGAGAACTGCATGAGAACTGCATGAGAACTGCATGAGACGATCATCGCAGGCGGCGACCTGCGTCGGACTCACGGCGGTCGTGGTGGCCGCGTGCGCGTGCGCGCGCCCCCCGCAATTGGCGGGGCCGGTGGTGGTTCCGTTCGAGCTCGCGATATCCACGGCACGATCGGATACGATTTGTTCAATCGGTACGTCGTCACGATCGACTACGAGGCCCACACGATCACGCTCCTCGAGCCTGGGGCGTTCACATACACCGGTTCGGGAACCGTCGTGCCTGTGGACCTCGAACACCACTTGCCAGTCGTCGGGGCGTCGATCGTCACGCGCACCCGCGGTGTGATTCCGGTGCGACTCCACCTCGACCTCGGCTCGTCCACCTATGCGGTGCGCCTGTCGCAGCGGATCGTGGCCGCGTACGGCCTATCGCACGATACAGTAACCGTGCATGGGCCATTCGGCGTCGGCGTGGGCAGCGCATCCGAGGGTGAGCTGCTCCGGATGCCTGCGCTCAAGATCGGGGCGTTGACCATCAGCCGGCCGAGCACAGCGCTCTCCCACGAGAGGGACGGCCCGTTCGGCGCGACCGCCGGCACCGATGGGACGATCGGAGAGCCGATTCTCCGACGGACGCGCCTGACTCTCGACCTCCCGATTGCTCTGACGCTGATCTTCTGAGCGGGTCCAGCGGCCCAATATCTGGGAACCGCAATCCCAGAGGGGACGCTACGCCGATAGAACGCGACTGCGGCGGCCGGACTTCGATCGACGGTGGTCCATCGATCGGGCGGTGCCGGTGTTGACCGATCACCGCGGCTGTCGGTCCAAGACCGGTGGCATCGCGGATCTGGCGGCTAGGCCGTAGCTTCGATCTGCGGGCCTGATGGTCCACCCGGCCCGGTGGAGGACACCGCCATGCACGTGACCCTGATCGACCAGAACGGCTTCACACACGACGTGACCGACATTCCGAAACCACTCCCGCGGGGCATGCGCCGCATGGGCGGCGTGGACGCGGAGCACCGTGGCGTGCGCGAGTATCATCGCGTGGGCGCCACGACGAAGTACCGCGAGGCGACGACGCACACCGATATGACGACCGCGCACTGCGCGTGCGACAGCTGCAAGGCGCCGGACGCGCGGCCGGTGCTGTTCGCCGCGACCTACCGGGACGGTGTGGCGTTCGTGTGCTCGGACTGCTATCCGGGGATCGTCGCGCAGGCTGACTGAGCGGTCGGGAACGCAGCGGCCATCGTCGAGTCCCCAATGTGCCTCCGCCGAGAGCGCCCGAAGCATCGTTGACGCTCCTGGAATTTCGGGTGCCTGGGCCGGCAGTCCCGGCGAAAGCGGCAGTCAAGTGCACACATAGGCGGCTCGCGAACGCCGCACGCTCCTCGGTGTTCGGCATTCGGCCCAGCTGCTCCTCAATCAGTTGGCGGAGGATCCCACTATCCGTCGCATGGCGGTATCGAGACCAGTCAGTATCGACATCGTGCAGCCCGAAGACATCAGCCAGGGCACGTACGTAGCAATCCGAATCGACTCCTAGAGTCGGTGAGCGTCCCATCAACGTCGAAAACGACGAGCCGATCCGGTGTGCGCACCACCAAATGTATTCGCGCTACACGATGGCGTTTCCAGGGTCCGCTGCTGGCCAAGGATCCGTGCTTCCGCTCGCGCCGCCGACGTCGTGGAGTTATCATCGCCGGCCTATGCACATTCGATCCGTCCAACATGTAGCCGCTGCCACGATCCTGGCTGGTGCGGCAGCCGCCACCACGGTCCGGGCCCAAACCGCGCCGACGCCGACGACCGTCCGCGCGGCTGGGCTCCGGGTCATCGTCACACTTCCCGGGCGCCCGGCGGCGTTGCCGCGCGATGGGCGGTTGCTGCTGATCGTCTCCACGGACAGCACCGGTGAGCCCCGGCTCCAGATGTCGGACCACGACAATACCCAGCAGATGTTCGGGATCGACGTGCATGGGCTGAACGCCTCCCATCCGGGCGTGTTCGACACACGAGTGTTCGGGTATCCTCGCACCAGTCTCGCCGACATCCCACGGGGCGACTACTGGGTCCAGGCAGTGCTGCACCCCTACGAGACCTACCGCCTGAGCGACGGTCACACAGTCGAACTCCCACCGGACCGCGGCGAAGGGCAGCAGTGGGATCGCGCCCCTGGGTCGCCGATGAGCAGACCGAAAAAAGTCCACCTCGATCCGCGAGCCGGTGGCGAGATCCACATCGCGCTCGATACCGTCGTGCCACCGCTGGCGGACATCCCGGACACCAAGTACGTGAAGCACATCCGGCTTCAGAGCGAGCGTCTCACCAAGTTCTGGGGACGGCCGACATTCATTAGCGCCATCCTGGTGCTGCCTGAGGGATTCGATACGCACCCCGACGCGCACTACCCGCTAGCGATCTACCAGGGACATTTCCAGCGCAACCCACCCGATTGGCGCGAGGAGCCGGCGGATCAATCACTGCCAGCGCCCGATACCGTGAAGATCGCCCACGACTGCCCCAACAGCAGCGACCGCGGCAAATGTGACCGGGGAGCGCTCACTCGGCTCTCGCAGCAGGTGAGCTACGACTACTACAAGCGCTGGACAGGACCGAACTACCCGCGCGTGATTCTCGTGACCATTCAGCACGCGAATCCGTACTACGATGATTCGTACGCAGTGAACTCAGAGAACGTCGGTCCCTACGGCGACGCCATCACGTACGAGCTCATCCCCGCCATCGAACAGCGGTTTCGCGGGATCGGACCCTGGGCCCGTGCGCTGTACGGCGGATCCACGGGTGGTTGGGAAGCGCTCGGTGTGCAGGTCCTCTACCCCGATCAATACAACGGGACCTACGCCGCCTGTCCCGACCCGATCGATTTCCGACAGTACACCAACTTCGACATCTACACCGCACACAGCGCGTACTACACCGAAGGCCCGTGGCGACGAACGCCGCGCGCTGGCGAGCGGGATGACAATGGCGACATGCTCTCCACCGTCGAGCAACAGAACCTCCGAGAGCTTGTGGAAGGCACGCACTCCCGGTCGGGTGGCCAGTGGGACATTTGGGAAGCGGTATTCTCACCAGTCGGACCAGATGGATACCCACGTCGCATCTACGACAAGCGGACGGGCGCCATCGACCCCACGACGGCCGCCTACTGGCGCGACCACTACGACCTCGTTCACATCATGCAGCGCGATTGGCCGACACTCGGCCCCAAGCTACAGGGCAAGATCCACATCGACGCCGGCATGTCCGACAGTTGGTTCCTGAACGACGCCGTCTACTTGGCCGACGATTTCTTCAAATCGACCACCAACCCGCACTCCGACGCGGAGATCGTCTACGGTCCGCGCCACGAACACTGCTTCACGGGCGACCCCGATCACGTCAACACAATCTCGGGGCTCACCTTCACACAGCGGACGATCCCCCAGATGGTCGCGCACTGGCTCGCGACGGCGCCGAGCGGCGCGGATACGACCAGTTGGCGGTATTGAGGGCGGCGGAAGCGGTGGATGGTTAGTGGTGACGATCGCGGGCACTGATGGGCGGCTGGCGTTCCCCGCAAATTCGGCGCGCTGAGTCCGCCCAGATGGGAACCGAGGCGGCTACCGCCGCGCTCCGGGCGGTCGCCCGAGAGTCGGGCAAATATGGATCGTCGGGAGTGTTCGTGCACGTCGGAAGACCGAGTCCAGTCGTGCCCGGGACTCGAGGCGGGTGCCAGTCGCGGTCTACTACACCTGGGGTAGAGCATGCATCGGGACGAAGATGAGAAGAGTACGACGACGCCGGACGCTATAAACCGTCGCGCGTTCGTCGTATCGAGCGTCGTCGGTGGCGCCCTCGCGGTGGCGGACGCGGCGCTTCCCCGGCGCGCGGGCGCGATCGACGTTCGGGTGGCGGTTCCCATGGCGGCCCCCATGCCGTCACCGTGGACCGCACCCGATGACTTTCCGCTCGCGGAGATCACGATCGACCGGCTCCGGGCGGCGATGCAGTCGGGCCAGTACACGGCGCGGTCGATCGTCGAGCAGTACTTGTCGCGCATCGATGCGCTCGATCAGAGCGGACCGACAGTGAACGCGATCATCGAGCTCAATCCGGAGGCATTGGCGATCGCGGACGCACTCGACGCCGAGCGCAAGAGCAAAGGCGCGCGTGGACCGATGCACGGGATCCCGGTGTTGATCAAGGACAACATCGCGACCGCCGACAAGATGCAGACCACGGCGGGCTCGCTCGCGCTTGTGGGCGGGACACCGCCGCGGGACGCACACATTGTGGACCGGCTGCGGGCGGCGGGCGCGGTGATCCTGGGGAAGACCAATCTCAGTGAGTGGGCCAACTACCGGTCGTCGCACTCGTGCAGCGGGTGGAGCGGCCGCGGCGGTCAGACCCGCAATCCATACGCCCTCGACCGGAACCCATCGGGCTCCAGCTCCGGCTCGGCGGCGGCGACGGCATCAAATTTCTGTGCAGTGTCAGTCGGCACGGAGACCGACGGCTCGATCGTATCACCGTCCTCATGCTCCTCACTCGTTGGACTGAAACCCACCGTCGGCCTGGTGAGCCGGGCCGGAATCGTGCCGATCTCGCACGTCCAGGACACCTCCGGTCCGATCTGCCGAACGGTCCGTGACGCGGCCATTCTCCTGAGCGCGCTCGCGGGGATCGATCCCCGAGATGCCGCGACGTCCGGGAGCGGCGGCAAGTCCGTGCCCGACTACACAGTTTTTCTGGACCCATCGGGACTCAAAGGAGCGCGGATCGGCGTCGCCCGAAAGAATTATTTCGGCAGCAACAGCGCAGTCGACAAAGCCGTCGACGACGCAATCGATGTCATGCGGCACCAGGGAGCGATCATCGTCGACCCGGCGGACATCAAGACATCCGGCCAATACGACGACGCCGAAGCCGAGGCGCTTCTGTACGAGTTCAAGGCCGATCTCAATCGCTATCTAAGTGAGTTGGGTCAATCGGCTGCCGTGCGCACGCTCGCCGACGTGGTCGCATTCAACGACGCGCACCACGACATCGAGTTGCCGTATTTCGCGCAGGAGCTCATGGTCAAGGCACAGGCAATGGGTCCTTTGACCACCGCGAAATACATCGCTGCGCGCGAGAAATGCACTCGGCTGGCACGTACCTTGGGGATCGACCACACCATGGACCAGTACCGGCTCGACGCGATCATCGCGCCGACTGGCGCCCCCCCCTGGCCCATCGACCTCGTGAACGGTGACGCCTCGACCGCGAGCAGCTCGACGCCCGCCGCGGTCGCGGGCTATCCGAGTATCACCGTGCCGGTTGGCTTTACCTGTGGCTTGCCGATCGGCATGTCGTTCATCGGCCGCGCCTATACCGAGGGCGTCCTACTCAGGCTTGCGTTTGCGTACGAACAGGCCGCGACGATGCGACAACCGCCAAAGTTCCGACCGGCGGCCGACGTCGTGATGAACGGGAGACCGAAACGCTAGCGGCTGGCGCTGTGGTGCGGATGCGCGAAGGGGTCGTCTCCAGACGACCCCTTCGACACATCCGCGTGTGGCGCCGACGTTGAGGACTACGACGCTTTCTCGACCGTCTGGGGCTGGATTGCGAACCGCGCCATGATCTCGTCACCCTCGAGCGGCCGCGCGAAGTGATAGCCCTGACCGAGACCACAGCCGACGCTCTGGAGCGTCGAGCGCTGCGATTCGTGTTCGATGCCTTCGGCGATGGTTTGGAGACCGAGAGTGGCGCTCAGGGCCACGATCCCGCGGACGAGCATTGATGCGCGGTCGCTCGACGCGATGTCATCCACGAAGGGCTTGGCGATCTTGACCAAGTCCGCGGGCACCGTGTGGAGCCGGCTGAGCGACGAGTAGCCGATCCCGAAGTCGTCGATCGCGATCCGGACGCCGAGCGCCTTCAGCGCACGCAGGTGCGGCACGACCTCGGTGAGCTGGTGCAAGACAACCGTTTCCGTGATCTCCAGCACCAGGATCTTCGGGGGCAGCCCGGATTCCTCGAGCGCCGTCCGCACCGTGCCGACGATCTCGTCGTCCACGAGCTGGCGGCCCGAGAGATTCACCGTCATCGTCTCTGGCCACGTACCGCCCGACGCATCGTACCACCGTTTGCCCTGCGCGCAGGCCTCCATGAGTACCCATCGTCCGAGCGGGACGACGAGGCCCGTGTCTTCGGCCAGCGGGATGAAGTCGACCGGCGCGAGGAGCCCGCGTGTGGGGTGGTTCCACCGGACCAGCGCCTCGACACCTTGGACAGCTTGACTCGTGATGTCCGCGATCGGCTGATAGCGGAGCTCGAGCTCACCGCGCTCGATGCCGAGCCGGAGCTCGGCTTCGAGCTCGAGACGCGCGGGGTCGCGGGCATCGAGACCGAGGGGCGAGCCGTCGACATTGCGCTTGCCGCGGCGCTTGCTCTGATACATGTCCAGGTCGGCCCGCCGGAGGAGCGCGTCGACCGTGTCGCCGGGTTCCGCGTGCGCCAGCCCGATACTGGCTTCGACAGCGACCTCGCCGCTCTCCAACTGCAGCGGCCGGGCGAGCGACTTGCGCACGCGATCGACGACGGCATCGATCCGGTCATCGATCGACGAACCGCCGCCCTCGAGCAGAATCGCGAACTCATCGCCACCTAGGCGGGCGAGCGTATCCGCGCCGCGCACGCACGTCCGCAGCCGGTCGGCGACGTCCACCAGCACCTGATCACCGGCCGCGTGTCCTCGACTGTCGTTCACCTTCTTGAAGTCATTCAAGTCGAGGAACATGACCGTGAGCGACGTGCCGCCCCGGAATCGGGATGCGAGGGCGTGCTCCACGCGATCGCGGAACAGGGCGCGATTGGGAAGACTGGTGAGTCCGTCGTGGAACGCGAGACGGCGCAACTCCCCTTCGAGCTCCGCGCGCTTGGTGATATCGCGAGTATTGAGCACGAGCCCGTGCACATTCGGGTCGTCCATCCGATTCGTGCACACCGTTTCGAGCCGGCGCCAGTCGCCGTCGCCGTGCCGGACGCGCCAGGCGATCGACGGCGTGAGGCCTGGGCAATTGAGTGCGTTGTCGAGGAACGCCATCCCGCCGACGACGTCGTCGGGGTGGAGCAGCGCCGTCAGCGGATGTCCAATGACCGTAGCGGGCGCGACGCCCAGGACCCCGTTGATCGCCGGACTCACGAAGCGCAGCGTGAGCTTCGCGTCGACGATCATGATGACATCGCACGAGTGCTCGACGAGCGCACGGAATCGATCCTCGCCTGCGCGATGCGCGCGCTTGGAGAGGAGACGCGTATTCTGTTGTACTGCGACGATCTGCCGAGCGAGCAGCAGGGCGCCGAGTGGGACGAGCGCGAACAGCACCGTCCGGTCGGTGGCCGGTATGTGCCCGAGGCTTTCGTGCGCGATCGCGAGCACGGCCGCCACGACGGCGGCGTAGGGCAGAATGCTCAACTGGTGGACCGGGCTGTCCTCAATCCTGGGCAGCTCCCGGGTGTCCGCTGCCGCCGGGCTTGCGGCCGCCGAGCGCAGCGACAGTCGCAGATAGCGTTCGCCGGCCCAGATCGCGAGGACATAGTTGATGATGTAGAGACCGTCCGTCCAGTGGACTCCCGTATAGCCGCTGAGCGGATACACTAGGCTGTAGAGCAGATCGGCTGCGATTCCTGCGAGTTGACCGGTGACCAGGAGCCCGAACGCGACCTGGGTGCCGCTGGTCGGGCGCCGTAGCATTACGGTGGCGATACCCAGGAGCAACAGCAGATCCGCTAAGGGATATGCGAGGCCGAAGGCGAGGTCGATCCGGCCGTGGTACAGCGGTGCCGCCGGGCGCAGCACGAGGCACCAGATCGCAATTCCACCCCCGACGGTAACGGTCGCGGCATCGAGCGCGAATTTCCACCACTCTACGCGAGTGCGCCGCGCGCGCGGCAGCGATAGGAAGGCAGCCAATAGGAGCGCGTAGTCGGCGAAATACGCGATATTGGCCCATGAGTGCGTTGGATCCTGGCCACCCCACACGGCTTGGGCGAACCAGATGGCATTGCCCACCCCGGTCGCGGCGAAGCTCGCCGCGAACAACAGGAGCGCACGCCGAAGCCTGGGGCTAGCGGTTTGGCGCCGTCCGGCGCGCAGGTACAGGAGGACCGCGATGGAGGCGAGCGGCAGGAACACCGCATTCATGATGGCGCGCCCGAGGGCAGTCGCGGCGGGGTTCCCGAAGGCGATCCATGCTACATATGTTCCGCCGTAAAGTGCGACCGCGATGGCCCATAGAGGCGGTGCCTCGTGCCCGCTCGCGGGCTGAGATGCCGCCACGTGCCGGTGTTCCAGCGATGTCGAATCGGCCATCGTCCCGGGGCCACAAAGAGACCAACGGGCGGGGAGCCTGGGCCCACCGCCGGCGCATTGGGGCAGACGACTACATAAGGGGCTCGGTTACGGGTCAGGACTGGCCCCATCGCCTGCCGAGGGGAGAGGGTGGGAATCCCGCTCAACCACCCCGACCCGGCCCCGGTCCGCGAGCCAACGGCGACCCGCGATTACCCGCGGGCGCGCGGCAGTCCTACACCGCGGGCCGCGTCAGTTCGACGCCGGGTAGCTCCCAACGAGATTGGCATCGCGAGCGGCCGCGGTCGTGAGATGCTGATGCATGATCGCCTCCACCTCATTGATCTCGCGGGGGACCATGCTGAGGCGCTCGATTCCCGTCGGCGTGACGACGTAATTGTCTTCGATGCGTACGCCGATGTTGGCATACCGTTGCAGCAGCGGGCGCACGCGAGTCATGAACGCGCGATTGCCGGGCGTGTCCGGGAGAATGTCGAGAATGCCCGGGCGAATGTAGATCCCCGGCTCGATGGTGAACACATCGCCGACGCCGAACTGATTGGGAGGCGCATACCATTGCGCGGGATCGTGGACATCGAGCCCCAGGCCGTGTCCCGGTCCATGAGGTAAGAAGAGCGAGACCTGCGGGCATCGGTTGGTGGTGCTCCGGCAGAATCCGGAGGGTGCTTCGACCGTCGCACCGACGGAATCGATCAGTCCGAGGCGTGCGAGTCCTGCGCTGACGACGGCGAAGATCGAATCGACCTCCTGTCGCGCGGGGACGCCGGGTTGCACCTGACGCTCGCCCGCCGCCTGTGCATCGCGCACGATCTGGTAGATCACCCGCTGGTCGGCCGTGAATTTGCCATCGACCGGGAGGGTGCGCGTGATGTCCGCCGCGTACCCTTGATACTCCGCGGCGACATCCATCACCAGCACCTCGCCCGCGTGCATCACGCGGTTATCGTGGTCGTAATGCAGCGTCGTCGAGTTGGGGCCTGAGCCGACGATCGAGGCGTACGACGGGCGGTCGGCGCCGTTCCGACGGAAGGTGTATTCCATCAGCGCCTGGATCTCGAACTCGTTCATGTTGGGTGCCAGCGCCTGCATCGCGGCGCGGTGTCCGAGCGACGAGATGTCGGCCGCCCGTCGAATGAGCGCCACCTCGGCGGTGCTCTTCCTGGCCCGGAGCCCGGCGACGATGGGTGTGGCATCCCGGATATCGAGCCCCGAGTGCGCAGATCCTAACCGGCGCGCAAGCGCGCGGCCGAAGCTCAGCGAGTCATCTTCGATGAACTCCGCCGATTCCGCATCGCTGACGAAGTAGTAGGGCAAGTGCGTGGCGACGAGCGAGTCGAGCACCGCGTTGACGTCGTCTTTGGAGCGGGCACCGAGGCTCAGGCGACGCCCGAGCTCATCGTACCGGACGCGGGCGCCTGTGTAGAACTCCGTGCGGGGAGCTGGTGGCTCGACGAAGATGGTCCCAGTCGCCGAGCCGCCCCGCTTGATCAGGATCAGCGTCGCATCCGGCTCGAGGAATCCGGTGAGATACCGAAACGAAGGGCGTTGCCGGAACGGCGGGAAGTGCTCGACCGGCTCACGGGCGCCGGGCACGACGACCACGCCGCTGTCGATGTGCGCGAGCAGCGAGTCACGTCGTGCGACGTAGTCGGCCTGCGTGAGCGACGCCGGCGCGGGTCCGAGCACAGGCCGGTCGGTGGGCTTCTGGGCGGCGGCCGCGGCGGCTGCGGCGGCTGATGCGGTTGCAACCAGGAGGACGGCGGTGGCCGACCAGCGGCGGCCCAACGGGGATCCGGCGGCGAGATGGCGCATGTGTTCGGAGGGTGGAGAGTCTGGTGCGCGACGGCGACTACCCGGGCAATCGTTGCCCCTGCCAAGAGTGCCGGGTAATGGTACTCGCCGAGCGTGTACCCGTCGACCAGACCCCGCGCGCTGGGTGGTGCACCGGCCGGCGGGGGGGGTGGTCGAGTGGGCGATTGCCTGCGTCGGTCTCGGGCCGAACGCCAGCGGCCCCGTGACATGCGCTCGAGGAAACGAGCGCCTCCACGGAGTCGTTCGGTGATGGAGCTGGCTACCGCCTCACGGGAGAAGACCGCGAGGCGCGGGTCTCAGTCCGCGCCCGACCCGCTCCCGCTTGGCGGGCCGCCTGGAGCGCCGCCCGGGGGCGTCCCACGCGGACCCATCGGGCGAGACCCTGCTGGGTCACGTGGCCCGCTGGGGCGGCCATCGGGGCCGCCTCGGCCGCCGAAGCCGCCGCCGTGCCGGCCTCCGCCCTCGAACCGGCCGACGGAGCGCATCTGCTCATCGGTTAACAGCGCGTAGGCCGCACTGGCGGCACGCCACTGGTTCTCCCGGAGCTTCTGGAACATGGCGGCCGCGGAATCCCGCTGCGGCGCCCGCGCGGCCCTGTTCGACGAATCGGCCCCTTTATCGCGGCGGTGCCCACCCCACATCGGGCGCCAGGCCATGAGGTGTTGGAGCAACGGTTTGTTATCAGCCATCAACTTCTCATCGATCGCGATGAGACTGTTGACCTGGGCCGCCGTCAGGCGGAGGGTCGCCTGGTGATCGAGCAATCGCGCAACGGGGT
Organism: Gemmatimonadota bacterium; assembly: GCA_003152485.1. Classification (GTDB taxonomy): domain Bacteria; phylum Gemmatimonadota; class Gemmatimonadetes; order Gemmatimonadales; family Gemmatimonadaceae; genus Palsa-1248. Next base: position 112,449 of record PMAE01000018.1, on the reverse strand, counting down.
CGCCCATCCCGCGATGCATGTGGTGGCGTCCGGCCATCGGCCGGAACTCCGCCATGCCACCGTGCGCATACGCGCGGTGGCTACACGCGGCGGATGCGAGTGGGAGTACTACGCTGAGGACACCAAAGGTTTTTCGGAGCGTCATGGACACACCTCGACGAACGGTCTTGGTCAGGTGCGATCTACCAATCACTACAACGCACCACCGCCGTTTGTTGGGTATGCCTAGGGAATCGCGCGGCCGCGGCTCATAGCGTACAGGCCGATCACGATCCAGACCACGTTGACGGCGACCGAGGGGTAGGCGGCATGGTACCACGTGTTGAGCAGGAGGAGAATCCCGCCTGCGATGTTGGCGATCCGGTACGTCATCGTCGTTCCGGCGAGCCGTCCTGTAACGACGAGTGCGTAGGGGATGACGACGCATGCCGCGCCGACCCAGCCGAAGGCGTCGAAGATGACAGTCGATGATGGCATATCGTGAACATGCGTGAGCGGGCGAGAGTGCGCGAGCGCGGAGCGCGTGACCGATGGGGCGGCGAGCTGGCGCGATCACCGCGTGTCCGTCAGCGCCGGACCTCACTCATGAGCGCGAGAACATTGTCCTCACTATCGCGACACTCAGCGAGCCAGAGGTCGTGGTCAGGCATCCGGGCGATCATGTGCGGGATACCGACGAAGTGCGCGCCGCGTGTGGAGAGCGTCGTATAGGCCTGCTGGATATCGTCGACCGTGTAATAGATGATCGACGCGGCGGACGCGGCGCCTTCGGGGCGACTCAGCATGAGACGCACCCCGCCGCAGTCGAAGAACGCGAGGCCCGGCGGCGCCTGGAACAGGAATCGGAGCCCCATCGTGTCGCGGTAGAATTGCACGGCGCGATCGAGATCGTGCACGGTGACCGCGATCTGTCCGATGCGGCGCAGGAGGCCATGGGCGGTGGTCGAAGGTTGGTCCGTGTCAGCCGACATGGCGTGCTCCGGAACGAGGGCAGTGAACTCGCGAGTGCGGGGCGGTTTTCAACGTGCTCGAGGGCCAGTGGAATGGCCGGTTAATCGGGGAGTGCATGGTCGGCGGGGGCCACGCTCAGGCCGGCCGCCTCGTAGACCAAGCGGGCGGCGGCGATGTCTTCGACGGCGACGCCCAGTGATTTGAAGACAGTAGTACGAGCGCGGGGGAGGGGGACAGTACGGGCGAGGAGCGCGCCGAGCTCGGCGTAGATCAGCGCCTTGGCGAGGAGGATGTCGCCCGATTCCACGAGCGCGGCCTCGCGCGAGTCAACCACGACCGCGCCACGCATGGCGTCGTCGTCCAGCTCGCGGCGTGTCGGCCCGACCGCGCCCACCGCATTGACGTGCGCTCCCTCCGAGAGCCATGCGCCGCGGAGCACCGGTTCGCCCGAGCCGGTGACGGTGACCACGACATCGGCGCCGCGTACCGCATCCTCCGCCGGCATGGCCGTACCGCCGATCTCGCCGGCGAAGCGCCGGGCGTGGTCCGCTGTGGGACTCCACACGCGGATCTCGTCGAACGGCCGTACGAGCCGTAGCGCCTGTACGTGTGAGCGTGCTTGCACACCGCTCCCGAGAATCGCGAGCACCCGAGCATTGGGGCGCGCGAGGAGCTTGGTGGCCACCGCGGAGACCGCCGCGGTGCGCATTTCGGTAATCAGCCGCCCATCGAACGTGGCGAGTGGTTCACCCGTCGTCGCGCGGAAGAGGTGCACCGTCGCCAAGTGCGTCGGCAACCCCCGTTGTGCGTTTCCCGGGTATACCATGACCAGCTTCGCGCCCAGGACATCGCCGTACACCGCGGGCATGAGACCGAAGAGTCCCGCGTGGTCGGGGACCGGGAGGATACTGCGGACCGGTTGTTGGACGCGGCCCGCAGAAAGATCCGTGAGGGCGCGCTCCATCGCGGGAATAAGTGTGTCGAAGTGGAGGAGAGCCCGGACGCGGGATTCGTCGAAGAGAAGCATGGGGATCGGCGGTCAGCAGTTGGCGGCGAGTGGGCTCGCCTGAATGGCGAATTGACGGTGCGGCGACGGGAGGAACGATGGCTAACGGCCAACCGAAGACCAAGCCACGGTAAACCATTCGGTGCCAATCATTAAGCAGGAGCGGCCGACCGTTCGCCCCTGGTCGAGGCATTGCGGCTGAGGTTGGTTGGCACCATAATTTGGGAATTGTATGTTAGGGCGAACAAGAACGGCCCTCTGCGGGCGATTTGGTGAGAGCTTCGCGGCCTCGATCGGTCGTTGAGTTGCTCAACGCGGCAGGGACGCCGCCCACGATGGCGACGACGACGATCACGATGAGCCGCCAAGCCGGGACGATGTCCCCTGAGACGATGGCGGCCGGGGGCAACGGTGGTGAAGCAGTGGCGGCGGCGGTACCGGCTGCGCAAAGATCCTGATCTGGACGAAGGCTCGCCTCGGTCTCCCGTAAATGCGACCCTGAGAGGACTCGATGATGACATTCGTTGTCCGGCAGTTGAGCCGAGTAGTCCGGTTAGGTGCCATCGCGTGGTCGGTCGTGGGCGTTGCGGTGGTCGTGCCGGCGCAGGCGCAGACAGGAGGACAGGGCACTGGGACACTCGACACCTCGGCGGTGCCGCGCACTACGCGCGGAGCCGCGCAGCCGACCTCGCCGTTTGGCGTGATCACGGGGCTCGTCGCCGATAGCCTGAACGGCGGTCCGTTGGTCGGGGCGCAGATCTCGGTTGAGGGCATCAATTCCCAAGCGGTCACCGATTCGACCGGGCGTTTCCGGGTCGATTCCGTACCGCCCGGGACATACCGAGTGGGCGTTTTCCATCCGGTGCTCGACTCCCTCGCGTTGAGCCTTGCGTCGCCGCCATTGACCATCACGGCGGGCTCGACGCTCTCGCTGATTTTCGCAACGCCCTCGGCCCAGACCTATCTGCGATTGGCGTGCGGCACGGCTACGGTCGATACCATGGCTGGCGTTGGCCCTTCCGAGTTGATGGGCCGAGTCCTGGACGCGGAGACCGAGCGACCGGTGGCGCACGTGTGGGTGACATTGAGTTGGACGGACATTGGCGTGAATCAATCCACCGGGTTGCGTCGCATCCAACGGGTGCGGGACACCACGACGGGGCCGGGCGGTGAATTCCTATTCTGTCATCTTCCGGCCAACGTCTCAGGCGTCGTGCGCGCGACCAACGTCGCCGTGGACAGCAGCGTCATCAGCCGTCCGTTCGCGATGGAACGCCGGCTCGTCAAGTTCCTGGTGCTGCACGTGCCGAGCATCGACACGGCGATGCATATCGACGCGGCTCAAGTGACGTCGGACTCGGCATTAGGCGGCGGCGTGCTCACGGGGCGCGTCATCCGTCCCGATGGCGAAGGCCCATTGACCGGCGCGCAAGTGAGCGTCGCGGGCACGACCGCGGTCACGGGTGACAGCGGACAGTTCACTTTGCGTGGGTTGCCGACGGGGACTAGAACCCTGCAGGTGCGGGCACTGGGGTGGGAGCCGGTGTCGATGCCGGTCGAGCTCACGCAGCGCGCGCCGGTGCACGTCACCGTCCCGCTGGCCGTCAAGACCGCGGTGCTTCGGGCAGTCGTGGTGACGGCCATGACGAACGCGGGACTCCACCGAGTGGGCTTTGACACGCGGAAACAGTTCGCCATGGGTCAGTTTCTCTCGCCAGCTGACATCGCACGGCGGGAGGCGACGGAGACCCTCGATCTCCTGGCCGGCGTGCGCGGACTCGCGCGGCGAGTCAGTTCGAACGGAGACGACTTTCTCGTAGCGACGCGCGGGTTTGGCGGCTGCGTTAGCTACGTCGTGGACGGGATGCCGTACGTAGAGAACAGGCCGGGCGACATCGACGGCTACCTGCAGCCGCAGGACATCGGCGCGATCGAGGTGTATCAGGCGTCAGAATCGCCAGCGCAATACGCGTACACGCCACCGCCGATCGCCCCGCCCAACATACGCCGGACACCTATACCGGGGACCACTGTAGCGGTGAGCTCGATGGGAACCACGAGCTGCGTGAAGGTTCTCATCTGGACGAAAGCCAGGCTCGGGATCTAGGCGCGAGTCCCGCCATTGGGGCGGCCGAGCGGGCAATCGACGGGCGGCGATTGCGTGAGTCACACCCCGCGCCGTGTCGTTGGACGAACACGTCTCCGATCTCCCCCGTCTTGGCGACCGTGCACACCATGGCACCGGCGACCGTCACAGCGTCGCCATCGACGAGCGCCCGGTGGCGTGGCCCCGCTAGATTGGGAACTTCTTGACGCTCGGGGTCCTTTAGGTGACTCGCAGGGCGGCGGGTCAGCAGCCGCACGGGAGCCGTAATCCGCGATTGGTCGGTCGTTCCTCACGGGCAATACTCGGTACGACCAACAGCAACCATCCACGCGATGGACCCGTAGGGCACAGTGCCGGCGATCGGGAACTCGTCCGATCGGCTCGGTCATTCGTCTGTTTTGCTACGTCGTTCAGAGAGGGGGCATTCGATCGTGCAGCCCAACGCGCTTCACCGCTGTGCCGCCGCCGCGCGCACGGGTGTCGGATTCGCCTTCCCACTACTCGCGGCGCTTGCCTGTCACGCAGCGCAAGCCCCCATGCAGATGCCGCCGACGGAGGTCACCGTCGTCACCGCGACGCCGCAGTCGATCCCGGCGCACTTCCGATATCAGGGCCTCGCCCGAGCGTCGAAGCACATCATCGTGCGCGCGCAGGTGGCTGGCGTCGTCATTGCGCGGCCCTTCGTCGAGGGGACGGATGTCGTAAAGGGCACCTTGCTCTACCAGATCGATACGACGCAGTACGCGGCAGCCCTGCGTAACGCCGCGGGGTCACTCGAGGACGCGCAGTCGAAGCAGGTCAGCGCGGATATCAATCTGAAGCGTGTGCGGCCACTGCTAGCGGAGCGTGCCGTCGCGCAGAGCACGTTGGATAGCGCCGAGCAGGTCTATCGACAGGCGGAGGCCGAAGTGGCCTCGGCGCAAGCGGCGGTGGATCAGGCCCGCAAGAGCTACACCGACTGCTTCGTCCGCGCGGAAGTCTCTGGCCGCGTGGGGATCGCGTATTTAGTGCTCGGGTCGCGGGTCACCGGATCGAGCGATTCCTTGACCACGCTGGATCAAGTCGACCCGCTGTATGTGGAATTCAACCCATCGGACCAGGACATCCTGGCGTGGCGCCGAGAGATCGCCGCGAAGCGGCTGACATTCCCCTCGGGGACATTGCAAGTGCGCGCCTATTTGGCGGATGGGAGCGTGGTCCAGCAGCCTGGGACGCTCAACTTCGCCGACATCTCGATCCAGTCCCAGACGGGGACGCAGACCTTGCGCGCGACATTCAAGAACCCCGGGCACATCCTCCAGCCGGGCGCGTTCGTGAAAGTGGAGCTCCTCGATCTGAAGCGAGATGGAGCGATCCTCGTCCCGCAACGATCGGTCCAGCAGGGATTGACTGGGTCCTACGTCTACGTCGTCGGAGACAGCAACACAATCGGGATCCGGCCCGTGCAAGCGTCATCGTGGTACGGGTCGCAATGGGTGCTGGACGACGGGATCAAGGCGGGCGATAAAGTCGTCGTAGACGGAACGCAGAAGATCTACCCCGGAGCCAAGGTCAACCCGGTGGCGTACAAAGCCGCGGCTGATGCCGCGACGGGGACGGTGGGGCAGGACGTGCCCGCGTCGCCCGCGATTCCCCTGGTATCGGGGCGCTGATGAATTCGGCGGATAGCGCCCCTACGGGGGGAGGCGGCAACGTGCAGGGAGTGACGCCGCCAGCGGGACCCCGCGCGGGAGAAGAAGACGTCACGTACTTCTTTGTGAAGCGGCCGATCTTCGCGATGGTGATCTCGTTGGTGATCGTGCTGCTCGGGTTGTTCTCCCTGCGCACGTTGCCGATCAACACGTACCCGAGAATCACGCCGCCGTCCGTCCAGATCACGGCGACCTTTCCCGGCGCCACGTCCGAACAGGTCTGTATCGCCGTCGCGGCGCCGATCGAGCAACAGCTCCCTGGGATCCAGGGACTCGCGTACTACAAGACGTCGTGTGCGAGCGACGGATCGATGGTGATCCAGGCGTACTTCGACATTTCGCGGGATCTCGATCTGGCGGCGGTCGATGTGCAGAACCGGGTCCAGATCGCGACCCCGCAGATCCCACTGCAGGCCCAGCAGCTCGGCATCACCGTCCTGAAAGCGCAGACCGATATCCTGATGGGTCTCGCGTTGACGTCTGACGATCCGCGTTGGGACGCGGCGGCCCTCACCAACTACGCCAAGATCTACATCACGGACGAACTCAGTCGCGTGGACGGCGTCGGCCAGGCGAACACGTTCGGCGCATTGCAGTTCGCGATGCTGGTGAGCCTCGACCCAGACAAGATGGCGCACCTCGGGTTGACGGTGACGGACGTGATCGCCGCGATCAACGAGCAGAATACCACCAACCCGTCGGGGCGCATCGGGCGTGAGCCCGCGCCGGTCGGGACGCAATTCACGGTGCCGGTCACGGCTATCGGGCGCCTTTCTACGCCCGAGGAGTTCTCCAACATCATCCTGCGCGCCCAGCCCGATGGCTCGGTGCTGCATATCCGCGACGTCGGGACGGTGACCCTCGGGTCGCAGAGCTACGACAACGTGACCCGGCTCAACGGCAAGCCGACCGCCGGCGTGATCGTGTTCCTGCGCGCGGGCGCGAATGCACTCGCGGCGAAGGACGGCGTCATGGCGCGGATGACGGAGCTGGCGAAGCATTTCCCGCCGAACGTTCACTGGGTCGTCGGCTTCGACCTGACACCCTTTATCACCGCATCGATTCACGAAGTCGAGATCACGCTCTTCATCGCGATCATCCTCGTCACGATCGTCGTCTACATCTTCCTGCAGAAGTGGCGCTCGACACTCATCCCAGCGCTCGCGGTGCCGGTCTCGATCATCGGCACCTTCTTTGGGATGGCGGTGCTGGGATTCACGGTCAACCTGCTGACGTTGTTCGGACTCGTCCTCTCGATCGGCATCGTGGTGGACGACGCGATCATCGTCATCGAGAACGTCGAGCGCATCATGCAGGACGAGCACGTGTCGGCCCGCGTGGCCGCCGATCGGGCGATCCGGCAGCTCCGCGGCGCGCTGATCGCGATCGTGATCGTGCTCTGTTCGGTCTTCATCCCGGTCGCCTTCATCGGCGGCATCACGGGTGCGCTGTACAAGCAGTTCGCGGTGACGATCGTCATTTCGGTCGTGCTGTCGGGTTGCGTTGCGCTGTCACTGACTCCCGCGTTGTGCTCGGTGCTGCTCACCGAACAGAAGAGCGCGCCGCAGGGCGGTTTCTTCGGGTGGTTCAACCGCACGTTCGATAAGGCCCGCGACAAATACGTCGAGACGATGCACAAAGTCTCGCCGTACTCCGGGGCGGCAGTCGGCGTGCTGGTCGTCGCCGTCTGCATCATCATTTTCCTGTACAAGACGACACCGTCGGGATTTCTCCCGAGCGAGGACAAGGGTTATTTCATTACAGCCGTCGAGCTACCCGGCTCGTCTTCGACGCAGCGGACGACCCAGGTGGTCGAACGAGTCGAGAAGTTCCTGCTGCATCAGCCGGGCGTGGACCACGTGTTCGGCCTGTCCGGGTTCAGCCTGATCCAGGGCGTCAACCAGACCAGCTCGGCGACGCTCTTCGGCGTGCTGGCCCCGTGGGATGACCGAAAGAAGAAGACGGCCCAGGTGGACGGGCTGTTGCAGTCGGCCAACGGATATTTCTTCACTCAGATCCCCGAGGCGTTTGTCTTTTCGTTCAACGCCCCTGAGATCATCGGACTGGGCACGACGTCGGGGATGGAGCTCAATCTCCAGGACCGCGGCATCAACGATGTCGGGAAGTTCGCCGCGCTCTCCCAACAGTTTGCGCAGGACCTCGCGAAGACGGGCGTGGTCACCGGCGTCAACACCACGATTCGCGCCGACGCGCAGCAGTTGTATCTCGACGTCGATCGCGAGAAGGTCAAATCGTTGGGTGTGTCGTTGACCGACGTGTTCACGACACTCCAGACGATGCTGGCGTACGACTACGTGAACGACTTCAACCTGTACGGCAAGACGTATCACGTGCAGCTCGAAGCGCAGGCGCCATTCCGGCAGCGGCCAGAAGACATCGGAAAGTTTTATGTCCGGAGTGCCTCCGGCGTGATGGTACCGATCAGCTCACTCGTTCGCACCTCGTTTCGGGCGGGCCCCACGGTGGTGACCCGATTCAATGGGTTTACGTCGGCGTTGGTCATTGGGACCCCGGCACCGGGGAAGAGCTCGGGCCAGATGCTAGACGCCGCAAAGAAGCTGATCAAGGACAAGTACGAAGCGCTGAACGTCGGCTACAGTTTCAGCGGCGAGTCGTACCAGGAGGAGGCGTCGAGCGGGTCGGGGGGGATCGTCTTCGGGCTGGGGCTCATGATGGCGTTCTTGGTGCTGGCCGCGCAATACGAGAGCTGGTCCACACCGCTGGCGGTAATGATCGGTGTACCGTTTGGGATCCTTGGAGCATTCCTCGGATTGTTCGTCCTGCGTCACCCGAACGATCTCTACTTCGACGTCGGGTTGTTGGTGGTCATCGGCCTCGAGGCCAAGAACGCGATCCTCATGGTGGAGTTCGCCATCGAGCAACGTGCTGCCGGTAAGTCGATCGAAGAGGCGGCGGTCGAAGCGGGGCGCGAGCGTATCCGTCCGATCCTCATGACATCCTTTGCGTTCATCCTCGGTGTCGTACCGCTGGTGATCGCCACTGGTGCTGGCGCGGCGGCGCGCCACTCGCTCGGTATCGGCGTCTTTTTCGGGATGCTCGTATCCACGCTTCTGGGCGTGAGCATCATCCCGAACCTGTTCATCTTCGTACGGAAACTGAGCGAGCGTATGTCGGCGCGCCGCCACGGCACGCCGGCACTGGCACCAGCCAGAGGCGTATTGCCCGCACCGGCGGGAGACGACTAAGGTGATGCGCCGCATGCTTGCGCCCGCCGCGGTGCTACTCGCAGCGGGCTGCGCGATCGGACCCGGATATCACCGGCCGGATACTGGCACACCCGCCGCCTACCGGGCGCCGTCGCCCGGTGAGGACTCGCTCAAGTCCACCTACGACGGGCTCGCGGCGAGTCGCGACTCCATGGCTGGCCGGCGCCGGGACACGGTGGAATCCGCGTCTGACGCGGCAGCGCATGCGCAGATGCGTCCCAGCTTCCAGCTGTCCGATTCGGCCGCCAACGTCACGTGGTTCGACCTATTTCAGGACACCGTTCTGAAGCAGTTAGTCATCACCGCGATCAACGACAACCGAGACGTACGCGTCGCGGCCGCGACCGTGCAGGAATACCAAGCGGACCTGGGTGCGGCGACCGCGAACCTGTTCCCGGCATTCACGGTCACGGGCCAGTTGGGCCGGCAGAAGCAATCCTTCGGAAACATCTCGATCCCGGAGCCGAACGGAACGACGGCCACCTTCATCGTCCCGGCACAGAACTATCTCGAAGCGTTGGGCAACGTCGCGTGGGAGCTCGACTTCTGGGGGCGGCTGCGCAACACGCGCACCGAGGCCAAGAACAATTTCCTGGCGCAGGAGGAGAGCCGGAGAGCCGTCGTGTTGAGCCTCGTCGGCAGCGTCGCCACCGGATATCTCCAGCTCCGTCAACTGGACCTCGATCTCGATATCGCCAAGCGAACGCTCGAGTCCCGGCGGGAGACCTACCGACTCTCGCAGCAGAAATTTGATCGGGGCGCGATCGCGGAGCTTGATCTCCGGCAGTTCGAGGGCGATGTCGGTGACGCCGCGGCGGCGGTCGCGACATACGAGAAACTCGTTGAGCAGCAGGAGAACCAGCTCAGCCTTCTACTCGGTCGGTCTCCGGATTCGATTCCGCGAGGGCGGCCGCTCAACGAGGTGCTGAGTGCGGTGGACCTGCCCGTCGGCATCCCCTCTCAGTTGCTCGAGCGTCGTCCCGACGTGAAACAAGCCGAGGCGCAGCTTCGGTCCGCGACCGCCGGGGTCGGGGCCGCGATCGACGCTCGGTTGCCGAAGTTCACGATCGATGGCAACTTCGGCTTCGAAAACTTCTCCTCCACCCATTTCGTCCCGACCACCCAGCTCTTCGTCCCCAACAACCAGATCTACCAGATCTACGCGGGTGTCTCGATCCCGATCTTCGACTTTGGCGCACTGTCCAGTGCGCAACGCGCCGCCCAAGCGCGCGCGGTCGAAGCGCGGAACATCTACGAGAAGGCCGCGCTGACCGCCTTTCGCGACGTGAACAACTATCTTTCGGAAGTCCGCAATGATCGCCAGCAGACGGTCGCGTTACAGACGCAGGTCCAGGCGTTGCGCATCGCGTATCGGCTGTCAAGGGACAAGTACGAGGCGGGTTATGCGCCCTATCTCGACGTGTTGACGGCTCAGCGGAGCTTGTTCGCGGCGGAGCAGTCGCTGGTGGCCGCCGAGTTCCAATCACTGGCGGGCGTCGTGAGCCTGTACCAATCGCTGGGTGGTGGGTGGCCAAACTCCGTGACGGCGTCACATCCGGCGGGTCATTGATACCGATGTCGGACGAAGAAGTGATCGCGGTCTTGAACGAGCTGTTGGAGACCTGCTTCGACGGACTCGATGGGTTCCGCATCGGGATCTCGAAGCTACAACGCGATGACGTGATCGCGTTTTGTGAATCGCGCATTCAGCGGATCGATGAGGCGGCGGCCGAACTCTATACCGCGATCCGGCACCTGCGCGGCCATCCAGCAGAGCACGGCCATCCGGCGGCGCGCGTGCACCGGGGGTGGATCCATCTGCGGGCCGCGGTTGGGACGGGCGGCGACGACGCCATCCTCTCCGAGATGGAGCGCGGGGAGGAGCAAGCCGCAAAGAACTACGACGACGCGTTGAAGAAACCGCTGCCCGAGGCCATCATGGACTTGGTGCGCGATCAGGCGCAGGGTGCGGACGAGAACCTGGCGCGTGTGAAGTCGCTGCGGGAGAACGCGTAGCGACCCGACACAATCGCAGGCGGTCAGACGACAAGGGGCCGGCTCCGAACGAACGGAGCCGGCCCTTTTGCGCGCCGGTGGGCTGGGTAGGGGCACCCGATCCAGCGATGGGCCCGCGTTGACCGGCGGGCCTTGGTGCAACNNGCGCGCACCACGGAAAGCCGATCATAGGCGGGTGCGGTCTATTGCCTACATTGGCCATGCGGGTCGGGTTTGGGTTTGTCGACGAGAACGCGGTGGTCGAGATTGGCCAGACGAAGGGCAACATCGTAGACGAGATGGTCGACGCGTGCCATGTGGTCGTAGTCGATGTATTGCGGCTCGTCGGTGATCTGGTGGTAATCCTGGTGGAGGCCGGTCGTGAAGAACACGATCGGGATGCCATAGCGGGCGTACTCATAGTGGTCGCTGCGGCAGTAGATGTTCTCCGGGTGGCCGTTGGCATCGAACTGGTAGTCGAAGTGGAAGGGCATCGGCTCCGTCTTGTTGACCGCTTCGACGATATCGCCGAGCTCAGTCGATAGCCGCCGCGAGCCGACGAGCTCGAGATACGTTGGCCCACCGCCCTTGATGTCGGCAGCGCCCCCGCGGCCGACCATGTCCATGTTCAACTGGGCGACGATCGAGTCGCGGGGGACGGTCGGGTTGTCGGTGAAGTATGCCGACCCGAGCAGACCCTTCTCCTCGCCGGTGTGCCACACGAAGAGGATCGACCGACGGGGCCGCACCTTGGCGTTGCTGAACGCCTGCGCGAGCTCGAGAACCGAAATGGCGCCCGAGCCGTCGTCATCCGCGCCATTGAAGACGGAGTCACGGCGGGCAGGGTGTCCCCGGTGGAGGGAGTCGACATTGATGTGGATGCTCGCGATCTGCGCCGCCGTGAGCTGCGGCCCTTCGGGATCGAGCCCCCGCATCCGCCACCGTGCGGTGAGTGCAGCCCGCGCGGAATCGTGATCGCTGGCGTGATCATCGATGCCGAGGTGGTCATTGTGTCCGCCGATCGCGACGAATTCGCCCGCGAGGGTGGAGTCACTCCCGGGGAGAATGGCGACCACATTTCGCGCGGGCGCTGCGGTGGGCAAATCATTCGTGTGGACGTCGCCGGAGATCGTGTGGCCGCTCTGGCCGACCTGGAGATTGCTGAACGGCGCGCCGAGCATGCGGACTGCGGCCTGCTGCGTGATCACCAGTCCGACCGCGTGGCCGGAGATTCCGACATCGGCTCCCCCGACGCTGACCTGCGGCTGGCTGAGTCGTTTGCTCATCGCGGGCGGCAGATAATTCAACATCGCGATCGCGATCGCCGCGGCCGACGAATACCGATCCAAAGTGGCGCGTCCCCTGAAGGCCCCCGTCGGTTTGCCGTCCGGTCCAATCGGCGCATCGAACACGATGACCTTTCCTGCGATCGACCCTGCGGGAAGCGACTGCGTCGAGTCCCCGAACCGGCCGCCGTAGATCGCCTCCGCGCCCGGTGACGCGAAGCTGGTGCCGAATAGGCCGCCAAACGTCGGGAGGAGAATAAAATCCTGACCGACCACCAGCGTGGTGCCTCCAGCAAGGATCTTCGAGGCCGGATCCGTCTGGTGGAGTACCAGTGGCACCGTCTGGAAGAACGTGCCGTTGTCCCCGGCCGGAGTCAGCCCGAGCTTCGCAGCTTCGGCCGCGATGTAGTCGGTGCCTTTCACATTGCCGATCGTGCCCGCCTCGCGTCCCAGCATCGAATCATCGGAAAACGCGAAGAGGCGCTGGCGCAAGTCGGCGGCGCTGATCCCCGGGCCATTGCGCTTGGGCGCCGGTGCGGATGTGGCGGACGACGCGGGCGTCGGATTCGGGGCTGGGGCGTGCGAGTGTCCCCCACAGCCGACGAGGAGCGAGCCCAGTGTGGCGAGAAGGGCGGGTGTGTGGCGGTGACGTGAGAGGGGCATAACTAAAGAGAGGAGAAAGGAGAGAAGAGACGGGGAGAGATCGGGGCGCGACGGTGGGGTCACGCACGGCGACTTGACAGCTCCAAAGATATGGGCGGACCTGCTGGCGGGGTGAGGGGCGCGGGTCGGTAGGGCGACTCAGCTCGGGATGGCGTAGCGGAAGACCGCGATGTAGTGGCAGATGCTGCCGCCGAGCACGAAGACGTGCCAGACCGCGTGCCCGTAGCGGAGGCGTTCCCAGGCGTAGAAGAGAGTGCCCGCGGTATAGAGGAGCCCCCCGCCCAAGAGCCAGATGATGGCCCATGCGGTCAGGTGATCGAACGCTGGCTTGGCGGCGATGAGGCCCGCCCATCCCATCACCACGTAGATCACGGTGGTAGCGCGTGAGAGCCGGTGGCGGATGAGGGCGGTGAAGACCACGCCGATGATAGCGAGGGCCCAGACCGCGGCGCAGAGCACCCAGCCCCAGGTGCCGCGGAGATTGAGGAGTGCGAAGGGCGTATAGGTGCCGGCGATCAGGATATAGATCGCGGCGTGGTCCATGACGCGAAAGACCGGTTTGGCGCGTCGATTGGGGATCGCGTGATAGAACGTGGAGGCGGCGTACAGGATGATGAGCGAAACCGCGTACGCCGCATCGGCGGCCAGCCACATCGGGTCGTGGTGCTGCGCGACCACGAACAGGAGGATGGCGGAGCCGGCGATACTGGCGACGAGCCCGGCGCCGTGCGTGATGCTATTGGCGATTTCTTCACCGAGCGAGTAGGGTCGGCCCGGCGGCTGGCGATGCGCCTCGGTGGTTGGGTGCTGCACGTGGCCGGCCTTCTGGCTCATCACTCGCCGTTCTTCCCTCGACGGCCGGCGGCGACGGCGACTCGGCCGCGTCCCTTGAAGTAGACCATGTTCCACAGCGCGACGCCGGCCATGCCAAGCGGGTATGGCTCGAGGACGACAGGCTCGAAGTGCTCTGTAAACAGCGTGCGCCACGTGTCGAGCGGGCGGGCATAGTGACCCCGATCCCAGTGTGCTAGCAGGCGGCCGACCGACATGTGGTCCGGGAGCACGAGGTCCAGGATGTGGATGTGGCCGTCCTCGGTGAGCAACGTCGCGAGGTGTGCTAGAATGCGGCGCACACCGGCGGTTTCGATGTGATGGAGGAGGCTATTCAGTAGGATGAAATCGAACCGCTTCGCCGGATCCACCGTATACGTGGTTACATCCGCGACGACGTAGTCGCGGCGGAATCGATCGCGAGCGGTCGCGACGTAATCAGGATTGAAATCGATACCGAGATATTCGCTGCGATCGAAGTGGGCGGTATTCGTCCCTGGTCCACAGCCCACGTCGAGGACCCGCCGGGCGGCGCCGATATCGTTGTACCGTCTCAGCGGCGCAAACTTTCGCTCGGCGAACGGTGCCTGCCACGCGCGATAGACGAGCGAGTGCTCGAGGAGGCGTTCAGTGAGCGCCCGGCCGCGATTCGGAGAGCTGGCCAACCCATCCTCGGAGTGGGGCATAGCGTGCCTACAAGATAAGAGATGCAAGCTGTCGGCGGCGCCTGTCGTGGTGTTAGCAACCAGATAATACACGACCTGCCGTCACCGTGGCGCATTCCGAGCGTTACTTTGGCCCAGTCATGAGTGGACCTTCGGAGCCTTCGCCCCAAGCACAAGACACGGCGATCATCACGTCGCGGTATTGGCCGTCGATGGTTGGAACCTGGATCGCCTGTGTCGCTTACGTGGGATCTCGGATCAACCGCGATTGGACCCCTCACGACGAGGGGCTCCTGGCCCAGACCGCGGCCCGGACGCTCGCGGGTCAGCTTCCACATCGCGATTTCGGTGACGCGTACACAGGACTGCTGACCGCGTATCACGCAATGGCCTTTGCCGTCGGTGGCCAGTCGCTACTAACGCTCCGATGCGCACTACTCCTAGCGTTCGCGCTCTGGGTACCTGCGTTCTACGTCATAGCCGTTCGCTTTCTGTCTCCATGGGCTGCGGCACTAGCGACGGCCACAGCGGTGGCGTGGAGTGTACCGAATTACTCAGCTTCGATGCCATCGTGGTATAACCTCTTTTTGGCCACGGCTGGAACGTTGGCGGTAGTCTGGTACTTGGAGACACGCTCTCGACGTTGGCTGGCGGTGGCAGGGCTGTGCGCTGGCCTTTCCGTGCTCGTGAAGATTGTGGGGATCTACTTTATTGTCGCAGTAGTTGCGTTTCTGTACTGGCGCGGCCTTGACTCTAGCAATGAACTCCCGGACGCGATGGTCTCGTCACGACGGCGAGAGTTACGGGTGGCGTTTGCCATTGTTGCGGCCATCATGCTCCCACTTGGCCTGCTCGGCCTCGTATGGCACGGTATTGCGGCGGGGACCGTTCTTCACTTTGTGGTACCCGGGGTCGCCGTCAGCCTCATCATCGTTGCCGCAGGCCTGCGGTCTCGGGCAGTAAGATGGAGGACGGTGTCGCTCGAACTCCTCGCGTTTGCCGCAGGGGTTGGCGCACCTATTATCGTGTTCCTCGTCCCATTTGTCGCGAATCACGCCGGCCGCGCCCTTATCACAGGTGTGTTCGTGCTGCCGCTCCGACGGCTCGTATCGGCAACTCTGACTGCCCCGGGATTCAGAGAAGGGGCACGAGCCTCCGCGATTGCCGTTGGTTTATGCGTAGCGGCTTTCGCTCGCGGACCGACACGGCGCATCATTACAGCCGTCGCGATACCCGTGGCATTGGGCGTGCTACTGTTATCGAGTCACGGCCGCGTGTATGTAAATATTTTTGATGCGGCTCGGGTGACCGTCCCGATCGTGGCTTGCGCGGCGGCGGCCCTCCTCCTCTTCAAGCACGGTCTAGTGCGGCCATCGATTGCGCGCGAACGAGCCGTTCTCGTTGTATTTGTTGCCATTTTCTTCAGTCTCGTGCAATTCCCATTCGCCGCGGCCGTTTACTTTTGCTACGTTGCGCCGCTGGCACTGCTTTCGGTCATCGCGGTCACAACCGAACTGAGTCCTCGGGTGCCGTCAGGAGTGGGTGGGATACTTCTGGCATTCGCGTTGTGTTTTGCGGTTGGGCGTATGAACACGCGAGCGTACTATACCCTTGGTACGGTCGTACCTCAGCCGAAAGCCACGGCGACCCTTCCGCTTCCACGAGGCGGGTTGCGCATCGGTCGCAGTGATAGCGTCGTCTTTACGCGTCTCGTGACGACCCTCCGGGCGCACGCGACAGGAGGCTACACGTTTTGCACCCCAGACTGCCCCGAAGCATATTTTCTGGCAGGTCTGCGGAACCCAACACGGACGACCTTTGAGTTCCTGAACGACCCACCTGGAGACACATGGAACGTCTTGCGCTCGATTGACCAACATAGCATCACCGTCGTCGCGGTAAATCGACAGTTTCGATTCTCGTCGGTCGATACAAGCCTTGTGCTCGCACTACGTCGTCAATTTCCGGATTCGACGCGCGTGGGATATTTTACGGTCCGTTGGCGGTGATCTCGGTTGGCCGCGCCAGCCGCGTGATCGTAGTGGGTGCCAGCTGCATTGTCGTGTGCCTCGGTCTAGCCATGCGACTGAGTACGTATCTGTACCACCCCGCTCTAGGGCTCGACGAGGCAATGGTGGCGCTCAATGTTGCCACCCGGTCATCCGCTATGCTGTTGCGGCCGCTGGCCTTTGAGCAGACTGCGCCAGCGCTCTTCCTGTTGATTTCCAAGGCGAGCGTGCTGGTTTGGGGTGTCAACGAGCGGGCGCTACGAGTGACCCCGTTTGTTGCTGGCCTCGCGCTCGTTCCGCTCGCATGGTACGCCGCGCGGCGCTTGCTCTCCACCGTCGAGGCGGCGGCCCTGACGACGGCGTTTGCGGCGGTCTGCCCGATCGTCTCGGTATATGCCGACTTTTTCAAGCCGTACGCCGTGGACGCGGCAATGGCTGCACTCATACTCGTCTTGACGTTACGGGTCGTAGCCTTTCCGGGTGTACCTGCGCGCTGGTGGGTACTCGGCACGGCGTGTTCGCTCGGGCCATTTTTGTCAGCACCCGCAGCGTTCGTCGTGGTGGCGGCCATCGCTGCAATCGCCGTCTCCCCCGCAGGTGGTGACCCCACCTATCGGCGCCACCTCAGGATAATGGCGGCCGTGTCGGTCGCGAGTGTTGCGGTCAATTTTCTCGCGCTGCAGCGCGCAACCGTTCAGAACAGCTATATGCAGCGCTACTGGAATGGTGCATTTATTCAACCCCCCATCTCGCACATGGTGGAGTTGGCTCGCGCACGCATTGGGTGGACAGTTCAGGAACTCTTCCTCGGTGAAGGAATTGCCTACCCAGGGGTTTTGCGCGTGCTGTTGGTGGTCGTGGCGGTAGGCGGCCTCTACTCTCTCAGCCGACGACATGGCCGATGGGTGTTCGTGCTACTCGCCGGTCCGGTGTTGGCAGCTGTGACGGCGTCGGCATTGAGGATTTATCCTCTGTCCGAACGGACGCTGGTATTCGTTGCCCCGACTATCCTGATTGCCATGGCTGGCGGTCTGGAAGCAGTTGCGGGCGTTGCGGCGCGTCGATCTCTCGACATCGGGGGCCTGATATTCGCGGTGCTGGCCACCCTGCTCCTCACCCCCGCGACGGTAGACGGCGTACTACGACTGCAGGACGCAATGCAACCCGACCAGCTTCGGGCCGCCGTTGCCGATTTCGATCGCCATGCTCGCCCCAACGCACCCGTCTACATTTTTTCGCGCGATGTTCCGATTTGGATCTTTTACACGACCGATTGGAGCAGCCCAGATACATTGCGAATTCGGCTATTGAGCGATGTGGCTGCGAGTACGGGACCCAACTCTGGCAACATGCCCAGTCGCGGCCACCCAGTGGAAAACGAGGGAGAGGACTATATCGTTCACGCTGGCGCTCGAGTCGAGCTGATCGGAGTACCGACTGGGATGGAGGCACGGTTTGCAGATGTGTCGCAACAGACACCTGATCCTGGGTGGGCGGCTAACGAAGCGAAGCGCATCCGCGCTGCGGCAAGCCCAGAGATCTGGCTCTTCTTCACACACTGTCATAACAGTTGCGACTCGACACTTGCCGACACGTTGACGGCCGCCGGGGGGCGCATCGCATACCATCGCGGCGAACGCGGCGCCGAGATTTATGAGTACCTCCGCAATTCATTCTAGCCAGCCTCACAATCGATCCGGGCGGCGAGCCCTGTCATGGCGACCTACTTCGCTCGGTAGCCCAGAACTAGCAGCGAGCTTCCGAACGGCAGGTGGAAACGAGTCAGCAGCCGGTGTTCGGCCCGAGACATCCGATATAAGAACGAATTGATCGCCGGCGGTGGTATCGTCGCGGGCGTTGGTGTCGGGTGCACGAAGGCTTCGACCACCCGCTGGGCCAACTTGATGGACGCCGTCCAGTGGAAGAAATACCGTATGCGACCGATGCGCATCCCGCTGTGGCGCGCCAACGCTCGCATCGAGCGTTTCGTGTAGCGGGTTCGGTGTTGATTGATATCATCGTGCGTCGTCCAGAGCGTCCGGAAGGCAGGCACCGTGAGGAGGATCACTCCGTCGGGCTCCAGCATCGAGAGCGCGAGGCGCAGCGCGGCGGTCGGGTCGTCGAGATGTTCGATGACATCGAGCATGAGGATCAGCCCAAACCGTTGTTCCGGGCGGTAGCTCTCGTCGAAGGGTCCAATATGGATCCGCCGGCGTACGGCCGGGTCGTCATCGACGAGTGTGGCATCGGGCTCGACGCCACGCACATCGCCGAACTCCGCCAACCGATCGAAGAACACACCGCCGCCGCACCCGATATCGAGAATGTGGGCCCACCCGGTTGGGGGGCGCATGGTGCGCAGCAGCTCGACAATGACATCCTCTCGCGCACGCCACCACCAATGGTGGTTATAGAGATCGCGATACCGTCGAGCGTATTCCGGATCCACGGCGACCTACTCCGGCCTGCGGTCGGAACTGGCTGGAGCGGGGTGCGGCTCCGTGGGCCCTCGCGTCACCGAGCTGACGATGTAGGGCGGGCGTGACTTGACCTCTTCATATACGCGGCCGACGTATTCGCCGATCACGCCCATGAATAGCAAGTTGATGCCGGCGAGAAACGTCACGACCAGGATCGTGGCGGTGAAGCCGGCGGGTGAGCGGTCGAGGACCACACGAACGTAGATCGCGTAGACGGCGTAGAGACTGGCCGCGACGATCGCGAGGAACCCGGCGGCCGCGGCCGCTCTGAGGGGCACGATGGAGAACGAGAAGATGCCATCGGCGGCCAGTCGCAGCAGTTTGAGCGTCCCGTACTTGCTATCGCCGGCGTAGCGTGCGCTGCGCTCGACGTTGACCCCGATCTGGCGAAATCCGACCCACGTGCGCAGGCCGCGGAGATAGCGGTGATGCTCGCGTGTGCGGCGAAGAATGTCGACAACCCGGCGCGACATGAGACCGAAATCGCCCGCATCGACGGGGAGCCGAATGTCGGAGAGCCTGAGGATGAGTCGATAGAACAGGAAATACGAGAGGCGGAGATACCACGCCTCCTTTCGCATCACGCGTTGCGCGTAGACGACGTCATACCCTTGGGCGTAGTACTCCAAGAACGTCGGAATCGCCTCGGGCGAGTCCTGGAGATCGCCGTCCATTGCGACCACCACGTCGCCGCTCGTGTGGTCCAGCGCGGCCGTCAACGCGACTTGATGGCCGAAATTGCGGGAGAGCGACACGACGACCAGCCGCGAGCCCGTCACCGCGGCTGCCGCGGTCAGCATCGTCAGCGTCCGATCCCTGCTTCCGTCGTCGACGATGACGATCTCGTGGGGGCCCCCGGGAACCGTGTCGAGGACGGCGTTGAGACGCGCGAGCAGCTCGGGCACGATCAGCTCTTCATTATAGAGCGGGATAGCGAGCGATACTCGTAGTGGGCCAGTCGGAGTAGTCGGGGGTAGCACGGGCCGCGCCTCGGCGGGTGACTTCACGCGGGAAGTGGATGGCGGCTCATGGTTGGGCTCAGGGTGGGAACGACATGTACGCGGCCGGTCGCATCATGGCTCCAGCCATTTCAGACAGTGGGCCGTCGCTCTCAAGAAATAGGCTCCTCGAGGCTGGCGCAACGGCCGGCAGCGTCTGAACGAACGTGGATTCTATCTCGGCGGCACCTCTCCAGTTCTATTCGCTCACCACGCGGCTGACGATCTCGAGCATCATTTGTGTGCCGCGGCGGATGTTCTCCACTGACAAGCGTTCGTTGTTTCCATGCACCCCGGACTGTTCGGCTTCTGGCACCATGAACGGCGCAAAGCCGTAGCTCGCGATGCCGAGGTCGCGGAACCAGTGGCTGTCGGTAAATCCGGTCTCGACGGACGGCGCGATGCTCGCGTCGGGGAAGTGGCGATGGACGACGGCGACGATCGCGTCGTAGAGCGGCGTATTAGTCGCGGTCACCGCCGGTGTGAAGTCGATGATCTTGTCCACCTTGATGTCCGGATCGTTGAGCACGCCAGTGAACTCGCGGAGGAACGCCTCGTGGTCCTGGTCGGGGAGCAGCCGGCAATCCACCAACGCCGATGCCTCGGGCGGCACGACGTTGATCTTGTTGCTCCCCTGCAGCCCGGTGATCGAGCACGTGTTGCGGACCAGCGCCGCGAGCTCCGGGAGGTCGATCTGGAATTCCGCGAGCGCGTTGTGGTCGGTCGTGAGCGTCGCGGGATTGGTGAGCACGTCCTTCCACTTGGGCGACGCGGTCGGCGCGATCGCGGCGAAATACGTGGCGACCGCGGACACGACCCGGGGTGCGAAGTCATACGTCTGGAGCCGGTAGAGGGCTCGGATGAGGCGGTTGACGGCCGACGCGGGCGGCGGGGTGGAGCCGTGGCCCGCCTTGCCGGTGGTCGTGAGCTTGAGCCAGAAGGGAGTTTTCTGCGTGACCTCGATGGCGAACGACTGACGCGTTCCGTCGACCGAGCCCATGCTGCCTTCGTTGATCAGGAAGCCGGCCCCGCGAAAGGCTTCGGGGTGGTGTTGGACCACCCATTGGGCGCCGAAGACACCGCCCGCTTCTTCGTCGGCCGTCGCCATGAAGATGACATCGCGGTCCAGCGGAGTGTGCGATCGGTGGAGCGCGAGAAAGGCTTCGAGCTCGACGATGCCGAGCGTCTTCGTGTCGAGCGTCCCGCGGCCGTAGATCTCGCCGTTCTTCACCGTGGCCGCGAAGGGGTCCGCATCCCAGTACTTGGGATCGGCGGGCACCACATCCATGTGATGCAGAAGCACGAGCGCGGGCTTCGGGCCACCCTTGAGGCGCGCCCAGATGTTCCCGCGGCCGGGGGCCGACGACGCGGTGTCGAAGGGAATCCCTTCTTGCTGTAGGATCCGGGCGAGGAAGCGCATCGTCTGCACCTCGTTGCCCGGTGGGTTGGTCGTGTTGAGGCGTATGTACTCGGTCGTGCGCTGAACAGCTTCGTCTTCCAGCTTGGTGGTGTCGATTGTGGTTTGCGCGGAAAGCCAAATCGGCGCGACACACACCGCGATGAGCCATGATGAGCGTAGTATGGACACTGGCGACGGCACGAGCTTGGCGCAGAGAGGGGTCATCATTGCGAGGGTGACTCGGTTTAGAGCGAAGACGTCGGGCAGACGGCACGTTAGGGTCGGTTAAATGATACTCCAAAGCCCTGCGCCCGGCCTTAACGGTTTACCCTCCTGGAGGGGAATGCGCTCGTGACCTACCTGACATCAGACTCGGCCCGCAGCAGTCGCTAGCCGATCACCCGCGCGACCGGTCAAGAGCAACGGTCAGCGCTGGGTCGCCTTGGTATTGCAGCGCTGATGTGCTCCGGGCTGTCACCGCATGGACGCCGTCAGCCCACCATCCACAATCATGGAGTGGCCCGTCACATACGAGGCCACGTCGGAGCAGAGCCAGAGGGCCACGTCCGCAGCTTCCTCCGGCCTGCCCACCCGTCCCGTGGGGATCTGCCGCGCGTACATCTCCTCGGCGGTCACGGGATTGTCCGGCGCGAGACGCGAGAACACGCCTTCGAGCATTGGCGTGCGAAACGCGCCCGCGACCAATGCGTTCACGCGAATGCCGCGTCCGGCATATTCGAGCGCTGCAGACTTGGTGAGTCCGAGCACTCCCGCTTTGGCCGCCGCATACAGCGCGTTGTGGGGCGCGCCGCCAAGGCCATTGACCGACGAGGTGTTCACGATCGCGCCCCCGGTGTTCTGCCGGAGGAATTGTGCCAACTCGTACTTCATGCAGAGCCACACGCTCTTGAGGTTCTGCGCGAGGTGTCGATCGAACTCCGTTTCCGAGAAGTCCGCCGTGCCTTTGAATGTGCCGGCATCGAGATTCGCCGCGTTGTTGAACGCGCAATCGAGCCGTCCGAACCGCCGCACGGTCTCCACCACCAGCGCGTCGACCGCCTCCGCGCGAGAGACATCGGTCGACCGGAACGCCGCGGTGCCGCCCGCGGCTTCAATCTCGCGCAGCACCGCGCTGCCGCGTTCCTCATTCCGTCCGGCGATCATGACCGCCGCCCCCTCGCGGGCGAACGCCAGTGCCGCGGCCCGCCCAATGCCAGAGGTGCCCCCGGTCACCACGACCACCTTCTGATCAAATCGTCCCATCGGATCTCCGAGAGTTACGGGCCCACGTCAGTGAGCGATTCGCCCCAGGGGCGAATGGCGACTCCCCAACGTAGCCCATCGCCCCAGCGCGGTGTGACGGCACTCCGATGGGCGGTCCGGGTATGTTCCTCTCTGCTTCCCGGGCTACGATTCCGGGCGGCGATCACCCGCTGGATTCACACGGCTCAGTAAATTGTCGAGGGCGACATGAAGACTTCAACGTCGGCGATCTGCGCGACAGTGGCGGTCATACTCGTGGCCTGCGGTGGGAGCCCGACCGCGGCGGCACCCGGTGGCGCGTGCGTTCCGTCGGCTACCGTCACGTTATCGCCACACCAGGGCGCGACCGTTGACTGTTCCAATGGCGCGACCAGGATTACGTTGGCCGGCAACGGCGCGACCTATCTGATCGTGCCCGAGTTCGCGGTCGACAACGTGCAGTATCAGTTCCAGACGTTTACACTGGGCCACGAGGGACGCTCGGCGCTGACCGCCGCGGGGCGCCCGGGGACCGCGGGCATGTCGCCGACGGCGAGCGCGGGCCGCGCACCGACATTCGGGTGGTCACTCGCCTCGCACGTCCCGGCGACGAACCGTCGTCAGGCGGCATTCGATCTCAAGATGTTGGCCGCCGCGCGCGGGACAGCGAGCGGCGCGGCCCGCTCCGGCTCATCCAGTGTGCGGCCGACCGTCCCGGTCCTCGCCCTGGACACGCTCAACCAACTGCGGTCGTTTCACGTCCTCGCCGACTCCACCGGTTCGACGTTCGAGACCAGCGTCGCGCGGCTCGAATACGTCGGCACCAACGTCTACGTCTACGTGGACACAGCTGCGCCGCCGAATGGTTTTACACCGACGCAACTGACCACCTTCGGTCAATACGCGGACCACCTGCTGTACCAGCTCGATCTCAACACATTCGGCGCGCCCACGGACATCGATCACAACGGGCACGTGATCATGCTCCTGACCCAGATCGTCAACGGGATCACGCCGGCGAGTGAGTGCGACAGCGAAGGGTATGTCGCCGGCTTTTTCTACTCTGGCGACCTTGACGTCGGCGGCCGCGGTTCGAACGGCGGCGAGATCTTCTATCAGGTGGTACCGGATCCAACGGGCCAGTTCAGTTGCGCGCACTCGACGGCCGACGTCGTGAGCATCACCCCCGGCACCTTTCTGCACGAACTCCAGCACATGATCAACTTCGGCCACCACGTCGTGCTGCATAACGGGGCGGCCGAGGAAGGGTGGCTCGATGAGGGGGAGAGCATCGTGGCGACCGAGTTGGGGGCACGGCACTACGAAGCGCTGTATCCGCCGCCGACCGGCCGCACAAATCCCGCCCAGATCTTTCCGGATTCCGCGGAGCCGTTCATCACGGAGCAGCTCTTCGATTCCTACAACTATCTCCTCCGCCCCGATACCCTCTCGCTGACCCTACACACCGACGCCGACTGTTGTCTCGCATGGCGCGGCGGCGATTGGCTGCTGCTCCGGTACATGGGCGATCAGTTCGACTCGACCGTGTACGCCAAATTGGAGAACGGCACCGTGACCGGCACGGCCAATCTCGCCGCCGCCTCTGGGGTCGCGTTCCCGACGATCTTCGCCAACTTCGGCATCGCGGCGTTCGCGGACAGCCTGCCGGGCGTACCGCGGAGCGCGATCCCGCCCCAGTACCAGTTCCCGTCCTACAACCTGCGCCTCATCTATCAAGCGCTGTTCGCGGCTGCAGGGGGCCAGGATCACGTCACGATGCCATTTCCGATCGTGACGCAGGCAATCACGGCCGGCAGCCCGATGTCCGGGTCAATGGTGCCCGGCACGGTGTCGTACTATCAGCTCGCGGCGCCATCGACCGCGTCCACCGTCACACTGCAGTTCGAGACACCGAGCGGTGCGGTGCTATCGCCCAGCCTTCATCCACAGGTCGCGATCATCCGAATTCAGTAACGACAGCCGGCTGCCGACAGCGGAGCACGCGACGACGAGATGGCCGTTAGTGGATGCCGCGGGGGAGGGTATCAGTCCACGTCTTGGTGCGGACGAGGGCGTCGCGGACGTACAGGCGGCGCGTGATGGTGACGTGGAAGCTCGCGCTGTCAGAACGCATGTCGATGACCGTGTGGACCCGCACGGTGCGGCCGCCGGGGAGGCGAATCGCGTGGACCTCGTCGCCGAGGAACCGCGAGTCAGCGGGCTGATCGTCGTGCGTCTCGTAGTGTTCCTTCTCGATGTTATCGATCTCGCGCTCGCCGATCGCATACTCATCGTGCGTCAGGAAATCGACACCGGTCGTTTTGGCCAGCACATCGTGCGTGACAACCAGTCCGGATGCCGGCTCGTGCTGCATCGTCCGCGCGTCCGGCGCATCCGTTCGCGGCTCCGGGACCGGGAGGTGCGGGACCCGCGCGCGGGGATCGGTGGGGACGACGGGAAGCTCGAGCGCCGAGTGCTCATCGCTCGTGGCGAGCCGAGTGGTCATGGTGTAGGGAGTTGGCCACACCATGGGGAACTGCGCGTTCGCGACGGCGAGCCGGATGCGGTGCCCGGGCTGGAACGTCCAGGTCGTGAAATGCAGCGTGTCCACGAAGTCGATCGCCGCGCCTGGAGTCAGGGGAGTCGGCGCAAGGCGTGACGTGCGTTGGGCACCGCTGACCTGGCCGCCGGTGACGAGCGCGACCTGGCCATCGGGGGCCACATCTTCCAGCCGGACCGTCCAATCGGCGATCGGCGCGTCGGCGGCGACGCGGAGGCGAACGCGCGGGAGGCCAACGATCTCGATGCGTTCGGTCGCGACGGGACCGTCGTACACCAGACTGCCACCGTCGTCAGCCGCCATGTTCCCGGTCGGATCGTTCCACCAGACCGGCACTGCGGTGCCGTCGCCGGCGACATAGCGGAGTCGGTCATCGAGCGCGGGACCGGATGGCTGATCCACCAATCGATGGTCGGCGCCCGGATACCACGTGCGCCACCGCGTGCGCGTGATCGGCCAGTCCTCGAACCGCCACGATCCGGCCGTCGTCTGCTGCGCTGCATCAGGCGGCTGGCCGGCACGCGCGAAGATCGTGAGGCGCGGCTCATCCATGACCCCGTTCTTCATGCCTTTGAGCCAGTAGTCCCACCAGCGGATCGCTTGCGCGCGCCACTCGATGCTGGGCCCTGGAGCCGCGTCGTCCGGATAGTCGTGCTTCCAGGGGCCGATCTCCGCTTTGACGGGCGCGTGGACGCTATCCAGCATGCGAATCACGGGATCGCGATAGCCGTCCAACAATCCACCGATCAGAAAACTCGGTACCCGGAGCTGGTCATAGTGGAACCGGAGTGAGTGACTCCGCCACCAGTCATCGTCCACCGGGTGATGCAGATACGTCAGCAGCCACGGGTAGGCATCGAAGCGGTTGGCGAAGTAGGCCGAATCCGTGCGGTAGTCCGGTGGCGCGGGGAGCGCATTCTCGTGGTCCATCTGCAGCGCGTACTGATCGACCTTCAAGAGACCGTCGTTGTAGTGGACATCGTCGTGGAACAGATCGTCGGACGCATACATCGCGAGAATCGCCTTGAGCGCTGGCGGCTGGCGCATGGCGACCTGAATCGAATTGAACCCGCCCCAGGACTTGCCCCACATCCCGACCGCTCCGGTCGATCCCGGCATCTTGGCCACCTGCCCGATGACCTCGACGGCATCGGCGAGCTCTTCGTCCGAGTACTCGCGGGGCGGCAGGTGTCCTTCCGACGATCCCGTCCCGCGGACGTCCACCCTTACCATGAGATAGCCGCGCCGCACGAACCAGCTGTACAGGGGATAGTCCCGGCGATAGAACGAGTCTTCCTTGCGGTAGGGCAGCATCTCGACCAGGACCGGGAACCGCTCGTTCGGCGATCGTGGCACCGGCCGAAAATACGTGACGGCGAGCTGGACCCCGTCCGGCATCCGAAGCCAGCCCCGGTCGATCCGGAAATCGTAGAGCGCGGGCGGCGGTGTCGTCGCCGCAGCGCCGGCCAATCCGTCCGAGCGTGCGTCGCGCCCACGCGACGTCGCATGCGTGGACGGCGGCTCGCTGGGCGACCTCGTCTCCGCCGTTAGGACGGCGAGCAGCGATCCGGCCGACACGACAGCCACCACACGCGTGAGTGCACGCATGCGCGGACGCATGTGCGCACGCGTGGTCGCACGCGTGAGGGCGAGCTTGGGCGGTGTGAACAGTGGTGGCATGGGGGGAAAGTACGCCCCGGTGGCGCCTACCGGGAGCAGGCCCGAGGCTTGTGCGATACCCCGCCGAGCGCCTCAACGGCCCGAGATCCCGCGCTCAAGATCCCGCGCTCAGTGGTTCTCCTCGCTCGGCATGCATAAGTTGCGGGAGGGACACAGTGTCGGCGCCTGACCACCACCCCATCCCTCGCACCTATGTCCGCAACCGCATTGCACGATCTGGCGCACGGTGAGTCCAGCGCCGTGTCACTCGAATCGCTCTGGATGCCGTTCACGGCGAACCGCGCATTCAAGCAGGCGCCCCGATTATTGGTATCGGCGAAGGACATGCATTACACCACCGTCGATGGCCGACGCGTGCTGGACGCCGTGTCGGGGCTGTGGTGCGTCAACGCGGGGCATGGCCGAGCGCCGATCGTGGCCGCCATTCGTGCCGCGGCGGGCGAGCTCGATTTCGCGCCGTCGTTCCAGATGGGTCACCCGTTGGCGTTCGAGTTCGCCAATCGGCTCGCGGCGCGGCTACCTGGCGATCTCGATCACGTGTTCTTCGTGAACTCGGGGTCCGAGGCAGTGGACACGGCGCTCAAGATCGCGCTCGCGTACCATCAAGCGCGGGGCGAGGGACAGCGGACGAGACTTGTGGGGCGGCAGCGCGGCTATCATGGCGTCGGCTTTGGCGGGATCTCCGTTGGCGGGATCGAGAACAACCGAAAGCAATTCCCGTCGCTGCTGCCGGCGGTGAGCCATCTGCCGGACACGCATGACCTCGCGCGGAACGCATTCAGCCGCGGCCAGCCGGCGCACGGTGCGGACCGGGCGGACGCGCTCGAGGCGATCATCCGGGAGCACGGCGCGGCGTCGATCGCCGCGGTCATCGTCGAGCCCGTGGCCGGGTCCACTGGTGTGCTGGTCCCGCCGACCGGCTATCTCGAGCGGCTTCGCGCGATCTGCGATCGTCACGGCATCCTGCTCATCTTCGACGAAGTCATCACCGGTTTCGGTCGATTGGGCGCGCCATTCGCGGCCGACTATTTCGGCGTGCTGCCCGACATCATGACCGTCGCGAAAGGCCTGACCAACGGCGCGGTCCCGATGGGCGCCGCGATCGTGCGCCATGGCGTGTACGAGGCGGTCGTCAGCGGCGCGAGCCCGGGGATTGAGTTCTTTCACGGCTACACCTACTCCGGCCATCCGCTCGCGGCGGCGGCGGGCTTGGCGGCGCTCGACGTCTACGAGCAGGAGGGCCTGTTCACGCGTGCGGCCTCACTCGGCGCGTACTGGGCTGACGCCGTGCATGCGCTCCGGGGACTGCCGCACGTGATCGACCTGCGGAACCTGGGCCTGGTGGCGGGCATCGAACTGGAGTCGCGGGCCGATGCGCCAGGCGCGCGGGCGTACGACGTGTTCCTCGACTGCTTCGCGCACGGGGTGATGGTACGCATCACCGGCGACACGATTGCGCTCTCGCCGCCCCTCATCGTCGAGCGCCGCCAGATCGACGAGATCTTCGAGGTGCTGTCGCGGGTACTTCGCAGCGTCGCGTAGCGCGGACGCCGGGCGGTCGCGGCGCGGTTAGTTGCTGGCGGCTTCGAGGTGCCGTTCGTTCTTGCGCATCAGAGCGATGAACGCGGTGGCGACCGCGGTGTCGAACTCGCGGTCGGCGCGTCGCTCGATGTAGTGCAGGGCTTTCGCCGATGGCCACGCGGCGCGATAGGGACGATCCGTGTAGAGCGCATCGTAGACATCGCACACGTGCACGATGGTGCTTGCGTGGTGGCAGTCGCGCGAGAAATGCCGATGTGGATAGCCGCCGCCATTGATCATGATATGGTGCTCGAACGCCACGGCTGCGGGAAGCGTGAGCTTGCGGTCACTGTTGAGGATGATCCGAGCGCCGTCGGTCGGGTGGCGTTCGAGTAACTCGCGCTCCTCGGGCGACAGGCTGCCAGATTTGGACAGAATCTCGGGTGGGACGCGGACCTTGCCCAAGTCATGTAGCAGTCCCGCCACGCCCAGCGTGCGGACGTCGCGGGGGGTGTGGCCAAGCGCTTCGGCGAGGGCCATCGACAGGATGGACACGTTAATCGAGTGCGTGGTCGTGTACTGATCGAAAGACTTGAGCCTGAGGAGTGGGATCAGCAGCCGCCCATCCGTGTGCAGCGCGACGGACAGCGACCGGACGACGGCTTCGGCCTCGACGAGGGGTACGATACCCTCGCCCGCCACCTGACTATGGATGTAGCCGATGGCCTCGGACTCTTCTTCCAGGCTGATGGGGACATCGGGGAGCGACGGCACCGCTACGCCACCGCCCGTGGCCGCGCCTTGCACACCGATCGCCCCGAACCGGATCGACATCTGGCGAGACGTGGCGAGCGCGGGGACGCCGGCTGGCGCGGACCCATTCGACGCCCCACCGTTCGCGGACCCCCCGGTGGTGCTCGCGACGAGCCGAGCGTGCACGTCCTCGATGAAGATGGTGAAGTCTTCCTGGCTGACATCGCCCACGATCTCAATGCGTTGGACGCCCATCGCCGCGAACCGTTCGGACCATTCCCAATCCTTGAGCTCACGCAGCGCATCGTAGCCGTAGACGACGTCGCGGCCGAGGAAACTGAACGAGGGGTCTTCGTCCTCCGCCAACAGTAGTTGCAGCGCGTCATACGACGTCTGCACGGCCTTTCGCCGCGCAGGGTGCTGCTCACCGTACAGCGAGCTGGCCGCGAGCGCACGGGATAGCTCGTGCAGAAAGCGAATCGGCGGATTCATGCGTTCACCATGCGATCAGCGGGCGCGCGGCGGACCGCGGCCCGGATTTCGGGATCGCTGGACGTCGCGGCCAACGTGAGCAGTGGCGCCACGCGGGCCGCGGAGGGCCAATGGATTGCGAGCGCCGACAGTGCGGCGAGCACGGCGGCCGACTTGGGCGCCAACCGTTCGCGGCGCAGCCAGCGGCTCCGGGTAATGGTCATGTCGGCGAGACAGGTGAGCGCGGACGCGGCGCGTGTGGTCCCAAGGACCCGGATCGCCAACACCTGGAGCTCGAGGGGCAGCCTCCCGCTCGCGACGCGTTGCACGAGACGCGGGACGGCCGCCGGCGGACAGTCTTTGCTCGAGGCGTCGATCCCCAATCGGATGATCTGCGGATCGGTGTCGGCCAGCGCGGTCGTCACCGCAGCGGCACGGCTGGCGGGCCGCTTGATCATCAATCGCATTGCCTCGCGGCGCACGCGGACGTCCTCGTGTGACGCGTAGGGGACCGGTGAGAAGTCGGCTGGCCACTCGGCGATCCCGGCCAGCAGGATGAGCAGGTTGCGCTGAATGTACCAGGGCGCGCTCTGGAGCCGTGCCACGACTGCAGGACCAATGCCGTCGCCGAAATGGGCGACGAGCGCCAGCAGCTTCCGGCGCGCGGCGCGGGACTGTGACGTGGCTAGCACGTCCAGCACCACGTCGGTCCCCGCGACCCCCACTCGCCGCGCGAATTCTTCGAGGCGTTTCGGGTCCGTGTTCGGCATCTCGAGGATGCGGCGAAAATTCTCCGGGCTCGCGATCCGGGTGCGGATGACGCCGGGCAGCGGGTTATCGGCAGGCGCGGCGTCGATCAGGTCGAGGAGCGGTATGATGTCGCCTCGCGCGATCATCGCGTTCACCGCGTCCCAGAGCGAGGGGCCGGCGTTCCGCAGCTCGAGACAGATCTCGATCGCGCGCTCGGGCTCGCAGGCTTGCGCCGTCATGGCCGCGCGCCCTGGCTCGGCGGCCGGACTGGTCAGTCGATCGAGGACCCGTCCATAATCTTCGGGCGTCGCATTGGGCGCGGTCCAGTTATCGATCATATCGCGCACATGCTCGCGGAACGCGGAGTCGGCCGCCGAGCGCGCGCTGGGGGCGCCGCGCTTCGAGTGGTTCGCGAGCTTGACCAGCAGTCGGAGCAGCGTCTTCGAAATGGACCTCTGCGACACATCGGCGGCGGCCACAGTGAGAGTCAACACGGCGTCGGTCGCCATACCCGCGGAGGCATCCGTCAAGAACGTCCGTCGCTGGACGAGATTGCCGCCCATCTCCAGCAGCCGGTGGACGGCCTCGGGGCTGAGCTCGCGGACGAGTTTCGAGACCCGCGTCCGCAGCAGCGTGGTGTCAGCGGTGTCCGTGACTCGCAATTGTTCGGCGATCTGCACGAGATATCCCACCACCGCCTGCTCGTACCCGGTTTCTCGTGCGCGCGCATTGATGGCTTTGGCGACCTGGCCCGGGTCCGTCTCGATGGGCGCGGGGCGGCCCTTCCCGCCGGTGCCGTCCGGTTCGCCGCCGCCGGTTTCGGCGCCGGTCCCGCCGCCGGTCCCGCCGCCGGTCCCGCCTCCCTCGCCGTTACCGGCCCCTTGATCCACGACCATCGCCGCCTGGGCGAGGTCGAGCCAGAGGCGCGCGCCCTGCGGGAGCGAACGTGGTGCGCCATCACCCTCGCTCTCTTCATCCTCGACGAGCTCGAGTCGCTCGTACGATTGCCGATACAGCGTGATGTGACGCCAGTCCGCGGGGACTCGACCGGCTTCGGACCGTGGCTCGCGCCCCGCTTCCTCGGGATCGCGCGAGAGGCGGGTGAGAAACCCCGTGATTTCGTCGAGCGTGATGCCGTTGGCGAATCGGAACCCAGCGAGTCGGTGTCCGTGCAGTCGCTCTGCGAGACCGGCGAGATGTGGATTGCGCGGGTCGGTGGCATTGCCATCGATCACCAACTGATCGCGCGCCACGCCGACCGCGACGGCCTCGATATCGGCGAGCAGCGGCGTCATCCGCTGGATCAAGCGTTGTTCCGCGACCGCGAGCGTCGGGTGGCCGCCCGGGTACATCGCACGTCGCTGCAGCGCGACCGCGAGCTCGACGAGAAAATCCGAGAGCTCTTTCGGGAGCGGTGGTGGTGATCCGTTTGGCGGACGCGCTGTTGGCGAATGGAGTACGTCGGTCACGTAGGAGTGGCAATCGGGTTCATACCGGGCACGTCGGATCCGCGGGACGACCGCCCGGCGGCGCCCCGGGGACCGACTCCCTGGGGTCGCGCGGCTCGCCCACTGGCATCAGACGATTTGAGCGCCGAAATAGCATTGGCGCGGGGGGATACGCCGACGAACGGGTCCCGGGCGAGGGAGCGGAATTACGTGGCCCGGACAGCCCAGAGCAGAGGCCGGTCACATCCACGCACCTGTTGTGGCAGGCAAGTTGCTGTAGTATAAAGGTTTGTAGGACAGGGCGCCGCCCGATCGTTCGACATGCTCGGGGAATTGCGATGCGGGCACCGGAGCCCTGAGGGATGGGGATCTCCCGCTCACGGCCGTGAATGTCTAGTGTATGTAGGGGCCTGATTCTTTTGAACCGAGAGGTGCGAGATGCGGAGAGTTGCACGGTACACACCGGTATTGGCGGCGTTGCTCACGCTAGCCGTCGCCGGTTGCAACACCGATGACAAGCCGGATGCGAAAGGCCAGATCACGATGAAGGGCACGGTGCATTCGTCGCAGTCGACCGATGGCACGCAGTGCTGGAAGTTCGAATCCGAGAAGGGCAAAGCCTACGAGTTGCAACCGGCACAAGTACCGTCGGAACTGCTCGTGGACGGCACCCAAGCGACGATCGTCGTCAAGACGCGCACGGGTGGCAGTTTTTGCAACGTTGGGACGATCGTCGATGTGTTGGGCTTGAATCCCCCAAGCGGCGCGTAGTAGGCCGCCGCGTGTGAGGCGCTAGGCCAGCATCGCACGTGCGGCCCCTGTGGGGGCCGCGCGCACGCGATCCTAGCGACGCAGCGCGGAGTTCGAAGTTTGCCGACGTTCGGTCTCGTTCAGAGAGAGGCCGGCGTTTTGTGTCGTTGCCACGGTCTGGTGACGCCGCGCGCCTGCTGGCGCCGCGACGTCCGACCTACTGACCGTCACCAGCGCGTCCGAGCACCTCGTGCGCCGCGTTGCGGCCGTGGATGCCAATCACGCTGCCCCCGGGATGCGTCCCCACACCGCAGAGATAGAGCCCGGCCATCGGCGTCCGCGCGGTGAGCCGGCGATCCCACATGTATTCGGGCCGAATATCGCCGTGGAAGATGTGCCCGCCCGTGAGACCGACTCGCTGCTCGACATCGGGGGGACCGAGCACCTCCATCTCCGTGATGGCGCCCGGGAGGTTGCTGCAGAACCGAGCGATGTCCGAGACCACACGCTTCCCGACCTCGTCGCGCCGCGTGTCCCACGTCCCTCGCGCGAACCGGTGGGGCACATACTGCGAGAACACGCTCATAGTATGGACGCCCGCGGGGGCCACACTCGGGTCGTACACCGTGTGGAGATAGATCTCGGTCCAGACGCGATCGGGTAACTCGCCCGCCCGAGCCGCCCGCAGCCCGTCGTCCCACTCCTTCACCGTGAGCGGCGTGTTGATCTGTCCCGTATGATGGTCGCCACGCGTGCCGGGCCGGGCGGTGAAGTTCGGGAGCTCCCGCAGCGTCATGTTGACCTTCACCGTGACGCTTTCCATCGGGATCCCCTCCACCTGCGTGCGCCAGGCGGCGTCAGCGTGCCGGTCCAGAAGCCGCAACGTGCTCCGTGGGTCGGCGTTCGACACGATCGACGCGGCGGTGATCTGCTCGCCCGACTGCAGCTCGACGCCCACCCCGGGCGTGATCCGCGCGACTGGCACGCCGGTGGCGATCGTCACGCCGGCCTCGCGTGCGGCATCGCACAGGAGAAACGAGATCATCCCCATGCCGCCGCGGACATATCCCCACGTCCCGGGTTGGCCGAACATCCGACCCGATGCGTGGTGGTAGTACACGGACGCCGTCCCGGGATCGCTGGGGCTCGCATTGGTTCCGATGACACCCTGACCCAAGTACGCCATCTGTAGGCGGGGGTCGGAGATGAAGTGCTCGACATATTCGAGCATCGACCACTCGAAGAGCAGTTTCCTCGCGTCAGCGTCGTGGCCGAGCCGGGCCTCGAGTGCCTCGCGGGATGGAGCGCGCCCAATCCAGACATCCCGTTCCCCTGCAGGCCGCAGCGCATCGCGCAGCCGGCGCTTTACGTCCACCATGGCGCGCCATCCAGTGACATCCGTGGGCGCGAACCGGCGGATCTCGGCCTCGCACTTCGCGTCATCATTCCAGAGCTGGACACTCGTGCCGTCGTCGAATGGGATGAACAGCCCGCCGGCCGCGGGGAACCACTCGAGACCACGTCGTACCAGTTCCAGCTCATCGATGACCAACTGGTGCAGCAATCCGGCGACATACGCACATGGCGAGAAGTGCACACCCGGCCATGGCTCCTCGAGCGTGCATGCCCCACCGACGCGATCCCGCGCTTCGAGGACGAGCACGCGCTGGCCGGCCCGCGCGAGGTACGTCGCGCATGCGAGGCCATTGTGGCCCGCGCCGACGACGACGGTATNNTCGGCATCGCCAGTCGGCATCGCCAATCGGCATCGCCAGTCGGCATCGCCAGTCGGCATCGCCAGTCGGCGTGGACGTCGCCGGTACGGTGG
Source organism: Gemmatimonadota bacterium (assembly GCA_003152485.1). Lineage (GTDB taxonomy): Bacteria > Gemmatimonadota > Gemmatimonadetes > Gemmatimonadales > Gemmatimonadaceae > Palsa-1248. The sequence goes on along the minus strand of PMAE01000018.1, from coordinate 78,117 downwards.
CGATGATTGGCGATGTCGTCGGCGATCGATTATCTTGACCTCAAGATGACTACCACCGCCACCGTTACCGATCGGGAGTTGTCGCTCAAACTCTGGGTCGTGCTCGCCCGTGCATTTCGCGCGCTGGCGGAGCGGTCGCGACGGGACGTGGAGCGGCACGAGCTGATGGGGAGTGAGTTCGCGGTGCTCGAGGCGTTGTACCATAAGGGCGATCTGCCGATCGGCGAACTGGGCGACCGGGTGTTGTTGACGAGCGGGAGCATGACATACGTGATCGACAAGCTCGCTCGCCGTGGCCTTTTGACCCGTCGCCGGTGCGCCCAGGACCAGCGCGTACGCTACGCCGCGATCAGCGCCGCTGGCCGACGTCTCATGGCGTCGATCTTCCCGGATCATGCGGAGGCGATCCGCCGGGCGACGGCTGGGCTGTCCGCGGAGGAGAAGCGGCTCGCCACGGCCCTCCTCAAGCGCCTGGGGCTGGCGGCCGAGCACGCCGTGTAACGATTCGCGGGCCCGGCCCGAGGGCGCCGGAACCAATATCACGATATCGAGATTCCTTTAAATGAACGGTTTCCGGGCCTCCGGGCACGGAACTTCCGATAGTCGTTCGCCACACGCTCATTCGTCAGCAGCATTGTTCAATTCCAGGAGAGGTTATGGCCACCACGCAGCAACCCGCGGCATCCACCATCTCGCAGTGGCGCGTTGACCCGTCGCACACGCGGGTGGAGTTTGCCGTCAAGCATCTGATGATCACGACCGTTCGTGGGCATTTCGCCGACGTGGACGGGACCGTTCGCGAGAACTCGGCGGATTTCACCAAGTCGTCGATCGAGGTCTCCATGAAAGTCGCGAGCATCGACACCAGCGAAGCGAAGCGCGACGAGCACCTCCGCTCGCCCGATTTCTTCGACGCCGAGCGGTTCCCGTCGCTGACGTTTCGCTCGACCCGCATCTCGGCGCCCAGCGGCGGCAAGTTTCATGTGACGGGCGACCTGACGATTCATGGTGTGACTAAATCGGTCGTCCTCGACGTGACGGAAGAGGGTCGGGGTAAGGACCCGTGGGGCGGTACTCGGTCCGGGTTCGCCGCGACGACAAAGATCGACCGGCGCGACTTTGGGCTGGTGTGGAACCAGGCACTGGAACTCGGCGGTGTCGCCGTCGCCACCGACGTCAAGATCAATCTCGACGTGGAGCTCATTCGGCAGGACTAGTCGGCCGTGGTACGCGAATGGCGGACTCGTTCGTCAACTCCGAGCCACGAACATCGAACGTCGCACGACAATCTCCGCACTCACGCTTGCGGGCAGGCCTTCGCGATCGCCGAGTCGGGCGACGCGTCGCTCGGCGCAGCTGACGGGCCGGCCGCGTGAGCGTACAGGCGCACCTCGATGCCACCGGCGAGATGCCGGTCGTCGACCGGCTCGAGCGTCGGGTGCAGAGCGGCGTCCATCGCGGTGATGCACGCCGAGTCGGCGGGCGCCGTGTGACTCACGATCAGCCAGAGGCGGGGCGCGAGTCGCGCCGAGTCCAGGGCGCCGGAGAGAGAGAGTGGGACGATACTGTCGAGCGTGAAGTCGGAGTAGCGAGCCGACGGATACAGAATGCGTGGTGGTCGAGATGCGTTCGCCGGCGCCGCGTGCGCGGCGTAGTAGTCGAAGGGGCGGCGGACATAGGGAGCGTAAAAAATGGCTACGTCACCGGCGCGCGCATCGGCGACTACGCCGAGCGACGCGTCGCGCCAGTTCTCCTTGCGAAAAGAGGCGAAGTAGGCCCAATCCCCGAAGAGTTCGAAGGCAACGACGAGAGCGAGGAGCCGGGCCCGCCACGGGCCGCGGGATTGCATGATCGCGGCCGCCGTCAGGATCGCGACGGCGGGCGCGCAGATCGTGATATACCGCGGGTCGAGCACCGGTTTGAGCGTGATCGACACCGCGAATGGGATTGCGACGGGTGTGACGAGCCAGACCACGGGCATGAGGGCAGCCCACCGCGACTCGGGCGTCGCTGCTCGGCGAGTCATCCGCACACCGGTCCACGTAACGATGGCGCAGGCGACGACATAGCCGAATGCGGCGATCGCGCCACCGGTCCCGAGCGTCGAGTGAATCAGTCGCCAGACGGCACGTGGGTGTTGGCTGAGAACCCCGCGGAGCCAATCGATGTTTCCGTGGGGACGGCTGATCACGAAGAGCATCATCGGCGTGACAAGCAGGGCGAGCGCGACACCGCTGGTGATCAACGCGCGCCACCGGATCGACGGGGGTCGGACGGCGAGCGAGAGCCACTGCGCGAGGAGGACTAGGATCGCGTAGAGGTGGGTGTACACGGCCAGCGCGCTCGCCACGACGTAGACCGTCCACCACGCGCCGGAGGAAAGCGCGGGTGGCCGCGGAGACGGGCCCGCAGGTGTGACGGCGTCCGCATCGCCGGCGACCGCCCGCACGAACGCCCAGGTGGAGCACGTGACGAGCAGGATGACGAGGGCGTAGCCGCGGGCTTCTTGCGAAGCCCAGATGTCGAGCGGATCGAGGGCGATCACGGCGGCGGCGGTGAGCGCGACCGTGCGGCCGAAGAGCCGGCCCGCGATGGCGGCGGTGAGCGGGATCGTGGTGACACCGGCGAGTACCGACAGCAGCCGGACGTGCCACTCGCTGGTGCCGAAGTGTGCCCACGGGCGAAGCAGCAGATAGTAGAGCCCCATGTTGGCTTCGGCCGTGCGGAGCTGATAGACGAATGCGGCCCACGGTGCGCGCACCAGCAGCACGCTGAAGGCCTCATCCAGCCAGAAGCTTTGACGTCCGAGGGCCGTGACGCGGATCATCGCGCCGACGGCGATGATGATCGCCAGCATCGCGACCGTACGCCGCCAATCGTGGTCCGCGGTGGGTTGGGGCTCGTGGGCCACGCGAGTTACCGGGACCGGGCGTCGAGGAGCGTCGTCCGTCGCGGGCGGCCCGCGTCGGCGTGCGGTGCGGGGGATGCATCAGATCGTGGCGAACTCAACCGTTGCCCGGTATTCTGGCGACCGGCGCATGGTCGGGAGGATTGGCGTTCGCGCATGATCGACGGATGGGGTGATCGTGCCAGTGGAGCGAGACAGCATGACTAAGTTCTAGAGCGAACCGTGCCGTGCGAGCGATTCGCCGAGCCTTTGCCCGGAGCGATCCGTGCCCCGCAAGCGCCCACCTCGTAAATCACGCCGGGCATCACGTGCCGCGCCAGCCAAGACACCACGCGGCGCGCGAGCGCGTCGAGCATCGCGCCCTGCGACCGCCGGCGCGACCGCCGCATCGAAGGGGGCGTACACCAAGACCCGCCACCCAGCCAAGAAACGCACGAAGAAGCGCAGCACGCACGAGGTCACCGCGAATACCGTCCGAGCGAGCACCCGAAAGAGCCGGAGCACGGCCCCACACAGGACCCCACGCAAGACGCCTCGCAAAACAGCTCGGACGCGCGCTCGCACCAGCGCTCGCACCAGCGCTCGCACCAGCGCTCGAAAGCGCGTTGGCGCATCGCGACCGAAGAGCGCCCACGTGCGCGCATCGGCCACGCGGCGCGCGCGCGCGCAGGGTTCTGCGCGTGCCAGGTCCGCGCAGCCGGCAGCGGTGGGCACCGCGGTGACGGCTGCGCATCTTCCCGCGCTTGGTCCCCCGAACCGCGTCTCCGGGTCGGCGCCCCGGATCCGTCGGGGACCGCCGTACGTTCGGTGCCTCGAGCACATCGGGCGGATTGCGGTGTGGCAGGTGGATGGCTCATACGTGCGCAAGAACCTCGACGAGGAGTTCAGCAACTTCGGCCACCATTACTCGTTCAGCGAGATCCCACGGACCGAGATCTGGCTCGATGTCGAGAAAGTGCCTGATGAGCAGCAGTTCTTCATCCGGCACGCGATGACTGAACGCCGGCTGATGGCGCGGGGGATGGATTACGAAGCGGCTCGGAGCGTCGCGATCGCCGAGGAGCGTCGCATGCGGGTCAAGTCCGGTGACGTCCGGCGCGTGGCGCCCGCGCACGAGCCACTGGACGTCACCAAAGTGCATGAGCGGCTGTGGAAAGCGCTCGAGAATGGCGTACACGTGTGGCTCGTCAACGGCCGGCTCGTACGCAGCTGCTACGACATCGACTTTACCGAGGGCGGCCACGACTACGTGTACGAGTTCGTGCCGCGCGACGAAGTCTGGATCGACGATGACATCCACGACAACGAGAACGGATTCGTGCTGTTCCACGAGTTGCACGAGCGAAACCTGATGGCCAAGGGGATGGACTACGATGCCGCGCACGAGGATGCCAGCCGCCTCGAGCGGCGTTACCGCAACTATCCCGCGGAGCTCCACGAAGCGCTGGCTAACGAAGGGTGGGAGTGAGCGTCGGCGCGTCGGCCGTGCGCCCATTGGGCGCCGCCGACCGGGCATCGGTCGACGGCATACTGCGGGCGCTCAGAGCGACGGGCATCTTCAACGACGACGAAGTCGAGACCGCGCTCGAGCTGATCGACGAGTGGCTGCAGGACGGGGACGCGAGCGGCTACCTGACCTACGTGATCGAAGATGCGACGGGCGTGCGCGGTTACGTCTGCTTCGGGCCGACGCCGATGACCGCCGGGACATACGACCTGTATTGGATCGCGGTCGACCCCGCGACACAGGGGCGCGGCTATGGGCGGCGGCTGTTGGCGTTTGCCGAGGCGGAGGTCGAGCGTCGCGGCGGCCGACTGCTCCTGATCGAGACCTCGTCACAAGTCGCGTACGGCGCGACGATTCGGTTCTACGAGCGCAGCGGGTACGACCTGGCCGCGCGGATCGCGAACTTCTACCGGCCGGGCGACCACAAGCTCGTCTACGCGAAAGAGTTTGGCAGTCCGCAATCCGACTGACTGGCCTTCCGCACAGCGCACGGTTGGCAGCGTCGGTCGGACGTGCGAATCGCCCCGTGATTGCGCGCACTCGTGAGTCGGGCGCGAGTGGTCCTATAGGTAGCTGAGCCACCAATCCCGGCGCCGAGCTTTGACGCCCGCGTACCACCGGCAGAGTGGATACAGCAGCGCGATGACGGAGAACCAGATCAGGTACGTCGTCCGAAGCCGAACACCCGCGTCGGGCCCCGCCTTGGGTGGCGGGAACGCATGCCAGAAGAGCCAGACGGGGTCCTGGTGCAGCGCGACGACGACGGCGAGGACGATCCCGTGGGCGGCGAACCATTGGAGGAGATAGAAAAACATTGGGACGCGGCCAAACGTGATGAGTGGTGCCGCGAGACGCGAGTGGCCGACGCGCTCGAACCACGCGAGGGCCAGGATCGCCGGTCCGAGCGTCATGAGCGCGTAGTCGAGCGACGGCGGGTACTTGGAGACGTTGAGAAAAGACATCACGGTATACCGCCCCATCGGCTGGTGCGTCCACGGATTCGGATCGCCATAGCCGTTCACGGCGCGGATCACGACAAACGCGGCGATTGACGCGCCGCCGAGTTGCAACAACACGCGGCGTCGGGCCTCGGGTGGCAGCTCATACACCGAGCCAAAGGCGTAGCCCGCCGCCATGACGCCGAACCAGGGGAGAATCGCATACAGGACAATCAGCACGTGACCTGAATGGCCGACCGGCAGCATCGCGAAGCCGGCGTGGAGCAGCGCCCATACCCACTGAAGCGGCGTCGCATGCGGACCGCCGGGGCCGGTGTATCGATAGACCGGGAACCGGTCCAGGAGATTGTGCAGGCACATGATGCTGACGCCGATCGCCCCGACCACCGCGGTGGGGACCCGGATCAACCCCGCGAGGATGATCATGCCGACGCCGATGACCCAGATGACCTGCGCTATCGCCAGGAGGTGAGGGTCCAGCGTGAAGGTGACGCCGAAGCGGACGATCGTGAACTCCAGCACGATGAGCCAGGCGCCGCGCGTCGCCAGAAGCCGAGAGAGGTCGGGAACGCTATTCCCACGAGAACGCTGGAGGTACGTGCCGGTCCCGGCCAGGAACACGAACACCGGCGCGCAAAAGTGCGTCACCCATCGTGTGAAGAAGATCGACGGCGTCGTCTGCGTGAAATCCGTCGCGCTGAACTGCAGCGTGCCCGCGAAGGCGAAATCGCGGACGTGGTCGAGCGCCATGACGACCATCACGATCCCACGCAGGAGATCGATGCTGTCCAGGCGGCGGCGCGGCGCCGTGAACGTCTGCTGCGCGGTCGGCGCGATCTCGAGATCGGGAGCGGCGGGAGTAGACGACATATGGTGATTCCGTGACAGACCGCGTTCTGGCTCTACGATGCTAGGGCATAACGGCGGTGCGCGCCAGCTTCTATGTTAGGGTGGCGCTCTCCCCGCGATAGGAGATCTCCATCATGGGTCATACGCGCAGCGGCGCAGCCGGGTGCAGGTGGCACCGAACATACCGATTCGTCACCCAATGGATGATGCTCGTTGCCGCGGGCATCGCCCTGTACGGAGCGCCAAGTGGAGCGCAGGCGCAGCAGCACGTGGCGCAGCAGCATGTGGCGCAGCAGCATGTGGCGCAGCAGCACGCGGCTCCGGCCGCCGCGCCGCATCGGCTGACCGTGGTCCTACTCGGTACCGGCCCCACCGCACCTGATGCTCGGCCGGCGGGGAGCGCGATCAGCGTGCGGTTGCAGCAGCAGATCGACTCGATCGAGCTTCCATTTCATGTCGCGAGCGTCGGGCGGTACGGCGAGAGCTCCGCGTACGCGGTAGGCCGGCTCGATTCGTTGGTGGCGCACTCGATGGATGTCTTCGTGCTCGAGACGGGATCCGGGGATGCCGTGCGCGGACTTGGCGCGGACTCGACCCGCACCAACATCCGGCTGATCCTGCATCGCGTCCGGGCGGCGCATCCGGAATCGTGGGTCTGCCTGGTGCGGGAGATCCCGCCCACCGCACTCGCGCCCGCCGACACCGCGGCATTTCGTGCTCTCTACGGATCGCTCGCGCGGTCCGAGCGGGCCATCGTGTTGCCGACGCCGGTCGACAGTCTCTGGCCGGCGCTGGAGCCCATCTTACGCAAAGTTGCGAGCTTGCGTTTGGGAAGTTGAGGGGCGGTGGGTATCGGATCAGACAGATCGGGGGTCGATTGCGGTGTCCGGCAATCGGCCCCCGGTGCACATGAGAATCACTGACTACCGACCAAGTCACGTACCGCTAACCAACACCCGTCAGGTCTGCTGATGGCGGCGCAGCTTGGCGGCGTTCTTGTCGAATTGCGTCTGTTGGTCCGGCGTCAGCACACCGCGGGCGTCGGCCATCCATTGAGTGCGGATCGAGGCGAACTTGGCGCGCGCATCGTGCACCGTAGCGCGGGCAGCGGTCACGGCCGCAGTGTCGGTGCGGGCCGCGGCGGACCGGACGGCATGGCGCGCGGTGCGGATCTGACGAAACAGCGATCTCGCCTGCGTACGGTATTGGTCGCGAATGTTCGAGAGCTTGGCGCGTTGATCGGTCGTCAAGTGCACGCCGCGGAAGAGCCGTGAGTGGTGCCGCCGATGGCGATGCCGCGGCCGTGCGGTGGTGTTTGCCACCGGAGTGGCCTGGGCCTGCGCGGCCTCGGTCGGCGCCGGGGTCGTCGTGGACTGAGCAGCGGCGAATGACGCCGCGCCTAGGGTTAGGGCGAGCGAGAGGCTCGCCAAGTGTCGTGTCCGCATGGATGTCCATCACCCCGTGTCCGGGGGCCTCAGCTACGAGTAAGACAGCTCGGCGGTCAAGGTATTGGCCGTCGAGTGGTAAGACGACGGGGGACGGGGGACGTTAAGGGCTCTCAGGTTCAGGCGACGGCGAGTGGCGGTAGGGCGTAGTCGCTCCGATGCGGGGGCGCGCGTCAGCTTATCGGCGCGGAGCGCCCGTCCGCCGCGTCGAGCCGTTTCTCGAAGCAGACGAGGTCAACTAGCGGCTGCCTGGGGTCTCCCGATTCGACCCGGATGATGCCGCGATCGGCGTACCCCAGCCGTTGATAGAACGTGACCGCGCGCACCTCAGCGGGGAGGGCGTCCAGCCTCAGGTACGTGGACCCGGCAAGCACCGCGATCCGTTCCGCCTGGGCCACACACCATTTCCCGAGTCCGGCGCCTTGGAGCGGCGCGGCCACCGCGAGCCGATGGAGGTACACCGCTCGTGCGTCGGGCTGGGCCCACTGGACCGACTTAAAGCGGGGCGACGCCTCGTCGACAATCGCGAACGTGGCGGCGAGCGTGGGACCCTCCCGCACCAGATAGAGGCGACCGGCCGCGGCGTCTGCGTGGACGAGGCCCGCGGCCCGGGGGTGGTCCCATGAGACGCTGCCGAGGGGGATGTCCAGCGTCACCGCGTGGCTGCGCAATAAGCCATAGCAGGCGTCGGCGTCCTGCGGCGTTGCGCGGTGCAGAGAAGGCGTCATGCCGCGAGTGTACGTCGTGTGGCGCGACCGTGCAACTGTGACCGAGACGGCGGTCCCAGTCGTCAGAGACACAGCGTCCGACGCGCCGGCATCCGCCGCCGCGACCGATGCTCACGCCTGACACCTCGAGTTCTGGTGACCCCTTCGCCCCGACCACGACCTGGTAGTCCCACCACCCCCTCGTCGCCGTCCCGGACGTCGGGGCGCGGTGGTCCGACGCCCAGCACGCCCACGCCCGAGGCCGCGGCGGCCGTCGCGCTCGCCCGGGAGATGTTTGGGGAACCGGAGCCGATGTCGTTGTTGCGCCAAGAGGGTGTCCTGCGGGTGATGGGGTGGACGCTGGGCCGAGGCCGTGCCGAGTGTCGGGAGGCGGGCCAACTCGCGCACATCGTGGGGATCGACGTGGTGCTGATGGGCGAGGGGCGCTACGCCGTGTGCGAGCGCACGGCGACCGACGGTGAGGACGGACTCTCTCGGCTGGACGCGCGCTGCGCCGTCTTCGAGACCCCGACCGCCGCGCGCGACTACTGTCAGGAGCACGACGGCGACGCCACGCGTGAGGCGGCCCGATTCGCCGCACTGGATCATGCGACGCGGCGCTGGCCGCCGTTTCGGGGCAGTAGCGGGCGGCCGGCGGGTGGGATGCCGCTACCCTTCGCGTTGGACTAGCGGCGGGGTCGTTTGTAGTGGGCGGAGGGTATCCGAGAGCCGGTGACGTCGCTTCGTTGCCGGCTCTTTTTCTTGTCACACGACGCGCCACGAACCACCGCCCGCTGAGCGCGGCCCCGCTGGCGGACGCGGGCGGCGCACGCAAGATTGGACCGCATCACGATCGGCCCCGCACCGATGCGGTGTGCGTGAACGACGTGTTCTCCGGACTCTCGGCGGCGCGGATCGAGCCGAAACCGGAACCTTCAACAGAGGCATCGGTCACATGACGACGACGCGCAGAATGCGGCATGGCCGCGCAATGCCGCTGGCCGGCCGAGAGATCGGAATGGCACGGGCGATCGTGATGGTGCTCACGGTCGCGGTCGCGGCGGCGGTGATCGCATCGATGGCCGTCGCGCCGGCATCGGCGAACGAATCAGACTCACGCCCCGCCGGGGCCAGCAGTACCCGGTCCCAACGCCAGGGCGGGATACTCGGTCGCTACGTGTTGCGTTCCGTCGGCGGCGTCAACTTGCCCGCGCCGGTGCTAGGCGAAGACGCGCACCACAAGATCCAAATCATGGACGGCGTCCTCATACTCAACTCCGACGGCACGTACATCTGCCAGACCATCGCGCAAACGACCTATATGGGGTTAGTGCAGCTCGAAGCCGATACCCTGCATGGGCGGTATGCGACGATTGGCGGTGGCGCGATCACGTTCGGGGTGCCACCCAAGGAAGTGGACACGGTGGCAACGACCGGCAACCAGATCACGTGGTTGCATCCGACGCGGCGGGGGATCGGGATCGCGACGTTTGTGTATGGGAGGTAGGGAACACAAAAAAACAAAAGGCGAAAGTAGAAAGTAGAAAGTGGAAAGTGCAAAAAAACGAGAGTCGAAAGTCGACAGAGAAGATTAGGGGGAGGCGGGGGTGGGACGGGGGATGGAGATTGACGCGACGCGTTGGAGGGATTTGAGGTCGATCGCGTCGACTGCACCGGGGGTGGCTCCGGTGGATTCGCAGGATACGAAGGCGTATCTGTCATCGGGCGAGAAGCCGATGCCGTGCGGGGTCTTCTTGCTTGTGGGCACGCGCGCGAGCTCCTGGTAGCTGTGCGCGTCGAAGATGCGGACGTTTTGCGCCATCTTGTTGGTGACGACGACGACGAGCCGTCCATCCGGCGAGGCTTTGACATTGTAGGCGCCGGCCTCGGTGGGGAGGCGACCGCGCAGCTCCCGCGTCGTGGCGTCGCGGAGCTGGACCGCGGCCGTGTGATCGCAGGCGAGACGGATCACCGAGTCGCTGGGCGCGGCGCCCACAGACGTCGCCAGGCAATCGGGATCCTGATCCGGCAACGTGGAGCGCCCGTCCGGCGAGCCGGCGACATTGTGGGGACCGACGGTATCGGAGGGGGTCGCGCCCACGGTCACCTGACGGATCATTCGCCAGCCAACCGATGAGACTTCGATATGGGTGACGATGCTACCGGACTCGCTTGCGACGTAGAGCGAATAGGGCGTCAACGCGGACGGCACGATCGCGCGCAGCACGACGGGATGCACGCCGGCTCGTGCCGATGGAGCCTGGACCCGCGCGGGCGTGGTGGGTGCGGCTGGTGCTGGGGGAGTCAATGGGGGCGCCGGCGTCTGCGCGGCGACGGATGTGGCGCCCACGACTGGGATCGGGAGGGCTATCGCGAGGGCTATCGCGAGGGCCATCGCCACGGGCCCGGCAGCGACGATGCGCCGCATCGCCAACACCGACCGGCGAAATTCCGCGACGACATTGGGAGCGGGCGGAGATTGGACCGCCGACAGGGTGCGATGCTGGGGTACGAGACGCGGGCAGCGCATGATGGAACATTACCCGAGCACCATCTGGCACGACAGTTGACTTACGCCCGGCACCAATGCTCATGACCCATCGCCTCGGACGCTGCCTGTGCACGCTCGCCTTCGGGCTCGCGGTGTGGGCGGCGCCGAGTGTGGCGCAGGACACCACACACGTCCTTCACCCGACACCCACCCCGTCTGATACCGCGGCCCGCGCGCCGCGTGCGCCGCGTGACACGACGCGGGGCATCAGCCGTGATACGACCCGCGGCATCGCCCCCGCCGTGGCCAGCGATAGCACGCGCGACACGACTCGCGCGGTCGCGCCAGCCCACATCGTGGTCGACACGACCGAAGTCGATTCCCTCGCGCTGGACACGCTGCGGCGCGCGGTGCATCGCGATTCGATCCGGGCGGTGGCGGTTCGTGACTCGACGCAGAGCGCGGTCAATTGCAGTGGGCGGCGAATTACGGCGATCGACATCCGGCCGCAACCGCCGTATCTCGGCGTGCCGGACCCGCGCGTCGCGAAATTCATGCAACGCGTCAGCCAATTCCACGCCACGACCCGGGGATCCATCATTCGCCGCTTCCTGGCACTCCGGGTGGGCGACATGTGCGTCGAGGAACGCCGCACGGAATCCGAGCGATTGCTGCGGGCTCAGCCGTTCATTCAATCAGCGCATATCGCCGCGTTTCCGGACGGGGCTGACGGGGTTCGCCTCGACGTGTTCACGGTCGACGAATTGGCGGGAGAAATCGGCATCGGGGTGGGCGGGCCGTTGCCATTCGTCGATGAATTGCGGCTCGGCAACGGGAATCTGTTCGGCAACGCCATACGCGTCGCCGCAGAGTGGGCGCGCACGCCGGGGTATCGGGACCGAATAGCCGGGGAGTTAGACGACTTTCAGACGTTCGGCCACCCGTGGGTATTGGACGCCTCGGCGCACATCGATCACGTCGGTGGCGACATCGATGCATCGATGTCGCATCCATACTTCCTCGACCTGCAGCAGTTCGGGTGGCGAGTGGCTGGGGGCAGCGATCACGATTACTTCCAAATTCGAACCCCGTCCTCCCTGTATGCGCCGACACTCGATGTCGAGCGGGAATACGCGAACGCCGGGGGACTCTTCCGGATCGGGAATCCGTCGCTCGGGGGGCGCGACATCGGACTCGGTCAGACGAACCGGTACAGCAGGTTGGCGCTTGTGGGGGCGGCCATCTCCCACGAGACGGATGGCATCGGTGGTGGCCCCGTCCTCCTGACCTCCGCGGGTCCGGTGGCCGATACCATGGCCGCCACCAAGAACCAATTCGCGGGCCATTTCGGTTCGCACACCGAGGATCGCATCAACGCACTGTTTGGCGTGCGCACGGTCGACTACATCACCGTCCGTGGGTTCGACGCGCTCCTCGGCGAGCAGGACGTGCCGCTCGGCGGCCAGTTCGCGGCCGTCGTGGGTCGGGGGCTGCCGTGGCTTGGCCCGGAAGCCCGCGACATCTTCGTGTCTGGACGGTTGGACCTCGCGGCGGGGACGCGCAGCTCAATCGTGCGCGGCGGGATCGAGACCGAGGCGCGGCGCGACGAGGGCACCGGGCGGTGGGACGGGTTGATCACGAGCGGCCGCGCGGCCTGGTACATCAAGGCGGGACTGGCCCACACATTCACCTTCAGTACCGACGCCGCGTTCGGCCAGCGCGTGCGCGTCCCCTTCCAACTAGCGCTCGGAGATCCTGACGGGGGTGTCCGCGGCTACCTCGGCTCCAATATCGCCGGCGCCGCACGGGCGGTCGGGCGCGCGGAGTACCGCACATTATTCCGACCACCGTGGCGGTTGCTGCGGTCCGCTGCCACCTGGGCGGTCGCTGGATTCGTGGACGGCGGGCGCGTGTGGGCGGGTGATATCCCATTCGGGGCCACGTCACCCATGGTCGCCAGCGGCGGGGTGAGCCTGCTCGTCGGGATCCCGGCCGCATCGCGCCAGCTCTGGCGGTTGGATCTGGCGATGCCGATCATCCGGCAGCCGCGCTCGGGGTTGGAGTTGCGCGTGTCGTCGACCAGTGCCGCGCGGACCTGGTGGACCGAGCCGCCCGACGTCACCCGCAGCCGAGAGCGAACGGTCACGCCCAGCCTGTTCAACTATCCGTAGCGGCGCGCACCGCGGGGAGAGGGCGCCGTCGGCGGGTGGGACGCCGGCGGGCAGCCGTTAACGTTGATCGCGTCCCGTCGTCTTCCGAATCGGACACCGCCGGTCGTCGCTTTCGCCCATCCAGGAGCCGCTCGTGCAGACCAACGTCATCCCCCGAGCCTCTCATCGCATCGCGCGCCGCCTCCGCGTCGCCATCATCCTGTGCGCGTCGTGGTGCGCAGCAGGCACCATCGCAGCGCAGGGCGCACCGAGCGCCGCCAGCGATACCGGCTCGACGTCCGACGCCGGTTCAATGGCATCGATGAGCATGTCAATGGACGGCGCCCTGATGAATGCGCCGCACATGCGCATGACGAAGCTGACCGCCCCGGCGCCGGGCGACAGCGCACGGGCGGCGGCAGTATTGGCGGCACTGCGGGGGGGAGTCGCGCCATATACCGACTACCATCGTGCGCTGGCGGACGGGTTCCGGATCTTCGCTCCGGACATCAAGCAGCCGGTCTATCACTTCACGAGCATGCGCCGCGCAATGGTCGCGATGGTCGATTTCGATCCGTCATCGCCGACATCGCTACTGTACGAGCGGACGGGGGACTCGAGCTACCGACTCGTGGGCGCGATGTACACCGCGCGGAAGAGGGCATCGCTGGCCGATCTCGATGCTCGCGTTCCGCTGAGTTATGGCCAGTGGCACGTGCACACGAATTTTTGCCTGCCGAAACTCGGTGACAGGGCACGGATCAGCGAGCGGGGCGCCGACGGCCGGCCGCTATTCGGGGGCCGGGGCTCGATCACGACTGAAGCCGCGTGTCAGGCGGCCAACGGTCGGTTTTACCCTCAGATCTTTGGGTGGATGCTGCACGTCTACCCCAGCGCCACCGATCCCGCCACGATCTGGGGGCGGGACGCGATGCACGAGATGGCGGGCGATCACGACTAACGACGCCGTCGTCCGACGACGGCGCGTGGGTAGGCGCTACGTCGTCGGCGGCGATGCCACGCTACAACGGGCGATCACCGAATCCGCGTCGGCGCGCACGTCGACGCTGGCGGGCTCGGTCACATCCGTCGGTCCGCGACGCGTCTCCTGCGTCGAGATGGAGGCCGCCGTCACGTGCATCGTCGATACGCTGTCCGACCCCTTGCTCGTCACGATGACGGAGAGGACATCCTTCCGACTGTACTCGGTGGATTCGGGCCCACCGTGCTTGAGCGTCTTCGAGGCTTCGAGATCGCGTTGTTCGCGGTGAATTGTATCCCCCACGGCCTTATAGCCCAACTTGATGGCCTGTGCCACCGCGCAGGCATACACATCACGTGGCGGAGCGGGCGCCGGGACCGTAGACACCCGAGAGAGCTGCCCGCAGCCGACGAGCGCGGCGCAGACCCCCGTGGCGGCCGCCAGCCAGTGGCGTGCGCGCGGGCGGGCGCGGGTCCCTGTTCGGTACATTGCGGGAGACATAGTTTCCGAAGATACACCTCGACACCGGAGTGCGATACACCGTATGCGCGTCTACCTGAATGGTCGTTACATGGACGCCGAACAGGCGACTGTGCCGGTGACCGATCGCGGGTTTCTGTTTGGCGATGGCGTGTACGACGTCGTGCGCAGCGCGGGCAGCGAGCTCATCGAAGTCGATCGGCATCTGCGCCGCATCACGCGGGGGTTGCATGAGCTTCGCATCGCGCTTGGCGCCGATCGCATCGCGGAGCTCCGGGACATCTCGCAGACACTGCTCCGCGACAATCACGTCGAGGGCGACGCCATCGTTTATTGGCAAGTGACGCGAGGCGCCGCGCCGCGAACGCATCAGTTCCCGCCCAGCGGGACCGCACCCACCGTGTACGTCATCGCGAGCCCCATCGCGCTCCCGCACGCGCTGCGCCGTCGGGGATCGTCGGTGATCACCGTCCCCGACGTGCGCTGGTCGCGGTGCGACATCAAGTCCGTCAACTTGCTCCCGAACGTGCTCGCCAAGCAGCAGGCCGTGGACGCGGAGGCGGACGAGGCAATCTTCGTTCGGAACGGCGTGATCATGGAAGCGGCCTCCAGCAGCGTGTTTGCCGTGCTCGATGGCGAGCTGCGCACGCATCCGCTGACCACGGCAATTCTGCCGGGTATCACGCGGGAGATCGTGCTCGAGCTGGCGAGCGAGCTTCGCCTGCCGTTGCGTGAATTCCCGATTCTGGCACAGGACGTGCCGCGGGCCACCGAGATGTTCTTCACGAGCACCGTCAACGACATCATGCCCATCGTGCGTGTGGATGGCCGATCCATCGGGACTGGGCGGCCGGGTCCGATCACGCAGCAGATGTATACGGCGTTCGCCGAGCGTATCGGAGCAGTCGTCGGGACGCATTGATCTCGCCCCCTCTCGTGACGGCCGTGCCGCCGACCTCCGGGACATTGCCCACTGGCTCGCTCAGCGATGTCCGGGTGGACGGCGTCGCGATCGTATACCGATTGTTCGACGTCGGCTTCGAGATCGATCTGCAGCGGGCCGCCGATCTTCTAGTCTCGAGCGCACCCGCGCGCGTCCGGCCCATCCGTGGGGAAGCGCAGGCGATCCAGATCGCCAATCCGCCGGTCGCGGTGATACTGGGTACCGAGCCGGTGCACGTGCCGGGCGCGATCGGAGACGCCGAAGTCTCGGCCCGCATCTTCGACTTCGGCGGCGTGTCCATCCGATTGTCGATCCGGGCCATGCCGGACCTGGCGTGGAGCGAGTTCTCGGCGTTCGGCAACGCGGTGGACGTCGGGACGGATCTCTCGCCCGTGTTCGAGCGCCATCTCCGCTCGTTGCTCGCGCGGATCGCGCCCGCGATCACCCGTCCGGCAGTGGCGCCGATCACCGAGGACTACGTCGTCTTCCGGATCAACGCCGTGCGGAGCGCTGGCGGCGCGGCATTGGCGGAGGGAGCCGCGGCGGGAACCAGTCCCTTGTCGCCGGCGACCTGGGGGGACGAAGATCTCGTCCCGCTCCTGCTCAACGAGCGCCGCCCGCTCTCCGCGACGGCACGGCATGAGCTGCTGCCCCATCGATTCTCGTACTACACCGACGACCTGACCATCCTCACGTGGGACAATGCCCTCGTCGTGGAACCGTCGCCGGGCGACACGGACGTGCAGTACATCCTGGAGTTCGCCAACGCCCAGCTCCTGGAGCTGCGCGTCTACGACGCGGTGCTGGACGCCGAGTTGCCCGCGATGTATGACCGGGTCGCATCGGCGCGACCGCGGCGGCGACTCGCGCTGTTGCAGCGGCGGTTCGCGGGGCTTCTGTCCGACCTCCAGGCCCTCGTCGCCGACTCGACGGAGCTCGTGGAGCGAGTCGAAAGCGCGCTTAAAGTCACCGATGACGTGTATCTGGCCCGCATCTATACCGCCGCGCTCGACATCTTCCGCGGGCGCGAATGGCGCGCTGGGATCGACCGGAAGCTCGCCATCATCCGCGAGACCTACGCGATGTTGAACGACGAATCGCAGGCAGCGCGGGCGGAGGCGCTCGAAGTGCTGATCGTGGCCTTGATCGCGGCCGAGTTGGTGCTGCCATTCTTCTTGCGGTAGAGCAGACGCGGGCGGTGGTCAGTCGAGCAGGTTCAGAACAATCCGAGGTCACAATGCGTATGTCCCGATGGATGACTGGACGCTTTACAGTCGCGGCGATCGTCACATCGGGGGTGCTGCACTCGGCGACCCTCGCATCGGTGCCACCCCACGGGGGTCGCGATGGTGCGCCCTTTCGCTGCGACGTGGTGAGCGACCGCGACATCATTTCGCCGGCCGCCCGCATTGACACCGGCGAATACACCTTGACGATGGTGGCCGCGAGCGGTCCGTCGTCCGGTGCATCGGTCCGAGGGCGGCTCTGGCTGCGCCGGACGGGCGCACTCGACACCTCGTCCGTGACCAGAGCGCGGGCGCTCGCCGCTGATTCGGCCCGCATCCCCTTGTATGGCGCGACGATCATCGATTTCAGCGGCGTCGGCGCGCCGGTCGCGGAGAGCGCGTCCAGCACCGCCTCAGACCCGCGCGCATTCGACCCGATGCGGCCGGGAGTGTTGGTCACCCACCACACGGGCAAAGCGATTGGTGACGGCCGCTGGCGGCTGTTGATCGCCACGACGGCCAACGACCGGAGTACCCCGTGCGACAGCGCCGGCGATTGCCCGGCGACGCCGGTCAGCGGATCGGGCATCGCGTTGACCGTGCGGAAGGTCGATCCCAGCGGATTCGCGGGCGGGTGGGCACCGGTGGGCGGGGACGGCGGGGTTCGCGGATTCTTCTGCGCCGTGCCCGTCCACTACTTCGGGTATCCGTACCCTCAGCGACGCCACATCCCCTGACGATGCTCGTCGGTGTGACTGACCGTCGCGTGCCAGGCCGTGGATTCGCGGGCCGCCAGCGCATCCGACGATCGCGGACACTCGCCATCTGGGCGGTGATGGCGGCGATACAGGCCGCGGCCGTCACCGCCTCCGTGCGTGCCCAGGAGGGCGCGGCACAGCAGGGCGGGTCCGCGACGACATCGGCGGTGTTCCGTCGATACTCGGACCGGGTGGTGAAGATCCACGTCATCGAGATCGGATCGGCCGCGAAGGCGGTGCTCGGGTCGGGATTCTACGTGACGCCGGACGGGCACGTCATCACGAACTACCACGTGATCTCGAAGTTGGTCCATGATCCGATGCGGTACCGGGCCGAGCTCATCGACACGCAGGGCGCCACCACGGCGGTGACGGTGTTGGCGATCGACGCCGTGCACGATCTGGCGGTGCTCAGTACGGGGACGCGTCCCGAGCACTACTTCACCTTGCAGTCGCTCGCCGTGCCGCAGGGCACCCGACTCTATTCCCTGGGCCACCCGGAAGACCTCGGGCTCAGTATCGTCGAAGGCACGTACAACGGGATCCTGGAGTACACCCTCTACCCAAAGATCCATTTCACAGGCGCGATCAATCCCGGGATGAGTGGCGGCCCCGCGATCACGGATGATGGCGTCGTCGCGGGCGTGAACGTCGCCACCGAGGGCGACGAGATCAGTTTCCTCGTGCCGGTCGAGCGCGCGGTGGCGCTCCTCGATCGCGCCCTGGCGCCGTCGTACGTGCCGCCGCCGCGATTCCTCGATGAAGTCGGACGCCAGATTCTGGCCTACCAAGATGTGTATCTGGCGCACCTCTTCAACGACTCCACACCGACGGTCACACTGGGCCGGTACACGCTGCCGACGCGTCCCGCGTCCTACTTCAAGTGCTGGGCGGACGCGTCACATCCGACCCGCGAGCTGCTCTACCGCCGAGTCGAGCATGAATGTTCGACCGACGACTACGTCTTCATCTCGGCCGATCAATCGTCCGGGGTGGTTTCGTTTCGCCACGAGCTCGTGACCAGCGACGTACTGAGCGCACTCCGATTCGCGAGCTTGTACTCCGCCCTGTTTGGGGCGGGCACCGTCGGCTTGGAGGGCAGCGAGGAGGAAGTCACGCGCTTCTCCTGCGTGAGCCGAAACGTCCGCCGCGCGCGAACGCCACATCGGGGAGGGTTATCAGCGCGGGCGGTGTTGTGCGTGCGCCGCTATCGGAAGCTGCCGGGCTTGTACGACGCCGTGATCCGGATCGCGGCGTTGGGCGATTCGCGCGCGGGGATGATCTCCACGCTCACGTTATCGGGCGTGAGTTTCGAGAACGCGCAACGTGTGGCCGAGCGATTTCTGGAGCGGATGCAGTGGGACGGATAGTCATCGTCGAGATCCTCGACGCGCACGGTGCGGTCCGACAGCGCGTGCGACTCGAGCGGTGGCCCGCGATCATCGGTCGCGCCTACAGTGCGGACGTTCTCTTGGATGATCCCTACGTGTCACCCGAGCATGTCCGCGTGATCGACGGCGATGGGTTCGGCCTCGTCGTCGAGGATCTGGCGAGCGTCAACGGTCTCTACACCGCGGACGGCACCCGCGTGTCGCGCGCGACCCTGGGCGCCGGGGCCGTCGTCCGCCTGGGGCGCACCCGTCTGCGATTCTGCCCGGCGTCACAGGTCGTCGTCCCGGCGCTCGTGGATGGCGCGGCGGCCGCGTCCGGCGAGGCGAGTGCGGTACGACGCGGGTGGCGTCGGCTGCCGGTCACCGCGGGGTTGATCGCGCTCTGTGTGGCGGCAACCGTGGTCGTGGGTCTCCAGTCGTATTTCGATGGCTACCGGCGGAACGGCGGCTCGGCCGCGATCGAGACGGGTGCCGCACTGTTCCTCGTGTTGGTGCTGTGGGCAGCGCCGTGGGCGCTCGCGAGCCGAGTCGTGGTGCAGCGCGCGCAGCTCCTGGGTCACCTCGCGATCGCCTCGGCGGCGACCATCGCCATCGAGCTTGTCGCGAATACCGAAGTGTGGTGCAGCTATCTCTTTCCGGGGTCGAGATTCGGCGGACTGGTCGGCGGCGTGGGACTTTGCGCGACCTTCGTGGGGCTGCTGGGCGGTCATCTCGCGCTCGCGTCCGCGATGCCCGCGCGCCGGCGTTGGCGGATCGTCGGGACGGTGACCGGGGCGTTCGTGGCCCTTGGACTGCTCGCCGCGCACATCGAAGCCGCCAAGTTCACCAACAAGATGGACTACCCGGCGTCATTGCGTCCGTTTCCCATGGCGTGGCTGCCAGCGACGTCGGTGCGTGGATTTATCGGCGCGACGGGCGACCTCAAGGCTCGAGTCGACAGCCTCGTGGCCGAGCGATAGGGCGCCGGGGGTCGGGCGGCGTGCCCGTCGCCTCGCCGACATGGGGCCGCGTCATTGGCTCAGGGCATCGATGCGTCGGGGGCGGCCCCATCGCGCAGCCGGCGCCGGCGGTGGTAGGGGAACACATCCAGCATCTCCCCCGTGTGCACCCGGGCCTGCATCTCGCGCCAGTACGCGACATCCAACAAATCGCGATGCGTCGCGAGAAACGCCTCGCGCAGGTCGCCGGGCGGGACCAGAAACGCGCGGAACTCCTCCGGAAAGATGTCTGACTCCCCCACGTAGAACGCGGGCTCGGCGGCCCATTCGTCCTCTTCGTGGACCATTGCCGGGAGCGCGCGAACCCGGCATTCCGTGAGGAGCGCCAGCTCATCGTAGTCATAGCAAATCACGCGGCCATGGCGCGTGACGCCGAAGTTCTTGAGGAGCATGTCGCCCGTGAAGATGTCGGCGCCGGCCAGATCCTTGATCGCCTGACCATAGTCGAGCACCGCGTCTTGCGCGGACGCCGGGTCGGCCTGCTTCAAGAACAGATTGAGCGGCGTGACCCGGCGCTCCGTGTACACGTGCTGCAGCATGACAAAATCGCCCACCACATGCACCGTTTGTCCGCACGTTTGGAGCAAGTGCGTCAAGACCGGCGGATCGAAGCACGCCACCGGAAACTCCAAGAACTCGAACTTCTGCGCATCCGCCAAGCGGCCGACGCGATCCCGGACGAAGACGAAGTGATACTTCTCCATGACCGCCTTGCGGGTCGTGGACTTGGGGAAGTCGAACCGATCCTTGATGATCTTGAACACCACATTGAACGACGGGAGCGTGAACACGCTCATGACCGTGCCCTGGTCGCCTTCCGCAATCGCGAACCGGGCGTCGGGGTGATGCGCCAGATGCTGCATCAGGCTCCGGTACAGCACCGTCTTGCCGTGTCGATTGTAGCCGATCGCCGTGTACAGCTCGTCCACGCGCTTGTGGGGCATGAGCGTCGCGAGGAATTCGACGAGCGCCCCCGGATCCCGGGTGTCGACCTGGAAATACGACCAACTGAAACCGAAGACCACACTCGCCTCGTCGGTGGTCGGGAGCGCGGCATCGACGACGATTCCGGCCGGCCCGTGCGCGAGCGCGAGGATGAGGGGCAGCACGCGCCGGCCCGAGCGAAGTCGAGCGACGAGATAGACCCCCTTGTTCCGATAAAACGGCGATCGCACCACATCGATGCCATCGAGCGGCGCGCCGCCGCACCGGGCCGCGATGTCTGGCGCGACGATCGCCGCCGCCCGCCGGGCGTCGCCGGCCCGGTCGGCGTAGGGCACGCTCCACTCGAAGAGCGCGAGCACGCGTTCGACCGCGGCGCCGTCGAGCACGGATTCGGCGAGCGACGTGCAGAGGGCACCCAGGTCGGGCGTGCGGATGGGCGCTTCCGACTCGACGAACGCCGTCGCCGCATCGCTGCCCACGGTCTCTTGCACCCGGCGGGCGACCGAATTGAAAAACGTTTCGGCGATCTCGGCATCGGCCCGTTCGCGTACCGCCTCGCTATACGCCGACTTCGCGGCCACCCAGACCGCGTGATCGCCGCGCCCGCCCAGCTCGGCCTGGGCCTGCAGCACCGCGACGTCCACCCATTGCTTGTACAGCGCGATCCGGGCGGAGGCATCGATCTGCGCGCCGGTCCAGTCGCGGTGCTCGAACCGGGCCCGTGCCTGAGTCGTGATGGCACCGAACGCATCGTGGTACGTTACAAAGGCGTCGTACAGACGACGCGCGACCGCGGCCGCCGTCTGGTTGCCGCCCGGGAGCACCCCGCTCATCATTCCCGCGTCACCATACGTGTCCCGGCCACTCGGCCATCAATCCCCCATGCCGACATATTCGAATCTTACCGCGCCCGCCGCTGGCGAGGCGATCACCATCGACAATGGCACGCTGCGCGTCCCGGCCGTGCCGGTCATCCCGTTCATCGAAGGCGACGGCACGGGCCCCGACATCTGGCGGGCCTCCAAACTCGTCTTCGATGCCGCCGTCCGCCGAGCCTACGGGGACCGTCGCCGCATCGAATGGCTGGAGGTGCTGGCGGGGGAAAAGGCCAAGAATCAACTCGACAGCTGGCTACCGGACGACACCCTCGCGGCCCTCTCGCACTACCTCGTCGCGATCAAGGGTCCGCTGACCACTCCGATCGGCGGTGGTTTCCGGTCGCTCAACGTCGCGTTGCGGCAGAAGCTCGACCTCTACGCCTGCGTCCGGCCCGTCCGCTATTTCACGGGCGTGCCATCGCCGGTCAAGGCGCCGGAGCTCGTAGACATGATGATTTTTCGTGAGAACACGGAAGACATCTATGCGGGGATCGAATACAAAGCGCGGTCCCCGGATGCCATCCGTCTGATCCAGTTTCTGCGCACGGAGATGGGCGCGACCACGATTCGGTTTCCCGACTCGAGCGGGATCGGTATCAAACCGATGTCGGAGGAGGGCAGCAGCCGCCTCGTGCGGTCGGCGATCGACTACGCAGTGCGCCAGAAGCGGAAGAGCGTGACGTTGGTGCACAAAGGCAACATCATGAAGTACACGGAGGGCGCGTTCCGCGATTGGGGATACGCCGTGGCGCGCACCGAGTTTGGCGCGACCGACTACCAGGGCGGGCCTTGGATGCAACTGCCCGGCGGGGTGGTGATCAAAGACGTCATCGCGGACGCCTTCCTGCAGCAGATCCTTACGCGGCCCGCGGAATACGACGTGATCGCGACGCCGAACCTCAACGGCGACTACATCTCCGACGCATTGGCCGCGCAGGTGGGGGGGATCGGGATCGCGCCGGGGGCGAACATCAACTACCTCACGGGCCACGCGGTATTCGAGGCCACGCATGGGACGGCACCGAAGTATGCGGGCAAAGACGTCGTCAACCCGGGGTCGCTCATTCTCTCGGGCGAGATGATGTTCCGGCATCTCGGGTGGAACGAAGCCGCCGACGTGATCATCACCGCGCTGGAGCGCACGATTGCCCAGAAGCGGGTGACCTATGATTTCGCGCGGCAGATGACTGGCGCGACCGAAGTGAAGACGAGCGCTTTCGGCCAGGCGATGGTGGAGAACATGGGATGACCGCAGTCGCGGCGCTGCCGTCGGTCGATATGTTGATTGCCGGGCTGGTGGACTATGCCGGACTCTTTCCGCCGGCCGCGCTCGACCTGCCGACGGCGGCCCGTAACTATGGCTCGTATCGGGTCGACGAACAGTGGCGGGTGTTGGGCCGGTTCATCCTGCCCGCCGCGCGACTCGAAGATTTCGACGACGCCGCGGAGCGCGCGTTGCCGCGCCGGCGCACGGACGAGCCCTGGCGGCTCTCCGCGCTGGTCGGGGCGGACATCGCGAGTGACCTCTGGCACGTCGCGGCGTTCAACGCGGCCTACGTCAGTGGGCGGTCGGGTCGCGCGGTCGTCGATGCCGTCGAAGGCAAGGCGACCACCGTCGAGGAGATCGACGCACTCGCATCCGCGACGCCGCCCGCGTACGAACTGTTCATCGAGATCCCGCTCCACCCGGACCCTGCGCCGTTGCTGGCGGCGCTCGCGCGGCGGGGCGCGCGGGCCAAAGTGCGGACCGGCGGCGTCACGCCCGAGGCGATCCCGACCACCGCCCGGTTGGCGCGGTTCCTCTCGGGTGCGGTGCAGGCGGGGGTCGCATTCAAGGCGACCGCCGGATTGCACCATCCGGTGCGGGGGATGCATCCGCTCACCTACGCGGCGGACAGCCCGCGGGCGATCATGCATGGGTTTTTCAACGTCTTCCTCGCCGCCGCGTTCGTGGGCGCGGGGTCCAGCGAGTCGGACGCACTCATGGTCCTGGACGAAATGGACCCGGCGGCTTTTCGGTTTGCCCCGGGCGGCGTACGGTGGCGCGACCGTCATCTGGCGACGACGCAGCTGCGCACCACGCGCGAGCAGATCGCGCGCGCGTTCGGATCGTGCTCCTTTCGTGAGCCGGTGGACGACCTGCGTGCCCTGCGCCTCCTGTGAGGACGACGAACGCGACGCACGACCCGGCGCTCCGGTCCTGGGTCACCGCGGCCAATAGCGCCGAGAGCGACTTCCCGATCCAGAACCTTCCATTCGGTGTGTACGCGCGGGACGCGGGCGATGCCGGCCGGGTCGGGGTGGCGATCGGAGACCGCGTCCTCGATCTGCGCGCGGTCCATGCCGAAGGCTTGTTGGTGGGCGACGGGGAGATTGCCGGGCGACACTGCGCCGGGACTGATCTCAACGCGCTGATGGGACTCGGCGGGAAGTACTGGTCCGCACTCCGTGCGCAGCTGTCCGCGCTGCTGCGTGAGGGATCCGGGGCGGCCCACACGCCGGGGCTCGCGGAGCGCATTCTCGTACCTGCAGCGGGAGTCATGATGCGCGTGCCCGCCGCCATCGGCGACTACACGGACTTCTACGCATCCGTCCATCACGCGACCAACGTCGGGTCGCTGTTTCGTCCGGACAACCCACTGCTGCCGAACTACAAGTGGGTGCCGATCGGCTATCACGGGCGGGCGTCGTCGATCGTACCGAGTGGCACGGCCGTGCGCCGGCCCATGGGCCAAACCAAGCCCGCGGATGCGGCCATGCCGACCGTTGGCCCGACCAAGGCGCTCGACTACGAAGCGGAGATCGGGATGTTCGTCGGACCGGGGTCCGACCTGGGCGATCGGGTCTCGATCGACGAGGCGGAGTCGCATCTGTTTGGCATCTGCCTGGTCAACGACTGGTCGGCGCGCGACGTGCAGACATGGGAGTACCAGCCGCTGGGTCCCTTTCTCTCGAAGAGCTTCGCGACCACCATCTCACCGTGGGTCGTGACCTTCGACGCGCTGCTGCCATTCCGCGTGCCGCCACGTGTTCGGCCCGCGGGCGATCCGGCGCCGCTCCCGTATCTGGCGGCGACCCGCGACATCGCGACTGCGGGCGTCGAGTTGGCGATCGAAGTGTCGCTCGCGACGCGGGAGATGCGAGAGCGCGGCATGGCGGCGATCCGGCTCAGCCGCAGCAACGCGCGCGACCTCTATTGGACCCCCGCGCAGTTGCTCACGCACCACACGAGCAATGGCTGCAACCTGCGGCCGGGCGATCTCCTCGCGAGCGGGACCATCTCCGGCGCCACGCGCGACGAGCTCGGGTCGTTGCTCGAGCTCACGCGGCGTGGCGCGACGCCGCTGACGCTGCCGACGGGGGAGCGGCGGAGCTTCCTCGAGGATGGCGACGACGTCGTGATGCGGGGCAGCTGCGAGCGGGCGGGGGCGGTCCGGATCGGGTTTGGGGAGTGCGCGGGGAGGATTCGGGGGTAGAAGAGCAAAGCAAAAAGGCGAAAGTCGAGAGTCGAGAGTCGACAGGGACGAACGGCGGAAGATGTGACGTTGCAATGAGTTGACGTGACATTCCGTACCTCGCGTACGTCGTGGGGTAGGCCCGTTAGGCGCCCATGGGGCAATCGCTAGATTTCTTGGTAGCCTCGAGGTGATTGAATGCGTGTGGGATTGTGTGTGACCGCGGCGGTCGTGACGGTCGTGGGCGCGGTGTCGGTGAGTGCACAGGAGCGTCCCGTCGTGTGGACGGCGACCGCGTCATCGGCGGCGCCCGTCGCGCAGGGTGCGACGACGACGATCGATCTCAAGGCGCAGATCGACCAGGGGTGGCACGTGTACTCGATCAGCCAGGGTCCTGGTGGTCCGATCCCGACGCGGATCGTCTTGGCCCCGGGGCAGCCGTTCGATCTGATCGGTACGGTTCGGGGCCCGGCTCCCGCGACGCGATTCGACTCCAATTTCGGCATCAACGTCGAGACCTACGACGACCGTGCGGCATTCGGGTTGATCGTGCATGTCGCAGCCGACGCGCGAGTGGGGACCGATACCGTGACCATCAAGGCCCGCTTCCAGACGTGCAATGCGTCACTGTGTTTGCCGCCCCGGACCGAGACGATCCTGGTGCCGGTCACGGTGATCCGCGCGGCCAAGAGGGTCGCGACGCCATCGGCCAGTAAGGCCGCCGCGTGAGGATGCGTAGGTGACGCCGGCATTCCTGTGGCTCGCCGCGTCGGCTGGCGCGCTGTCGCTGTTGACGCCCTGCGTCTTCCCGATGGTGCCGATCACCGTCTCGTACTTCACCAGCCATAGCGCGGTCGATCGGCGGGCGTCGATCCGCCACGCGCTCGTCTTCGGCTTGGGCATCGTCGCGAGCTTTACCGCGCTGGGGCTTGCGCTTGCGGTATTCGTGGGCGCCGCCGGCGTCGCGATGCTGGCGGGCAATCCGTGGGTCAATCTGCTGCTGACGGCGGTGTTCGTCGGGTTCGCGCTCAATCTGTTCGGCGCGTACCAGATCGCGATCCCCAGCGCCTGGCTGACCGCGCTCGACGGCGCCGTGCGACGGCAGGGGGCCGCGGGCAAGAGCGTGGGCGTGTTGGGCGCGTTGCTGATGGGGCTGACGTTCACGCTGACATCGTTCACCTGTACCGCGCCGTTCGTGGGGACCGTGTTGGTCACCGCGGCGCAGGGGCAATGGCAGCAGCCGCTCGTCGGCATGCTCGTCTACTCGACCGTCTTCGCGCTGCCATTCTGTGTATTGGCCCTGGTGCCGGAGTGGGTCGCCCGGTTACCGCGCGCCGGCGGTTGGCTGCAATCGACCAAAGTGGTCATGGGGTTCGTCGAGCTCGCGGCGGCGATGAAGTTCCTGTCGAACGCCGATCTGGTCTGGCGCTGGGGGATCTTTACGCGGACCGTCGTGCTCGCGAGCTGGATCGTGCTGGCGGTGCTCGCAGCCATTTATCTGTGGCGTCAGCGAATCGCGCCGGATGGACGACGGATGCCAGGCTTGCTCGGCGGGAGCTACCTCGCGAGCACCGTCGGTGCGTTGGCAACTGGTGTCTGGTTGGCGACGGGGCTGACGGGTCGCTCGTTGGGCGAGATCGAATCGTTTCTCCCGCCCACGGAATACGAAGCCACATCGGCGACCGCGATGGATCATGAGTCGAGGGCGTCGATGTCGTTGGCGTGGCGTCTCAACGACTATCCGGCCGCGCTCGCCGAGGCCAAGCACGAGGGCAGGCGTGTATTCATCGATTTCACCGGATACACGTGCACGAACTGCCGGTGGATGGAAGCCAACATCTTCACGCGTCCCGATGTGAAGGCCGCGCTCGGCCAGTACGTGCTCTCACGCCTGTTCACGGACGGCGATGGCGACATGTACGAGAAGCAGCAAGCGTTTCAGGAGTCGCAGTTCAAGACAGTCGCGCTCCCGCTCTACGCGGTGGTCGATGCCGACGGCCGGACGGTGACGAGTCTGCCCGGGCTGACGCGCGATCCCGCGACGTTCGTCGCGTTTCTGGCGCGGGGACTCGCGCGCACGGGCGTCGCACAGTAGGACCCCCGCTACCACCAATCGGGCTCCAACAGCCTCGCAATCGTGATTGATTGCGAGGTTTTTTTGTTCGACACCACCCGTATTGACCCACTGTCTCGTTTCTCGACAGCCCTGAGCGATTGTCGTGTGATTGGGGTCACGGATGGCGACATTCTGACCGCGTACACTATAGCCGGTCCCGTAATGACGGCGAGTGCCTCGGCGGACAGAGCCGAACCGCAACGCCGCTGGGGTACGTCCACCGCAGGAAGGAGCCGATGCCCGCTGTCCGTGTTGCGCCACCCGAACCACCGTCCGCCTCGCGTGGGCGACCGGCACTCAGCTCCCTTCGGGATCGAGCGAATGCCGGCGGCGCGCTGCGCATTCTCTTGGCGGAGCGGCAGGCGAGCGCGCACTCGGAGCTCTCGCGTCGTCTCCAGGGCCACGGCCACGAAGTGCTGGCGCGCGTCACGAGCGCGCAGGGGGCAATCGACTACGCCGGCCTGCTCACGCCGGATGTCGTGTTGTTTTCTCCGGCGCTCGAGGATGCGCCCGGGCTCACCGTGGCGATCACCGTAGCGCGCAAGCAGCCAGGCATGGCGGCGGTTGTGTTGACGAACCATCCGGCGGTGGCGGATCCGGCGTCCCGCCCGAACTGGGGCTCGGTCGCGTTGGTGCCGGCGGATGCGGAGTCCGACGACCTGCATGCGGAGCTCTGGCGCGCGGTCGAACGCGCGCGCGAAGCGGCGGGGCTCGTGGCGCTCGACGCCGACGACATCGCCCCAGACAGTGCATCAGATATCATGGTGGTGGAACCGGACGCGGAGATCACGATCCGTGAAGTCGCTGAGCCGGCGATACGGACTGCCTACGATCCGGCCGCGGCCGCAGAAGCGGAAGCGCAGACGATCGCGGAGATGGTCGAGGCGCTGTACCCGCCGCCGAGTACCCTCGTACCCAGTACTCCGCTGCCGCTCGTGAGGGCGATCGTCACGGGGGAGAGCGATGCCGACATCGTGGCGCGGGCTGCGGCGCCCCTCGTGGAACGCGTGCACCTCTCTCGAGCGATCGCCATGCGGTTGATGGAGCAGGAAGCGACGGACACGGCGCAATCGATCGCGGATGTCGCGCGCGCGATGCTGGGCGAGGACTCAGGTGATGCGACGCGCGGCGACGTCGTGGACGCCGCGTAGCGGCCCTAGGGAGCGAAGCCGCGTAGCGGGCCACGTCCCGTCTGGAACTCGGCTAGCTTTCGCAGCAGGATCGCACGCGGAGGTCACTGTGTCGCGAGCATTTGTAAACGAAGACGCTAGCGGGAAGCCAAACCCGCGTTCGCCAGTCGCGCTACCAGCGAGAGATGATCCGGGCTACGACGCCGCGGCCGCCGAGGCGTTGCTGGAAGGCGCGCGGGCCGGTGACACCGGCAACGCCGAAGAAGCGACGGGATATTATTGGGGCGAGCGGCGCCTGCGACCGCACGTCGAGCAGATTCTGGCGCGCGCCCGAGCGGACCGCGATGAGCGACTGGAGCAACTCGCAGAGCGGTACCTGGGCTAGCCTCGCACGCCGGGCCACCAGTTCCAGCGGCCGGCGAGGCGGAGGAGTGCGGGGCCGACAGCCATGCGGACCAGAGTGGCGTCGATCAGGATCGCGACGGCGAGGGTGAACCCGAGGATCTTGATCAGCAGGAAATCGCTGAGCGCGAAGGCCGAGAACACGACGACCATGATCGCCGCAGCGCTCGTGATGACGCCGCCCGTTCGGGCCACCCCGTCGGCGACAGCCGTCTCTTCATCCGCGCCGCCCGCCGCGGCTTCCGCCACCCGCGCCACGAGGAACACCTCGTAGTCCATGCTGAAACCGAAGACGAGGCAAAACACGACAAGTGGGACGGCCGGGAACAGGCCATCGATCGGAGTGGCGAGACCGAGCATGCCGATGCCGTGACCGTCCTGGAAGACCAACACCGCCGCGCCGAACGAGGCCGCGACGGAGAGCAGGTTGAGGATGATCGCCTTGACCGGTACGAGAATCGACCGGAAGCCGATGAGCAGCGTCAGGAACGAGCCCGCGACCACCAGGATGACGATCGTCTTGCTGTGCGTGCGGACCTCGTCCTGGTATTCAGCATTGAACGCTGGCAGACCGCCGACCAACACTCTGGCGTTTGGATCCCCGGTGAGCGCGGCAGGTCCGGCCAGTCGTATCTCGCGCACGAGGCCGACCAGCGCGCTAATGGGCACCCCTTCGCGAGGCACGACTTCCAAACTCGTCTCGCGTCCATCTCGGCTGGCAAACGCGCGCAGCACGTCGGTGGGCAGCAGCGTGATGAACGTCGGACTGGGATGGATCGCACCGGTGACCGATGGGAGTGAGCGGACGCTCGCGATTCGCGGATCAGCGGCTAGCTGTGCGGTCGCGTGTCTCGTCGCCTCCCACCCGGCCGGCGTGAGCACGCCCGACCCGGCCGGCAACTGAATGACAATCCGCAGCGTCTGTACCAATCCGCTCTTGCCCATCTCGGTGAGCGAATGCAGCGCCAGCGTCGACTCGGCGTGTCGTGGCAGCCAATCGCCGCTTGGCAGGTTCGCGTTGAGTCGTTGGGCCTGCGATCCCAGCGCGACCAGGGGGATCCCACCCAGCGCGAGCACCGTCCACGGGTGGGCAGAGGCCCACGCACCCCACGCACGCCACCCAGGGTGGATCCGTCCGGGGATGTTGGCCGACGTCAGGTGTCGCGGCAGTGGGAGGCGGAACGCATCGACACGCGGTCCGAGCCACGCGAGCAGGCCGGGCAGCAGCGTCGTGGCGATCAGCGCGCCCGTGGCCACGACGATCAGTCCGCCGGTGGCGATCGACCGGAGCTCGCTGGCCGGCACGACGAGCAGCGCGGCGAAGCTGATGACGACCGCGGTGGCGGAGAGCATCACCGTATGTCCGGCGTGGCAGAGCGCGAGCTCGGCCGCTTCGACCGGCGTGCGGTGAGCGGCGAGCCCTTCGCGGAAGCGACTCACGACGAGCAACGCGTAGTCGATCCCGGCACCGAGACCGAGCATCGAGACCGTGTTGCGGAGCACGATCGAGAGCGGCCAGTGGGCGTAGGCGAGGAGGACCGCGATCCCGAGGCTCAGGATGATCGCGAGGCCCGCGGCGAGGAGCGGCACACAGGCCGCGACCACGCTGCCGAACACCAAGAGCAGCAGCACAAGCGTCACCGGCACGATCCGATGTTCGGCGCGGGCGGCGTCATCCGCGGTCGCGGATCGGACATCGTAGTTGAGCGCCGCGTTGCCGGTCCAGGCGAGCGTCGCCTGCGGGTATCGCGTACGGATGCGCTGCTGGAGCGCGCTCGACACGGCGCGCAGACCGAGGATCCAGTCATCGGCTCGTTGGGGCGGCGCATGGAGGCCGACCACCATCAACGTGCCGTGGGGGCTCAGGAACGCCGTATCCCGGGTACTGAGATACGATGCCGTGCGGGCGACGCCGGGCGCGTGGCCGATCGTGGATGCGATTTCTTGGAGCGCGGCGCGTCCCTCGCCCGAGTCGGGGGAGGGGATGCCGGTGATGACGAGCAGCGCGTAGCGAGCGAAGGGGGAGGCGAAGTCCGTGGCCAGGCGGCGCTCGACCTCACTCGCGGCGCTGGCGCCGGTGCGGTTGCCGGCGACATCGAGGGCGGTGTCGACGTGCCGCGCCACGGGGGCGAGGGCCACGAACGCGACGGCCCAGAACGCCGCGATCCAGGCGCGCCCACGGACGATCGCGCGGGCCACGGTACGGGACGACTTCCCGAACACGGGATCCGCATCCGGATCGAACCCAGTGGACCCGTTGTCGGCCTGAGGGACGGAGGCGTTACGATTCACGACGCCAGAGGATAACCCGCCGCGCGTCCCGGTGCGGCGCGACGGCGCGCGGGAAGCCCGTCAGCAGGAGTCCGTCAGCCCGGGAGGGCCCCCAGACCCCGCGTGTCTGGCCCGTCGCGTCCATCGTCCGTAGCTTCGGTCATTCTCACTTCAACACTTGCGTGTGGAAACGTCAGATGCGCGGGATCAGCTCCAGTCGGCACTCGGGACTTCGTACACCCTCGATCGCGAGCTTGGGCGCGGGGGGATGGCGACCGTCTATCTGGCCCGAGATGCCAAGCATCAGCGGCTCGTGGCGCTCAAAGTGCTCCACCCCGATCTCGCCGCATCGCTTGGGCCCGAGCGTTTCCGCCGAGAGATTGCGACCGCCGCTCAGCTTCAGCATCCCCACATCCTGGGCGTCCACGATTCCGGTGAGACGGCGCCTGGCCAGCTGTGGTTCACCATGCCGTACGTCGAGGGCGAGTCCCTCCGCGCTCGGTTGGAGCGGGAGCGGCAGCTTTCGTTAGAGGACGCCGTGCGGATCACGCGCGAGTTGGCGGGCGCGCTCGACTACGCGCATGCCCACGGCGTGATCCACCGCGACATCAAGCCCGAGAACGTCCTGCTCACGGCGCAGGGCGACGCGTTGCTCGCCGATTTTGGGATCGCGCGGGCGCTCGCGGGCGGGACGACTCCGGCTCAGGGAGCGACGGGTGGCCTCACCGTGACGGGGCTCGCCGTAGGCACGCCGCAGTACATGAGTCCCGAGCAAGCGAGTGGGGAGCGCAACCTGACGACGCGGAGCGACATCTACGCGCTCGGTGCCGTGTGCTACGAGATGCTGGCCGGTGAGCCGCCGTTTACCGGGCCGACGTTGCAGGCAGTGATCGCGCGGATGATGTCGAGCGACGCGCCGTCGGTGCGGCGACTGCGGCCATCGGTACCTGAGGCAGTCGATGTCGCCCTTCGCAAAGCGCTCGCTCCGGTGCCCGCCGACCGGTGGGCCACGGCCGGCGAGTTTGCGCGCGCGCTGAACGTGGGCGACCGCGCGGCCGCGAGTCCGCGCGGCGTGGCGGCGCTACCGGTGCCGGCGCCGAAGCGACGCCTACCGATCGCCTCGTTGACGATGGGGTTGGGATTTCTGGTTGGCGTCGGTGTGTTATTCGCCTGGCGACGGCATGAAACCGACGCTGCACCGCCGAATTCAGCGGCGGGGCCCGTCGGGCTCGCGGTGCTGCCCTTCGACAGCGAGGGTGACACGGCCAGCGGATATTTCGCCGACGGGATCACGGACGAGATCCGGGGCAAGCTGTCGGCCCTCCCCGCCCTGCAGGTCATCGCGCGCGCGAGCTCCAACGAGTATCGCCACACGACGAAGCCGGCCGACCAGATCGGACGCGAGTTGGGTGTCCAGTATTTGCTCACCGGCACCGTGCAATGGGAGCGCGCCGCGGGTGGTGCCCGGCGAGTGCGGGTGAGTCCCGAGCTGGTACAGGTGAGCGCGGGGCACGCACCCGTGAGCAAGTGGCAACAGTCATACGACACAACACTCGCCGACGTGTTCGACGTGCAGTCGGCCGTCGCGACGCGCGTCGCGGACAAGCTTGGCGTGGTCCTGAGCCCGCCCGCTCAGACGCAGCTCGCCGCCCGTCCTACGGAAAACCTCGCGGCATACGACGCCTACCTGCGGAGCGGGCTCCAGGGAAACGACCCTCGATCCATCCGCAAGGCGTTGGCAGCGGCCGACCAGGCGGTCGCGCTCGACTCGACCTTTGCAGCGGCCTGGGCGCGCGTATCGTCATATCACACGTTGCTGTACACCAACTCGATGGCAACACGCGCCGACGCGGAAGCGGCGCGCAACGGAGCCGAGCGAGCCATCGCGCTCGCTCCGACTACCGCCGACGGATACGTCGCGCGCGCTCTCTATGAGCTCACGATCGCGTTCGATCCAGCCGCCGCGCGTGCCGCGGCCGAGACCGCGATCCGGCTCGCCCCCTCGTCGTCCGACGCGATGCGCCGATTGGCGAATATCGAAGCGGCAGTGGGCGAATGGGAGCCAGCGCTCGCCCATGCTCGGCAGGCAGCCGCACTCGACCCACGCGCTACCGGTAGCCTGGACGTGCTCACTCGGATGCTGGTCTGGCTCCGCCGATACCCGGAGGCGCGCGCCGAGGCCGAGCGTGGGCTCGCACTCGCGCCCGCGAATCTCTCGTTGCACGAATACCGCGTGATGACCTGGCTGGGCGAGGGCAACCTGTCGGGGGCCCGCGCTGCATTGCGCGACGTCCCCCCGACGCTCGATCGTGCCGCGCTCGCGGCGTACATCGCGATCTACTATGATCTCTACTGGGCGCTCGACAGCGCAGATCGCGCCCTCGTACTCACGCTCCCCCCCGCGTCATTCGACGACGACTCAGCGACCCGGGCGATCACACGGGCCGAGATTTATTGGCTCGCCAACGACACCGTGCGAGCCCGCCGCGCGGCGGACACCGCGCGAATAAAGTTCGAGGCGCAGCTTCGAGCGGCGCCAGACGACTACCAACAGCATCAGTTTCTCGGCCTGGCGCTCGCGTATCTCGGGCAGCGCACCGCAGCGGTGCGAGAGGGGGAGCGCGGCCTCGCGTTGGCGCTCAAGACGAAGGACCAATTCCTCAGCATCGGCTATGCCCGGAACGTCCTGGCACGAACTTACGTCGCCGTCGGCGACCACCCGCATGCGCTCGACCAGCTCGAGGCATTGCTCGCCAAACCGTACTTCGTCTCGCCCGCCTTTCTGACGATCGACCCCACGTGGGCGCCGCTGGCGAGCGATCCGCGGTTCGAGCACCTCGTGTCGCCGTCAACCCCACCGCCGAAGGTGTAACGGTCCGACGATTGGCGCATCGCATCAGAGATCGAGCGTGGGGTCGCCCGCGTACGACAATCGACCGTCGATGAGGCGCGAGGCCGCCGTATACGGGTGGAGGGTCGGCGCGCCGCGCTCGCCGATGTGGAACACGCGATGCCCCGCGGCCATGAGATAGTCCGAAATGAGCGCGCGGTGGCAGCGCCACCACACCGCTTCGGCGCACATCACCGCCGTGCGCTGCACGCGCGCCACGGCGAGGAGTCGGTCGATCGCGGCCCGGAACTCGGGCGTCTCCATGTAGTCCGCGTAGCCGCGAAACGATGCATTGCGCCAGGCCGTATTCGTGGAATCGGGACGCGGGGTGCGGCGTCCACCCAGGTCCGGGTGGGCGTCGTAGCCGATACCGAGCGTCCGCAACGCGGCGGCCAGCGTCTCGCTGTTGAACTGCGGGTGGCGTCGCGACCCCGGGAACCGACGGACATCGGCGAGCGCCGTGATCTCGTGCGCGGTGAGGAGATTCGCAAAATCCTCGAGCGGCCGAGTCGAGTGGCCGATCGTCCACAGCGTGGCAGGGTGCGACATAGGTAGAATATTGTGCGCGAGACACACGGCATCGTGACCCCTACCTGAATCCAATGACTGCTCCCCACCGCGAAGAGCCCCCTGTCGTCATCCGGATCTACGTGCGGCTCGCGCTCGTCGCGCTCTGGTCCGTTGGCGCGGCGACGGCATTGCACTCGCAGTGGACCGCGACCGACCCGCATTCGCGCGCCTCGTTCCGCGGGCTCAGCGTCGCTCCCGACGGCGCCGTCTGGGTCGGTGGAACGGGCGGCACCGTGCTGCGGTCCACGGACGGCGGGGCGACGTGGACGGCGGACAGCGTGCCCGGCGCGCGCAGCTTCGACTTTCGCGGCGTCGCGGGGATCGATGCGCACACGGCCTTCGTCATGGTCGCGAGCGCGGACACGGCGCGGATCTATCAGACGGCGGATGGTGGGGCATCGTGGACGCTGCAGTACAGCGATCAGCGACCCGGCGTGTTTTTGGACGGCATCGGGTGTTGGAGCGCGCGGCGCTGCCTGGCGGCCGGCGATCCGATCGCGGGCCGTTTTGTCGTCATTACGACCATCGATGGGGGTGCGCACTGGAGTCCGCTGGCTTCGGCGGTGGCGCCCGCGGCACTCCCCGGCGAGGCGGCATTCGCGGCGAGCAACTCATCCATCGGCACGGGCCCGAACGGCCGGGCGTGGATCGGGACCGGTGGGGGTCCCGTGGCGCGAGTGTGGCGATCGGCCGATTTCGGCGCCACGTGGACCGTGGCGGCCACGCCCGTGACGGCCGGGGGAGCGAGCGCGGGCATTTTCTCGCTGGCGTTTTGCGACGGCCGGCGCGGCGTCGCGGTCGGCGGCGACTACACCAAGCCCGCCATGCCCGGGGCGCACGTCGCGGCGACGGCGGACGGTGGCCTCACCTGGACAGCGGCGGATACCGCTCACCACACGCCATACCTGTCGTCCGTTGCGTGCGTCTCGTCAAACGGCCAGCGATACATAGGCGTCGGGCCAGCGGGAACCGCGACATCGGCGGACGGCGGGGTGATATGGACATCAGTGGATCACGACGGCTATAACGCGGTCGCGGCCGTGCGCGGCGCGGTCATCGCGGTCGGTGCAGACGGACACACCGGGCGCATCACCGGAGACATCCCATGAAAAGCGGTGTATTGGCGCTCATGTGTTTCAGTGGCGCGACGGTATTCTTTGCGCTCTCCGTCGTGCTGCAGCGGATGCGGATGCGCGACCGGCGCCCGACCACCCCGTCGAGTCCCACGTTGGCGGAGAGCAGGAGAAGGAATCGGATATCGAGCTGGGTATGCATTACCGTCGGCTCCACGCTGCTGGCCGCCGCGATTCTCCTCGAGCTGCACGGGCTCGCGACGTAGCATCACCACGGGTCGCGGTCGCGCGAGCAAGCCGACGAGTTGCGCCGGCCGTTGCGACACGGTTCCTTCGAGCGTATGACACACTCCTTTGCGCACTCGGTGGTTGGCGTCGCCGCGGCGGGGACGGTATTGCTGGCGGTGACGACCCAGAGGGCATCCGGCCAGGACAGCGTGGCTCGGCTCACGTATCCCGCCACGCATCGGTCCGATCAAGTCGATGATCACTTCGGAACCAAAGTCCCCGACCCATACCGGTGGCTCGAGGACGTGGACTCGCCCGAGACCAAGCAATGGGTGAGCGCGGAAAACGCCGTCACGTATCACTATCTCGACGGGATCCCGGCGCGCGCGCAGATCAAGGCGCGGCTCACGACGCTCTGGAACTACCCGAAATACAGCGTCCCGCTGAAACGGGGCGGGCGGTTGTTCTTTACCGAGAACAGCGGACTGCAGAACCAATCTCCGCTCTACGTGCAGGAGGGCCGGGGCGGGGCAAAGCGAATCCTGCTCGACCCCAACACGTTGTCCACGGACGGCACGGTCGCGCTCAGCGCGTGGAACGTGACCCATGACGGCCGGCTCCTGGGGTACGGCGTGGCGGTCGCGGGCTCCGATTGGGAAGAGCTCCGAGTGCGGGATGTCGTCACGGGGCGCGATCTGCCCGACACCCTGCACTGGATCAAGTTCACCAACGTCGGGTGGACCAAAGACGGTCGCGGGTTCTTTTACGGCCGGTTCCCCGAGCCCGCGTCGGGCAACGCGTTGATCAATCGCAGCGCGGGGGAGAAGCTCTACTACCACCAACTCGGACAGCCGCAGGCGAACGACCGGCTCATCTGGGAGCGCCCCGACCAACCGGAATGGATCGTCAACGCCAGCGTCACGGACGACGGGCACTACGCGATTCTCTCGGTGTCGCAGGGCACCGATCCCCGCAATCGCCTCTACTACATCGATCTCGGCGACCCGCTCCATCCCGCGGTGGACCACCGGGTGGTGCCGCTTGTGGACGCGTTCGAAGCGGAGTACGGCGTCGCGGGTAACGTCGGGCCCGAGTTGTACTTGCGGACCGATCTCGACGCCCCGTTGGGTCGCCTCGTGCGTGTGGATCTGACGCAGCCCGATCGGTCGCATTGGCACACCGTGATTCCGGCGACCGGGGACAAGCTGGAGTCGGCGTCGCTGATCGGCGGCCGCGTCGTGGTCACGCATCTCCACGACGCACATTCAACTGTCACGATCTACGACCTCGATGGCACCGTCGCGGGGACGGTCGCGTTGCCTGCGCTCGGCACCGTCGCGGGCATCAGCGGCCACCACGATGATCCGGAGGCGTACTACGGATTCGTGTCGTTCCTCCATCCGCCGTCGGTATATCGCCTGGACGTACGGACGAGGGCCAGCGACGCCGTGCACGTGCCGACGCTGCCGATCGATGTCAGTCAGTTCGAGACGCGACAGATCTTCTGCACGAGCAAGGACGGCACCCGGGTGCCCGTCTTCGTCACGGCCAAGAAGGGACTGTCGCTCGATGGCACGAATCCCACGTGGTTGTACGCGTATGGCGGCTTCAACATCAACATGACCCCGTTCTTCTCATCCGGCCGGCTCGCGTGGCTCGAGATGGGGGGGGTGTACGCGGTTGCCGTGCTGCGCGGCGGCGGTGAATACGGGAAGGCGTGGCACGAGGCCGGGATGTTCGAGCGCAAGCAAAACGTATTCGACGACTTCATCGCATCCGCGCAGTGCCTGGAGACCGAGAAGTACACCGCGCCCTCGCATCTGGCGATCGAAGGCGGGTCGAACGGCGGCCTGCTCGTAGGCGCCGTCATGACGCAGCGTCCGGAGCTATTCGCGGTCGCGCTGCCCGACGTGGGCGTCATGGACATGCTGCGGTACCAGAAATTCACGATCGGGTGGGCCTGGAAAGCCGAGTACGGGTCGGCGGACGACTCCACTCAGTTCCCGTACCTGCTCAAGTACTCGCCGGTCCACAACCTTCGGCCGGGGACCCGGTATCCGGCCACATTCGTCACGACGTCCGATCATGACGATCGCGTGGTACCGGGCCATTCGTTCAAATTCGCGGCCGCGCTCCAGGCGGCGCAGGCGGGAGACGCGCCGGTGCTGATCCGGATCGAGACCCGTGCTGGCCACGGCGCGGGGAAACCGACGTCGAAGCAGATCGATCTCGCGGCCGACGAGATGGCGTTCGTCGTCAAGAATCTCGGGCTCGCGCGACAGCCGATGTAGCGGCTATACCCCGGGGCCGACCGCCGCGGAATCACCGGCCGGCATCGGCCGTGGCAGCGTGCGTGGCGGCGGCCAGCGCGACCCCTGAGTGGCGCCGTGCATGGTCGCGATATCGTACGCGAGCTGTCGCCGGTGGCCCAGGTCCCAGACGGCGTGGGCGTTGAGGTTGGCGATGTCATCGAGGCCGTCGCAGGTCGGGCCTCGCACGTCGGCCAGTGAGCGCAGGATATCCACCGCGGTATGCAGCGCGATGTTGCGGTGCCCGTGTTCGTGGATGCGCGTCGCGGCGAGAAAGGTGAGCCACTGCCGCGTCAGCGTATCCGGCGGGCCGGGCGGTGGCAGCCACTGCGGCAGCGTCGTCACGATCCGGAGGAAGACCGTGGTTTGGGTGAGTACGCATCCGCTGTCGCTCCGCTGCGCGCGGAACTGCCACCGCACCTGCGTACCGGTGAGACCCACGTATTCCCGATCGGTTGCGTCTTCGCGGCCCACCCCGAGTTGCTGGCCGAGATCAGCGGCGGTCGTACCGACCACTGGATACCGGGCCGTATCGTCCGTGACGATGACGCCGGCCGGGATCACGGGGGGCGAGCCCGCGAGCGCGAGTGCGGTGTGGCCCTCCTGGCTCAGCGCCGGCTCGGGACCGGGCGGTGACTCGGCGGTCGCAGCGGGATGGACGGACGCACAGCCACCGAGCAGCGAGGCCATCGCGGGCCAGAACCACCAGGAATGAGCCACAGCCTAGTATTTCACCGCGACCGGGAGCCGTCCAGCGGGACCTCCGCGCCGGAAGCACACGCGTGGGAGCCGCGAGGGGCGTACGCGCGCGAAATCGCATCGTCGCGAAAGCGGTGGAGCTCGCGCCGGAGGACGACGCGGGCACGCGCCAGTCGCACGCGGACGGCGGACTGGCTCACACCTTCCTGGCGCGCGATCTCCGACACATCGAGCCCGCGGACGACACCAAGAACCACGGCCCGCAGCGATGCAGAACAGGCGACATGTGCGGCACCGATGACGGCGCGCGCAAGCTCGTCGTACTCGACCCCCCCCACGACGGTGTCCGGAGTGGCTACGGCGTTGGCCTCGTGCGCCGGGGCGTGGCGGCCCGCCGCGCGGGCGGATCGACGGTGCTCGTCGCGGACCACATTTCGCGCGATCGTGACCACCCATTGGCCCGCGCTCTCCGGCACGATCCGGCGATACTCGCGCGCCAGGATGAGGAGCGCGCGTTGCGACAGATCGTCCGCCGCGGCGTCCTCGACATGCCGGGCGAAATACGCGAACAGGAGGGGCCGCATCGCCGCCAGCAGCACCTCGAGCTCCCGCACCGCGCCCACCTGTGCTTCGCGCACCAAACTGGTCGCGGTCTCGCACGCCAACCAGCGTTCTCCCCGCGCAGGCCGCGCGCACTCGCGAATCGTCACGACGGCAGGATCTCGTGCGAGCGTCAGTCACTGGTCAACAGATGGCGATCGGCATCGGCCGAGGGTGGCGGGAAGCGTCATTCCGTTGACCGGTGACGTGCTGGACCCGTCGTGTTGCGGCCGGGGCTGCTGGTGGCGCGCGACAGTGTCGCGTGATGGTAGCGCGTGACCGTGGCGCGCCGTTGATTCCGGCCTCGCATGTCCGAGCCATCCCTCGATAGCGCGCCCGGCGACCTGACGCCGGCCGAGTTCTCCGTCGCTGGCCACGCCCTCATCGATTGGGTGGCCCGGTACCTGGCGGACGTCGAGCAGTATCCAGTCCTCTCCCGCGCCGCGCCCGGCGACGTGGCGGCGGCGCTCCCCGCCGCGCCGCCCGCGCTCGGCGAGCCGTTCGCCGCCGTCATGGCGGATTTCGAGCGTGTGATCATCCCCGGCGTCACCCATTGGAACCACCCGGGGTTCTTCGCCTACTTCGCCATCTCCGGATCGGCGCCCGGGATCTTAGCCGAGCTGTTGACGGCGGCGCTCAACGTGAACGGCATGTTGTGGCGGACGAGCCCCGCGGCGACGGAGCTCGAGCAGCGCACCTTGGATTGGCTGCGACAGCTCCTCGGACTCCAGCCCGGGTGGTTCGGCATGATTACCGACACCGCGTCGATCTCGACGATGCTGGCGTTGGCGGCGGCACGCGAAGCGCGCCCGGAGCTCGCGATCCGATCGCGCGGACTCGCGGGGCGACCCGACCTTCCGGTCCTCCGGGTCTACACCTCGTTGGAGTCACATTCGTCCGTGGACCGCGCCGCCGTCACGCTGGGCTTCGGCCAGGACAACGTCGTGCATGTGCCCGTGGACGACGAGTGGCGCATGCGTCCCGACCTGCTCGGGGAGTTGATCGTCCACGACCGGGCGCGGGGGTACCTACCAGTGGCCGTGGTGGCGACCGTGGGCACGACCGGATCGGGGAGCATCGACCCCGTCCCGGCGATCGCCGACGTGTGCGAGCGAGAGAACGTGTGGCTCCACGTCGATGGCGCGTACGGCGGGACGGCGGCGGTCGTGCCGGAGTTACGGAGCGTGCTCGCGGGGGTGGACCGCGCAGACTCCTTTGTCGTCAACCCGCACAAGTGGCTGTTCACGCCCATCGACTGTTCGGCGCTCTATACCCGCCGCCCCGACGTGCTGCGCCGCGCGTTTACCCTCGTACCAGAATATCTCGTCACGAATGCGCCCGACGAGGTGGTGAACTACATGGACTACGGCGTCCAACTCGGACACAGATTCCGCGCCCTCAAGCTGTGGGCGGTGATGCGCGTGTTTGGGGCGTTGGGGCTCGCCGACCGCATCCGGCACCACTGCGCCCTGGCGCACGAATTCGCGGGGTGGGTTGACGCGGACCCCGAGTGGCACCGGGTGGCGCCCGTGCATTTTTCGCTCGTGTGTTTTCGCTCCGTTGCGCGGCACGCCAATGGGGACCCGCAGCACGAGGACGCCATCACGGCGGCGATTCTCGAGCGCGTGAACGCGGGCGGCCGCGTGTATCTCTCGCACACGAAGCTGGGGGGGCGGTACACCCTCCGACTCGCCATCGGCAACCTGCGAACCGAGCGACGACACGTCGAAGAGGCGTGGCGACTGCTGCGTGAGGCGGCGGCCGCCATCACCGACGAGGCGTGAGCGCCCGCGCCCTGATCTAGGGCGCGCCCGTGAGGTAGCGGTCGAAGAAGGCGAGCGTCTTGCGGCGGAGGTTATCCGCGTCGGCGCCTTCGATCACGTGCCCCTGTCCGTAATACACATCGAGTTCCACCGGCGCCTGCACCGCTTGGCACATCGCGCGGATGCGGTACGCCTCGATGAGCGGCAGGCCGCGGTCCTTGTCGCCTTGCGCGATCAAGACCGGCGGCATGCGCTGAATCAGCGCCGCGGCCCGCACGGGGATGGCCCCCGAGTATTCGGCGACCGCTTTGACGCGCGGATCGGTCGCCGCGACCGTCAGGGCCAGCGTCGCGCCGATGCCGGTGCCGAGTACGCCGAGCTTGTCGGGATCGACCCCGGGCGCGTTCGCGAGATCGGTGAGCGCATCACGCACCGAGCCGGCCCATTCGCGGAAGTGGGCGCGCCGCGCGTCGGCATCGACGGTCACGGTGCCGGTGCGGTCGAGATAGTGCACCACCTCCACCTCGTAGCCGTGCTGGGCGAGCGCGATCACGAGCTCGTGGAAGGACGCCGCCTGCTGCGCGAGCCCCATCCCATCGTGCAGGAGCACGACGGCGGCGTGTCGCCCTTCATGGCCGGGCGGCAGGAAGCGATCATACGCGACGGTGGCATTCCCGCTGCGATAACTCCCGGCGGTGACGACGGGCGCGGCGAACACGGTAGGAGTCGCGCGCGTCGCGGTCAGCGGTGTCGCCTGAGGCGGCGGCGCACTCGGCACGCTCGGTGGCGACGACGGGCGCGTGGTCGCCTCACTGGGAGCCGGGCGCGCGGGCCGCGCGAGGGTGTCCACCGTGACGATCGTGGTCGGCCGCTCGGGCCGGGGGTTCGCGATGGCGACCGCGGTGGTGGCCGCCGGGAGTCGCGTGACGGGCGCGCGGACCGGAAGTGGAGCGCTTATCGGCGCCGAGTTTTGCGCGGCGATTGGTGGCGTGCTGTCGTGCGCGGTGGAATCGTGTGGCGTCGCGGAGTCCACGTTGGTGCTGGCGATCTCGCCGCGCCACACCACGCCGGGATCGTCGGAGCCGGTAATCACGACGTGCACCATCCACCCGAACACCGCGGGGTAGAAGACGCCGCCTTTCGCGGCGCACGCGTCGCGCGACGCCACGGGACTGCGCGGACCGTACAGCGGTGATCCATTCTGGGTCGCGACCCAGTGAGATCCACTGGCGGCTTTCGGCGTGCACCAGTTGACGTGCCGGTGCCAGCGCGCAAGGCTCACTGGGATCCGCTGATCCAATTCGTCGGTGGTCGCCGACCCGGGCGCCGTGTACATAGCGCCCGCCAACCGGAGGGTGCCGTCCGCGTCTTCGCGATACAGCAGCGACGTCGGCTTCGCCGGGTCGAAACGCCGAGCCTCGGCCGAGGCCCACGCCCAATTGGAGAGATGATGCATGGTGTGCTTGCCGGCCACGTCGGGCAGCTCCTCGAAGCCGTCGGCCGAGGCGACTCGTACATCCGCGTACCGACGCAGGGCGGCACGGACATCGACCAGAAGCATGTCGGCCCGCGTCGAATCGTCCGCGGTGGCTGCCCGTCGTGGACTCAATTCCAGGTGGACTTCGGTATCGGGTCGGGCATCGGCGCCCATCGCATCCATGGCATCGACCGCGGCCGCCGATGCGCCGTGGTCGATGTCGCTCATGGTTTCGCGCGGACTCCCAAGTGGTGGCGGCGTGCCGGGGCGGCATCCAACAAGCACGGCGCCGGCGAGAATGGCGCAGCCGAGCCCCCAGCGCGCGGCGCCGGCGGCGGCAGTTCCAGGAGCTGTTTTCGTCGAGGTGGTCGTCGGTCCGCGCATCACACTCATAACACGCGATGCGGGTCCCGCAGGTCACGATGTTACCTGGGACTGGCCTCGGCCATCACCGCGCCGTAGTCGCCCACAAGGGTGTCCCACACCCGGTCCCAGGAACAGCGGCGAGCGAATTCGAGGGCGTTGCGGGCCAGGAGGGCGCGGCGACCGACGTCGGCGGCCAACGCCACCAGCTGGCGCGCAAACGCCGCTGGATCGCCGGGCGCGAACGTGACGCCGGTGTGTGCAGCCAGCAGCTCGCGGGTGGGTCCGACATCGGCGCCGACGATCGGGAGCCCCGACGCCATGGCTTCCAGCAGCACATTGCCGAACGTGTCGGTGGTCGAGGGGAACATGAAGAGATCGGCGGATGCATAGAACTCACTGAGGGCATCCCCGGTCAGGCGGCCCATGAAGATCGTCCCTAGCGGCGCCCGTCGCCGGGCCTCGGCGGCATAGGGTCCGTCGCCCGCGATGGCGCATTGGACGCGGCCGGGCGCGACCCGCATCACCTCGTGCATGCCCTCGAGCGCGACGGCGAGGCCTTTCTCGGCGCCCAGGCGTCCGACGTAGATCGCCAGCACCGTGTCATCGGCGACCCCGAGGCGGGCGCGGAGCGTGTCCGAACGAAACGAGGGGTTGAAGCGGACACTGTCCACCCCGCGACTCCAGAGCGCCATGTGCCGGAACCCGCGAGCAGCGAGCTCGTCTTCGACCGCGTGTGTTGGGCAGTAGGTCCGAGCGCCGCCGTTGTGGAACCAGCGCAGGTAATGCCATGCCGTCCCGCGCAGGGCCCCCATCTGGTAGAAGCTGCTGTACGCGCTCCAGTTCGTGTGATAGGACGTGACGAACGGGACTCGGAGCGCCCGGGCAGCCGCGCGGGCGGCGAGCCCCATCCCGAAGGGGCTGGCTGCGTGTACGAGAGTCGGCTGCCAGGTGCGTAGCTCGCGCCGGACGCGCGGCTGCGTGGGGAGGGCGAGCCGGTGTTCCGGGTACGCCCAGAAGGCCATGCTGGGCCATCGGCGGACGTCATCCGCCTCCGCGCCCGCGGGATCACTCGTCGTGTAGACCCGCACCGTGGCGCCCCGCGCGCGCACCGCCTCGACGAGTCGTCCCAGAAGGAGCGCGACACCGTTGAGCTGGGGCGGGTAGCTGTCGGTAAAGAGGGCGAGCCGGAGCGCGGATGGATCGACGGGGCGGATCGCCGCACGCGGCCGCTCGCGCGCGATCGTAGTCACATTCGTCGTCGTCGGTGGCCGCGCCGAGTTGCCGGCGGGCGGGAGGAGACCTGACCAATCGCTCGTGGTTGGGTGGCCCTCATGCGGAATCCGTCCCAGCCAGAGGCTGGCGGCGTGCGGGTCCCGACTCTAGCGTTTCCCGCGTCGTCCGCGCTCGGCTCGTCGCGTGCTTTCGGTCACCCACCATGTTTACGATACTCGCCTGCCTGTTTCTTCTGTTCGCGCTGGACGGCGTGTTTCGCGGACGGACATTGCACGACGATTCATGGAGCGCGGGCGGCGAGGACAGA
The DNA here is from genome assembly GCA_003152485.1 of Gemmatimonadota bacterium. Taxonomy (GTDB): domain Bacteria; phylum Gemmatimonadota; class Gemmatimonadetes; order Gemmatimonadales; family Gemmatimonadaceae; genus Palsa-1248. Next base: position 33,611 of record PMAE01000018.1, on the reverse strand, counting down.
GAGGCGCCGCCACCGCGCGCGCGGTTGCGCGCCGTGATCTGGGGCAGCCTCGCCATAGTCTGTCTCGTCATTGCGTCGCAATTCGAGTGGTAACCGACATGCGACGTCACGCGCGCCCACCACCGGCATGGGCATGCACACCGGGGCACGGCTAGGTTGGCGTGGCGCGGACGAGCAAATCCTCGAGCGCGCGTTGTGGCATCCCCCCGGATTGGCGCGCGATCTCCCGGCCCCCGTGAAACACGATGACCGTCGGGATGCTGCGGATCTGGAATTCGCTCGCGGTTTGTGGTGCGCGGTCGGTATCGAGCTTCCCGACGAGTGCGCGGCCGCGGTACGCAGCGGCCACGGCATCAATGGCGGGCGCCATCGCCTTGCAGGGTCCACACCAGTCGGCGTAGAAATCCACGAGGACCGGGAGCTCACTGGCGTCGATCGTCCGCCGGAAGGTGTCGTCGGAGAGCGGAACCGGGCGATCGAGCAGCAGCGGGCGTCCGCATTTGCCGCACGTCGGGTGTGCATGCGCGCGGCCGGCGTCCACCCGATTCCACGTTTCGCAGAATTGGCAGCGGACGGTCACGTGCTTGGTCGACTGATCGGTGTCAGGCGTCACGGTCGGGAGTGGTGAGGCATCGTGCGGGTGGTGGTCAGCGGCCGCGAGCGCGGCCCAATCGAAACGTAGCGTCAACAAATCGTCAGTCGCCATACTTATCGGACTCATGGGCGCAATCATCGGGGCAGTCGCGGTGGGCGGAGCGATCGGCAGCGTTGGTCGGCTGCTCATCGGTCTCGCGATACAGCAGCGGGTCGGCACCACGTTCCCGGTGGGGACGCTCGTCATCAACCTCACCGGATCGATGCTGCTCGGATTCATCGTGCGGATGGTGCTCGACACGTCAGCCGACTCGCCGGCGCTGCGGGCGTTTCTGACGACCGGGATATGCGGCGGCTACACGACCTTCTCGACATTCAGCTTCGAGCTGGCCATTCTCGTTGAAGAGGGCTCGACCGGACGGGCCGCGCTGTATGCCGCGGCGAGCGTGGGATTGGCGCTGGCCGGGACGTTTGCCGGCTTTGCGCTCGCGCGGTGGGTGAAGGGCAGCGGATAGCGTGGAGGGGCCAACCGCACACCGATCACCGATCACCGATCNNGATCACCGATCACCGATCACCGCGCGCGGCTCACGGCTAGAGGATTCCGGTGTACCGCATCTCGTTGGTCGCGACGAAGCCGAGCTTTTCGTACAGGGGGCGACCGTCGTGGGACGCGTGAAGCACCAGGCGGCCGAGGCCTCGTGCGCGGGACCATTCCAGAACGTGGCCCATCAGGAGCTCCGCCACTCCGAGGCGACGCCAGGTGGGATCGGTATAGACATTGAGTACGATGCCCTCGGGGCCGGGGAGCACGGCCGTACCGGTCTCGTTGGGGCGGGGCAGCAGCGTTCGCACCTGCACACCCGCTCCGGCGACGGGCGTCTCGGTCGCGTCACCCGTGGTCGCGATCCAGGCGACGTATTCACCCGTGGGGATCGCGCGCGCGAAATACTCCGTGGACGCGAGCAACAGCGGCGCGTACGTCGCGGCGTCGAGGCGCCCAATATCGCGAAACATGTCGGCACGGTGGCGGGCGAGGACCGCGGCATCGGCGGCAGTTCCACGGCGGACGCGGAGGGTAGAGGCCGGGCTGTGATCGATCACGTCATCTCCGTCACGATCGCGCGCGCGCGGGGCGCGGAATTCCACACTCGAGGCACGGGGGCGGACAGCGCGCTCAGACATTCGATACCTGATTCCATCGTCAGCATCGGCGTGCGTGAACTGTTCCGACTACGGGCCGGGTGGACTGGAGTCTCCGAAACGAGTCTCAATCTATCGGGCGCCGCATGCACCGCGGGTCGGAGTCCCGGATCGTGGATGTGGAGGCGTGGCATCGCGATACGCGATCGGTTGCTTTAGATTGCTGGTTGGCTGTTTCGGCTTCTTTCTCCGAGGACGCATCGCCATTTATCAGGGAGCGGCCACACCCGTGGCTGGCGGCGAAGTTCCGCACGGACCGCAGTTAGCGATGCTGGGGCGACAGTTCGACGCGGTGACAGCTCGAGCGCGTGCCCTGGTTGCCGTGCTGTCGGCCGACGCGTTGATGCGTCGGCCCGCGGCCGATCGGTGGTCGCCGGCGGAGTGCTTGACGCACCTCACCCTCACGGTCCAGGTCTTCGAGCCGCTGCTCGATCAAACCATCCATTCCGCGCGCGCCCACGGACTCCGCGGTGTCGGTCCGTATCGGATGGACCTACTGGGCCGCCTCATGCGGTGGCTCATGGAGCCGCCGTCGCGGATGCGAAGTGCAACCTACGCCACCGTCGCGCCGGTCGAAGTGGGCCCGTCCGCGGGCGTGCTCCCGAGCTTCGTCGCGGCGCAGGACGTCATGTTGGAGTGCCTTCGCGCCGCGGACGGCGTGGCGCTCGATCGGGCGACGATCATCTCGCCCTTCAACCGCCGGCTGCGGTACAATTTGTTGTCGACGTTCGCGATCCTCGCGGCCCACGAGCGGCGCCACCTCTGGCAAGCCGAGCACGCGGCGAAGGCGATCCCCGCTGCCGCGGTGTCGTAGCCCGAACGTCGTCAATCGCACATCGCTGATCGCACATCGCTGATCGCACATCGCTAGTGGCACGTCACTCATTCACCTGATGTTGGTGGGGCCGGCGTCTCGGCGGTCTGGCCGGATGAATGAGTTGGCGGGATCGGGACGCTGGTGCGATGCCGGCGTTTGAGTTTGATCCGCAGCAACCGGCGGTCGGCGAGCCACATCAGGGGCACCGCGGAGAGGCCGAACAACGCGGATCCGACCACCAGTGCAGATCCCCAGATCGCGACATTGCCAAGACTCGGCCATTCGTTCCACGACATCATCGCGGCGAGCGCCACGATTCCGCCGAGCGCTCCCGACGCGGCCATCACGATCGCCATCCGCGGCTGCCAGTGGTGGCCGGCAAAACGGCGACGGTAGACAGCGGCGCCGATCCATGCGGTGAGGAAGAGTGGAACGATCGCGACCTCTTCAGCTAACGGCCCGAATCGCGGCGCGACGTCCAGGAGCATCAGCGATACCGCGACGGCGGAGGCTGTGAGCACGCCGAACACGACTCTGGCTTGGGTGCGATTGGAGCGGAACAGCGACATGCTGGTGGTTAGAGGCTAGTGGCTTGGATGGCGCGTCACGCACGGGCCACTGTCGCGGCTACCCACGAACCTCGATCGATTCACCGCGACCGCCTAACCGCTCGCCACCGGATCCGCGGCATCGAGCATCTCATGCAGATCCGCTCGACACTGTGATTCCAGGCCGCGTTCGACGGCGGGGTCGGCGGCGACCAGCCGGGCGTGCGAATCCACCGCGATGTAGGCAGCCTCGCCGGCAGCGGATGCGAACCAGGGCGCGCGGTGCACACCGCGAGTGAGCATGGTCACGGACTGGGGCGCCATGACTGGCGCGCCCTCCGTGGGTTGCTCGATGACGTCTTCGAGGAGGCGGGATCCGACAGCACCGAGCACACCGGCGCCGAGGAGCTCACCTTTGGTCCCGATCAGGAGCGCGACCGCCGACCCGTTCGAGGCGAAAAAGGGGGCGACATGGAGTCCGGGCGGGAGGGTCGGCGTCGGGGAATTGAGGCCGTCGAGTCCTGCGTGGTCCACCGAAATCCCTCCAGTCTGAGTTGGCGACCGGAAAGATCACATCGCGCGCGCGGTCCGCGCAGGTGGCGGACCGCGGCGCGACAGCCGGCGATCAGGTCGGGGTCGAGAGGCGGACGTCGAGTCCAGTGGGCACGGTCATCCCTCTGGTCTGCAGCCATTCGAGCGGCCAGCGCAGACATTCGGCGAGTGCCTCGCTGGATGCCGGCACCAAGGCGGACGCCGACGCCGAGGTCACGCCGATGACGAGAGCGGCCAACGGCTCGGACAGATGGGGGAGCAGCGGTGCGCCCGCGACGCCGGCCGCGACCGCGCCCATGACCCACACCAATTGGTCGAGCGCTTCGGACGCGGTGTCCGCGGACTTCCGGGCGCGCGCTTCACCGGCGAGGCGCGACACTTGGGCGGCGCGATCTGCATCGACGATCCCGGTACGCATGGCATCGAGGACCGCGAAGTACGCCTTCTTTGCGCGGCGTTCCAGGGCATGCACCGCGCGCGCGCCCGCGCCGGCGAGAGGTGGCAACGGCAGGTGGAACACGATGGGCGCGTCATTGTTACTTGGTACGCGGCCCTCCACGCGCAGCATCGGCGCCTTGGCGGGCGTTCGCGGACGGCATGCCTCGCGTATCCTCTCGTGCATGGCGCCTCCGGTGAGCCGTTTTCGTGGGCGACGCGCGGGCGCGTCAATGCGACGGCAAGGTATCGTTCGTACCGCTCCGCCACCAGTAACAAAACGAGACTGAGATCTGCGATGAACGACGATCGCACCCACCGTACGCCACTGGCGAGCTCGTCCATACCGACTGACCGGCCGGGGAATCACCCCGTGGTGGTCGCTCCGGCCTGCTCAACGACGATGGCGGTGCCATAACACAGGACCTCTGTAGCGCCCTGCATGACCTCGGTCGCGTCGTAGCGGATCCCGACGACCGCGTTCGCGCCCACACTGTCGGCGTGCTGGCACATGAGGTCGAAGGCCTCGGTCCGCGCCCGTTCACACAGCTCGGACAGAATGGTGATATTGCCGCCGAAGAGCGTCTGGATCGCCGCGCCGAAGTTGCCTATCACGGAGCGCGAGCGCACCGTGATCCCGCGTACCACGCCCAGGGTCCGTGACGCCCGGTACCCGTCGAGCGTGAAGGCTGTCGTCGTCATGTCCGAACGCATGGATTTCCTCGCGAGGTGGTCAGTGGAGTGTACGGGGGCCAGGGGCGAGCCGACCGAACCGTCGCCGGTCCAAATCGAAGCGGCGGGAGTCAGTCCACGGTTCAATCCGCCCTGATAGTACGCTTCGATGGCCCAGTGTACGACTTGGCGGGGGAGGGCGCCAGCGTCAGCCAGCCCGCAAGAAACAAATGTTCCGGGGTGGCGGATGGGTGGCGGCCATCACGCGGTGGGGGCATGCTTCGCGGGTGACCCCGGAAGAACTCACATCGACGCGGCGCCGCTTAGGGCTGACCCCTGACGCACTGGCCGCAGAGCTCAATCTCACCCCGGCGGTGGTCACCGCGTGGGAGCGAGGCCGCATCCAGCCGACGCAGCGAGTCGTGCAATGGCTCACGTGGCGCGCCGGGATGCTCGACCGCGACGCGGCGTTGGCCACGAGCGGACTTCCGGAATGCGACGATCTGCATGCGCTGCATCTGGGGCTGGGTGCCACGCCCGAGACCGCCGCCGCCCGGCGCTCGCGGATGGACGCGGTGATGGCGCACCTGGCGCGCTGTCCGACGTGCGTCGCCCGACGGCGTTACATCGAGGAACGATTTCCCCCGATGCCGCGGCCCCCGATGGCGGCATCGGTGAGAGCATTGATCTGGGCCTTCGACACGTTCGCGCGGGCCCGAGCGTGGGTGCGGAAGAAGACCGTCTAGGGGTGCGGGTCCGGGGGACGTGGTACATCGTCCACGACCATTCGGGTTGACACGTCCGACGAACGCACGTCCACGAATGGATCTGGATCGCGCTGGGCTCAGACCGTATGGGCGTGCGTGGTCGCAAGCCGGTCCTCCAGACTCGCCGCGGCCGAGCCGGGGCGGGGGTTACTGCGTCCCGCTCAGGTGTTGCAGGACGGCGGGTTCTGGACGCAGCTAATCGTGATCTGCAGGAGCGCGGCGACGACTGGAACCGCGCCCGCCGTCACATGCGCCAGCGCCGCCAACGGACCGTGTTCAGTCAGCGTTGGTGCGACCCAGGTACGGGGCAGCGACAGGGTGGCGGCTTGAGCATTCATGGACCACAGATCCTTGGCAGGCAGGCGATAGAACATATGCGCGGGCGCCTCATCGCGCACAAGTAAGGACGACCGACCTGGGCGGCGGTCACGGGACCGTCAGCCGAACACAGGGATAGCCGTACGGATGCGATGCGCGGTGCATGGGAGAGGGGGCGAGAAAATCGACACCTGCCGGTCGTCCGGCGCATCGGCGAAGATTATCGCATGGGAGCCGGCCGCCAGCTAGTCTGCAGGTCCGATCTCGCGATAGCGAGCAGCGACCCGTTCATGACCGAGGGAGTTCGTCGTGAGCACCGTGTCTGAACCTGTGGGGCAGGTCGAGATCGTAGGCGAGCCACAGCCGGACGCGGCGCGGGTCTTAACGCCCGACGCGCTGGCGTTCGTGGCGCGGCTGCACCGCTCGTTCAACCCGACGCGGGCCCGGCTCCTCGCGGCGCGCGCCGACCGCCAAGCGACGTTGGATGCAGGCGTGCGGCCTGATTTGTTAGCGGAGACGGCCGCGATCCGGGCCGCTGACTGGCACGTTGTGTCGCCGCCGCCGGCGCTTGCGGAGCGCCAAGTCGAAATCACCGGTCCGGCGGATCGGAAGATGATGATCAACGCGCTCAACTCCGGCGCGTCGGGCTTCATGGCCGACCTCGAGGACTCATTGTCTCCGACCTGGGCCAACGTCGTCGGGGGCCACGCGAATCTCCTCGACGCGGTTCACGGGACGCTCGCCTACACGAGTCCCGAGGGCCGTACGTATCAGCTCGGGTCCACCATCGCCACACTGCTGGTCCGTCCACGCGGGTGGCATCTCGTCGAGTCTCACGTCCGAGTAGACGGCCAGCCGGTGTCGGCCAGCCTCTTCGATTTCGGCATCTTCTTCTACCACAACGCGCGTGTGCTCGCGGCGCGCGGCGCGGGCCCGTTCTTCTATCTGCCCAAGCTGGAGAGCCACCGCGAAGCGCGTCTGTGGAACGACGTCTTCGTTGCCGCCCAGGACGCGGTCGGCATTCCGCGGGGAACGATTCGCGCCACCGTGCTGATCGAGACGATCCTCGCGGCGTTCGAGATGGAAGAGATCCTCTATGAGTTGCGCGACCATGGCGCCGCGCTCAACGCTGGGCGCTGGGATTACATCTTCAGCATCATCAAGAAATTCCGGGTCGATCCGGCATTCGTGTTACCGGACCGCGTGTCGGTGACGATGACGGTGCCGTTCATGCAAGCCTACGCGGAGCGCCTCGCGCGGACGTGCCACTGGCGCGGGGCCCAGGCGATCGGTGGGATGGCCGCCTTCATCCCGAGCCGGCGCGACGAAGCGGTCAACCGCACGGCGTTCGCCCGAGTGCGGGAAGACAAGATGCGGGAAGCGACCCGAGGATTCGACGGCACGTGGATCGCGCACCCCGATCTCGTTCCGGTCGCGCGGGCCGCGTTCGCGGGACACGTCAGTCACGCGGGCACCCGATCGAGTGTGCCGCCCGGCGCCGATCTCAGCGCGCTGCTCGATGTCCGGATTCCGGGGAGCACCGTGACGGCCGGCGGCGTGCACGGCAACGTGCGAGTGGCTTTGGAATACCTCGTGGGATGGATCGGGGGCTCCGGCGCCGTGGGGATCGACAACTTGATGGAGGACACGGCGACCGCCGAGATCTCGCGCGCCCAGCTGTGGCAGTGGCGGCGGCATCGCGTGCCCATCGACGGCGGGAAGCCGCTGACGCGTGAGGGGTACACATCGAGTCGCCAAGCGGCGGCGGTGGCGTTGCGTGAGCGGGGGGCCGACGCAGGCCGGCTGGCGGACGCCGCCACATTGCTCGACGAGCTCGTGCTCAGCGATGTCTTCGCCGATTTCCTGACTGTGGCGGNNGGAACGCGACCCGCATTCCACCGGATGATGCGCGCGACGCGGCGGCTAGTTTGACGCTCATGCGCGGGGCAACCGGGGACGTGGGCCCAGTGTCCAAGCACTAGGAGACCGAGACACATGCGAATTGACCGACCGTCGTCCGCCGCTGAACCGCGGGTCCCCGCTCGCCGCCCATCGTGGCGTGTGCGCGGCGTCGTGCTGGCGACCCTCGCCGTCCTCGTCGTCGCAGCCAGCACTGCGAGCAGCGCGCCGAGCGCACTCCACCGCACCGGCATCGAGTTGTTCGACGCCGTCTTCCGCCATGTCGCCGCACAGGCGGTCGATTCGCAATCCGCGAATGCGCTCTACGAGCACGCCGCTCGTGGCCTGGTGCATGAGCTCGGAGATCCGTACGCCGATCTGTACTCCCCGGTCGAACTCGCGGCGTTTATGCGCAACTCGATCGGCAACAGCTATGGCGGATTGGGCATGGGGATCGAGCAATCCGGCGACGAGATCAACGTGACGAGCGTGTTCGCCGGGTATCCGGCGGCCGCGGCGGGGGTGCAGATCGGCGACCGCATCGTCGCCGTAGACGGTGAGTCAACCAAGGGGTGGACCGCCGACCACGTCTCGTCGCGGACCACGGGCCCGGTCGGGACCGCCGTCGAAGTGACGCTTGCCAGGCCGGGCGTGACCACGCCGATGAACGACCGCATGGTGCGGTCACGCGTGCACGTGCCATCGGTGCCGTACGCGATCATGCTCGACGCCCGTACGGGCTACATCCCCGTCCAGCATTTCAGCGAGACGTCGGCCGATGAAGCTGGTCGGGCGATCACCCGGTTGCGCGCGGCTGGCGCGGTCGCGTTCGTCATGGATCTTCGCGGCAACGGCGGCGGCGATCTCGATGCGGCGCTCAACATCACGAACATCTTCCTGCGGGCGGATCAACCCGTGGTGAACGTCCGGTATCGTGGGCAGCCGTCGCAATTGCTCAAGACCCGGGACGAGGGCGACGAGCCAGCGCTGCCGCTCGCGGTGCTGATCGATGGCGGGACGGCGTCGGCGTCGGAGATCGTGGCCGGCGCGCTCCAGGACCACGATCGCGCCGTGCTCGTGGGGACGCCGTCGTTCGGCAAAGGATTGGTGCAGACCCTGTTCCCGCTCGACGGGGGTTGGGCTCTGAAGATGACGACGGGGCGCTGGTACACGCCCTCCGGCCGCTCGATTCACCGCAACCGCACGCTCGTGAACCATCGGCTGGTGGATGACGACACGACGCCAGCCCCGCGGTCGCTCGTCGATGCACGAGCGGGGCGGCCGACGTATCGATCCGATGCGGGCCGCACGCTCTTCGGCGGCGGCGGGATCACGCCGGACGTCTTCGTGTCGGCGGACACGTTCCCGACGGTGGCGCGGCCGATGCTGCACGTGCTCGCCGAACACAGCACCGATGCGCGGCACGCGCTGGACGATCTGGCGTTACAGGTGACGCCGGCGGTCGCGGCGGCCGGGCATGCCGATTACGCGGCCGACCCCGCGTGGCGGACCGCGTACTACGCGCGGTTACAGGCGCGCGGGGTGACGGTGGATCGGTCCGCGTATGACGCTGGCGCACCGGTGATCGATCGGATCATCGACCGCGAGATCGCCCGTCGTGCGTTTGGCGACTCGGCGGTGTTTCGTCGCGGCATTCACGATGATGCCGCGCTTCGGGCCGCGGTCTCGCTGCTGCACGGCTCGGCCACTGAACAGCAGGTCCTGGCCGCGGCGGATCGTCTGCCCAGTTAGCAGTTGGCGGCGGACGGTCTAGGGGCCGTTCGCGAACGGCCCCCGCTGCGGTGTCCACCACCGCCAGTCGCCAACCGCAATACACTGCGCGCTCACATTGCCCGACAATTGATCTGATATTCGCTCGTCGGTACTCGCCAGCGGTTCGGTCTTCGCCTCAGTACGAACGGCGGTAGATCAGTGTGTAGCGAAGCGGCATTGGGAGTCGTTCGGCAGTCAGGATGACGTGTAACGCGATTCGTGCCCCGTTGTCCAGGAACTCGAAGTCGTTTTCCCGCTGGCCGTCGTCGGTGGCGATGACTTGCCGGAGGGTGTCGCCGGCCGATTCGATGTGCACGTCGTAGCGCTCCCGCGTGTCCCCCCGCACCCACGACGACGTGCCGCCGTCTCGGGGAGTCAGGATCGGATTCATGCCGTCAAAGGTCACGGTCAGGGTGTCGGGGGCCACGGCGAAGGCGATGTGCCGCGCGAGGCGGTTGGCCTTGGTCAGGCGGCGACGAGCGATTGGGCGTACAATGAAGTTCATGTGCGCCACTGACAGGTCGATTGCCGACCGGATACTGTCGCTCTCCGACAGTACCAACTCGTACAGGTGGCTACTGCTATCGGCCAGCGCGGCGGGGAGCGACGCCGCCATTGTAATGCGCGGATTCGCGGCACCGGGTGCGGCACCAGGAGTGGCACCAGCGCCAGGAGCGGCACCGCTGCGGACATCGCCCGCTGTGTCGGCGTGCCCTGCTGTGTGCCGGTCGGTCGGCGTGTATGCTCCCACAGCGGGTGACGTTGAGTCCAGTTGGGGCGCGGACTGGGCGCCGGCGTCGATCGCGGTGACGACGACGACGGCCAGAGCAACGACGAGCACGCCCACTGCGTGGCCCGCGCCTCGCGTCACCACCTCTGGACGTCGGGCGGCGTGGCGCGCGGATGGTACGACCTGCGTGTATTGGTGCAGTGGTCCCATGGGCACTCCTGGCCCTGGCCCTCGGTCACGGCCCGCCGGCGATCATCGCCGCGACGGTGGGCAGGTGACCTACAGCCCTAATATCGACCGACGCGCGGACAGACGCCACAGTCACGGGCGTGGCACGGCCCGTTACACACGACACGCGAGCGCACTATGAGCATGGGCCGTATCGTGTTGGCATCCGTGCTGAGCGCCATCGTGTTGGCCGCCGGCGGCGTGGTCGTCGGGTACCGTTCGTGGCACGCCACCAAGCCAGACGTGCGCATCGTCATGGCGCCGGACTCAGGCCACATCGCACAAGTGATCTCCGTGCGCGAGCCAGGAGCACAGGGCCGGCGATATGTGGTGGTACGCATCGCGCAGCGCGGACCGGACGGTGAAATCCAAGGCGACTCCGGCGTCGTCTGGCTCGAGAACGCGCGATTGGTCAGCGTGCAGTGGCCCGGACCGAAGCGCCTCGTCGTGCAGTACTCACGCACGGCATCCGTGGAAGGAAGAGTGCCCCGCATCGGCGACGTGCGGATCAACTATCTCGCCGTGGACTCCATCAGCGTGGTGCCACCGCTGCCGAGCGATACCGCACATCCGAGAGCCGGCGCGGCGCGGCCGCGGGCGGCCGCGAAGTAGCGCTTCCGGCCGCCGTTCCGCGCGGCCGCGTCCGCTCCGGGTGCTGAACTACGGATCCCGCTTGACGCATCCGCGATCGTGTGGCGGCGGGTCGCTAGTGTTGGCCGAGGAACTGACGAATGTGCGTATTGAGAAACGCCTGATCGGCGGGGTCCGGTCCGGCACCCGCTGGGTGGCCCCACAGGGACGGGATGGGGACGAACTGAACGTGCGAGATGAACTGCCGCTCGTATTCCGCATCGCCCAGCGGGAAATACAGGTCAGTGGTGGATGGCATGTACAGGACCGGCACGGTGATCGATCGGAGCGCCCGTTCGACGCTGCCGTCGAAGCCTTTGGTCGTTCCCACATCATGTTTCTGCCAGGTGCGGGCTTGGAGGATGTAGTCATTCGCGTCCGCGCCTTCGAATCCTTTCACGATCGTCGCCAGCGCGTCCTCGACCGACTTGGCGGGCGGCGTCTCCGTGCGCCACAGCTCGCGTCGCCACCATTCCTGAGAGTACAGCCATCCGGCCCATACGGTCCCGAACGCGCGGATGCCGCGGACGGGTTCCTGCGTGTAGTCGCCGGCTTTGAAATCGCCGTCTGCCTCGAGCGCGGCGACCTGGCCTTCGAGGCGCACGAAGCCATGGCCGTAGCATTTGGCGGTGCCCGATGTGGCGACGATCCGATCCATGAAGGTCGGGTAGCTCACCGCCCATTGGAACGCTTGTTGGGCGCCCATCGAGAACCCGATGATCGCACGCAGGTGCGTGATCTTCAACTCCTGCGTGAGCAGTCGATGAACGGCTTCGACGTTGTCGCGGATCGTGGTGACCGGAAACCGCGGGCCGTGGAACGGCTCGGGCGTATTACTCGGCGATGACGAGTGCCCATTGCCGAACATCTCGGTGGCGATCAGGAAGTAGCGCGTCGTGTCGAGCGCCAGCGTGGGGCCGATCAGCCAATCGTAGCCGTGGTGGTCCGCCAAGTAGTGTGACGGCAGCAGGATCGCGTTGTCGTGCTGGGCGTTGAGGTGGCCGTACGTCGCGTACACGAGACTGGCCTGCGGAATCGTGGTGCCGCCTTCGACCGTAAACGCGCCGAGCGCGTACACGTGGTGCACGGCATGATCGGTCGTGTCTTGCGTCCACGCAGGCGCAGCGCCGACGAGCGAGATGACAGCGACCAGTGCGACCCTGCGATTCACCTGACGACTTCGCATGCTTCCTCTCGACGTTGATGCCGTTCGCCTGGGCGCAATTGACCGCCCCCAACCTACCCGTCGCGCTGCGCCGCCGTAATGTCAAGGCGTGTGGCGCCAGCACGACTCACCGACGGTTGCGCCGAGCGATCAAGGGCCGTAGACTTGCCGCCCCGTCCAACGTTTAGGAGGCCCGATGTCAGCCAGTGCCACCGCGACTTCTCGCGGTCGATTTCTGTGGTTCGATCTCGTAACCACCGACCCTGCGGGGGCGATCTCGTTCTACACGAACCTCGTCGGCTGGGAGACCCAGACGTGGCCGGGAGCGGTGCCGTACACCATGTGGACGGTCAACAACACACCCGTGGGCGGGGTCGTGGCGCATACGCCAGAGGCGGTGAAAGCGGGCGCGCCGTCGCATTGGTTCGCGCACATCAGCACGCCGAACGTGGACGATGCGGTAGCTGCTGCGACGAAGCTCGGAGGACGCGTGATCGTCCCGGCGAAGGACATCCCTTCAGTAGGCCGATACGCGATACTGCGGGACCCGCAGGGCGCGGTCTTTTCCGCGTACGCTCCGGACACGACGCCGCCGGAGCGGGAAGGGCATTTCCCGATCGGTGGCTTTATGTGGCAGGAGCTGAATACCTCTGACGCGGTTGCGGGGTTCGATTTCTACCATGCGATCTTCGGCTGGGACCATATCAGCCAGATGGACATGGGCGAGCACGGGATGTACTACATGTACGGCCGCAACGGCGAGACGCTTGGCGGGATGTACACACTGCCCCCGTCGTACAAGCGCCCGGCGGCATGGCTGCACTACATCCGGGTGCCGGACGTCGATCGGTCGGCGCTCCAGGTCCCCAAATTGGGCGGAAAGGTCACGCAGCCGCCGATGGATGTGCCGAGCGGGTCGCGGATCTTGCAGGGCACGGACCCGCAGGGCGGGGCGTTCGCGCTCGTGTCGGTGCAGTAGCTCCGCTGTACCGCCGAGGAGTTGACCTTGGCATGCGAGGGCCGGCCACGGGGGTACTGTGGCCGGCCCTCGGTGCGTTGGAGAGGTCCGGGTGCAGCTAAGAGCGGGCCCAGCGGTGAGATCGACTGGCGATTTGTGAGATCGTCTCGGGGGCTAGGCGTTGGCACGGGTGCTTGGGTGGGGCAGATTGCATTAGGGAGGAACACCCGAGCTCGGCTAGCGGTATTGATCGCAGCCGACACCCCCGGGTCCCCGTCGGATAAATCGTCGCTATCCGGTGATCGCTAGCCGCTCATCGCTGCCCGCTGACCCTTCAATCGCCAATCGCTATCACATGAGCACGGGGATGAACGGCGACGGGCGTGATCTCCAGGATCAGTTGCTGCCCGGGGTATCGCGCACCTTTGCGCTGACCATCCCGCAGCTACCGGGTGCGCTGCGGCCGGCGGTGACGAACGCGTACCTGTTGTGTCGGACCGCTGACACGATAGAGGATGAGGTCTCGCTCACCGCGGACCAGAAGCAGCATTTCCACGACCAGTTCGTCGGCGTCATCGCGGGGCGTGAGTCAGCGGCCGCGTTCTCGGCCGCGCTCGATCCGCTGTTGTCGTCGGCCACGACGGACGCCGAACGGCTGCTCATTCGCGAGATGCCACGCGTGGTCGAAGTGACCTACGGGCTCGGGCCACCGCAGCGGGCGGCGATCGAGCGATGCGTCCGGGTCATGTGTGAGGGGATGCCCGCGTTTCAGCGGCACGCGCGGCTCAGCGGACTCACCGATGTCGGAGAGCTCGATCGGTACTGCTACTACGTCGCGGGTGTCGTCGGCGAGATGCTGACCGATCTCTTCTGCGCGTATTCGCCCGAGATCGACGCACGCCGCGGGCGACTGGCGCCGCTGGCGACATCGTTTGGCCAGGGGCTTCAGATGACCAATATCCTGAAGGACACGTGGGAGGACCGGCGCCGAGGAGTGTGCTGGCTGCCCCGCGACGTGTTCAACCGGTTCGGGCTCGAACTCGAGACCCTCACCGCGGGCCAGGATGGTGCGGCGCTCGATGCGGCAGTCGATGAGCTGATCGGCATCACCCACGCCCATCTGCGGGACGCGCTCGCGTACACGCTCGCGATCCCCGCGGGCGAGACCGGCATTCGCCGCTTCTGCCTCTGGGCACTCGGCCTCGCCGTGCTGACATTGCGGAAGCTGCACCACAATCCCGATTTCCTGGCAGGACAGGAGGTCAAAGTGTCCCGCCGCACGGTGCGGGCGACCGTCATCACAACATCACTCGCGGTGCGCCGTGATTGGATTCTCGCCCGCCTGTTCGATCGATCGGCAGCCTCACTGCCACTCGCGGCGCTGTGACGCTGCCCGCGGCTAGATTCCACCCTTTCCTGCAATGAATCCCGCGGTACACGACGGATGACGAGGCCCACGCTCCTGTCCACCCCTTCGACCGGCGTCACCGCGCCCTCGGGGTCGCCCATCCCCGGGGCGACGCCGGCCGGCGCGGGCGCATCAGCTCACGCGGTGTCTGCCGCGATCGACCCGCACGCGCTCGACGCGACGATTGCGCGGGGCGCGGGGCGGCTCACGCAGATCCAGGATCGTGAGGGGTTCTGGTGTTTTCATCTCGAGGCCGATGCCAGCATCACGGCCGAGTACATCCTGATGATGCACTTCATGGACGAGATTGAAGAGCCGCTACAGGCGCGGCTCGCCATGACCTTGCGGGCGACCCAGACCGCGGCCGGTGGCTGGTGTCTCTTTCCCGGCGCCGCGCTCGACCTGAGCTGCTCCGTCAAGGCGTACTACGCGCTCAAGCTCGCGGGCGACGACCAGAACGCGCCGCACATGACGGCCGCGCGCGCGGCGATTCTCGCGAGCGGGGGGGCGGCCCGGGCGAATGTGTTCACGCGGATCACACTCGCGATGTTCGAGCAGATCCCGTGGCGGGGCGTACCGTTTCTGCCGGTCGAGATCGTGCTCCTGCCTCGGTGGTTTCCATTTCATCTACACAAGGTGTCGTATTGGTCGCGGACGGTGATGGTTCCGTTGGCGATCCTGTGCAGTCTCAAGCAGCGCGCGCGCAACCCGCGGCGCATCGGGATCCCGGAACTCTTCGTCACGCATCCCGACGAAGAGCGTGACTACTTCCCCATCCGGTCGCACCTGCAGCGGGCGTTCACGCATCTGGACGCACTGGGGCGGCGCAGCGAGCCGAAGATTCCGGCCCGCGGCCGGCGGGCCGCACTGCTGCGGGCCGCACGCTGGTTCATCGCACGTCTCAACGGGATCGATGGACTCGGCGGAATCTTTCCCGCGATGGTCAACGCCCACGAAGCGCTGGCCGCATTGGAGTATGGCCCCGACCACCCGTATCGTCAGCAAACGCGGACGGCGCTGCGGCGGCTCGTAGTGGAGGAGACGGAGGCGGCCTGGTGTCAGCCGTGTGTCTCGCCGGTGTGGGATACCGTGCTGGCGGTACTCGCGCTGCAGGAAGTCGCGGACCGCGCGCCGTCCGAGTCGGTGGACCGGGCCCTCGAGTGGTTGATCTCGCGGCAGTTGCCGGACCAATCGCCTGGCGACTGGCGGGCGGCGCGTCCGGATGTGCGGGGCGGCGGGTGGCCGTTTCAGTTCGCGAACGCTCACTACCCGGATTTGGACGACACCGCGGCCGTGGCGTGGGCGTTGACACGGGCGCCGCGCACGGAGCGTCGCACGCAATCGCTGACCAGCGCGATCGATTGGATCGTGGGCATGCAGAGTCGAAACGGCGGATTCGGCGCGTTCGATGCCGACAACACCTTCCGCTATCTGAATGAGATCCCGTTCGCGGACCATGGCGCATTGCTCGATCCGCCGACCAGCGATGTCAGCGGGCGGTGCGCGGTGGCGCTGGCCCGGGTGGACCGGGCGCGCGACCGGTCCGCGCTGGCGAGTTGCCTCGCCTTCTTGCGCCGGGAGCAGGAGGACGCGGGTCCATGGTTCGGCCGCTGGGGCACGAACTACATCTACGGCACGTGGTCGGTGTTGGCGGCACTGACGCTCACGGGGCGTGACGAGGATGCGCCACGCGTCGCGCGGGCGGCAGCGTGGCTCAAGGGGCGGCAGAACGCCGATGGCGGGTGGGGCGAGAGCTGCGATAGTTACTGGGACCCGGGTCCAGTCTCGCGGCCCAGCACGAGCTCGGCCTGTCAGACCGCGTGGGCGCTCCTGGCGCTCATGGACAGCGGCGAAGTGCACGCGCCTGAAGTGCGACGCGGCATCCGCTACTTGCTGGGGCACCAGCAGGCTGACGGCGTGTGGGACGACCCGTGGTTCAACGCCCCAGGGTTTCCTCGCGTCTTCTTTCTCAAGTACCATGGCTACGCGAAATATTTCCCCCTGTGGGCACTCGCCCGGTACCGCAACCTTACCCGCGCCGGCGGCCCGGCGTGACCGTGCGCGGCGCGTCGAGTGTCTGTCGCGCTGACGTGGATCCCGAACTGACCCAGGGCATGGTACCCGCGCTCGCGGACCAGCCCTTCGTGGGGATCGTGGCGGCATTGCCCGCCGAGGCGCGGTGCCTCGTGCGCTCGGACGCACCCGTCGGGGCGAGGTGCGTCGTCAATGCCCGCGTCCGGGTGCACGTCGGCGGCATCGGCGCGGCGGCGGCGCGACAGGCGGCCACGTCACTGATCGCGGACGGCGCGGCGGCGCTCGTGAGTTGGGGGTTCGCGGCCGGTCTCGAGGACACCCTCGCCGCGGGCACACTCGTGATCAGCGATCGAGTCGTTGCGGCGTCAGAAACCACGGGCGCGCGCGATCGTCGCGATGGATTCGACGCCACAGCGTCAGCCACAGCGTCGGCCTCGCCGTCGACCTCTCGGGCGTGGGCGGCGCGTCTCTCGACCCGATTGGGCAGGACAGTACCCATCGTTCACGGTGCGATCGTGTGTCCCGAGCATGTCGTCCGTACGGCCGATGAGAAGCGCGCGCTGGGTGCGTCCGGCGCGGTGGCGGCGGACATGGAAACAGCGGCGATCGCGAGCGTGGCGGTGGCGGCCGGGGTGCCATGGTTGGCGATGCGCGTGGTCGTGGACACCATCGACATGGTCGTGCCGGCGAGTGTCGCGTCGGCCATCGACGCCGCGGGCAAGGTGCAGATGGTCCGTCTCCTCCATGGCCTGCTCTGCCGGCCGTCGGATCTCGCGTCCCTGCCCGCACTCGCCCGCGCCTACCGTCGGGCGATGCGTACGCTGGAGATTGTGGGCCGGGTCGCCGTTGATGGGCTACTCATCCCGGACAGCGTCGCGCGCGGAGCGGGCGCGGCCGAGCATCACCGGTGAGCATCCTCGTGACGGGCGCAACCGGATTCGTCGGGGCCGCGGTGGCGCGGCGGCTGCTGGCAGCCGGATGCAGCGTGCGCGTGCTGGTTCGACCGGACAGCGATCGTCAGAACCTCGAGGGGCTGTCAGTGACGACGGTGACCGGTGATCTTGGTGATCCCGCCTCGCTCGACCGCGCCGTGTCGGGGTGTCGCGGACTCTATCACGTCGCCGCGGACTACCGGCTCTGGGTACGAAACCCGGCCGCGATGTATCGGACGAATGTCGACGGCACGCGCGCGTTGCTCGAGGCGGCGGGGCGAGCGGGGATCGAGCGGATCGTGTACACCAGCAGCGTGGCGACGCTGGGTGCGCGCCTCGATGGATCCCCGGCGGATGAAGACACGGCGTCGACGCTCGGCGACATGATCGGGCATTACAAGCGATCGAAATACATGGCGGAGGAAGTCGTTCGCGAGCTGGTGGCCGGCGGATTGCCGGTCGTGATCGTGAACCCGTCCAGCCCGGTCGGGCCCAGGGACATCAAGCCGACGCCGACGGGGCGGCTCGTCGTGGACGCGTTGAGCGGCCGGATGCCCGCGTTCGTGGACACGGGGCTCAACGTCGTGCACGTCGATGATGTCGCGGACGGTCATTTGTTGGCCTACCAACGCGGCGTGGTCGGTCGCCGTTATGTATTGGGCGGCGACGACATGACCCTGCGCGAGATCCTCACCGAGTGCGCGCGGATCGCGGGTCGCCGGGAGCCATGGCTGCAACTGCCCCATGATGTGGTACTCCCGATCGCGTATGTGGCCGAAGCGTGGGCGCGGGTCACCGGTGGAACGCCGCGTGTGACGGTGGACGGTGTGCGGCTGTCGCGCAAGCGGATGTTCTACTCCAGTGCCCGGGCCGAGATCGAGCTTGGGTATCGGTCGCGTGGGGGCCGGGCCGCGCTCCGTGACGCCGCGGCATGGTTTACGACGCACGGCTATGTACAGTAGGCGAATGCCGCGACCCTCCGGCGGGGTTTCGGTGTATACCCACGATCTATGCGGCGGGGGCCGGTCCGGCGGCGGCTGTCCGGATCGATGGCGCGGGGAATCGTATCCCGGTCACGTGAGGGCACGGCGATGGATTTAATGTTGGCGCAGCCCCGCGGGTTTTGCGCGGGAGTCGTTCGCGCGGTGGAGATCGTCGAGCGTGCGCTCGACGTGCATGGCGCGCCGGTGTACGTGCTGCACGAGATCGTGCACAATCGCCGCGTCGTGGAGGATCTCGAGCAGCGAGGCGCGGTGTTCGTCGAAGCGCTGACGGCGGTGCCGCCGGGCGCGATCGTGATTTTCAGCGCGCATGGGGTTGCGCGGCGGGTCGCGGTGAGCGCGGCGGAGCGTGGCCTCCGCGTGATTGACGCAACCTGTCCGCTCGTGACCAAGGTCCATCGCCAGGCCCAGCGGTATGCCGGCGAGGCGCGGGAGCTGATCATTGTCGGTCACGCGGGGCACGTGGAAGTCGCGGGCACGTTGGGGCAGGTTGATGGCCCCGTCCACGTGTTGTGTACGGTGGGGGAAGTCGAGCGGCTCGTGGTACAGGACCCGACGCATCTGGCGTACGTGACGCAGACCACGCTGAGCGTTGACGACACGCGGGACGTGGTGGACGCATTGCGGCGCCGGTTTCCGGGGATCGCGGGGCCCGGGTTGGACGATATTTGCTACGCGACCCAGAACCGACAGAACGCCGTGCGCGAGCTTGCGGCGGAGGCGGATGTGCTACTCGTGGTGGGGGCGCAGAACAGCTCCAACTCGAACCGGCTGCGCGAGGTGGGTACGCAGGAGGGGATCCCGTCCTACCTGATCGAAGACGCGGACGATATCGATCCGTCATGGCTGCCAGCGGGCGGGCGGGTGGCGTTGACAGCCGGGGCATCGACCCCCGAAGTATTAGTGGCGCTCGCGATCACGCGATTGCGTAGCTTGGGAGTGACAGCGGTCGTCACGGCGCCCGGTGTCGAGGAGACGACTACATTCAAGTTGCCGGCCGATCTCGACCGGCAAGCCGTGCGCTGACGCGACCAGAGGACTCAATCGATGGGCATTCCGCTCTATCAGCAGTACCGGATCGGCCGCTACGTCATGGGCAAGAAACTCCGTGGCGAGAGTCGTTATCCGCTCGTGCTCATGTTGGAGCCGTTGTTTCAGTGCAATCTGGAGTGCGCCGGCTGTGGCAAGATCGCGTACGAGAATGACGTATTGCGCCAGCGGCTGACCGTGGATGAGTGCCTGTCGGCGGTGGACGAGTGTGGCGCACCCGTGGTGTCCATCCCGGGTGGCGAGCCGTTGATCCACGTCGACATGCCGAAGATCGTCGCCGGGATCGTCGCGCGGAAGAAATTCGTGTATCTCTGCACGAACGCGATCCTGCTGGCCAAGCGACTCGACGAGTTCACTCCGTCGAAATATCTGACATTCTCGGTGCATCTCGACGGACTCAAGGAGCGGCACGACGCATCGGTGTGTCGTGACGGCGTCTTCGAGAAGGCAGTCACCGCGATCCGGATGGCGCGTCACCGCGGCTTCCGGGTCTCGATCAATTGCACGCTCTTTCAGGGTGAGAACCCGGACGACGCGGCGAAGTTCTTCGATTTCGTCGGCACGCTGGGCGTCGAGGGGATCACCGTCTCACCGGGGTACAGCTACGAGCGCGCCCCGCGACACGATGTGTTCCTGGGCCGCACGGAGGCCAAGAAACTTTTCCGCGAGATCTTCAAGCGTGGGGAAGGGAAGCACTGGCCGCTGAGCCAGTCGTCGTTGTTCCTCGACTTCCTGGCGGGCAACCAGACGTATGAGTGCACGCCGTGGAGCACGCCGACGCGCAACGTGTTCGGATGGCAGAAGCCCTGCTACCTGCTCGTGACCGAGGGGTATGCGCCGACGTTCAAGGCGTTGATGGCGGAGACGGAGTGGGAGTCATACGGCACCGGACGCAATCCGAAGTGCGACAACTGCATGGCGCATTGCGGCTATGAGGGCACGGCGGTCATCGACACGCTCGCCCATCCCCTCAAGGCGATGAAAGTCGCGCTTCGTGGGCCTCGCACGACTGGCCCGATGGCGCCGGAGCTGCCGATCCGCTATGCGCGGGAGCGCGGCGGTGTGCCGCTGACGGTTCTCACCGGCTCGTCGGCCGAACCGCTCCGCAAGTCAAGCTGACTACCGGAGAGGGGCGTAGCGGGGAGCGGCGCACCGCTCACGCCCCCGCTGTCTCCGACTGGCTGGCGCTGGGGATTACAGGCGAGCGTTAGTGGTGCGGTTAGTGGTGCGGTGACGACTCACCGCCGTGGTCGTGGTGCGACCCCTGCCCGGACTCCGGGTGTGCGTCCTCCGCGCCGGCGCCGCGCCCAGCGCCGGATTCTCCGCCCGCCGGTGTCGCGACTTGGCCAGCGGGTGCGACCCGGTTGTAGAGAGGCCCCGGACCGGGTGTCGGATGTGGCAGCAACCACCCCGGCCACATCCAGGGGCCGCCGCCCCACGGTCCCAGCCACCAGGGCCCATCAGGGTCATCGGGTGGCGGCGGCGGTGCGGAGGGTGGCGCCCCGGTTGCGCCCGGGCCGGCGACGACGTTCCGTGGGTCGCCGACGAGGCCGACGTGGTACTGCACGATGTCGTAGTCGAACCGGCCAGTCGCCATGCGCTGGACGAGCGTGGTCAGATCCCCTTCGGCGTCGCGCACCGCCAGGACGTGCGGGATTTCACGATAGTCCCAGTGGGTACCGACGGACACCGCGTCGAAATGGAACGGCTGCTTGGAGACTGCCCCGTACCAGGTCCCGCTGCCCGACGAGTCGTCTACGGTGAACGCGTCGCGATCACCGCGCGACCGGATCTCGATGGCGGAGTCGGCGCGGACGAAGGCGTTATCAGCGGGGTCAATCGGAAAGGCGATCTGGACATGGCCATCCGGCTGGGCGTGCAGCACGACCAGATATCCGTCGCGGCCGAGCCGCACGTAGACGCGCCCGTGCGCGCCGGGGGCGTACCATCCCTGCGATACCGTGAGGCGCACCGCCACCGACGGATCCGCGGCTGGCTGTTGGGCGCCGATCGGCGCCGCCACGAGGCCGGCACCCACAGCAATTGCGACGAGCGACGAAGTGGTATGCATTACGCCGATTCCGGGACGACAAACCTGGTCGTAGCCACCTAGCACAGTACCACAGCGGGGCGGAAATCGTTCCGGCCGCGTGCGGTAATCCCCCGGCGGGCCGGCCAAGGCGGCGGCCCGGCGGCGGCCCGGCGGCGCCTCGATGGCTCCCCTTAACATCGGGGTCCGCGCGCCGTCCTACCAGTACAAGCAACAGGAGGATGTATGGTACGCAAGGCGATCATGGCGCTCGCGATCGGCGCCGCCCTGGTAGGTGCAGTCGGGACCCGCGCGTCGGCCCAGGTAGTTTCGGCGCGAGTGATTATCGGTGCTCCGGCAGTCTACGCTGGTGTGGTCGTGGGCGCTCCGGGTCCCGGATACCTGTGGGACGCCCGGTTCCATCGCTGGTGCTATCGTGGCGTCGCGTGGCGCCCTGACCATTACCGTGCGCCGGTCGCGTACGGGTGGGCTCCGCGGCCAGAGTTCCGCCCCCGCTTCGCGTATCACCGCGACTGGCGGTAACCGGACAACGCGCCTCGCGTGACCGATGCGGCATAGGGACTGTGTGGGGCCGGGTGATTCTCTACCCGGCCCCACACAGTTTTTGCGCCTGCGCGCTGGCCGCGCCGGCGAGACCTATAGTCAGCGCACCAGATACCATCGCACGTCGTAGACGGCTCATCACGTACTCCTGAGTCGATTCATATTGTGGGGGAAGGAACGAACGATTGAGGTCCTAGCGGATTTGCTCGAGTGCGCAGAGCTCGCGTGCCAGGTCGCGACCTACATAGCAGTGCAGCCCAATCGGGACGAGGCCGGCGCGTCGGATGGCGCGATCCGCCCACGGCCGCGTGTACCAGTGCCAGCCCCGGAAATCCCCATCCACGGGATCACCGCGCACGAACAGCTCGATGTGCGCGACGCCACGGAGCTGGCCACTGATCTGGCGGAGCCCGCGCGCGACGTCAGATGGTTCGAGATAATTGAGCATGGCACAGCACACAATGAGGTCGAATGGGCCACCGAGGGGCAGGCCGTCGAGCGCAGCAATCGTGCCGCAGACGATGTGGCGGCGCGTCCCAAATCGACCGATCACGTATGGACTTGGATCGACGCCGACGTATCGCGCCCGCGGGCGTAGGCGGCGAATCACGGGCGCCCAATGTCCCTCTCCACACCCGACGTCGAGCACCGAGCGCACCGGCCGGCTGAGCACGTACTCGGCGGTCGCGATGGACCACGCGGCCCGCCGCGCGAGTGGGACCGGGGTGATCACCCGGCGCGTCGGATCCCGATACCATCGGTCGAAGTAGGCGAGGTCGTACTGTTTCGCCGGACGTTGCGTGGGACGTAAGACCATCGAACGGACCTCAGCTCGGCTCGGTGGGGAGTGTCGGATGCATCGCGTCGGCGATAGTCGGTTGCCGCTGCCCCGACGTAATGAGTACGACCGCGCCGATGATGAGACCGGCGGCGACGAGCATGCGTGTCGTCAGCGCCTCTCCCGCGACCGCCCAGCCCAACGCGACGGCGACGACGGGGTTGACGAATGCATGCGTGGCGACCCGAGAGGGCGTCGAGACACGGAGCAGCCACAGATACGTGGTGAAGGCGATGAGCACACCGACGACGGTGAGATACGCAACGGAGAGCCAGGCGATCGCGGGGACATGAGCCGCGTCGATGGCGGCGCTCTCGCCGAGCGCGAGCCCCACGGGAATGCACAGCGCGCCGCCGGCCATCATCTGCATCCCCATGCCGAGCGTGGCAGACGCCGGCAGCGGGGCAGAGCGCGAATACAGCGATCCGGCCGCCCAGAGGACCGCCGCGGCCATGAGCACCGTGGCCGGCCAGAAGGCCTG
Source organism: Gemmatimonadota bacterium (assembly GCA_003152485.1). Taxonomy (GTDB): domain Bacteria; phylum Gemmatimonadota; class Gemmatimonadetes; order Gemmatimonadales; family Gemmatimonadaceae; genus Palsa-1248. Next base: position 9,985 of record PMAE01000018.1, on the reverse strand, counting down.
CGGGCTGGCGCCAGCGCCGCTGACGGGAGCCGTCAGGACGGCGAGGCCGATCAGGCCGAGCGCCACACCCGCGGCGACTAGGCCCTGCGGACGGTGCCCTCGAGGCGAGAGCCACTCGAGCAGCACGATCCAGACCGGCACGGTCGCGACGAGCAGCGACGCCAACCCCGACGGCACCGACTGTTCGGCCCAGCACACCGTGGCAGTCCCTCCGACGACCAAGAGCGAGCCCGCGATCGAGGCTGCGCGCCATTCGCGCCAGGTCGGCCGCGGCGCGCCGCGCGACCACGCCCAGGTGCAGAGCAGGGCACCGGCGACGATGAAGCGGGCGGCTGTCGTGAGCACCGGGGGCAACGACCGCACCGCGTACGCGATGGCGAGATACGTCGATCCCCACGCCAGGTAAATCACCGCAAAGCCGGCGGTGACCTGGAGGCGGGACACGTGGATCTCGGGCGAGCGGCGCGGTGACAGGTCAGGCATCAGGCCGCGCAATCTACCAGCGCCGCAGGAGTCTTGGCGGGGGGGGTGACACGTGGAGCGCACGCGGATCGGACACCTGGGCGCGCACGTGCGTCCCTGGCGGTGCGGCTAGTGGCGCGCGATCATCCTCGCCGGCACGATTGCGGAGCGCGACTGCGGAGCAGGGACTCGTCGCGCGATGACCACTCAGCTGCGAGGGACAGGCACGATGCGATTGGACGGACGAGTCGCCTTGATCACCGGTGGCACATCGGGGATCGGCAAAGCCACGGCGGAGCTATTCGCGCGCGAGGGAGCGCGGGTGGCGATCACGGGACGGAACGCAGAGCGGGGGGAGTCGGTCGTCGCGGACATCACGCGCGCGGGCGGCTCCGCGATCTTCATTGCCGCCGACGTCCGAGCGGCCGCGGATTGCCGTCGCGCGGTGGAGGCAACCGTCACCGCATTTGGGCGTGTCGATATCCTGTTCAATAACGCCGGCGTCTTCTTCCCCAAGACGGTGCCCGACTGCACAGAAGCGGAATGGGATGAGACGATCGATGTCAGTCTCAAAGGCGCGTTCCTGATGTCGAAATACACGCTGCCGGTCATGATCGCACAGCACCGCGGCGTGGTGATCCACACCAGCTCTGGTTGGGGGCTCGTCGGCGGCGCACTCGGCGCGGCCTATTGCGCGGCAAAGGGAGGATTGATTGTCATGGCGAAAGCGATGGCCATCGATCATGCGAAGCACGGCATTCGGGTGAACTGCATCTGTCCCGGCGACATCGAGACGCCGATGCTGGACGACGATGCGAAGAAGCGCGGCATGGACCTCGATGCATATCTGGTATCGTGCGCGGACCGTCCGATGGGGCGCATCGGCACGCCGGCGGAGATCGCGAAGTCGGTGTTGTTTCTCGCGTCGGACGACTCGTCGTTCATGACGGGGGCCGCGTTGGTGGTGGATGGGGGTGGGGTGGCGGACTGATAAAATGAGGCGCGAGAGTCGAAAGGCGACAACGACAACGACAACGGCAACGGCAACGGCAGCGGCAACGGCAACAACAACTGAAAAAGGCGAGAGTAGAAAGTAGAAAGTAGATAAGGGCAACTGGCGATCGGATAGCTTGTTTTCACACCCGGGACCTGGGGGAGGACGACCGATGGCCATGACGTATCCGCACACCGAGATCACGGACGCCGACGTCCCGCGCGCGGCGATTCCCTTCGCCCAGCACATCCTCGACAGCTATGCCAGCGAGACCAACAAGGTCGCAGCGGTGTGGCGCGAGTACACCGACGCGGACCTCGGCTATCGCCCGCACGAGCGGGGCAGCACGGTCGGCGACATCCTCAAACATCAGGTACTGTCCGAGCGGCGATTCTTCGGGGAGTTCCTCGGTGCGCCGGAGCCTGCGCCAAGCGCGACCCTGCCGGCCGAGTTGACGGTCGCGGCGGCGACATCGCGGTACGTGGCGCTCGCCCGCGCGCGGCTGCCGGTGTTGGCGGCGGGCACGGAAGCATGGTGGCTGCAGCGCGTTCCGTTTTTCGATGTCGAGCGAGAGCGGATCTGGGTGTTTTGGCGCCGCGTGCTGCACACCGCGCACCACCGGACCCAGCTCTCTGTCTATCTCCGGCTCCTAAATCGGCCGGTGCCTCCAACATACGGACCGACGGCGGACATCTCGTGGCAGGGCGCCGATCCTACGCGGTCGGTGGATGCGGCGGGGAGGAAGTAGAGCGGCGGTGCGTGGTCAGCGCTGCGTGAATCAGACCGCGGCGCGGCGGGTTTGGAGCCTAGTTCGCGTGCGGTCTTTTGGCACGGAAGAACCCTGAAGCGACGGCCATGCCGATCATCTCTTCGACGACGCGAAGGCGTTCGTCATCCGTCATCGCAAGCGAGCGTGCACGCCGGAGCCGAGCCGAGGCCTCCCAACCGGCCGAATTGGACCAGTCGTCTGGAAGGAGTGCGGGGGGTGTGGACGCCGACGGGCGCGCGCGGGGGACGTGGTCCGTCATTTCGGTGGTTTCCCGGGCGTCGCATCGCGCTTGATCGCTTCGAGCTCGGTGACGTCCACCAGATCCTGCGGACGGGCAGCGTCGCGTTTAATACGGATCAAATCATCGAGCGACGCCACCCGCACCTCACCGCCCTCTAGCGAGCGTACCTCGGACCGAGTCCAGAGCTCCTCGAAATTCATCGGTGACCGGACGAAGAGATCGACCACGACGGGATTGACATCGCTGTAGAGCGAAAAGACGATCATTCCGCGGTCGCGGGCCCACATCTCGCGGGTTGGCCGATTCGCGAAATCCGTCGCTTGAACGGGCACCTGGGGGCGGTAGCCGATCGCCTCGAGCTCCTGGATCGCGCGTCTCGCGCTCGGCTCGTCCAGGTCGATGACCACGTCCACATCCGTGGTGCCGCGAACGAACCCGTGCAGGATCGTCGCTACGCCGCCCACGACGACGTAGCGGGTACCCGATCGGTTGAGGGCATCGAAGACAGGCGCAAAGAGTGGCACAGTGCCGAATATATGGGCGAAATAGACCTAGCGGCGAATTATTGGCCATTCCCCGCGACTTAGGGCACCGAATCAGCCGTGGCTGCGCACGCGGCCACGTGCGTGCTGAGGTGTGCGCTTGCGCGCACGCTTGCGTGCGCGGATCGATGCCAGTACCTTCGCGTCACAATTGAATCGCGAGCGGGGTTCCGGAAGTCCGGTGTCATGCCGGCGCGGCCCCGCCACTGTATGAGGCTCGGTGGGTGGAACGGCGCCCGAGCGCCGCCCCCCGCCGACCCGGCGTGCTCACGATCTGCCACTGATACACGGAGCGATCCGCGTGTTGGGAAGGCGAGCACTGCTGCCTCGAGCCAGGAGACGTGCTCCGCTCGCACCCGCGCATAACACCCTCGAGGGAGGGGTGCGGGGCGACGCGCCGGAGCAATGTCCCATCCGAGAACCGGGTGGGGATATTCGCTGGGCGCCGTGCCCGTCCGCCTTCCTAGTTGGAAGGAGACGGGCATTCTGTTTTCCGGATTCGGGACACCGCCGGCGTGCGACGCGATGCGGACGTGAGCGACCGCATCCCGCAGCGCTTCCCATTCGCAGTAGCGGCCATCGTGAGCGCGGCGATCGCATTCACGGGCGGGCGGACCGCGAACGCCCAGGTGCCCGGTGAGATTCGCGGCCGCGTGACGTCGCGCGCCGACGGCCGAGTGGTCAGTGGTGCGCGGATCGACGACCCCGACGCCGGCTTCATCACGACGACCGACGACGACGGCGTGTTCATCCTTCGTGGGCTCGCCGCTGGGCGCCACGATATTCGCGTCACGGCCATCGGGTTCCAGCCTGGGCGCACGACCGTCTCGGTGGAGAACGGCCGAGCGCAGGACGTGTCCGTCGTCCTCGATCTGGTGCCCGCGCGACTCGCGGCCGTTGCGGTCCGCGGCTCCGTTGACAGCGGCGGGAACGCGACGACGATCCCGCGGGCGCAGATCGACGCGTCGGGCAGGCAGGATCTCGCGGGCCTCCTCGAGCAGCAGGCCGGTGTGCTCGTCGTGCGCGCCGGCGGTCCGGGCGCGCCGGCCTTCCTCTCGCTTCGCGGGTCAAGCGTCAACGAAGTGCTCGTGCTCGTGGATGGACAGCCGATCAACTCGTCGCTGACCGGCGAAGCCGATCTTTCACTGATTCCGCTGGCGAACATCGAGCGCATCACGATCATCCGTGGCGCGCAGTCGGCGATCTACGGGCCTCGGGCGCTCGCGGGAGTCGTGCTGATCGAGACCCGTCGCCCGGCGGGTGCCGAGTTGTCCGCCGCCGCCACCGCTGGATCGTGGGGTGAGCGCGCAGGGAGCATCTCGGCGGGCCTGGATGCGCCAGCCATCGTGGGCGGTGTCCTGACGGCGAGCCGGAGCACGACGGCCGGAGACTTCGTGTACGACGTCCCGGCGGTTCGGGGCGGGGGCACCGGCATCCGTCGCAACGACGCCGCCGCGCTGTCGTCGGTGTCAGCTAGCGTCGCCACGGAGGGGCCCGTCGCGGTCGCGATGCACGGCGCCGCGGTCGAGGACGATCGTGGGCTGCCCGGATCCGTGGCGGCGCCCGACTGCTGCGCCCACAACGGTGATACTCGCGCATCGGGCGGCGCGAGCGTGCATTCCGACCGCGGCCTCATCGCCTGGACGGTGAACGTCGACGCCGATCACGAGCGCACGCACTACCAGGATTCCGAACCGGCGATCCCACCCGCGTACGACGACCGTGCGACCGCGACCAGCGTGACTGCGACCAGCGCAGCCACCCTCTCCGGGCCGGTCGTCACCGTGACGGCAGGCGCGGAAGCGCGGACCATTGGCATCGCCGCCACCGAGCTCACGACAACCGCGCCATCGACTGAACACGATGACGGGATCTACGCCCACGCCCACGCGACGCATGCGCTCGGCTCTGGCATCACCGGCGCGCTCGACGGCGCGATACGCGTGGATTGGAACTCCCTCGAGCCCGGGACCGTCAGGTCGCCGCAGGTCGGCGTGTCCGTCGTGCGCGGCCCGCTGCTCGCGTCGGTCACGACCGGGGAGTCATACAACCCGCCGTCGCTTGCCGACCAGTACTTCCGGGAGGGCGTGCTGGTGCGTCCGAACCCGAACCTCAAGCCAGAGCGAGTCCGCGACGAAGTCGAAGGGCGACTCCAAGCCAGTGATGTCGCGGTGGGGCCCGCCCGCATCAGCAGTGAGATCGCGGTATACAGGGCCGACATCACGGGGATGATCCTGTGGTTTCCGAATTTCCAGTTCATCTGGAGCCCCGACAACTACAACGTCGATCGTGCAGGGTGGGACGCCAACGCGGAGGTTGCGTTTCCGCGCTGGGGTCTGCGCATTCGCGGGACAGTGAACGACGTGTCGGTGGACTACGCCGGTCCAGTGCTCAGCGGGCAGATCGCGTACCGGCCACGTCTAACCGTCACGGCCGGAGCGGCGATCACCCGGGGCCGAGTCGAGGCCGAGATCACGAGTCGATACATCGGTGATCGGCGCACCGTGCAGGGGTCCGCGCTCAACGCACTGACCTCGTACTGGGTCACCGACATCCATGCGACCGTGCACGTCGTAGATGGCCTGTGGCCGCTCGACGTCATAGCCGGTGTCGATGACCTGCTGGATCGTCGAACCGCTCTGCTCTTCGATTATCCGTATCCTGGCCGCGCCGTGCGGGTCGGCGTCCGTCTCCGATATGCGCACGCTCACTAGCCCAGGGTCGCCGACCGTGGGCGCGCGACCGCGCGTCCGAGTCGTCTTCCGTCTCTTCTCCTGAGGACCGTTCCATGATCAATCGTCGCACGATTCGTCGATCGTCGTTGCTTGCCGTTGTCACGCTCACCGCCGCATGCGCATCCGACAAAGCGTCGGGGCCGGCAGTCAGCGCATTTCTTCGTGGCACCCCGTCCAACCACCAGATCGGACTCGTTGTCAACTCGACCGCCGGTGCGATCACGCTCTTTCAGCTCGGCGCGCCGACCCAGACGAGGCAGGTCGCGTTGGGCGCATCGAACGCCATCACCCCGGTTGGCCTCAGCGTCCGTGGCACGACCGCAGCGGTTCCGTTGGGCGATGCCTCAAGCGTGGCCGTCATCGACCTCAATACCCTCGCCGTGAGTCGGTTCTTCCTCTTCGCGGCAGGGAACACGACGGGCTCCGCGTTCATCGACGACACCACCGTGTTCGCCGACAACAGCGACAGCGGCTACGTCGGTCGCTTCACGACCGGCCAGGCATCGGACACGATCCGCGATACCGTGCATGTCGCGCCGTCGCCGAGCGACATCCAGGTCGCGGGCGGGCGAGTATTGGTGATATCTGCGAACCTCGACGTCGACTTCAATCCGATTGGCAACGGGATCGTGACCGCGATCGACCCCAAGACACTCGCCGTGCTGGACACCGTATCGACAGGCGGGACGAACTCGACGGCCGGGGCGATCGGCCCGGACGGCAATCTCTACGTCGTCAACACCGGCGATTTCGTCAACCCCGGGAGCATGACCATCATCGATCCCTCGACCCTCACCGTCATCCAGACCGTGGCCAACGTCGGGGTCGGTCCGGGCGCAATCTCGATTGGCAGCAATGGACTCGCGTACGTCTCGGCGTTTTTCGGCGGGACAGTCATCTGGAACACCGTGACCAAGACCTTCGTGCGCGGTCCGAGCAATCCCGTGTGTGCACCCGTGACTGGCGGTTCGTGCCGCGGCGCGTTCGACGCGCGTCCTGACGCCGCGGGGGACGTGTACCAGGTATTCTTTGGCAGTCCGAGTCAGAGTCTGAATCCCTACGTGTTCGTGTACCAGGCGGGGACGTTCGCGCTCACCGACAGCGTGAGTGTGGGGCCGGGGCCGTCGGCGATTCGGATTGCGACATTCTGACAGCGATCGTTAGCGGTCCTCCCGAGCGCGAGGGGCGCGGGCAGGGCGTGGCCCGCGAGCTTCAGCTCGGGACATCGGAAGCTTCGTCCCAATCTCCGGGAAGCAATATCGCAGGGATGGCGGCCCGAATAAGTTTTCGCTAATGGAGGCACCAGAGGAGCGACCGCAGCGACGCGACGCGGCCATTCGGCTCCAGCATCAGGCATTCTTCGAAGCGCTCCAGCACGACGAGGGATCGCGAGATTGGTTGGCCGCGCGCGCGGGGCTCCTCGTACTGCGACACGTCGTGGCATGGAGCGACGCCGATTGGGATTCGGCGGCAATCGCGACGGAAGAAACCGGTGTGACGACCGCGGTCGGTGCACTTCCCGCAGACGACCCAGAGCGAGTGGCGCTGCGTGGTGTGCTCGATGCCATCACCGCGAGCAGGCCAACGATCCGGGACGCGGAGACGGAGGGTACCGCTCGTGCGGTCGAGCCGGCGGCGGACGCATTGATCGCGTATGGCGATGCACTGCTCGCGCGATCGGCTTGGGCGCTCGCGGCCGACGTGTATGCGACGGTGTGGGATACCCGAGCTGCGCCGGCCAGTCGGTTTGGAGGTGACGCCGATCCGCGAGATGCGGGCGATCCGGACGGTGAGATCGACGCCATGCCCTCCGTCTCAGCCGCGAGCGCGTTAGCGGCGCTGAACCTGGCTGTGTGTTACCGCATGTTGCATCGCGTGACGGATGCCGCCGTTGCGTACGCCGCCGCGAGCGCGGCAGCAATTCACTGCCGCGATCCGTTGGTCGGGGAGCAGGTGCGGCTTAGCGTGCGGCTGGGCGACGCGTTGATCACCATGGATCGTGGCGATCTCGCGGGTGCGGAGCGGCAGCTTGCCGAACTCGTCGTGGAGACCGCGTCGGCACCGCATCTCGCGGACGTGCACGCGCGCGCGCGTCAGGATCAAGCCGTGGTGGCGGCTCGCCGCGCGAGTGCGAGCGCGGCTCGGGACTAGCGACCTGGGGTCTACGCTTGTGACGACTGGGGCCTACGACGCGAGGTCAGTGCAGTCGTAGTGTTGGACCGTTTCGGGCCGAGTCAGCAGGAAGCGATCGTCTTCGAGGAAGTAGCGCGCGCGCCCGATATCTTGCCGGCGAACGCTTCGATGGACCATTTGTCCTTCCACCAGCTCAGCGTGACGATCTCGGTGCGTTCGTTATCGAGGTCGCCGACGGCGATGACCGCGCCGAGGTTGCCGGGAGTTTGGCGGTAGGTGGCAATGCCGGTGGCGGTGACGTAGTCCACGTACTCTTGCTTGAGTGGGCGTCGGATTTCCGCACGCCATTCGCGGAGGACGGCCATGGTCGGACACTCCCGATGTATTGCCATCCGTCCCCCTGGCGTTGTGGGCAGGCAGCCGGGTCGCCTTGAATAATCGTTGACCATAACGGAATGTGCATAATGCCAGTTACATAATGCTAGTTACATAATACTAATGACACCTACACTCCCATAGCTGAGGTCGGCCGTCATATATGTCAAAGTTGCGTGGGCGCGGGTCCAACCCGTTTGAATACGGGCAGGCGGTACGTACGTCGCGACCGAATGGCCTCGGACATTCCGCTCGTCACCGATGTCCTCGACGGAATCAATGCGCTTGCAAAGGCACGGCGCACACGTACCGGTCGTCGTCATCGATGAGTTTCAACAACTTGTCAATGAAGGCGGGATCACCGCGGAGAGACAGCTTCGGTCAGTGATCCAAACGCACCGGCATGTAAGTTACGTATTTGCGGGGTCCAAGACCCGACTCCTCATCGATATGACGAGCGATCACGCGCGCCCCTTCTACAAACTCGGGCAGATGGAATCGGCTGGCCGCGTCGCAAAGGTCCTTCTCATTATGTGTGAGCAGCCATCATTGTGCCGGGAACCATCAGCGTAGGTAGCGGCGACGGCAACCGTACGCCCTGAACTGACCTCGAGCGATTGGGCGGTGGCGCCGCATGCCGGTCTTCCACGGCAGACCGCGAGGGTGACGACGGAAGAAGCAGCGCGAGCCCGGTATCATGGATGTTTCTATAACACCAACGCTATCCACGGATACGTCGCGCCGAAACTCAGTGCGCCACGGTCACGCGCGCCCGACGCTCCTTCCGCTCGCGAATTTGTGAAGGATACTCGCAATGAGAGATTGATAGGCGAGCCCCTCTTCGGCAGCTCGGCGTTTCAACATCTGCAGGTCTGCTGTCGAAAGACGGATATTGATCCTTGCATCTTTCCGCAAGTATCGGCTAGCAGCCGCCATAGCCTCCTCTTTCGCTTTGACCTGATCCTCGACAGGTCGGAATTCGCCACTTTCGTAGGCGTCGATGGTGTTCTTTTCATCCTCGTCAGCATAGTCACGCTTCGTCATTTGCTCCTCCCCTCATCAGCCTCTTGGTGGCCTTACGACTTGGGTAGATCGTCTTCAGAAATAACGTTGTGCCCGTGCGTACCACTGGAACTACGTAGACGTACCCATCGACATCTACCTCATACAACAATTGGTCGCGATACTGCATCTGGTTCGGGTTTTCCAGGACGCGGATCAATTTGCCGCCGTCGATCAGGGCGATGATCTGCTCGAACCCAATACCTCGCTCGCGGATCAACCAGGCGTTCTTGTCCGGGTCAAACGCATAGTCGACGACGGCCATTCACCATAATAATGACATTGTGTGCCGTTTGTCAACATTGTTGATCGCCCGGAGCCCCCAGAATCGCGATTGCGCACCCGTCACTGAGCAGATTCGACATTCATTAGATGGTGCCCTGGAATTGCCTTGCTGGGTGGCGCCCAAGAAATGCCTTGCGAATTTGCTATTAGTTAGCGAAAATGAGGCACGATCCGGATTAGTATTGAAAAGCTGCCTTTTCGATAACTATCGTGACATAGCTATTTGTGGATAATCATGGCTGATGAGCTCGGTAAGGATCCTATGCCGGCCCCTCAACCCGTCGCCGACCACGACACCGGTCAGCTCGTGCGGGTAGTCCAATCGACCGCTTTCGCGCCGGCTTCAGGTACGAGCCTGGTGGTGAGCGAGGCGGACCGGAATCCGGC
>PMAE01000045.1 GCA_003152485.1 Gemmatimonadota bacterium | reverse complement strand
GGCGAACCCGACGGGCTAACGGGGCGGGACCAAGACGCTGTAGAACAGGCGACCGATATCCGCCGCGATGCTGCCGTGGATGTCGGAGGCCTTTCTCAGCACGCTGCGACGCGATTACATCGCCGCCGCGGCCGATTCCGTCGCCTCGGTTGACCGTAGCCCCTGTTTCGGTCCACTCTTAGGCTGACAGTCGAGTGGTGTTCAGGGGTTGGAATTGCTGGGCAAATTGGCTGGGGGTGAGGGTGCCGAGGGCCCGGTGCGGCCGCGCCGTGTTGTAGCTGATGCGCCAGGCTTCGATCGTGCGGCGGGCATCGGGCAGCGAGAGAAACTTGGCGATTGCTGCATTCGTACTCGGCCGGTTCCGGCTTCCATTCTTCGCGGGCGCGCTCGCCGTGTTTGGGGGGTGGGAGCTGGATCATCGCGTGGAACGCCATCGAGCGACGTCGTCAACTCGCCAGATAGGGCCGTCGTCGTTCAATGCCCCGCCGATCACGTGTGACCGGCGGGGCATTGGCATCATTACTCGAGGGATCGTCCAGCAGGCTTGGCAGGATCAAGCCCCGGGTCATTCGACGAAGCATGTTCGTCACCGGGTGGCGGGGAGGCAACCGTGCGATATGGCCGCTCTAGCTCTCCAAAACCTGGAATGCGACGTTGCCACAATTTGGGACCCCTCCTCTTGGTCAACACGTCCAATAGATGGATTCGCCGTTACTAATTCGTGATAAATCTGCGTTACAATCGAGGGTGAGTGCGGTGCGCTTCCTTCATCACGGAGTGTCCTATGGGCGACGAACAACCCGTCCGCATCGTTCTGACGCCCGATCAGCGTGAGGCCGTCCGCCGTTTGTCGGGGCAGAACATCGACGCGATCGAACTGACGCCAGACGATCTCAAGAAGGGCACGGGCCCGGTCAACCTGTTGTGGCGCCTTTCCGAAGCGACAGGCATTCCGCGCCAACGATGGTTTAAAGGCAAGGCGGCGCCGCCAGAGTCGAAATAGCGATCCCTCGCGACTGTGCGTGATTCAGCGTTGGGCGATCTCACGGGACAGTTGCTCGACGACCGCTACCAAGTAGAGAAAACGATCGGAGAAGGTGGGATGTGCTTGGTGTATCTCGCACACGACACGATCTCCGGCGCGAAGGTGGCGATCAAGATCCTGTTGCCGGCCCTGATCAACGACCGCACCGCCATGGCCCGCCTGCGCCGGGAGGCGGCGCTCGGCGGCAAGCTCGCCCATCCCAATGTGTGCCACATCATCCGACTCGGCGAGACGACAGCCGGCTTCGACTACATCGTCATGCCGTTCCTGGAAGGCGATCTGCTCTGTGTACGCACGGCGCGCGCGGGTAGCCTTCCGCTGAACGTGACCGCGGGCTTCGTAGGCGACATGTGTGCAGGACTGCACATTGCGCACGGGTTCGGGATCATCCACCGAGATCTCAAGCCCGAGAACATCATGATCGTTGCTGCGCCAGACGGATCGGAACGCGCGGTCGTCATGGACTTCAGTCTCGCGACGGAACTTCACGTAAGCCCCGAGATGCAGCTCACGGCCGCGGGGGTCGTCGTCGGCACGCCGGAGTTCATGAGTCCCGAGCAATTGTGCGGCGAACCGCTCGATCCACGGTCCGATATCTATTCGTTGGCGTTCATGGTATACGAGATGCTCACAGGCCAACTCCCGTTCGAGGGGCCGTCGCAGCGAGATGTCATGGTCGCGCGACTCAAAGGGGCGTCCATCCCGATCCGCACCAAGCGCCCGGACCTCGCCATTCCTGTGGCCGTCGAACAGGTTCTTACGAAGGCGCTGGCGTTCGACCCCGCGCGGCGGTACAGCACAACGCTGGCGTTCGGACAGGCCTTTTCACGTGCGGCCAGAGGGTCCCCGCCTGGGGTCCTCGACCGCAGCCGCGAGATTCTGCGTCGACTGGTGCGTCGGCTGCTGCGTCGCCGAGCGTGACGGCCGGCAGCACGCCGGCCGGTGGGCAAAGTCTACGTCGACAGCGCTCGTTATTTCGCCTGTAGCGCGAAGGCAACGATTGTCGATCCGGCCGCGACGGCGACGTATTGGGTGCCGTGCACGGCGTATGTCATCGGCGACGCGTGCCACGACTCATTCGTGTTGAAGTGCCAGAGCGGGGTGCCGGTCGACGCGTTGACGGCCGCCAGAGCGCCGCCGTCATCGCCGTAGAACACGAGCCCGCCTGCCGTGCTCAACACGCCACCCCAGCTCTCGCCGTCCCCGATCTGCGGGAGCTCCCACGCGATCTTGCCCGTTTGGGGGTCGATCGCCCGCAACACCTTCTGTCGCTGTTCGCCGGGGACGCGGCTGGCGCCACCGCCATAAAACGACTTACCCTGCTGCCACCAGGCCGACGACTTGGTGAAGATGCTGCAGGATTCCAACGCCATGACGTAGTACAGATGCGTCGATGGGTTGAACGCCGTGGACATCCAGTTCGTGGCGCCTTCCAATGATGGGCAGACTCTGACCCCCCGCACCGTGGGATCGGAGCCCGGTAGCACCACAGGCCGGCCGTCGGCGCCGATCCCGCTCGACCACGTCAGCTTGTGGACGAAGGGCGTGCTCAATAAGAGCTGACCGGTGATCCGGTCCAGTACGTAGAAAAACCCGTTGCGATTGGCTTGCACCAGCAGCTTTCGCGGCTGTCCGTGAAAGTCGGCGTTGATGAGCGCGAGGGTCTCGCTCGCGTCCCAATCGTGCACGTTGTGGGGCGTGAACTGATAGTACCACCGCATCGCGCCCGTCCGTGGATCGAGCGCAAGGACGGAGCTCGAGTACAGATTGTCGCCTCGGCGCTCGTCGCCGTTATAGTCGGGGCAGGGGTTGCCGGTGGGCCAGTATAAGAGACCGGTGCCGGCGTCATAGGTCCCGGTGAGCCACGCGGCTCCGCATCCGTGTTCGAGCGCGCGGCCCCGCCACGTCGAGTCGAGCGGCTCGCCGCGCGACGGGATCGTCCAGACACGCCACACCCGCGCCCCAGTCTGCGCGTCATAGGCCGCAAGAAATCCCCGGTCTCCCTCGTCTCCGCCCGACGTGCCGGAGAGCACGAGGTCGTTCACGACGAGCGGTGCACCGGTCGCGCCGTAGTGTTTGTGGAAATCCGCCATCGCGACGTCCCACAGCAGCTTCCCGTTGAGCCGCGAGAGCGCGACCAAGTGCGCGTGGTCGGTGACCATGAAGACCCGGTCGCCCAGCACCGCGACGCCACGATTGATCGCGCCCGCCGCGTCGCCGATCACTCCTTTCGTCAGCGGCCGGGCATAGTGCCAGATCGGCCGGCCGGACGCGGCGTCGAGCGCATACGCTTCGTTCGCCGTCGTCACGAACATCGTCCCGTCTACCACCACCGGGGTGCCCTCGAGACGGTTCGCGTTGGCGATCGGGAACATCCACGCCGGCGCCAGACGGCGTACGGTCGTCGTGTCGATCTCGTTCAGCGCGCTATACCGATTGCCATTCAGATTCCCGTTGTACGTCGGCCAGTCGCCGGCCGCGACGTCACGCGCCAGGGATGGCCGCGTCGCGGGCCGTTCCCGCGGGCCGGGCCCATCGGTGGTGAGTCGGCTGAGAAATGCCAGGAGGTCGCGCACGGTATCGGGGCCTGCGGCGACGGGCGGCATGAGCGACGCGGAGTCGTAGTGTTCCTGTGTCACGTCGTCCTTCGACAGGTAGTGCATCTCGCCGTCGAGATCTTGGAGTTGCAGATCGTAGTTGCTTTCGTTCTTGGCCATGCCGCGAAGCGTGCGGCCGTCGCGCAACGTGACCGACACGACGCGATATCTGCTCCCGACTGAGGTGCCGGGTTGACGCAGCGCCTGCGCGATCCGCGTCAATCGCCGCTCGCGTCCAAGATTCGACAGATCGGGCCCGATCGCGCTGCCATTCCCGCGGATCGTGTGGCAGTTTGCGCACCCGCCGACGCCGAAGTAGAAGTGTTCGCCGGCTGCCACGTTTCCCGCGGGCGGGGCGGCGGCGGCCGGTGCGCGCAGGGCCGTGATGTATGCCACCAACGCATCGAGCTCGCGTTTCGGCAGGGCGAACGCGGGCATGCCGTCGTCGGGCACGCCGTGAGTAATGATGTCACCGAGTGGCCGCAAGAACAGTGTATCGGCACCGGCGTCCGTGATATTCGGGCCCACCTCGCCGCCGGTTCCGTTCGTCCCGTGACATCCGGCGCATCGGGCCGCAAACGCGGTCTTGCCCTCCGCCACGGCCTGGGCGTGCAGGAGCGCGGCGCCGACGAGCGCAGCGCCGACGAGCGCGGCGCAGGCCAGCAGTCTGAGTTGCGTCATTGGGTGAAGCGCAGCGTGCCGAAATGGTCGGGGACGTGGTTCGGGTCGTGGTACACGACACAGGTCGGCTGCCAGCAGAGGAAGTGGCGCCGCGGATCGGGACCCTGTCCGTCGATGCGATAGAGGTTCATCCGCCATTGGGTCCCCGGTTTGACCGTCGCAGTGGAGATCGACTTCAACGGGATGCGTGCGGCCGCGTACCAGATGTGCGTGCGCGCATCGATGCGGGCCATCGTTTGCCAACCCGAGCGCCAGGCAAATGTCTCATCGGGGTGATCCAGATCGATCGCGATGTCGATCCAGTCCGCAGTCGGGGCGATCTCAAACTCGCGATAATGGCGGATGTTCTGCCAATCGTCGCCCAGAAACATCTCGACGACGTCCCGGTCCCACAGGTTCGGGCGTGCGTGGGCGTTCGTGGCCGGCAGCCAAAGATTCAGTGTCTCGTACGGGCAAATGAACAACAGGTAGAGGTCCGTATCGGTCCAGAAGCCGCGAATCTGCGTGGCGAGCTGCGGATATTCGATCAACCGGGAGCAATCGCGGTCCATCCGCGCGGTCGCGGCATGGGACCAGACGGCGGCTTTGGGGTCGAGCGCGAGGGCTGGCCGGGTCGCGACGTGAGGCAGCGACATCGACTCGGTCGGACCGGTGACAGTGCAGGGATTGGCGACGGCCGCCATGTGCGAGAGATAGGGGACGAATCCGTGGGTCGCGGTGTGCAATCGATACACCGAGGTGGTCGCCGTGATGTACAGGGTGCTGTAGTCCGAGTCTCCCCACGTGAGATTGGCTGGTTGCTCCGGCATGTCGATCGTGCCGAGGTGGTGACCTTGGGCATCCCAGACCCAGATGCCTTTGGGGCCGGTGACGTAGAGATTGCCGCCGGAATCGACACGCATCCCGTCCGGCACGCCGTCGTCTTTGCCACCGGGTTCCAGTCCGAAGATGCGGCCATTGGACAATGTGCCGTTGGCGCCGAAGTCATACGCGCGGATGTTCCGCTGCTCACTATCGTCCACGTAGAACGTCTTGCCATCAGGAGAGAACGCCAGCCCGTTGGGCTGGGTGAGTTCCTTCGTCAGGAGCTGGACATTGCCCTTGTCGTCGAGTCGATAGACACCCTGGAAGGGAATCTCTTGCTGCTGGCCCTTCGGGAGGTCGAGTGTCGGGTCCGTGAAGTAGAGCGCACCATCCGGGCCGACGATGACATCGTTCGGGCTGTTGAACCGTTTGTCGTCGTAGCGATCGGCCAGCGTCGTGTAGTGGCCGTCCGGCGACACCGCGATGACCGCGCGCAGAGCACTCGCGCCGTCGATCAGCCGGTGATCGGGGTCGAACGTACTCCCGTCGGGATCGCCCAAGTGGATCACGCCCTGTTTGTGACCGTCCATGGTCACGCGATAGATCGAGTCCTGGATCTCGTCACTCACGTAGAGAAAGTTGCCCGGATCCCAAACCGGGCCCTCCGTGAACCCGAAGCCTGTCGCGACGGTGGACAGCGCGGCGTCGTGCGGGACGAGCTGCCAGAACTGAGGCGACAGCCCGTCGAGCGCAAAGTGCCGCGACGACCCGTGACTGCATCCGGCGAGGAGGCCAGCGAGTCCGAGCGTAGCTACAGCGACGACCGCGCGACCGATCCGAGTGCGATGGGCGTGCACGCGCGATTCTCCGCGCCCGTCTGTCAGGGATTTGTTAGAGTGCATGCAGGAATGTGGCAGCGACGCCCCAGGGTGGGGAAGCATCTCGGCCGACGCGGCGTGGGGCCGTGACGACAATGACTGGTGTGACTGCGGCGCGATGTCCCGCCGAATGAGACGTCGCACACGGGCCGGCGCCAATCGGGCCGTCACTGCTCGAGAGAATAAAGGTCGCCGTCGGCGGCCGTCTGGCGCGGGCGCCGCCAGAATTGTGCGGGCGTCGACATCGCGTCCTGCCTCGATCTCGTTGCTGGGCGTCGATAGCTCCCAGCGAATCGTGCGGTCACATCGTCGCGGAATGGGAGCGGATGAAGTTCGCCTGGCCTCAGTGCCCGGAGCCCCGCTCCGGTGCACTGGGGCCGCGTCGGGCTCCGGGCCGGCTAGCGGGCGATGAGATCGATCTCGATGGCGGCGCCGAGCGGGAGTGCAGCCACGCCGATCAGCGTGCGGGCCGGGTAGGGGGCATCGAAGTGGCGCGCGTACACCGCGTTTACAGCGGCGTATTCCCGTAAGTCAGTCAGATAGACGCCGACGCGCATGACATCCGCAAACGATTTGCCGGCGGCGCCGAGCACGATCGCGATATTCTTGAAGATCTGCTCGGCCTGACGAGTCGCATCCCCTTCGATCATTCGGCCGGTCGCGAGATCCTGTGCGACCTGGCCGCTGAGGTAGAGTGTGTCCCCCGCGCGCACCGCGGTGGAGAAGGGGCCGACGGGTTTGGCGATTCCATCGGGTGTGACGGCCGTTCTTCCCATTCCAGTCTCCTCATCTATTAGATGCAGGCGCCCGCGCGAGGTTGACAATCTATCGTTATTTGCCTAACTAACAATATGACGATCGCCTCCGGATTACAGGCCCTCGCGAACGGCCGCCGGCTGCAGATCCTCGATTGGCTCAAGGATCCCACGACGCATTTTCGACCCCAGGTGGACGGCGACCTGGTCACGGACGGCGTGTGTGCGCAGCTCATCGCGGCCAAACTCGGAGTCAGTCAACCCACGCTCAGCGCCCATATGAAGATCCTGGTGCACGCCGGGCTGGTGCGGCCCAAACGGATCAAGCAATGGACGTTCTACAAACGCGACGAGACCCGCATCCGCGAGCTCAAACGAGAGATTACGGCACGCGTTTGACACTCGTCCGTCGTTCGCATAGGGACGAAGCTTGGTGGCCGGGACGTTTAGAATCCAGCCGGTACCGACATCGCGCCGTCGCCGACGATGACGGTCGATCCACCGACATGGATGCGGACCACACGGCCGGCCTGCTTGTCGGCAGCCGCGTCGATCAGACTGGGGCGGCCCATGGCGACGCCCTGGTCGATGCGCCAGGCGCATGTCCCGTCGGCGTCAGCTGACATGGCGGCCAGCGATCCAACCAGCGCCGCCGCGGCGGAGCCCGTGGCGGGATCTTCCTCGATCCCATACGCCGGTGCGAACATCCGCGCGTACAACCGACTGCCGGCCGTGATGCCGCCCGCGAAGAGGAACAGATTCGGCGACCAGGCACGGGCGAAATGCGTGGACCATGCCGCACGATCGAGTACCGCGCGGTCCACCGCGTCCACGGTGGCGATATGGATGAAGCAGAACGGGAGCCCAACCGTAGCAAACCATGTGTTGAGGACCGCATCGACTGGCAGCGACAATGCCGCGGCGGCGGCAGGAGCCGACGGCCGCATCGATGGCACCTCGGCGCCTCGTTCGAGCGTAATTCGGCTGGTCAGTGCGGCGCCGTCGACCTGCACCTGGACCGTCACGGGGCCCACGCCCTCTTCGAAGATCAGCGTCGCCGCCCCGTTCCGGGTTTCGACCAGTCGGTGGTGTGCGAGGACGGCCGCGGTACCGACGTTGGGGTGGCCGGCGAAGGGGACTTCCGTCGCCGGCGTGAAGATCCGGACGCGTCGCGTATGCGCCGGGTCGTGGGGTGGCAGGACGAACGTAGTCTCGGGAAAGTTGAACTCCCGTGCCAGCGCTTGCATCGCCCGGTCGGACAAGCCGCGCGCGTCGGGAAAGACGGCGAGCTGATTGCCGCCGAACGCGGTCTCCGTAAAGACGTCGGCGATTACGAATTGGTGTGACATGGGTCAGTCAGTTCGCGGGCAGAGGGAGACGGGGTGGCCGCCGTGAGATAGCGATTTAGCTTATCAGCAATATATCAATTGCTGCACCCTTTTCACTCTTTGCGCCCTGGCAGTCGGCCCGTCCGGTTGCGTCATCCTCGTGGCGTGCACGTCCCCCGTCATCGGGTCCGTCGCGTAGCCGAGAACTGCGCGCCCTAACAACCAAATGCCCCGCCACCGGGATGGGTGGAGCGGGGCAATGGCGCCGCAGCCTGGTGCGCCGCGGTCCGTCGCGCGTGGCGCGGCGTTACGACACGATCACGCCGGCGAGCAGTGCGCGGAACTCGGCGTGTTGATACAGGTTGACACCTTGCCAAACTGATTCGAGATCGCCTGGCCTAGCGTGATGGCGGCGATGGCCACCGTCATGGCGATCAGGACGGCCAGGAGCGCGTATTCGATCATTGTCGCGCCCTGGTCTTCGCAGATGAACGCGTGTGCGAGCTGGCCGATGCGCGTCATACTGAACTCCGTTCTAATCTGGGTGAATGATGCGAGACGTTCGGGGCTGCTTCGTGAGAATCAATATTGACCGAACGATGCAACCATACAACGCGATACGACCCGTACAATCCACGCTTGGTCCCATGAATGCACGGGTTCATCCCACTGCATTTCGCGGGTGTCGATTGAGCGACTCAAGTGCACTGTGTTTCGTGCGACGCGCGAAGGATCGTGCGAATTGTGAAGCATTTGTCATGTTGCGCGGAAGTGCCTGCGTCGCGCCGGCGTGTCGTGCACGCGAATCTTGCGTGCGTATCGCGCGCGCGTCGCGCTACGTATCGCGCTACGTAATGCGCTTGCGTGTCGAGTATGCGCGACGTTCATCGCGCGACGCCTCACGAGTTCACGGGCGCGGTGCGAGACCGCGGGCATCACTCCCCTGCGAACTTGACCTCGGCCGCCGTCGTCGCTGCCGCTCCGCTCGTGACGTGGCTGCGATCCGGCTGAGGGAATCTCGTTTTTGGAACGCGCACCGTCAGCACGCCGCGATCGAATCGTGCGTCAATCCAGCCGTTGCTCACGCCGCTCGGCAACTGGAATGATTGGGTGAACGACCCGTCACGCCGTTCGACGACGTGGTAGCACGCCGACTGATCGTGGTCTGGACGCTCGTCGCGTTTCCCTGCGCGGATGGTCAGCACGCCGTGTATGGCGGTGATGTGCACCTCGGATGCACTCATGCCCGGCAACTCGAACGTCAGCAGCAACTCGTGGTCGTCTTCGTGCACGCCGGCAACGGGTGCCCATTCGACGCGGCGACGGTCTCTGGGTTCGCGACTGAACGTGTCGCCGATGAGCCGGTCGATCGTGTGGCGCAGTCCAAAGACCGGCGCAGCCAGGCTTCCGCGATCTGCCATATGTGACTCCGACGCCCCCGATGGTGCGATATCGACCGTAGTGCAGACATCGTGCCCGGTGGCCGGGCAATTCCGGGCGGCAACCCTTATCCCCCCAAAGCGTTGCCAGATCGAATCCCTCCCCTGTCGGGCCCGGAGACACCCGTATCAGCAGCGCCGCTTGTGACCTTTGTCCCCTCGATTCGGTCAGGTTGTCCGAGAGGCGGTCTCATCCGTATCCGGTGAGCGCGTGTCTCGGGCCTGGGGTTTGGAGGGTGCGTGAGCGCTCGCGTGAGGAAGATGTCGGAGGTGCCGGATGCCGGCGTAGCCGCTGACCGAGAGACGACCGTCCAGGCCGGGGCCGCGTCCACCGCGCGTCGCGCCCTCGCGTCGTTGGCCAAGGAGCTCGACACGATGGCGGGGCCCGCGCGGGCGGCGGCGCCGCGCGTGATGGCCGTCGTGCGCCAGGCCCTCGGCGAGCTGGAACGCGAGCTCGATGCCCGTACCCGCGAGGTGAAGGCCCAGCGCCATTTCATCGAGCAAGTCGTGGACGCCCTCCCCGTCGGACTATACGTCGTCGATCGCGACTATCGGGTGCAGGCGTGGAACCACACGCGTGAGACGGGTCTCCAGGGCATCGCGCGCGGTGAAGCGCTCGGACGCACGATTTTCGAGATTCTCCATCGGCAGCCGGCGGAATCACTGCGGCAGGAATATGATGCCGTGTTCGCGTCCGGTGAGCTCCGCCAGTACGAGACGGAGTCGCCGGCATCCGGCTCCCCCCGTCAGTCCCCGCGCACGTATCGGATCTCCAAGATCCCGCTGCGGCTCGACGGCGACGAGGTGACCCACGTGATCACGGTTGGCGAAGACGTGACCGCGTGGAAGGACGCCGAGTCGCGATTCGCCCACGCCGAGAAGCTGGCAGCGATCGGGCAGTTGGCGGCTGGCGTGATGCACGAGATCAATAATCCCCTGGCCACTATCGCGGCGTGCGCGGAGACCATGGCGCTGCATTTCAAATCGGACCCAGCGGCTGCGTCGCCGTCGGGCGACCATGCACCGGGCCAGGGCGCCGCCGTCATGTTGCCCGCACAGCACGCCGAATACCTGCGCGTGATCGAAGCCGAAGTCCAGCGGTGCAAAGGCATCGTGGACGGCCTGCTCAACTTCAGCCGTGCGCGGCCGGTTGACCGGGCGCCGATCGACATCAATGCAGTGGTCGAGCAAACCCTGTTTCTCCTCAAGCACCACACCCGCTTCAAGCGCATGACCGTGCACTCGGAGCTCGATGGTACGCATGGCGTGGTCGTGCATGGGAACTCGGAGCAGCTCGTGCAGGTGTTCATGGCGCTTCTCCTCAACGCCGCCGACGCGGTCGATGAGCGCCACCGGCCCGACCACGCGAGCACGAGCGGCAGCGGGAGCGCGGGGACGATCACGGTGCGGACGCGCCGTGGCGCCGGGCGGAACGCGGCCGGGGGCATCATTGCCGAAGTCGTCGATGACGGAATCGGCATTTCACGATTGGCGATCCGAAAAGTGTTCGAACCGTTCTACACCACCAAACCACCGGGTCGTGGGACGGGACTCGGCTTGTCCGTGTGCTACGGCATCGTGGCCGATCACGGCGGTCGGATGGAAGTCGACAGTGATGTCGGCAAGGGCAGCACGTTCAGAGTGATTCTTCCCGCGGCCATCTCGGCCGCGTCCGCGAGGCAGACCGACACGAGGCGACGCGTATGAAGGAACCGGCCCAGATCAAAGTCCTCATTGCCGAGGACGAGGAGATGCTCGGCACTGTCCTCGAGCAGTTTCTGACCAGCCGCGGTCATGCGGTCACGGTGGTGCGTGACGGCCGCGCCGCGCTGGAGGCGCTCCGTCGAGACGCATTCGACGTCGCCCTCCTGGACATCGTGATGCCGGAGCTGGACGGCCTGGAGGTGCTACGACACGTCGTCGATGAGCCCGCGCCACCGCAAGTCATCATCATCACGGGGAACGGCACGATCGAGACGGCGATCACCGCCATTCGGCTCGGCGCGTACGACTACCTGTCGAAGCCGTATCGGATGGCTGAGATTGATGTGTTGGTGCGGCGGGCGTGGGAAAAGCGGCAGTTAGCGCGTCAGAACGTGTTGCTGCAGTCGCGGCTCGAGCGGGCCGATGGGGTGACCGACGTGATCACGCGGTCGGCGCCAATGCAAGCCGTGCTCGCGTTGGTCGAACGGGTGGCGAAGAGTGATTCGTCGGTAGTCATCAGTGGTGAGGCCGGCACGGGAAAGGAGCTCATCGCGCGACTGCTCCACCGGGTCTCGGGGCGCGGGGAGGCGGGGGGCGGCATGGTCCACGTGGATTGCGCCGCCCTCGGCGACACGCAGATGGAGGGCGAGCTCTTCGGACTCGAGAAAGGGGTCCAGCCGGGACTCCTCAAGCGCAAGCCGGGCGCCTTCGAGCTGGCGAGCGGGGGGACCTTGTTTCTGGACGAAGTGGGCGCGCTCGACATCAAGGCGCAGGGCAAGCTGTTGCGGGCACTCGAGACCGGCAGCTACATGCGGCACGGCGGGAGCCAGAAGCTCGACGTGGACGCCCGCGTGGTAGCGGCGACCAAGACTGACCTGGCGGCGGCGGTCACCAATCGGTCGTTCCGCAGCGATCTCTATTACCGCATCAACACCATCAACATCTCCGTGCCGCCGCTCCGTGAGCGCGGGATGGACATCGCGCTGTTGGCCGAGCACTTCCTGCGGGCGTTTGGCGGAGCGGTGCCGCCGACGCTGACACCGGACGCGGTTGCCGCGCTCGAGGCGTATTCGTGGCCTGGGAACGTGCGGGAGCTGCGCAACGTGATCGAGCGCGCGGTGCTCCTCGCGTCGGGCGGCGTGATCACGCGCAACGACCTTCCATTGGCGACCCACGCGCCGCACGCCAACGGCGCGGACACGGAAGCCCAGCAATTCACGCTGGCCGATCTCGAGCGGCGTCACATCGAAGCGATCCTGGCGCGCGCCAACTGGCATCAGGGGCGTGCGGCGACACAACTCGGCATCTCGTCGAAGACCCTGTATCGGAAGATCCGGGAGTATGGGTTCGTGCGGCCGAGGACGGGCTAGCCGCTACATTACTTCCACCCATGAAGATTCTCGTCATCGAAGACGACCCGACGGTTGGGCAGTTCGTCAAGCGTGGGCTCGAAGAGCAGCGGTGGGGTGTTGATCTCGTCGCGAATGGCGAGGAAGGGGAGCGGATGGCCGCGTCCGACGCGTACGATCTCGTGATTCTCGACCTGCGGTTACCGGGGAAATCGGGGATCCAGGTGCTCCATACCCTCCGAGCGCGCGGCTTCGAGCGACCGGTGCTCGTATTGACGGCACAGGACGCGGTGGATGCGAAAGTCGAGACCCTGCGCGCGGGCGCCGACGACTACGTGACCAAGCCCTTTGCATTCGAGGAGTTGCTGGCGCGCGTCGAGGCGCTGTCGCGCCGGCCGAAGTCGCTGGTCTCGCCCACGCTTCGGGTTGGGGATCTGGTGCTCGACCAGGACGCGCGCGAAGTGCGGCGTGATGGCGAGCCGATCGAGCTGACCCCCAAGGAATACGCCGTACTGGAGTACCTCATGCGGCACGCCGGCAAAGTGATGAGCCGGACGTTGATCACCGAATACGCCTGGGGCTACCATTTCGACCCAGGCACGAACATCGTGGACGTC
This sequence comes from Gemmatimonadota bacterium, assembly GCA_003152485.1. Classification (GTDB taxonomy): domain Bacteria; phylum Gemmatimonadota; class Gemmatimonadetes; order Gemmatimonadales; family Gemmatimonadaceae; genus Palsa-1248. The sequence goes on along the minus strand of PMAE01000045.1, from coordinate 22,602 downwards.
GTGATCAACCATCTCCGGAAGAAGATCGACAGCAAGCATGACCGCCGTCTGATCACGACGGTGCGTGGGGTTGGGTACGTAATGAAGGGCTAACGCCACGCGGACGTCGCTCAGCGGTCGCGGTCACGCGATCGTGGGGGTCGCGGGCCGCGGGGGCGAACCGTGAATCGCTAATCGCTCTCCGCCGGCCTAGCTTTCGGCATGGCCAGCATCCGGGCCCGACTGACGGGGGCCTACGCGATCACGATGGTCGCGACGGTCGCGGCACTGGGGACGGTGCTCTACGCGGCCCAGCAGAGTGATCGGGCGCGCCAACTCACGCGGCAGGCGCACGAGGACGCCGATCTCGCGGTGCGCATCGTCGGGCGAGTGGCAGCCACCGGCGAGCCCGTCACGGCGACCTCCGATCCGCTCCTCGGATCCTCGAGTGAAGCGATCCACGTCGTCACCCCCGCGCTCCGCAACGTGCTCGAAGGGCTCCCCGACTACGTGCTCGTGCTCGACTCGGGGGGGCGCACCCTCTACAACTCGTTTGCGGTGCGACAGCTCGACGCCGATGATCAGGTGCAACTGAGCCGGCTCGCGATCGCGATGTCGGCGAGCGCGCCCGCGCATCCCGTTCGGTTGTCCGACCGAGAGCTCTTGCTCGCGGTGAACGCCACCGTGCCCGGCGGCACCGCCGTCGCGCGCGTAGTCGCCGGTGTTGATCTCGCCAGCGTCGATCCCGGACCGACTGACCTCCGCACCAGTGCGCTCGTCTTGGCGCCCCTCGTCGTGCTGCTCTCGATGGTCGGCGCGTACGTGATCGCGGGACGCGCGTTTCGGCCCGTGGACATCATTATCAACGAAGTCCAGGCCATCAGCGACGGGCGGAGCCTGCACCGTCGATTGGCGGTGGACGGCGCGGGCGATGAGTTGATGCGGCTGAACCAGACGCTGAACGAGATGATCGCGCGGCTCGAGACCTCATTCGGCGCGCTCCGCCGATTCACGGCGGATGCGAGCCACGAGTTGAAGACCCCGCTCACGGTCTTGCGGGCCGATGTCGAGCGCGCGATGTCCGCGCCACCGCAATCGACGGAACAGATGATCGCGCTCGAGGAAGCACTGCAGGAGACGCGGCGGATGGCGGATCTCGTGGACTCGCTCCTCACGCTGGCGCGGGCCGACGAGGGGCGGTTCGACGTCGTGCGCGAGCCGGTCGCGCTCGAGCCGCTGGTGCGTGAAGTCTTTGAATCAGCGGTCATCCTGGGCGAGGACGCGGGGTTGATCGTGTCGATGCCCGTCGTGGAAGCCGCGACGGTGCTCGGCGATGCGCCGCGGCTCCGTCAACTGTGCATGAACCTCGTCATGAACGCGGTGAAGTACACGCCGCGCGGTGGGCGCATCGACGTGTCGCTCAGTCACCGCCTGGACGGCGTGACGTTCTCGGTGCGCGACACGGGAGTGGGGATCGCCGCGACGGACTTGCCGCACATCTTCGAGCGGTTCTGGCGGGCCGACCGGGTCCGGTCCCGGGGCTCGGAGCGCGGCGGATTCGGCCTTGGGCTCGCGATCAGCCAATGGATCGCGCAGGCGCACGGCGGCTCGATCACGGCCACGTCGCGACTGGGCCGCGGGAGTATCTTCACCGTGCATCTGCCGGGCGTCGGCGAGGGAACGGGCGCGGCCGTGGAACTCGTGCCAAGCGGGATGAGCGGTCCGACGGTGACGGGAATTTAAGCAACTCTTAATCTTCCCCCAATTCTGGCGTCACGTGGCGCGGATAATTTTTTGAGACGCGCGTGCGAGCGAGCGCGGTCGAACCAGGTTCCGGGAGTGTCATGTTCAACACCCTGTTGGAATCCAAGCCGAAGAAGCAGCGAACGGTTGGTGGGACGATCTTCAGCGTGGTCCTGCACGTCTTCCTTCTCACGGGCGCGATCTACGTCACGGCACACGCCGCGATCAAGAACGAGAAGGAAAAGGTCGAGAAGATTCAGTTCGCGGAGATGAAGAAGGAGCCGCCGCCACCGCCGAAGCCGCCACCGCCGAAGGATGCGATCGTCGCGCCGCCGCCGCCGAAGGGGTTTCAGGTGTTGACGGCCCCGGTGAACATCCCCGACGTCATCCCGAACATCGATCTGACGAAGAAAGTGACGGATGAAGCGGACTTCACCGGAAAGGGCGTGGCGGGCGGGAGCTCGAAGGGTGTAGCCGGTGGCACCGGCCCCGTCGGCGACCAGCCGTATTTCGACTTCCAGGTCGAAAAGCAAGCCGCGCAAGCGCCGGGCAGTCCGTCGCCGCGGTACCCCGACATGTTGATGAGCGCGGGCATCCCCGGTGAAGTGCTCGCGCAGTTCGTCATCGACACGACGGGCCGAGCGGACATGAGCACGTTCAAGGTGCTCAAGTCGGACAACGATCTCTTCACGCAGGAGATCAAGAACACGCTGCCAAAAATGCGGTTCTACGCGGCCGAGGTCGGCGGACGTAAGGTGAAGGAGCTGGTGCAGCTTCCCTTCACGTTCAAACTTGTGAAGTAGGTACGATGCTCAGGCGTGGGCCGGCACGTGCCGGCTCTCGCGGTCACGGTCCCGTTCCCGAGTTCCTGTTCTTATCTCGCCTCAGTCCCGAGGACGCCGCAGATGAATCTGTCGTTGATCGATCTCTTCGTTTCGATGGGATGGTTCGCTAAGGGCATTGCCGCCGTGCTCTTGGTCATGTCGATCTTCTCGCTGACCGTCATGATCCAGAAGTGGTGGATGCTTCGGCAGGCCCAAGTCGAGACCCGGAAATTCGCGCCCGAGTTCTCTCAGTTCCTGGAAGAGGACAATCTGGGTGAAGCGATTCGCCTGGCCGAAGGCTACAAGAAGTCGCATGTCGCCCGCGTGCTCGGTGGCGCGCTCGGCGAGATCAAGCCGCTGATCCAGGATGGCTCGGTCACGGTGGCAGACATCAACTCGGCGGAACGCGCGGTCGAGCGCGAGATGCTGATGAACATCGTGCTGCTCAAGCGTGGCCTTGGCGTGCTGGCGACCGTCGGCGCGACCGCGCCGTTCGTTGGATTGCTCGGTACGACCATGGGCATCGTCAACGCGTTCACCGGTATGGCCGCGTCGGGCTCGGGCGGGATCGCGGCGATCTCGGCGGGTGTCGCCGAGGCGCTGATCACGACCGCGTTCGGTCTATTGGTCGCGATTCCGGCGGTGTGGGCGTACAACTATTTCCAGACCAAGATCGACAACTTGACGGCCGAGATGACGTACTCCTCGAAGGAGATGATCGACTATCTGATCAAGGGTGTCTCCGGTGAGTTTGGCCGCTCGCGGTTCACACGTGAATTCAACACCGCGGCGACCAGTTCGAGCGCTCCGATCACCTGATAGCGAGTCATTACGCGCGGTGGGGCCGTCAGTGCACGCCGGGCGGCGGCCCCCGCGCTCAAAGGATATCGAGGGATAGACCATGGCAATGTCTACGACGACCGGCGGCGGCATCAAAGCGGAACCGAACGTGACGCCAATGATCGACGTCATGCTCGTGCTCCTCATCATCTTCATGATCGTTGTGCCGGCGTTGAACGCAGGATTTGTCGCGACGCCGCCCAAAGGGATGAATTTGAAGGCGCACCCCGAGGACAAGAACGATCAGGTACTGGGTATCGACATCAAGGGTCAGTACTACCTGAACAAGAAGCCGATCAGAGCCGAAGATTTGGCCGCGCAACTCAAACAGATCTATGATGCGCGGACCGAGGACAAGATCCTCTACCTCAAAGCCGACCAGACGTTGGACTACGGCAAAGTGCTCAACGCGCTCGACGTGGCTGCGCACAACGGGGTGCGCGTGACGGGGATGATCACGGACCAGGTGCCGGGGACGAGATCCGCCGTCGTGGGCGACAACCCACTGACCGCTGACAAAGAGAAGGCAGCGGCGGCCGCCGGAGCGGCAACGCCACCCAAGGCTGGAGGGACACCCTAATGGCGATGTCCACGGGCAACGAGCGGGGCGGGCTGACGAACGAGCCGAACGTCACGCCGATGATCGACGTGTTGTTGGTGCTGTTGATCATCTTCATGATCGTCGTGCCGATGTCGCGGAAAGCGATCGACATCCAGCTGCCGGATCCGACACCGCAGACCACACCGCAGCCACCGCCGCCTGACCAGATCGTGCTGGAGGTGTTGCCGGGGGGCCAGTTCGCGGTCAACAAGCAACCGGTCACCAAGGCTCAGCTAGGGGCGAAGCTGCAGGAGATCTTCGCGCCGCGTCCGGAGAAGATCATCTTCATCAAAGGTGATTCCACAGTCAAATATCAGGACGTGATCCAGGCGATGGACGTGGCGCGTGGTGCTGGCGTTAAAGTGATCGGCGTGCCGCCAAAGGAACCGGCGAAGCCATAATCGGCTCGAGCGGAGCGGGAGTGCCGGCCAGCGAGCGTCGCTACCGGCCTCCGGCCGGGTTCCCGGACGCGGACGATAGGCGAGGGCGGTGGCGGGGCATTGCGGTTGCAATCGCCCTGCACGCCCTCTTCCTGTTTCTGATACTTGGGCCCGCGCCGAGTCCCGTGATCCCGTATGTCGATGACCGGTCGTTCGGGCTGCGACCGGGGGCGCGTGGCGGCGGTGGAGGAGGCGAGGTGTCGCGCGAACGGCTCCACTACTTCCAGATGTCGCCGGCGCGACTGCCACTCGTCGCGCCGCGGGTACCTCCCACGCGAATACCACCGCGTGTACCGCGTCCGGTGCCGTCAGTGCGACCGATCGTCACGCCCCCGACCCCAGCGGTGCCACAGGTCGCCGCGGCGCCGGCCGATGGAGGCGTGACCGCAAGCGGGGCCGGCGGAGCCGGGGCTGGCCCGGGCGTTGGGGGTGGCGTCGGCACGGGGGTCGGCACGGGAGTCGGCAACGGACTCGGTCCGGGCACCGGGGGCGCACCCGCGGCTTCGAAAATCAAAGCCTACCCGATCGAGCTTCCGGCTGCGGGTCTCGACGCGCCGCACAACGTCCATCCCTCGCACCTCGACGCCGTCTTCGAAGTCAGCGCGGGCGGCGACGCTCGGCTGCTCTCGTGTACACCGACCAACGATGGCGGCTTCAATCGCCGCCTTCGTGAGGAGTTGACCGGGACACGGTTCCACCCGGCGGTACTTCCCAATGGCACGCCGGTCATAGACACCGTGCAACTCTCGATCGACCTCCCGTAACGGAAGTCCCTAGCTAAGAGGCCCTTGGTCGGGTAATTTTGGCGTGCTCTGGCGGAGCCCTCTAGCGCGGCGGGCCCGCCCGCCGGCGCACGCCACGAACGCACGCCTGTGAGGCACGCGCTCCCTACGGCGCTCGCCCCCGACCCGACACCGCCAGAGAGGTGGAATGGATAGCGTCGCCTCCGTATCGGACGCCGCCGCGGCGGAAGCCGGCGACCATACGGGATTTATTCGCGCACTCACACTGACCGACGCCACCATGCTGGTGGCGGGGTCCATGATCGGCTCCGGCGTATTCATCGTCTCGGCCGACATTGGCCGCACGGTGGGGTCGCCGTTCTGGTTGCTCGTGGTGTGGAGCGTCACCGCGGTCATGACCGTGCTGGGCGCGCTCGCGTACGGCGAGCTGGCGGCAATGTTTCCACGAGCGGGCGGCCAGTACGTCTTTCTGCGCGAGTCCTTGGGCGCGCTGCCCGGGTTTCTGTACGGGTGGACGCTGTTCCTGATCATTCAAACCGGATTGATCGCCGCGGTGGCGGTGGCGTTCGCGAATTTCGTCAGCGTGCTCGTTCCGGCGGTCACGCCGGCGGTCTTCACATGGTTGCCGCGGTTCGACATCACGGCGAGTGGCGGGAACATTACCGTCGGATTGTCGCCCCAGCGCCTGGTCGCGATCGCGAGCGTCTGGCTGCTCACCGGGATCAACTTGCGCGGCGTGCGCGAGGGCAAAGCGGTCCAAACCTCGGTGACCGTGGTCAAGACGGCCGTGTTGATCCTGCTGATCCTGTTCGGCTTCACGGCGGGGCGTCATCCCGCCGCCCTGGCGGCTAATTTCACCCCCGGGCATTTCGTGGGCCTGACCGTGTTGACGCCGGCCTTCGCCCTCGCGTTCGCAGCCGCGTTGGTGGGCTCGTTGTTTTCCGCGGACGCGTGGAATAGCGTAACCTTTGCGGCGGCCGAAGTACAGAACCCGCGCCGCAATCTGCCGCTCGCGCTCGTGTTGGGGACAGGGGGCGTGACGCTCCTGTACGTGCTGACCAACGTTGCGTATCTCTCGACCCTGCCGTTCGTGGGTGATCCACACGGGGCGACGGTGATGGCGCGCGGCATCCAATACGCGACGCAGGACCGGGTGGGCACGGCCGCCATCGAGACTGTGTTCGGCGGTGCAGGGGCGGCCATCATGGCGGTCGCCATTTTGATCTCGTGCTTTGGGTGCAACAACGGCCTGATCCTGAGCGGCGCCCGTGTGCTCTACGCGATGGCGCACGACAACCTGTTCTTCGAGCGCACGGGAGTGCTCAACCGGCGACAAGCGCCGGGTGCCGCATTGGTCGTGCAGGCGACGTGGACGACGATATTGTGCCTGACCGGCACATACAGCCAGCTCCTGAACTACGTCGTCTTCGCGGTCCTGATCTTCTACGTGCTGACGACCATCGGACTGTTCGTCCTTCGTCGGACGCGCCCAGATGCGGAGCGTCCGTATCGGGCGTTCGGATATCCGTTCCTACCCGCGCTGTACATTGTGCTGGCGTCGGCCGTCGCCGTCGGCCTCCTACTGGCGGACAAGACGCGGGCCCAGGCGTTGACGGGGCTCGTGTTGGTGCTGCTGGGCGTTCCGGTCTACTATCTGTGGCGCGGATTCGGACCGCGGACTCCGCTCGCGGCGTCTACCGACCCGCGCTGACCCACCGCCTCTTCTTCGACAGTCCAACTACTCATGCAACCTACGCAGTCCACGCTCCTCACGATCATCATCGGAGCCAGCGTCTTCGCCCTTATCTTCGCCGTGTGGCTCGCCCGGTGGGTGTTATCCCAACAGCGGGGCAAAGTGGAGATGCAGCGCATCTCCGACGCGATCCAGCAGGGCGCCGAGGCGTTTCTGACGCGCCAATATCGCACGATCTCGATGCTCGCGATCGTGGTGGCCGCGGTCATTTACGTTGGCTACGCATTTCTCCGCAAGTCGAATCCGAGCGACCCGGTCAGCAACCCGCGCATGCTGGCATTGTACGTGACGGTCTCGTTCCTCCTTGGCGCGCTCAGCTCCGGGATCGCCGGCTTCGTCGGGATGTGGACCGCGGTCCGGGCGAACATCCGGACGGCGGCGGCCGCGATGTCGTCGCTCAATGGGGCGCTGCAGGTGGCATTGCGGGGTGGGGCGGTGGCCGGACTGTTTGTCGTCTCGATGTCGCTGCTCGGTGTCGCCGGGTTGTTCGCCGTGTTGACCGCGCTGACGCCCGCGACGATGACGCCGGCCGACTGGGCCCCCCACATCCCCTTTCTGATCGTGGGTTACGGATTTGGCGCCTCGTTCGTGGCGCTCTTCGCCCAACTCGGTGGTGGGATCTACACCAAGGCGGCGGATGTCGGCGCGGACCTGGTCGGCAAAGTCGAAGCTGGTATCCCGGAGGATGACCCGCGCAACCCGGCGGTGATCGCGGATCTGGTGGGCGACAACGTCGGCGACTGCGCGGGACGTGGTGCGGATCTGTTCGAGTCCACGGCCGCCGAAAACATCGGCGCGATGATCCTCGGCGTGCTGCTCTATCGATACTTCGGGATTCCGGGAATTCTCTTCCCGTTGGTGGCGGGGGCGTTTGGATTGATCGCGTCGATCATCGGCGTCATGACCGTCAAGACCCGTGAAGACGCCGATCCGATGCAGGCGCTCAACCGCGGATTCTATGTCACCGCCGGGTTGTCGTTCGTGGGCTTCGCGGGCGCCTGCAAGTGGTTGCTGGGCGCGCCGCTGCAGGCCGCGCCCGACGCGTGGTGGCACTTCCTGCTGTGCGGCATCGTCGGACTCCTGACGTCGGTCGCGTTCCTGCTCATCACGCAGTACTACACGGAGTACGCGTATCGGCCGGTGAAGGCGATCGCCGAAGCGAGTCAGACCGGCCCCGCGACCAACATCATCCAGGGCATCGCGGTCGGACTCGAGGCAACGGTGCTCCCGGTGTTCACGATCGGCTTCGCGATCGTCGGGAGCTACTATCTAGGTCGTGCCAGTGGATTGGTGAACGACGCCGGGGTTCCGATCGGGGGCTTGTATGGCACGGCGATCGCGACCATGGGGATGCTAGGCACCGTGGGCTACGTGCTGGCCATGGACACCTTCGGCCCAATTACGGACAACGCGGGCGGCATCATCGAGATGTCGCAGCAGCCGGAGTCGGTTCGGGCGATCACCGACCGGCTGGACGCGGTCGGCAACACCACGAAGGCGTTGACCAAGGGGTACGCGATCGGATCGGCCGCGCTGGCGGCGTTCCTGTTGTTCTCCGCGTATCTCGACGAAGTCTTCAACTACACCGGCAAACGGGTCGTCGTAGACATCGCGCGGCCGGAGCTGTTCGTCGCTGGATTGCTGGGCGCCATGTTGGTCTTCTGGTTCTCGTCGCTCGCCATCAAGGCAGTGGGACGTGCCGCGTACTCGGTCATCAATGAAGTCCGGCGCCAGTTCGCCGAAAAGCCGGGGATCATGCAGGGCACGGATTCGCCGGACTATGGCCGGTGTGTGGACATCGTGACGATCGGCGCGCTCAAGGAAATGGTCGCGCCGGGCGTGCTCGTGGTGGCGTTTCCGATCGTCGTGGGGTTGGTGTTCAAGACCTTCGGCTTGGGCGCGGAGGCCGTCGCCGCGTTCCTGATGGTGGCGACGATCGCCGGCATTCTGATGGCGATCTTCTTCAATACCGGCGGCGGGGCGTGGGACAACGCAAAGAAATACATCGAGACGGGCGTGTATGGTGGGAAGCGCTCGGACACGCACAAGGCGAGCGTGGTCGGTGACACGGTCGGGGACCCGTTCAAGGACACGGCGGGCCCGTCGCTCCACGTGCTCGTGAAGCTCCTGAGCACCATTACGCTGGTGTTGGCGCCGCTCTTCATATAATCGGGATCGAGCCATGGGCTTCGTGAACTCGTGTTTCTCGAGGAAGCCGATCGCCCTCATGGCGCCGGAGGGCGAGGGAGTGTTGCGGCGCGCGCTCGGCGCCGGCGACCTCATCATGCTGGCGATCGGGGCCGTGATCGGGGCCGGAATATTCGGGGCGATCGGGACGGCGACCGCGGGGGAGTTCGACGCGGCGGGCCATCTCATTCGAAGCGGCGCTGGTCCCGCCATCGTCTTCTCGTTCGTTCTGGCGGCCTTCGGATGTGCGCTGGCCGGCCTCTGTTACGCCGAATTGGCGTCGATGATCCCGCAGGCAGGAAGCGCGTACGCGTATTCGTACGCGACGCTGGGCGAGGTCGTCGCCTGGATCATCGGGTGGGATCTGATCCTCGAATACGCGGTTGGCAACGTCGCGGTGGCGATCACCTGGGGCGTGTACTTCAAGTCGTTGCTCGCCGGGGTCGGGGTGCAGTTGCCCGACTGCCTGACGACGGGCTATCGCACCGCGCTCTTGAGCCCCGATCCCGCGGTCCACGGCCTCCTGACAACGGCTCCGCATGTCGGGGGGGTCGCGATTCTGGTCAATCTGCCGGCGCTCGCCATTGTCGCGCTGATCACGTGGCTGTTGCTATTGGGGGTGCGTGAGAGCTCACGCACGAACAACGTGCTGGTCGTCATCAAGCTGATCGTGCTGACGCTGTTCGTGGTGGTCGGCTTCTCGCATATCCATCCCGCCAACTACCATCCATTCGCACCGAACGGCTTCTCCGGAATTCACCATGGCGCGGCGATCATTTTCTTCGCGTACATCGGGTTCGACGCCATCTCGACCGCTGCGGAAGAAACAAAGAATCCGCAGCGCAACATGCCCATCGGTATTCTCGGGGGCTTGGCGATATGTACGGTCATCTACATCGCTGTCGGCGTCGTCATGACCGGGATGGTACCGGCGACGGCTCTGGGGGTCGCGGATCCACTCGCGGTGGCGTTGACGACCACCGGATTGACGACCTTGTCGACGGTGCTCTCGCTCGGGACCCTGTTCGCCTTGTCGGCGGTGCTGCTCGTCTTTCAATACGGGCAGCCGAGAATTTTCTTCTCGATGGCGCGCGATGGCCTGCTGCCCAAGTGGGCAGCCCGCGTGCATCCAAAATATCGGGTTCCGTGGGCGACGACGATTGTGACCGGCGTCGCGGTGGGCGTGTGGGCGATGATCGGTGACGCGGGCGAAACCTATGATCTCACGAACATCGGCACGTTGTTCGCATTCGTGCTCGTGTGCATCGGCGTGCTTGCGCTGCGATTCAAGGAACCCAATCGGCCGCGCCCTTTCCGCGTTCGATTCGTGTGGCCCGTGGCGCTCGGTGGCGTGGTAGTCTGCATCATCTTGATGAACGGCCTACCCCATGTCACGTGGGTCCGGTTCTACGTCTGGCTCGCGATAGGCCTTGGCGTGTATCTCCTCTACGGCATTCGGCATTCCGTCATGCGCCGACGCGCGGCGGGCGAGGTCATTCCGGACTCCGGCGAATCCTGGTAGGACGCTAGAGGCGCACCACGCCGCGAGCGCCAACCGCGTGGCCGACCGCTATTGGGCTGCGAGCACCCGGAGCGCTCCCCGAACCGCGCCGCGCGCGGGGACGACATCACGGCCATCCAGTACCGCGCCGGGCACCGCGGACTTCAGCCGATGCTCGACGCGCGCGCGGAGCAACGACCGCCGGTCGAGGAGACCGCCCGCGAAGGCCACGGGTGCAGCCGCCCGTTCGTCGGTGAAGAGCCGTCGGGCCAGTGTCCGGACGTGCAGCACCAACTCTTCCGCCGCGAAGCTCACGACCGCGTTGGCGCGTAGATCGCCGGCCTCCGCGCAGTGCAGGACCGCCGGCACGAGCGCGGCCAGCCCGGCGGGTCCGACCGCGGCCGCCCACGGGATGAGGTCGTGGGCCGTCGTGACTTGCGCCGCCGTGAGCACCGCGCCCACGAGTGCCGTCTCAGGCTCACGGCCGTCGGCGGAGGCGGTGACCACACTGAGTGCGCGACGACCGATCCACGCGCCGCTGCCCTCGTCACCGCACACGGGACCCCATCCGCCGCAGCGTCCGAACGTCCCTGTCGGTCCGCGCCCAAAGGCGACCGAGCCAGTGCCGGCGACCAGCACGATGCCGGGTCCGTCGCCAAAGGCGTCGTCGAGTGCGATCGTGGCGTCGGCGTGCACGACTACATCATCACCGAGGCGGAGTGCGACCAGCGCCTGTAGGAGTGCCTGTCGTTCGGGCTCGCGTCCCGCGCCCGCGACACCGACGCACACGACACTCGGCTTGGTGTCGATCAATCCGGCGGTCCGGAGCCCCTCCGCAACCACCGCGGCGATGACGCAGGCTGATGCGTCGGCGTCGCCCCCGCGGAGCGCGCTCGGATCACCGTCGGCACGGGCGAGCTCGACGCCGTGTTCGTCCGTCACAATGACTCGGGTGCCTGAGCCACCGCCGTCGACGCCAACAACGATTCGGGTCATAGGCGTGGCTCGACTGCGGGCACGGCATGGGTCAGCGAGCTCGCGATCCCGACGGCGAGCGTGATAGTCGTTCCGATCAAGACGTACCAGGGGAAAGAGATAGTGGCAACAGGCGCGAGTCCGGCCGCGAGGGCCGGGACCCACTTCGAGATTTGTTTCGCGAACACGATGAACGCCATAGCGGCGATCCCCACGGCCATGCCAATAATGGCATCGCGCTGCACCGCCCGCCGCCACCAGAGCCCAAGGAAGAACCCGCCCAGGAGTCCGCCGTAGGTAAAGGAGGCGATGGTCAGGGCCACCGCTACGACGGGCGTACCTTGCTGACGATAGAGGAGCGCCCCCCCGGTCAACACGACGCCCCATGCCAGGGTAAACCGTTTCCCCGCGCGCAGCACGGCGGGATCGCTCGGCGACCGTCGGGTGATGGGCAGATACAGGTCGTGCGTCGTCGAGGCGGCCAGGGAATTGATGGCTCCGGAGTGTGTGCTCATGGTCGCGGCCAGGATCGCGGCGAGGATCAGACCAACCAGGCCGGGCGGCATCCGTTCCAAAATGAACGTCGGGAAGATGGCGTCGGGCGTCGAGAAGACGCGAGCGTGGTAGAACGCGTACAGCCCGACGCCGATCAGCAGGAACATGGTGAACTGTGCGATGACGGCGATGCCGCTGCCGATGAGCGCGCGGCGGGCATCCCGGAGCGAGGATGCGGCCAGGAGTCGCTGGACGATGAGCTGGTCTGCCCCGTGCGACGCCATGGAGAGAAACGCGCCCCCGATCACGCCGCCCCACAGGGTGTATGGCCGGTCGAGTCGAGGGGACAGATCAACGACCCGCAGCTTGCCCGCGGCAGCGGCCTGGGACAGGATCGCGGACCAGCCGCCGTCGACTGACCGGCCGAGTAGCACGACCGCGGCGACCCCGCCGATCAGATACACGCCGGTCTGCAGCACGTCGGTCCAGATGACGGCGCGCATCCCGCCGTGGTAGGTGTACACCACCGTGAGGACGCCCAGCACGACGATCGCCAGCGGCATCACGTACGTCGGCGCGACGACGGACCCCAGGATCAGGGAGATGGGGATAGCGGTGGCGAACACGCGAACGGAATCAGCCAGCGCGCGAGTCACCATGAACACGATCGAGGCAAACCGACGCGTCGCGAGTCCGAAGCGCCGCTCGAGGAGCGCATACGCGGTCACCAGGTCGCCCTGGAAATAGCGTGGGAGCAGCGTGAACGCGACGACGATGCGGCCGACGATGTAGCCGGCGGCGACCTGCAAGAACGTGAAGTCGCCGAGATATGCGAGGGACGGGATGCTGATGAACGTCACGGCACTCGTCTCCGTGGCCACGACGGAGATCAAGACAGCCCACCAGGGGATGGCGTGGCTCGCGACGAAGTAATCTCGGGAATCGCGTTGCGACCGGCCGAGCCAGACGCCGAGCACCGTGGTCCCCACCAGGTACGCGACCAACACCACGAGATCGAGTGGAGCGATGGAACGGGTCACGACCGGGGAGTGCGCGGGGCGGGGGAACTGGAAGACGTGAAAAGGCCCGCGATCCGGAACCGAATCGCGGGCCTCAACCGCCCTCGGGGGGCTGAGAGGGCGTCAGGGATTGCCTAGGCGGAGAACGAGCTGCCGCATCCGCAGCCGCCGGTGCTCGTCGGATTCTTGAACGTGAATCCGGACCCTTGCATGGACGACACGTAATCGATCGTCACGCCCTGAATGTATTGGGCCGAAAACGGGTCAACGAAGACGCGGAACTCGCCCTGTTCCACAATCAGATCGTCCTCGGCGCTCGCGTCCTCGATCAGAAGGCCGTACTTGAAGCCGCTACAGCCGCCGGGTTGCACGCTGACGCGTAACCCGCCCGCGCCGGGCGACACACCCTCGGCCTCCATGAACCGTTTGACTTCGACCCGCGCGTTGGGGGTCACGGTCAGCACGACCTCGGGCTGCGCCTCCGCGGTCTCGTCGTGCGTGGCTGGGTGTTGCGATGTAGCCATCGATCCTCCTAAGAGATACAAACAAGGTATCGCCTAACTAGGCCCCGATCAACAGAATCGGTTCCCGGAATGGCAGTTATCCCTTTGGGTCCGCTCAAGGGATAACCCAATAAGGAGCGGGAGCTTCGGCGGACCGTTGCCCATGCCCATCAGTCGGCGGTCACGGGAGTCCGGGCGACCGGATCTGGTACCCCGTCCGCGTCCGGTGGACGCTCCTGACGAAACGACCGGGCAATCCAGGCGAAGGCAACAGCCGCCAGCGTCAGCAGGAGAAATCCGGTGTGCAGCGGCCCAAAGATGAGCTTGCCGATCCCGAACAGCGTGGCGTAGGCGGCGACGACTCCGGCGATCCAATTGAGCCAGGCGCCCCGACCGACGGCGATCGGTTCGGCACCGAATCCTGCCCGCTCGGCCACCCGGCGCCAGCCCGGGCCTCCTGGCCGCACCCGTCGATAAAACGACTCCAGCACGGCGTCGGGCTCGGCGGGGGTCAACCAGGTGACGGTGATCCAGACGACGGTGGTCAGGCCCACCGTGACGAGCATGACTGACGCATCCGCGTTCGGGTCGCCGGGTGCGAAATGGTGGGGCACGACTCGCAGGGCGACGATCGCGACGCCAAGCGACACCAACATCGCGCTGATCTCCGACCATGCATTGATGCGCCACCAGTACCAGCGGAGCATGTAGACGAGACCGGTGCCGGCGCCCACAGCGATCAGGAATTTCCACGCCTGCTCGATCGACGAGATCTGCCAGGCCACGACGATCGACATGAGAAAGAGCAGGACCGTCGCGATGCGGGAGACGGAGACATAGTGGTGCTCCGTCTCATGCGGGCGGAGAAAGCGCTTGTAGAAATCATTGATGAGATACGACGCCCCCCAGTTGAGCTGCGTTCCGATCGTCGACATGTACGCGGCCGCGAAGCCCGCCATCATGAACCCACGCCATGGGGTGGGCAACAGATCCACGAACGCGTGGACGTATCCGGATTCCTTGTCCTGGAGGTGGGGGTAGAGGATGACGGTGGCGAGGCCGGTGACGATCCAGGGCCACGGCCGAAGCGCGTAGTGTGCGATCTGAAAAAACAGTGTGGCCAGCACACCGTCCCGCTCGGAACGGGCGGCGAAGATGCGTTGCGCGATATATCCCCCGCCGCCGGGCTCAGCGCCCGGATACCACGCAGCCCACCACTGGACGAAGAGGAACGTCCCGAGCGCGAGGAGCGGCATCCACGCATAGGCGGCGATCCCGTGAGGGCCGATCGATATGGGGAACACCGAGAGCGCGGCGGTTTCGGACCCGAAGTGGATCGCGAGCTTCGTGCGCATCGTGTCGATCCCGCCCACGGCGCGTACCGCGAAGACCGCGAGGACGATCACCGCGCTCATCTTGATCACGAACTGGATGAGATCGGTCCACAACACCGCCCACAGACCGGCGGCGACGGAATAGCAGACCGTGGCCACGAAGCAGACGCCGACCGCGACGATGGGCGACACGTCCAGCGAGATCGTGAGAATCTTGATCATCGCGCGCGTCACCCAGCCGATGATGATCAGATTGATCGGTATGGCGAGATACAGCGCGCGGAAGCCGCGAAGGAACGCGGCCGGTCGTCCGCTGTAACGAATCTCCGAGAATTCGACATCGGTCATCACGTTGGCGCGGCGCCACAACCGAGCGAAAAAGAAGACCGTGAGCATGCCGCTCATCACAAAGTTCCACCACAGCCAGTTGCCGGCGACGCCCTTCGTCGCGACCAACCCAGTCACGAGTAGCGGCGTGTCGGCGGCAAACGTGGTGGCGACCATCGATGCGCCGGCGAGCCACCAGGGCGCCGCGCGCCCGGAGAGGAAATATTCGCTCAGGCTCGCGCCGCCGCGTCGGGTGAAATACAGCCCAATGCCCGTGGACAGGGCGAAGTAGCTGGCGACGATGGTCCAATCGATCAGTGTTAGCTTCATTCCTACTACGACGAGGGTACGGGCTACGTGAAACGGATCGTCACCCGCCGGGCGACCAGTCGCGGCCGCCGCGCGATGGCGTCGGCGATCGTGGTCGCGTTGGCGGTGTTCCCAGATGGTGTCCCGGCCGCGATGCGTGCCGCCCCGTGGCCGGCGTCACGGGCGTCCGCGGCGGACCACGTCGTGCCCGGGATCACCGTGCTGCTAGAGGATAGCGTCCGATTGATCGGGGGCAAGCGGGTCGGCTTGTTCACCAACCAGACGGGCGTCGATCGATCGGGGGCATCGGACATCGAGCTGCTTTCCCGGTCAATCCTCGCGACGCGCGCCGCCGTGCGGTTGGTCGCCTTGTTATCGCCGGAGCACGGCATCAAGGGGCGTGAGGACCGAGAGTTCGTTCCCGGCGGCATCGACTCGGCGACCCGCGTGCCGGTGTACTCGCTCTACGGCGCGACGACGTTGGCGCCGCCGGATAGTGTCCTGCGTCAACTCGACGTGCTTGTCATCGACCTCCAGGACGTCGGGACACGCACCTGGACGTATGTCGCATCGACGGTGTACGCGATGCGTGCCGCGGCCCGGATGCACGTGCCCATAATCGTGCTCGACCGGCCCAATCCGATTTCCGGGACGCGGGTCGAAGGCCCGATGCTCGACAGTCTGTTGGCGAACCCCAATGAAGCGGCGCCGGGGCGACGCGCCCTGCCGTACGCGCTGGCCTCGATCCCCCTACGGCATGGACTCACGATGGGGGAGCTCGCGCGCTACTACAACGATCGGCTGGCGCTGGGCGCGGAGCTGCACGTCATCCCCATGCGCGGATGGCGCCGGGCGTCGTGGTTCGACGAGACCGGCTTGCCCTGGGTGCAGCCATCGCCGAATCTGCCGTCGCTGACCAGCGTGCTGCTCTACCCGGCGATTGTCGCGTTCGAAGGGTCGAACCTGTCCGTCGGCCGCGGCACGCCAGAAGCGTTTCAGCGGATCGGGGCACCGTGGCTCGATGCCCAGCGGGTCGCGTCGTTGTTGACGGACCGGCGGTTGTCGGGCGTGCGATTCGACGCGGAGACATTCACGCCGAATGCGCCGACCGATGGTAAGTTCGCGAGCCGCGCGATCCCGGGCCTGCGCATCGTGGTGACCGACCGAAACCGCGTCGAGACGGGACGCCTCGCCGCCGCGCTGCTTTGGGCGGTATCACGGGCAAACAGCGATTCGCTCCGGTTGGACACCCTCGCGTTCGACCTGCGGTTCGGTGCCCCGGACGCCCGGGCCGCGCTCATGCGTGGCGCCGACCCGGATCGCACGATCGAGGCGATGGCAAGCGACGTGGCCGCATTCGAACGTCACGTCAGGCCGTATCTCCTGTACCCGTGATGCGGGCACTGGGAGCGGCTGGTGGGGCGCACGCCCCTTTCTCCAACATTCGCCGTCCGATAAGTTTTGCAGGCTGGGGCGCCGCTCCGGCTACTTTTTTCCCCGCCCCGCGCCGGCGGCGGCGGCATGGCTACGCATGATACCTCTGTGGGATTGGATAAAACGCGGGTACGTGCGACTCGTCGAGCCCGTCGCCTCGTTGCTCGTCCGGCACGGGGTCCATCCCAACGTGATTACCACACTTGGCACCTGTTGCTCGATCGGCGGTGGCATCATCTATGGTGCCGGGCACATCCGCACGGGCGGATGGTTTCTCGGATTGACAGCCTTCTTCGACGTAGTGGACGGCGAAGTCGCGCGCCGGACCGGGTTATCGAGCATCTTCGGCGCGTTCTACGACTCCACGCTGGACCGGATCGCCGATGCCGCGGTGCTCGCCGGACTCGCCGTGTTCTACGCGACCAGCCCACGGCACGCGAGCGAGCCGATGCTCGTCGTGTGCCTGATCGGCATCGTCGGCGGATTTCTCGTGTCGTACACGCGGGCCCGCGCCGAGGCTTTGGGCGTCAACGCGAAGGTCGGCTTCATGCAGCGACCTGAGCGAGTTGTGTTGCTGTCTGCGCCGCAGGCGTTTTTTGGCTTGGCATTCGATGGGTGGGTGTTAGCCGCGATTGTCGTACTGCTCACCGTCACGTCATGGGCCACCGCCGTGCAGCGTGTGGTGGCCGTGTATCGTGCAACGCGGCCCGCGTCGGAGGTGGCAATCACGCCGCCGCCGCACTTCTCACGCGCGACACCCGCTGCACCGCGGGCCGCGCTCAAGAGCAAATGACCGAATCTCCAGTATCGACGATTCGCCCCGCACTGGGGCGCCTAGGTATCATGACCCCGGGGCTCGGGGCCGTGGCCACCACCTTCATGGCCGGCGTAGAGAGCGTGCGCCGCGGATATTCGCTCCCCATCGGATCGCTGACGCAGATGGCGACCATCCGACTTGGGAAGCGCACCGAGGCCCGCGCACCGCTGATCAAGGACCTGGTGCCACTGGCCAGCCTCGATGATCTCGTGTTCGGCGCGTGGGATCCGTTTCCCGATGATGCCTACACCGCGGCGTGCAAGGCCGGGGTGCTGGAGAGTGCGCACATCGAGCGGGTCGCGGAGTTCCTTCGCGGCATCACGCCGCTACCGGCCGCGTTCGACAACAAGTACGTCACGCGGATCAATGGGCCAAACGTCAAACGCGGCAAGACGAAACGCGACCTCGCCGAACAGATTCGCCAGGACATCCGCGACTTCAAGAGCCGTCACAAGGTGGATCGCGTCGTGATGGTGTGGTGTGCCTCGACGGAGATTTATATCAAGGCGGGGGCGGCGCACGCGACGCTCGAACAGTTCGAGAAGGCGATGGAGCGCAACGACGACGCGATCGCGCCATCCATGTTGTACGCCTATGCCGCGCTCATGGAGGGGGTGCCCTTCGCGAATGGCGCGCCGAACTTGACGGTGGACATGCCGTGTCTCGTGCAGCTGGCGAAGGATCGTGGCGTGCCGATATCGGGCAAGGACTTCAAGACCGGACAGACGTGGCTGAAGACCGTGATCGCGCCCGGCATCAAGGCGAGAATGCTCGGGCTCGACGGGTGGTACTCGACGAACATTCTCGGAAACCGGGACGGCGAAGTTCTCGATGATCCAGCGTCCTTCAAGACGAAGGAGGAGTCCAAGCTCAGCGTGCTGCATTCCATCCTGCAGCCCGAGACGCATCCGACGCTCTACGGCGATCTCCACCACGTGGTGCGCATCAACTACTACCGGCCGCGGGGCGACAATAAAGAGGGCTGGGACAACATTGATATCGTCGGCTGGATGGGCTACCGCATGCAGATCAAAGTGAACTTCCTGTGTCGCGACTCGATATTGGCGGCGCCACTGGTGTTGGACGTCGCGCTGTTTTCAGACTTCGCGCACCGATCGGGCCTCAAGGGGATCCAGGAATGGCTCTCGTTCTACTACAAGAGTCCCATGGCGGCCAGCGGGCTGCAGCCAGAGCACGATCTGTTCATTCAGCAAACGAAGCTGAAGAACACGCTCCGCCACCTCGCGGGCGAGGAGCAGATCACGCATCTCGGGCTCGAGTACTACTCGTGACCCAGGTGCCGGGCCACGATCGCGTGCCGCGTCCCGCTCGTCGGCAGGCCGGGGTCGCGAGGCGTCTGTCGCGGGTCGCGCTCGTGGTGGTCGGCGCCGTGGTCGCGTCTGCGGCGGCCTGCGGACCGCCAGCGGGCCCACCGCCCGCCCGGTTCTGGACCGACGACATTGCGTATCAGATATCGGCCGACCCTGTGCCACCGCACGCCCGCGAGGACGTGATATTCAAGGTGGTGGTCCGGGACAAGGCATCGGGGCAGGCGATCGAGGGGGGGGAAGGCCGGATCTATGCCTCGAGTCGCGATGGTGCGAACGTCTATGACGGCCTGACGCCTGGACCGCAGGCAGGGACCTACTACGGGAAGCTGCATTTCGTTACGGCGGGTGGTTGGGCCATGGGGCTACAGTTCCGACGTGATTCGACCCGACCCATCCAAAAGCTCGATTGGCAGCAAGAAGTCCAGAACGCGAGAGGAGAGGTAGAAATCAGGTGAAGCTCTTTCATCGGACTTCATTGGCGCCCGCCGCGGTGCTCACGGCCGCCGACGCCTTTTTCCCCGGCCTCGGCTTACTCATGACCGCGAATGCCCCCCGTGCGCGCACCTTCGCAGGGCCCCTGGGCACGGTGCGGTTGTCCGCAACCGCGGAGGGTGGGCACTACACGTTCGTCCAGGCCGACAGCGATCAGGCAGGCGAGAGCCGGCTGGACAAGACCGTGAAAAAGTTCTTCGTGCATCTGCACACAGCGGCCGACCCACGGCATGCGCTCGAGGCCGGGTACTGATGGCGGCTGAGCGATCCACCAAACGGACCCCCGCACGCGATCTCGGCGGTGCGCCGCCGCCGGCCGCGGCGACTCCGGGTGGTGGGGTGTCCCAACGGGTCACGCCGGGGAACGGCGTCTCGATGGGAGCGACGGACGATGGGGCCGATGGCGCCACCGCTCTGACGCGCGAGCAGCGGCTCGAGCTCTACTACTACATGCGGCTTACCCGGTCGCTCGAGGAGCGGCTGGTGAACCTCTACCGGCAGACCAAAGTCGTCGGCGGGCTCTTCCGATCGCTCGGCCAGGAAGCCGACGCGGTCGGCAGTGCGTACGCCCTGGATCGAAGCAAGGGGGATGTCCTATCGCCGCTGATCCGCAACTTGGGGTCGATGCTCGTGCAGGGTGCGACGCCGATCGAGATCCTGCGGCAATACATGGCCAAAGGCGATTCACCGACCCGCGGTCGAGAGCTCAACATCCATTACGGCGATCTGATTCGCGGATTCGTGGGCCAGATCTCCCACCTCGGCGACATGGTGCCGGTGATGGCGGGGATCACCCTGTCGTTCAAGATGCGAGGCGAGAACCGGGTGGGGCTGGTATACGTGGGCGATGGCGCGACGTCAACGGGCGCGTTCCACGAGGGGCTGAACTTTGCGGCCGTGCAGCGGTGTCCGCTGGTCGTGGTCGTCGAGAACAATGGGTACGCATACTCGACGCCGATCGAGAAGCAGACCGCCGCGCGATCGTTCGTCGTCAAGGCCGTGGGGTACGGTATCGTCGGGGAGCGCGCCGACGGCAACGACGTGATCGCGACGTACCAGGCGACCAAGCGGGCAGTCGATCGCGCGCGGGCCGGGGGCGGGGTGTCACTGATCGAGCTGGTGACCTATCGGCGGAAGGGGCACGCCGAACACGACAATCAGTCGTATGTCCCTCCGGGCGAGATCGCACGGTGGGAGCGAGAGAATGATCCGCTCGACCGCTACACCCAGGTGCTGCTCGAGCGTGAGGGAATTAGTGCGACGGAATTGGCGGCGCTCGATGCTCGAGTGCAGTCCGAGATCGATGCCGCGACCGACGAGGCGTCGGCGTCGCCGATGCCGGACGGCCGGGACGCACTGGTGGGTGTGTACGCCGATCCGAGAGAGGCCGAAACCCTATGGTTCCGGTCGGGCGTGGATGCGGCAGTGACGACGCACGAGCGACCCGCGGCGTGGGGCACGCACGATGGCTGAGTCCACGTACCTCGAGGGGATTCGGCAGGCGCTCTTCGAAGAGATGGAGCGCGACCCCAACGTGTTCTGTTTGGGTGAGGACATCGGCGCATACGGTGGCGCGTTCAAAGTCACCGAAGGACTGCAAGCACGGTTCGGCGAGCGGCGCGTGATCGACACCCCGATCTCCGAGGTCGCGATCGTCGGCGCGGCCGCCGGTGCCGCGCACATGGGACTTCGCCCAGTGTGTGAGATGCAGTTCATCGACTTCATCTCCTGCGCGTACGACATGCTCACGAACTACGTGGCGACGGCGCGGTATCGGGCGATGCTGCCCTGTCCGATGGTCGTGCGTGGTCCGAGCGGCGGCTACGTGCGTGGTGGCCCCTTTCATTCGCAGAACCCGGAAGCCGCGTTTCTGCACACACCCGGGCTCAAGATCGTCTATCCATCGACGGTCGCGGATGCCAAGGGGCTGCTCAAGTCCGCGATTCGGGATGACGACTGCGTGCTCTTCTTTGAGCACAAGTATCTCTATCGCCGGATCAAAGAAGAGTTGCCGCCCGGTGACCATGTCGTGCCGATCGGCAAAGCGCGGCTGGCGCGCGAGGGGCGTGATTTGTCGATCATCACCTACGCGGCCACGGTGTGGAAAGCCCTGGAGGCGGCCGAGCAATTGGAGCGGGAGGATGGCGTGTCGGTGGAAGTGCTGGACCTCCGCACCCTGTTGCCGATGGACGACGAGGCGATCGTGGCGACTGTGCGGAAGACGAATCGGGTGTTGATCGTGCACGAGGACACGCGCACGGGCGGCATCGCGGGCGAGATCACGGCTCGGATCAACGAGCAGGCCTTCGAATGGCTCGACGCGCCGGTGCTTCGGGTGACCGCCGCCGATGTACCGCTCCCGTATGCGCCGTCGCTCGAGGACTACGTGCTTCCGCAGACCGCGGACATCGTTCGGGCGGCGCGGCATCTCGCGCGGTACTGATCCGAGTGCAGGACGGGGCGAAGGCGAGGGGCAGTGGTGCCACAGGGGAGACCGCGACACCGGGCGACGGCCCGGGCGCGAATCGGGTGGCTGTTGGGTGTGTCATGGCGGTGGCTGGATTTTTCAGTGGCGCGATGGTCGCGGTGCTGGTGGCGCGGTTCTATAGTTCGGCGACGCACTGCCAGTACAGTGCCGAGCTGCCCGCGTGCGACTGGCAGGACTTTGCGGGTGGGGGGGGACTCATCGGGTTGGTCACCCTCCCCGCGCTGGTGTTGTGGCGTTTACGTCGGCGGCCGCGATGAGTATCGCGCGGTCCGGGCGCCATGGGGACCGGCGACAGAATGAACTCAGAATGGGGGTATGTCGGTGGCACGCATAGATGTGATCATGCCGCAGATGGGCGAATCGATCGTCGAGGGCACCGTCTCGAAGTGGCTGAAGAAGGTGGGCGATTCGGTCAAGCGCGACGAGCCGATCTTCGAGATCTCGACGGACAAGGTGGACGCGGAGAT
>PMAE01000004.1:160-4361 GCA_003152485.1 Gemmatimonadota bacterium | reverse complement strand
TGGGCACGTCGGACGTGCGAGATCAGCTTCAAGCGACGCTCGGCACGACGTACTCGCCGGAGCGGGAGTTGGGGCGTGGCGGGATGGCCACCGTCTACCTCGCCCAGGACACCAAGCACCACCGTCCGGTTGCGCTCAAGGTGCTCCACACAGACCTGGCCGCGAGCCTTGGCCCCGAGCGGTTCCGTCGCGAGATCGAGCTCGCCGCGCGGCTCCAGCACCCGCACATCCTCTCGGTCTATGATTTGGGCAAGACGGCCTCAGGGCAGCTCTGGTTCACCATGATGTACGTGGAGGGGGAGAGCCTCCGCGACCGGANNGGGGGCAGAATGAACACCGTCCAAACTCGGGACCGGTCATCCGACGCGTCCTGAGCCTGCCAGTCGGAAACCCGCCGCCAGGACAGGGGACCTCGAAGTCGGCCGCGGGCAGGCGCCGACGTCGGGCGGCCTAGACGAAGGAGTTAACCGCTCACAGTCGAGTGCGGTCACGCCTCGAACAGCAGCGGCGTCGACACGAACCGGGCGGTGCCATATGTTGGGACACTTCTGGAGGTCGGCATGATCGTACGGCGGCCCGGCCGGGCCTTAGATCAGCAACCGACTTGTCCCGCGCCGCAGTCGATGCTAGACCCTGCACTGCGCCACGAGAGCATCGAGTTTGTTTGCCATCTGGGACTCGGCCGAGTAGGGGCAAGGTATCTGCGTGAGACGGAACCTCGACAGATCGTGGTCTCCTTCAAAATCGANNCCTCTTCTGTCTCGTCCGCGATCTGCGGTTGCTCGACAACGTTGTTAAGCGACATCGAGAAGGTTATCCAATCGACTGACTAGGGCGTCGAAGAGGACTTGATCGCCCGGCGTGCTCCAGTGGCCCGCCGTGGCTCGCCCCCCCCNNTGGCACCGGATACCGACCCGCGAATTTCATGAAATGGGATAGGCGTCTGAGAACGTCTTTCTCCAAGTCGGAAAGGGTCAGTTGGAGGACTCCCGCCAGTTGCACAAGATCGTGAGAGCCCGCGCCGGGGACCGGGACGTACAGACCATCCTCGGCAAGCTTGTTTCCCCGCTTGACCCACACTGCTTTGAGAAGACACTCCATGGCCATGCCAGCAAGCATCAACTCGGGCGGATGAAGCCTCCATGCATTCGGGACTGACACAGAGCTGGAATCGATGCCCTCTCGGCGCTCGCGAAGCACAGCGGCCGCGGTGAGAAGGTTGCCCGCGCACGACTTCCAGGTCTCCGGTGCATTCCCGCCCCATGTGTGCTGCTCAACCCTGCGTTTCCGGTCCATGCACGTCCCGCCAAGCCCAGTTGGTTGACGGCTAACAGGGATCGCTCAGTAAGCCTGAACTGAGTGCGATGCGCGGGCGCTTATCGCGCCGCCCTCACAGGAGAGTGTGGGCCTGCGGACAAGTGGCGCAAGTTCTCTTGATCCACACGGACCCTGGACTCGACGCGCACCCGTAGGGGTGTTACCTCCCAAGGCTCATCGCGCACACGGTTCGTTGCATCGCCTCTCCGACACTCCCCAGGGGATTATCGGCCCGATAACGGCCGATTTGCCCCGACTGAAGCGCCGGCCATGGTCGACCCGCAGATGCCGATAGCCGCAGAAGGTGAGCGTGTCGTAGCCCGCATACTTGTCGGTGTAGACCAGCGCGCCCCGTTTGACCACGCGCACCGTCTGCGCCAAGAGCATCCGCTGCGTGACGTCCGGCACCACGGTCACCGTCACCCGGCCCTGGCGCTCCAAGATGCCGAAGACCGGGATCTTGCCTCGGGCGCCCCGGCCGCGGATGCCGCGCCGATGGCCCCCGAAGTACGACTCGTCGGCTTCCGACTCGGCCCGGAGCAGCGCCCGGCTCCTCCTCGGCCAGAACGGCCCGGCGCAATGTGGTGTAGACGCGCAGCGCCGTCGGATAGCTCACCCCCGTCTGGATGGCGGCCTGGTGCGCCGTGACTTCCAACTCGAAGAGCTTGAGCAGCCAGAGCCACGTCACGAACCGCACCCGCGACTGCCCGAGCCAGGTCCCGGTGAAGTCTCCGAACGTGTAGCGACACGCGCGACAGCGGTAGCGCCCCTCGCGCAAGCGATACGGCCGCGCCCCCGCCCGCAGCTCGAACAGTGCCGCCACGGACTCCCCCAGCGGCGCCAGCGCACGTGTGCGTACGCCACCCGCTCACTCCGAATCAGTCGCTCAAAGGATTGGATCGACATGGCACCACCCTAATTCTGGTGCCAAATCCTTTATAATCACCTAGTCCTAAGCCCGTGAAACTATGGCGGAACGTTGGGGTGGTTCGTGACCGGCGCCTAGCGACGGCGACGCGCTAGTGCATTCGGACACCCGGGGGCACGCAACTGGCGCGCAACATATTGATCGATGTCACGGTCATCGGCCCGCTAGCAGATGTGGTCCCGACAACGGTCACCTCCTGTCCGACGTGCGTCGCGAGCGGCACCGCTGCGCTCATTACCGGGTGCTGATTGCCCGCGCGGTCTTTCACCGAATACGTGTCCGTGCCGCTGCCCTTTTGCAGACAGCCTGTGACGCTGTCGGCGGCCACGCCGCGTACCGCGACCGCGCCACCCGTGGCGGCATGCGCCGAGTAGATCGCGCCCAGCGTGAACACGCCGGCCATGGCAGCAACCGTAGAAATCTTTCGAAGCATGTACTACCTCCTCGAGTGCGTCGATAAGGTGATGATCCCCGCAACTGTTACGCCGGAAACGGGCCTACCGGGTCCCGCGAAATCCAGTAGATCAGCTCGCTATGATGTCAAACCATGTCGCGAGCGATACGCCGACGGTCCGAATGGGTCGCGCCGCGCTGTCGATGGAAGACTATGCAACGGCGACCCGTCCGGGACCGCGCGGTCGAGCATGGTTGGCCGAGGTGCGGTCGAGGCTGCGGAGCGCTGACCGAATCGACCCGGCCGTCGACGTCGATCGGGTTACCTGACCGACGCGGGATCATGCGGCTTGGAAGTTGTCGGCCATTTCACTTGGTGGCCTGGAGCGATCGGAAGTCCCAGGGAGCAGAGGTATGGTGGCGACGCAACGCAATGGTAGACCCCGCCGCAACACTCGGTGACGATTGAGTGGCACGCCCCCAGCTGGCGGCCGGGCGGTCGTGATTGCGGCTTCTGGCCCAGCGCGTAACTTGTCCCGTGCAGGGTCCTCGTTGCGATGATGGCTTTTCCTCATCTATTGCGCAATGCGTACTCGGACCTAGCCACATCTACGCGGGAGCGACACGTGACATCCGCTTCATCGGTTTTTCGCCGTCTCGTGGCCGTGATGTCCGCCTTTGCGGGCACGGCTTATGGAGTGACAGCGGCTGCGCAGAGCCCAGCGCCGGCGCCGGCCGCCCAGGCCGCGCCTGCGGCCCAGACCACCTCGGCCTGCGGTTCGCAACCGTTCTGCTACGACGCGTCGGACTTTGTCGCCACGATCACCGATTTTCGCACCACCTCGCAGGGCGGCTACAAGATCATTGATGTGACCCTGCGATTTTTCAACAGGACCACCACCCCGCTCGGTCTCGGCTATGCGGCAGGCTCCGGACTGGCCACCGACGATCGCGGGAATCGCTACGCAGTCTACGGCGCTAACGGTTTACGTGGGATGGGGGTCGTCAACGGCTCGACCTTCGATCCGAAGTTCGTCATCAGGGCAGGCGGTTTCGGCGACTCTCGATTCGAGCTGATGTTCGCGCCCGGCCAGCAGGTCGTTGGTCTCACGTTCGAGTTCGATCTGACGGTCAACGAGATCAATTCAGTCGAGGGCAACCAACACACCCTTGGCAGCGAGTTCCCGCTGCAGTTCAAGGGGCTCACCAACGGCTCCACTGGTCCCGCGGTACCGGGACAGGAAACATCCACCGCCGCCGGACAGGTGTCTGGGGCCGCGGCTCAGAACCCTCCTCCGTGCGGCTCGGCGGGAGCGGCTGTGTCGAATGCGGCCGCCAATGCGACTACCGCGGCCGCCAGTATCGGATCGCTATTTGGAGCCAAGAAACCCGCGTCCACCACCGCTGCCGCCGCGCCCTGCACGCCAGCTACCCCCAGAGCTGCGTCCGCCACGACCGCCGCGTCGGCTGCCACGACCCCTGCTCATCCCGCCACTGCGGCCGCCGCGGCTACGACGAAAACTCCAGCTCCCACGACTCCAACCACGACGTCCGTCGCAAAAC
>PMAE01000004.1:0-141 GCA_003152485.1 Gemmatimonadota bacterium | reverse complement strand
AAAGCCAAATCTGGTTCCGGTAGTCGTGCCGGACGTGCCGCTCGCCGATTGACGCGCATGAGGCCATTCGACTCGCGGAGCTGCAATCCGAACCGCTCAGCCGCGCGTACAATCGCGTTCAACTCGCGCGCGTGTTCACGG
>PMAE01000071.1:26823-42269 GCA_003152485.1 Gemmatimonadota bacterium | reverse complement strand
GCGGGCGCCGCAGGGCCCGCCGCAGGGGCCGCGCCCACTGCCGGCAGCGAAGCCGGCCGTTGGTGCGCACTCGCTCGTCAGCGTGCGCGACCTCCACGTGCATTTTCCCGTTTCGCAGGGTCCGTTCGGCTGGCGACGCAGTCAGGTACGGGCCGTCGATGGTGTGTCGTTCACCGTGTCTCGGGGCGAGACGCTGGCGCTGGTCGGCGAATCCGGGTGCGGGAAGACGACGACGGGCCGCGCCCTGTTGCGACTCATCGCCGCGACCTCGGGCGAGATCGCGTTCGACGGCGTCGACGTGCTCACGCTGCGCCCGGAGCCGCTCCGGCGCCTGCGCCGCCGGATGCAGCTCGTCTTCCAGGATCCCTATTCATCGCTCAATCCGCGCCGCACGGTCGGGGACGCGATTCGCGAAGGGCTGCTCGTCCACCGACTGGCCGAGGGACGTGCGGCCGACCTGCGGGTGCGGCTCGTCCTCGAGGAGGTCGGCCTCGGGCCAGACTACGCTCGTCGGTATCCATACGAGCTGTCGGGGGGCCAGCGCCAGCGAGTGGGCATCGCCCGCGCACTCGTCGTCGAGCCGGAGTTCATCATCTGCGACGAGCCGGTGTCGGCCCTCGATGTCTCGGTGCAGGCCCAGATCATCAATCTGCTGCAGGACCTCCAGCGGGACCACGATCTCACGTATCTCTACATCGCACACGATCTGGCGATCGTGGCGCACGTCGCCAGCCGGATCGCCGTGATGTATTTCGGCCGCATCGTCGAGCTGGGGCCAGCCGCGGCGGTGTTCCACGACCCACTCATGCCCTACACCCGCGCGTTGCTCGCGTCCGTCCTCGTGCCCGATCCGACGGCCCACCGGACGCGGCTCGTGCTCGCGGGCGAGAGCCCGTCGCCGACGGCTCCGCCACCCGGGTGTGTCTTCCATCCGCGGTGCCCCGACCCTCGCAAGGATGCGGCGTGCACGCGGGTCGTACCGCCGCTGGAAGAGAAGGCGCCGGGGCGATTCGCCGCCTGCATCAAAGAACCGGTGCGCGCCTAGTGCACCACGCCCTTCCCCGTCCCCTCACCCCCACTCCATGACCGCCATATCCTCCGCCGACGCGAATCGTGGTGGCGCGACGACTGATCGCACGGCCGCGCTCGACGATCGCGCCCTCTTCGGCCATCCCCGTGGATTGAGCCTGCTCTTCCTCGTCGAGATGTGGGAGCGATTCTCGTACTACGGGATGCGGGCGCTGTTGGTGCTGTACATGGTCCACGTGCTCAAGTGGACCGACGCGCGGGCCGACAACCTGTACGGATCGTACACCGGCCTGACGTTTCTGACGCCGCTGTTCGGTGGGTACCTGGCCGACAAGTGGATCGGGACGCGACGCTCGCTGGTCGTCGGCGGCGTGATCATCGCCGCCGGTCATTTCGTGCTGGCGCTCGACTCGATGCTCAGCTTCTACGTCGGATTGGGACTGGTCGTGATCGGCACGGGGTTCTTCAAGCCAAACGTCTCGACGATGGTGGGCCAGCTATATCGGCCGGGCGACCAGCGCCGGGATGCCGGATTCACGATCTTCTACATGGGGATCAATCTCGGTGCGTTCATCGCGCCGTTCGTCTGTGGCTACCTCGCCCAGAGCGACGGGTTCCACGCGACGCTCGTCAGCGCCGGCCTGAATCCCGCCCGCAGTTGGAGCTGGGGCTTTGGCGCGGCGGGGGTCGGCATGTTGTGTGGGTTGGCGCTCTACCTGTGGCTCCGCGATCGCTACCTGCCGGGCATCGGTCTGCGCGGAGGGATGGCGACGGCGTCGCCCGCCGCGTCGCCGCCCGGCGCTGCGCCACCGCATGCAGCGGCGCCCGTGGCGCTCTCGCCGGACGAGTGGCGGCGGATCGGCGCGCTGCTGATCACGTTCGTGTTCGTCGCCTGCTTCTGGCTCGTGTACGAGCAGGGGGGGAGCTCGCTCAACCTGTTCGCCGATCGCTATACCGACCTCCACGTCGGCAGCTCCGTGATGCCATCGAGCTACTTCCAGTCGGCGCAGCCGTTGTTCGTCATCCTGCTCGCGCCGCTCTTCGCGTATCTGTGGAGTCGCCTGCGCAAAGCAGGTCGTGAGCCATCGACTCCCGCCAAAATGGTCTTCGGCCTCGCGTTCCTCACCGTCGGGTGCCTGTTTCTGATCGGCGGCGGTCGCGCGGTCGACGCCTGCCTCGGCGCCCACGCGGCAACCGCGTGCGCGGTCGCCAGCCCCGCCTGGTTGACGTTGTTCTACCTCTTCAGCGTCTTCGGCGAGCTGTGCGTGTCGCCGGTTGGCCTCTCGTACGTCACCAAGGTGGCGCCCGTGCGATACGTCGCGTTTCTGATGGGCGCCTGGTTCCTGACCAACTCCAGTGGTCTCAAGCTCGCGGGGTTTGTGGCGTCGCTCGCCGGACGGATGCCGACGCAGGTGACGTTCTTCACGATTCTCATCGTGATCTCCGCTGTCGCCGGGGTGCTGCTGTTCGTATGCGTGCCCGCGCTCAAGCGTCTGACCGCGAGTGTGGCCGTGTAACCCGCGAGCTATTGCGGCGGGTACTCGAAGATGCTCGTGGGCACCGTGCGCTCACGAGCACGAGCCAGGTCGTGCGGCTCGATGTAGAATCGGCCCGACGCGTCCGTGGTCGAGAAGCGGATCTCGTAGCGGCCGACGTTGGGCTCGTGCGTCGCAGGCACGGCGAAATCGACGCGCCAGAGTCGTTTGGAATGGATCGGAACGGCGGCGAGCAACGAGAGCCCGACGCCGACCGCGGTGGGCGAGTTCAGCCCGTAGGGGACGCCCTCGGCCCAGATCCGGCCCACGTCGGAGAAGGCCGCGACGCCGATCTCGCCGAATTCCTTGACGGGCCCGATGAGCCAGCGCTCCTCGAACCGCGTCACGCTGCGCTCGCCGCCACCGACCAGCGATGGGTGATAGCCACGCACACCGCCCCGGAAATCAGAGAGCGTGAGCTCGAAGGGCAGGGCCTGCGCGAGACCCAGGCTGTACTCCTCGCTGACGATGACGGTGTGTGCCATGGCCGGCTTCCAATACCAGGCGGCCCGGCCGCCGACGAGGATGTCATCCCATTGATTGGACCGCACGTCGTGTCGCGCCTGGCTTTCCGCCACGACGCCAACGTAGGAGCGCCCGGAGCCGCCGCCCGCGTACACGGTGGAGGCGAGGAATTCGTCCTGCGACGTCGCCCCGAAGGCTTCGACGCTGTGGCCGATCAGCGTGCCGAACTGCACTCCTTCGAGCACGTCCTGCTCGCCGTTGAGGGCGTCGAAGCCCCGCACGCGGCGGAACGAGACGTCGCGCACCCCAAAGAGCAGGTTGAGCCGCGCCGCGCGAAATCCGGAATACCGGCTCACCAAGCTCGGGTCGGAGACCGACACTACGGAATCCCCGACGAGCAACGGATGCGATCCCGACGTTTCATTCTCGTCCGATACGGACAGTCCGAACAGCGAGACGTGCCCCGGCCGGCCAAGCCGCGCGAGCGCGCCCACTTGGGCATAGTGCCGGGAGAAATCGAGCGTTGGCGACTCCATGCTCATGGGGGTCAGAAAGCTGACGTACGAGCGCAGCTCGCCCGCCTCTACGATCCACCCGAAGCGTTGGAGGTCGGTCAGAAACGGATGCACCAGCGTCGCCGACCAATCGCCGCCGAGTTGATCACGATTGCCCTGCACGCTCAGTTGGTAGGGATGATTCGCGAACGCGTAATCCGTGATCCGACCGCCGAAGTGGTCTCGTAGCCCGAAGCCTTCGGCCCATTCGCCCACGACGCGCACGCCTTCGCCGCCCAGATTGGCGTCGCCTAGCCGAAGGCCGACGAAATGCGGCGCCTCACTCCGCGCCGCGACCGCCCCCAGCACGGAGATTTCGTCGGCCGTAAAAACATCGACTCGCACGCCGCCCATGTGGTCGTCGAACACCGTAACCCGCGCTTCGGATAGAAACGGCTGGGCGCGCAGGATGCGCTCCGATTCTTCGCGGCGCACCTCGGTACAGGGCTGGCCGACATGCAGCGCCAGAAAGCTCCGGATCACCTGCGGGCGCGTCGTCGCATGCACGGATGCGGCGGCCCGGGCCAACGGCCCCCACTGGCCGGTATACCCGGCGTAGTATGGGACCTGAGGCCGAATTTCGATCGCACTCACCTGGAGTCCATCACACGGGCTAATAACCCGCGCCGTGTCCTGCGCCGCCGCGCGTGTCTGCGCCAGTGGCAACAGCAGGATGCAGGCTGCCGTCAGGCCCAACGCATGGTCCGCGATGGGCTACTTCCCTCTCCAATTGGTTTCGTTCATCGGCGGTTACGATATATTCCCCGCACAATGGCCCGCCACCCCCTCGCACCACCACCGGGCGGTCCGCTCGTCGCGGTCACGGCGACGGTGCGCACGGACGATGGCGTGCCGCGACTGCGGCTCGCGGCCGCGTATCTGTCGATCCTGGAGCGCGCGGGACTCACTCCGATGGTGGTGGCGCCGATCGCGGGTGACGAGACGGCAGTGGCGGCGGCGCTCGACCGCATCTTCGGCGCCGTCGCGGGGTTGGTGCTGACGGGCGGCGAAGATGTCGTGCCCGCGGCCTACGGTGCGCCGCCCAGTCCCCACCTCGGCCGCGTGAATCCGGAGCGTGACGCCACGGAGCTCGCCGCGGTCCGAGCCGCGCGCGATCAACGAATCCCAACGCTCGCCATTTGCCGGGGCATTCAGCTCCTCAACGTCGCGCTGGGCGGCACGCTGATTCAGGATCTTCCGACTGAGCGGCCGAACTCCATCGCCCACGATCCGGAACACCCCCGCGATGCGCGGACCCACCGCGTCCAGGTCGTGCCGGACTCGCGGGTCGCGCAGGCCTTGGGCGCCACCGAACTCGATGTCAACTCTGTCCATCACCAAGCCATCGATCGGGTGGCGGACGGCCTGGTAGTCACGGCCAGGGCGCCGGACGGCATCGTGGAAGCGCTCGAGACGGGCCTCCGCGATCCGTGGTGGGTGATGGGGATCCAATGGCACCCGGAAGAGTTCGTCACCGACGCGGCGGCCCCGGACCACGGGTTGTTTGCGGCGTTCGCTACCGCGCTCGCCCAAGCGGGCCACCGCGAACCGGCGCCCCGCGAAGGGCGCTAGAGCCCTGGAATGGCGGTCCGGCCTCGAACCCGTAGAGCCACCGAAACCCCGGGACCGGCGCCACCGTATTGTTGACGTATGACTGAAATCGTAGTCGAAGGGGTGCTCTTCGTCGTGCTGGTCGCGACGGCGGTCGCCCTTCTCATTCTCGCCCTCATGCAGTTCACGCCGCTCGGGCTTCGGATCCGGCAGGCGCGAAACCGCCGCCTGATCGAGGCGGCAGCGAATCGCGACTGTCCTATCCACGGCGCGCATGCGCCGACTGAGATGGTCCTACTCGCCAACGGCGAGCGGATCTGCCCCGAGTGCTTCAAGGAGGCTGTCAATGGTTAGCGTCGTAGGTGATCGCTTGTCGCAGATGCGCGCCCAAGGCGGCGGGCCGTTCGGCTGGACGGTCGCTCGGCTTGGCGCGATCCTGGTGGCCATCGTCGTGCTGTTGCTGCTGATGCCGACGACCGTGACGTACATCCACCCGGGACACGTCGGCATCGTCATCAGCCGAACGGGCGGGGGCGTGGAGCGGATCCCGCTCGACGCCGGCTTGCATACCCGCAACCCGCTGACGACGGGCATCGAGGAGTACCCGATCTACATGCAGACGCTGGTGCTCGCGAAGGCACCGACGGAAGGGTATCCCGAGAACGAGGAGATCAACGTCAATAGTATCGAGGGACAGCCCATCTCGCTCGATGTCGCCATGTCGTTCGAGCTCGACGCGATGAAGGTGCCGGAGCTGTACTCGACGTTTCGCAACAGCATCGAGTTCATCCAACACAACTACGTCAAGCAGACGATTCGGCAAGCGTTACAGGAAGTGATCGGCGGCGAGGCGATCGCCGATATCCTGGGTCCCAAGAAGGCCGAAGTGGTCAACCGGACGCAGATGCTGCTGGACAAGCGGCTGTCGCCGTACGGGTTTCTGGTGAAACAGTTCACGATCAACGAGATCCGGGCCCCGCAGACGGTCATCGATGCCATCAACGCGAAGAACGTCATGCAGCAAGCGGCGCTCACGTCCCAGAACGAGCTCGTGAAGAACGAGTTCCAATCACAGGGCGATTCGATCAAGGCGGCGGGCCACGCCAAAGCGATTCTCGCCGAAGCCGAGGCCCAGGCGAAAGCCAACCACCTCCTGTCCGAGAGCATCACTCCGACGCTGGTCACATACGAAATGGCGAAGAAGTGGAACGGTCAGATGCCGCAGGTGTCGGGCAGTGCGATACCGATGATTCAGATGCCGAAGCCGTGACGGTCGGTGGGTCGCGGTGAGCGGTGAGTGGTGAATGGTTCGCGACAGCATGGGGGGCCGGCGGCAGTGCATCACCGCTGGCCCCCCACTGTTGTGCGCCGCGAACCCCGGACCACGAACCTCGTGCTCTTAGCTCACCAGCTTCCAGCGAGCGGCGTCGCTGACTTCGCGCATGAGGCGGTCGGGGGAGTGGTGGCCGGGGAAGAGGTAGGCGTCACTCACCCGGTTGAGCGCGAGGCGTAGCAGCGGGAAGCGTTCGGCAGCGGTCGCGAACAGCGTGCGGACGCCATGCTCGTCGGCGAGGTCGTGCTCGGCCGCCAATGTGAACCCGCGACGCCCCATCGCTTCGTAGTACTCGAGGTTCGGCGCGCCCCGCCTCCAGTGCCGGCTGGCGATGTGGTCGGGGAACAACCCACTCAACCAGAGCGCGTAGTTGCCGAGGTGCGCGCGGACCAAGAAGGTGCGCCGCGCGTCGGGGCCATCCGCGGCGCCGGACAACTCGGCGAGCGTCATGTACCACTCGTCGTCCGCATTTGCGACCCGATGTGCACGATCCCACAATCCGAAGTGAAGAAGGACGCTGGCTACATAGTCCGCGAGCGTCCGGTCCTGCTCACCGACGCCGCGCAGCGCATGGCGCACGACGACGTAGGAGAACAGCGCGTATGATGCACACGCCCCCTGCCGCGCCTCGACCAGCGCAGGGAGCAGTCGAGGATCATCGAGCACCTCGTCCAGTCCCTGGTCGCGCAGCGTTACCTCCGCGCGCTCGTACTCCGCGTGTGACCCGCGCGCGATCAGGCGGAGCACGAGTTGGGCGTCGTCCCGTCGCAACTGCCGTCGGACATTTGCCACGATCATCGCTACCCCCGCGTCGAAGTCACTGGGCGCGTGCACTCGATGCGCACTCGGCGGACATTCACCATTCGTGCCGCGCGCACCGCCTCTGTATCATGCGACGATTGCACGCCAAAGGAGAAACCGCGTGCGTGGCACTCGCGACGGCCGAGTGCTGACAGCGCCCGATAGCCTACCGCGGACGGGCGTCGCGGTTGGCGAGCGACTCGCCGACGAGAAACAAGAGTTGGCTCACATGCGCAAGCTTGGCGTAGTCGATGCGCAGCGGCTCATCGCTGGCTTGCTGGTAGTCGGCATGCAGGCCACTCGTAAAGAACGCGATCGGTACGCCGTGCTCCGCGTAGTGGAACGCATCCCCGCGGAAATAGATCCGCTGCGGATTGCCGGGCGTATCCCAGGCGCGATCGAACGCGAACGGCATCGCGAGCGAGGCGTTCACGGAGTCGACGACGCGTCCGAGTGCACGGCTGATGCCGTGCGGCGCCGCACCGGGGCCCACGACGTACAGCGATTCCGGCGCGTTTCGGCCGATCATGTCGGCGTTGATCAATGCCACGATCGAATCCACCGGGACCACGGGATGGCTCGTGAAATACGCCGAGCCGAGCAACCCTTCCTCCTCGCCCGTGTGCCACACGAACAGCACCGACCGGCGCGGTCGCGGGGCCTGCCGCATCGCCCGCGCGATGGCGAGCAAGGCGACGCTCCCCGATCCATCGTCGTCGGCTCCGTGGGCCACTGAGTCGCCCCGCACGGCGGGCACGATGCCCAAGTGGTCGTAGTGTGCGCTGTACTCCACCCACGTCCGCTCGAGCGCGCTATCGCGACCGGGGAGCGCAGCGATCACGTTGAACGATTCCACGGGTGTGCGCACCACCTCGATCGCGCCGGAGAATCGCTCGCCCGCCAATAGCTGCGGACGGTCATCGCGCGGCCATCGTCGCGGCAGCAGCGGCGACCCCGCGACCGGGAGCCCCAGCACCAGCATCGGGACCCCGTGCACACATGCGGACGTCGTCGCGGACGCGGTATCGAGGTGCGACGGATCGGTCGGCGACGACGCGCTGGCGGCGCTCAGCAGCGGGCCACGATCGAGTGCCCGGCGCATCGGCTCGTAGAGATCGGCCGATGCGCCCGTGGCGAGGATGATGACGCCGGCCGGATGTCGCGCCAGGATCCGATCGAGTCGTGACCCGATCGCGTTCGACGATTCCAACTCCGACCGGCGCGCCGCGTCGGCGCCCGGCGGGGCGCCGTTGATGACGACGACCACACGGCCGGTGAGTGGAATCTTGGCCAGATCGTCCCCCCCGTCAGGGCGCGCGACGCCATACCCGGCGAACACCAACTCGCCGTCCACCTGCGGGCACGGAGGCGGCGCGCCTGGNNCGCCGTCGCCCAGCGCGATGAGTGGCACCAGCCCGGTGACGGGCTGGCCAGCTGCCGCGATCCCATGCCCGTGCACCGCGAAGTGCGTTCCGGCCCCGAGCCGCATCCGGATCAATGGCACGCGCTGCAGGTAGCCGCTGTCGCCTGCAGGCCGCAGCCCGATTTTGGTGAGGCGTCCGATCAGAAACGCCGCCGCACGACGCTCATCAGCTGTTCCCGTCTCGCGCCCTCGAAACGAGTCGGACGCGAATACCATGAGATCGCGGCGGAGCTCCGCGGACGTGGGCGGGACGGCGAGAGCGGGCGCCGCAGGCGGCGCGATCGGCGTTTCCGCGGATCGCGCGCAACCGGCCAAGACACCGATCAGCCCGATGGCCGCACGCGTGGCAATGCGCATCACGCATTCGACGGGCGAGCGGCCCCTCGGGCAACCCAATTCCATGATCGCCGCGGCACGCGGACTCGAACCCAACCGTGGGGCACAATTCGGGGTATGAGCCGACAGGGTAGCGATTCACCTGTGGCAACGGCAATACTTCAGCGTAGATGATCTATATCGGCATTCCGGCCCACAACGAGGCCCAAACGATTGGCGTGCTGTTGTGGCGGATCCGAAAGGTCTTCCAGCAGTTCCCACGCGAGTATGAGCTCCTCGTCTACGACGACGCCAGCACCGACGAGACGGCGGCGGTGCTCGCGCCGTACGCCGAGGTGTTGCCCCTGACCGTCCTGCGGGGCGACCGGCACGTCGGCTACGCGGGTGCGCTGAACGTGCTGTGCCGTGTGGCCGCCCAGCGGACGCGATACGCGCGACGGGACGCGCTGGTGACGATGCAAGGCGACTTCACCGACCAACCCGAGCACCTCCCCGAACTCGTGAAACGGTTCGAGGGCGGCGCCGATCTCGTCGTCGTCGAGCAAACGCCCGCGGCGATGGCGCCCGCGGCCGTCCGCCGTCTGCGTCGCGTGGCGCCCTGGTTGGTGAAAGCGTTCGTCCGCGTCCCGGGCATCTCGGACCCCTTCGGCGCGTTCCGCCTCTACCGCATCTCGGTCTTACGGCAGGCGCTCAAAGCCGTCGGGCCGGACGCGACCCTGGTCACCCGAGAGGGCTGGGCCGCGAATCTCGAGCTGCTGCTGCGGACGGCGCCACTCGCGCGCCGAGTCGAAACGGTGCCGCTGGCACCGCGCTACGATCTCCGGCAGCGCGCGAGCCGCGTCCGGCCGTTCGCCGACGCGCTCCAGCTCTATCGCTTCGGCCGCGCTGCGCGCGCGCTCCAGGCGGCGCGCAGCGGATGAGGATCGTGCTCGCGCGTGCGGCGCGGCGGGCGATAGTGATGCTCGCCGCCGCGTCCGCGCTCCAGGCACAGGATACCGGCACGGCCAGGGCGGGTGCGCGCCCCGCGTCGCCCCCCGCGGCGCCGACCGCGTCGTCGATACGGCCGTCCACGGCCGGCGATTCGTCATCCGCCCGATCAGAGGTCCCGACCCCGTTCTCGGTCGGCGAACACCTCGACTACGACGTGAAATTCGGCATCATTCACGTCGGGGGCGGGTCGATGGAAGTGTCCGGCGTCGAATCGGTGCGCGGCCATGACGTGTGGCACACGGTCTTTCGCTTCAAAGGCGGGACGATCTTTTACCACGTCAACGACGTGTTCGAGAGCTGGTTCGAGCAAACCACGATAGCGTCGCTACGGTTCGCTCAGCACCTGGAGGAAGGTGGCAAGGTCCGGAACCGCAACTACGAGATCTACCCCGACCGGTCCGTATTCCAGCTCAACGACAAGCCAGAGCAGCCATCTGTCGCGGCGCCGCTCGACGACGGCTCGTTCCTGTATTTCGTCCGCACGCTGCCGCTCAAGGTCGGCGATACGTATACGTTCGATCGGTACTTCAACCCGAAGAGCAACCCCGTCGTCATCCGGGTGCTCCGTCGCGAGCGCATCAGCGTTCCGGCCGGCAAATTCGACGCGATCGTGGTGCAACCGACCATCAAGACGAGCGGCATCTTCTCGGACAGGGGAGAGGCCCAAGTCTGGTTTTCCGACGACTCCGCACGCATCGTGCTGCAAATGAAATCGAAACTGAGCTTCGGCTCGCTCGGCCTCTATCTCAAGTCGTACCATCGGGGACGCGGGGCGGCCGCCAGCCTGCCTACCGGCACGCCGGCCGCCCCCGGCTCGGGCGTCACCGCGGACACCGTCGCGGGCCCGACGGGCGCGCCGCCATCACGGAGCCGCCGCTGAGCGCGGGCCGGACGCCACCCCGTGACCCGCCGCGCGAGGCGGACCTCTCCGCAGTCCGCACCGTACCGGTCGGGCGTCGCCCCAACAAGGTGCGGGCGGAGGAGTTTGCGCGCCCCCCGGTCGCCGGGCCCACGGACGGGAGGGCGATTGCCGGGGACCGCAGTTTCGGCACGTTCCTCGATTCCCTGCCAGACATCCTGGTGGCGCGCGATTTTCGCCGCATCGTGGCGGCGATCGTAGCCGCGCATCGTGCCCACCGGTCGGTCGTATTCATGCTCGGCGGCCACGTCGTCAAGACCGGGCTCACGCCGCTGCTGATCGAGCTCATGGAGCGGCACGTCATCACGCACGTCGCCGTCAACGGGGCCACCGCGATCCACGATTACGAGATGGCACGGTTCGGGGCGACATCGGAGGACGTGGCGGCGGGACTTCGAGACGGCACCTTCGGGATGGCGGAGGAAACGGGACGCGGGATGAATGACGCGATCACAGCCGGGTACACGCACGGGTACGGCATGGGCGAGGCCCTGGGTCGCGCGCTCAAGGACGAGCCGGCACTGGCGCATCCCGAGCTCTCCGTGCTGATCGCCGCGCGGCGGCTCGGGATCCCGATCACCGTGCACGCGGCCCTGGGCGCGGAGATCATCCACCAACATCCGGCGGCGAACGGCGCGGCGATCGGCGATACGAGTCACCGCGACTTTCGGCGGCTCTCGGCGTCGTTGGATGGACTCGATGGCGGCGGTGTCGTCGTCAACGTCGGGAGCGCCGTGATCATGCCGGAGGTGTTTCTCAAGGCGCTCACGGTCGCCCGCAACCTGCACGCGGGACGCCCCACCGGGTTCCAAACGTGCGACCTCGATATGCAGCGCCACTATCGCCCGCGAGTCAACGTCGTCGAACGGCCGACCCAACCGGGTGGACACGGCTACGAGATCACCGGCCACCACGAGATCATGCTGCCCCTACTGACCTGGGCGATCGTGGATGCGTTAGAACGCACTCCCCGAGAACCGACTGCGTAGCCGACGCGCCGTCTCAGGGCTCACGATCCGGATCACGAAGTAGATGAGCGCGCCGAGCACGAGCGCCTTCACAGCAAAGCCCAGCAACACCATCGCGAGACCGATGACGGCTCCGAAGATGCTGAACATAAAGCCCAGGACGAAGAACCCGAGCACCGCGAAAATCCCAATCATGAATACGGTACGAAGCATGGCAAAACTCGCTGACAGGGTCTAAGAACCATACGATGGACCGCCGACAGAGGTTTCACCCGGATCGGCGCCCCTCCGGGGGCGGCCGGCGGCCATGACGGCGCCCGCCGGGTCGGCCACCGCCGACGTCGCCGTCGTTGGAACGGGACTGATCGGGCTCGCGGCCGCTGTGGCGCTCGCCGAGCGTGGCCTCGACGTCCTGCTGGTCGGCCAGCCCAGACCCGGCGAATCCTCGCCGGCCGGGGCCGGCATGCTCGCCCCCTCGCTCGAGGACACCAACCCGGGCGCGTCGGCCGATCCCGTCCACCAATTCGCCGTCGCCTCCCTGGCACGCTACCCCGGCTACCTCCAGTCGCTGACCGATCGGTCCGGCGTCCCCGTACCCCTGAATCGGCGCGGAATCCTGCGCGTGGCGCTCCACGCATCCGAGGCCGATACACTGCGCCAACTGCAGGGGGCCAATGCCCACTGGCTCGACGCACCCGATGTGCTGGCGATCGAACCGGGGCTCGCGCCGGTGGCAGGCGCAATGTTCTATCCCACCGGCGGTGCGGTGGACAATCTCGCGCTCCTGGAGGCGCTCGCTGCGGCGATCGCGCGGTCACCTCGGATTCGATGGATCCGCACCGACGTGCGCGCGATCGCCGTCAATGGGAGCGGCGCCACCTGCGCGACGTCCAACGGCGGGACGCCGGTGCGGTCCGCGCACGTCGTGCTGGCGGCCGGGGCGTGGGTGAACGGGATCGCGGGACTGCCTCGGCTGCTGCCGATCGAGCCGTATCGAGGGCAGATGTTCTCGGTGGCAGCGACCGGCGCGGCCGTGCTGCGCCACGTCGTGTACGGTCCCGATGCGTACCTGGTACCGCGCGGCGACCGGGTGCTCGTGGGTGCGACGATGGAGCGGGCCGGGTTCGATGCCGACACCACCGACGAGGCCCTCGCGTCGATTCGATCGGGGGCCGCAGCGTTCTGGCCCGTCGTCAGCACGGCCACGACGACGGCCAAGTGGGCGGGGCTGCGACCCGTCACCCCCGACCTGCTGCCGATTCTGGGACGCGACCCGGACCATCCCAGCCTGATCTACGCGTGCGGCCACTCGCGGAACGGCATCCTCATGGCGCCGCTCACCGGCGACTGCGTGGTCGCGCTGGTCACCGGGGACGCACCGCCAGCCGATCTCAGCGCGTTCGGCGTGGCGCGATTCTCACGCGACACTTAAAGGCGCGGCTGTCGTTCGGTCGTCTTTTGAGCAGCCCTGGCGACCGATATATTCCGGCACGGGCGCAGGTAACTCAGGCTGGTGAACGCGATGGCAGATTCGCTCTATCAGATAATGGGCCGACACCGGGTAGCAGCAGTGCCGGAACGGAAGCCTTCGTGGCTGAAGGTTCGGGCCCCGGGTGGGCCGAACTTCCTGCGGTTGAAGTCGCTGTTGCGCGAGCTCGACCTCCATTCGGTGTGCGAGGAAGCGCACTGCCCCAATGTCGGCGAATGCTGGGAACACGGAACTGCGACGTTCATGATTCTGGGTGACGTCTGCACCCGCAACTGCGCGTATTGCGCGGTCGCGCACGGACGGCCGCCGACCTACGACGTCGCGGAGCCCGGGCGGGTGGCCGCCGCGGTCGCGCAGCTCGGATTGCGTCACGCGGTCATCACCTCGGTGGATCGCGACGACTTGCCGGACTTCGGGGCGTCGATATTCGCCGAGACGGTGCGCCAAATCCACGCTCGGCTGCCGGAGTGCTCGGTCGAGGTGCTGGTGCCGGATTTCCAAGGGAGCGAGGCCTCGATTCGCGCGGTGTTGGACGCCCGGCCACAGATCTACAATCACAATACCGAGACCGTGCCGCGCCTGTACAAGCGCGCGCGTCCGGGGGGCCGCTACCAACGCGTACTCGAGATCTTCCGCGTCGCGAAGCGGATCGCACCCGATATCCCGACGAAGACCGGCATCATCCTCGGCATGGGCGAGACTACCGAGGAGGTCGTGGCCGTGATGCAGGAGCTGCGCACCGTGGATGTGGATATCCTGACGCTCGGTCAATATCTGCGCCCCTCCGACGGCCACATCGCGCTCGACCGCTACTACACGCCGGATGAGTTCCGCCATCTCTACGACGTCGGGATGGCAATGGGATTCCGGCACGTGGAGAGCGGCCCACTCGTCCGCTCGAGTTACCACGCGTGGGAGCAAGTCACAAAGGCGGCGGCGCACGGCGGATGACCACCACGCGATCGACGTCGACCTCGACGCCGCCGTCGGGGAACGTCGCGGCGCCCGCGGCGCCGGTGACTGGCGCTCCGGTGGCCGCGGCCGGGCCGCTCGCCGGCGCTCCGGATGCCGGCACGCGGGAACTCCACCGCGGGCTCCTGCGGACGATGTTGCTGCAGCGGCGGTTCGAGGAACGGTGCGCCGAAGCCTATGCGTTAGGGAAGATCGGCGGGTTCTGCCATCTCTACATCGGCCAGGAAGCGACGGGCACAGGTGCCCTCTCCCTCCTCCGCCCCGATGATTACGTAATCACGACCTATCGCGACCATGCCCAGGCCATCGCCCGGGGCATACCACCGCGGGTGGTGATGGCGGAGCTGTTCGGCAAGGCCGCGGGGTGCTCGCACGGCAAGGGCGGGTCGATGCACCTGTTCAGCCGGGAGCACAACTTCCTCGGCGGCCACGGCATCGTGGGGGCCAACATCCCGATCGCCACCGGCGTCGCCTTCGGCATCAAGTATCGCGGCGGCGACCAGGTATGCCTGTGTTTCTTCGGCGAGGCGGCAGTCAACAACGGCGCGTTCCACGAAGCGCTCAACATGGCCGGGCTTTGGAAGCTGCCCGTCATCTATGTCGTCGAGAACAACCGTTACGGGATGGGGACGGCACTCGAACGGGCCTCAGCGGTGTACGACATCGCGGAACGTGCCCGCGCGTACAACATGCCGCGCGCGGTCGTGGATGGGCAGGACGTGTTGGCCGTGCGCCGCGCGGTCGGTGAAGCGGTCCAGCGCGCCCGGACCGACCACATCCCCACGCTGATCGAGTCGCGGACCTATCGGTTCATGGGCCATTCGATGTCCGACGCCGTCGCAGGGACGTATCGCTCGCGGGCGGAGCTCGACGAACAGTTGAAACGCGACCCCATTGCGCTGCTCCGTGCCTATATGCACGAGCGTGACGAGATCACGGAGGCCGAAGTCGCACAACTCGACGCCGAGGTCCGCGCGCAGTGCGAAGACGCGTGGCAATTCGCCGACGGAAGTCCCGAGCCGTCGCTCGACGCGCTGCTGCAGGACGTGACGATCGAAACCGCCGAGGGAGATCGCCGCGC
>PMAE01000071.1:3012-26791 GCA_003152485.1 Gemmatimonadota bacterium | reverse complement strand
GCGTCTTCCTGATGGGCGAGGAAGTGGCGGTGTATCAGGGCGCGTACAAAGTGTCGAAGGGGTTGCTCCAGGAGTTCGGCGAGCTCCGCGTCGTGGACACGCCGATCACGGAGCTGGGATTCGCCGGCGTGGGCGTCGGTGCGGCGGTGACGGGATTGCGGCCGGTCATCGAGTTCATGACCTGGAATTTCGCGCTGCTGGCGCTCGATCAGATCGTCAACAGCGCGGCGAAGATGCTCTACATGTCGGGCGGACAGTTCCCGGTGCCAATGGTCTTTCGTGGACCGAACGGCGCCGCCCTGCAACTCGGCGCGCAGCATTCACAAGCGTGGGAGTCCTGGCTCATGCACGTCCCCGGCCTCAAGGTCGTGACCCCAGGGACGCCGGCCGATGCCAAAGGGTTGCTCAAGAGCGCGATCCGTGACGACAACCCGGTGCTCGTGCTCGAGGGCGAGATGCTGTACAACACGAAGGGCGAGGTCCCGGACGGCGAGCATCTCGTCCCGCTGGGCGTCGCAGACCTCAAGCGGTCCGGTGAGCACTGCTCGATCATCACGAACGGCAAGATGGTGCTCGTCGCGCTCCAGGTGGCAGACCAACTTGCCAAAGACGGCATCCGCGTGGATGTCCTCGACCTGCGTACCGTCCGTCCGATCGACGAAGCGGCGATCGTGGCGACTGTCCGGAAGACCAACCGCGCGGTGGTGCTCGAAGAGGGGTGGGGTGCGGCAGGCATCGGCGCCCACATCGTGGACGTCATCCAGCGTGAGTGTTTCGACGATCTGGACGCGCCGGTGCTACGCGTCCATCAGGCCGACGCACCCATGGCCTACGCCAAGAATCTCGAGCGCGCGGCCAAGCCCGACGCGGCGAAGACGATCGCGGCGGTCAAACGCGTGATGTACCTCGTCTCGTAACGGGCCGGCATCTCATGGCAACTCGAGTCTATATGGAAGCGCTCTCCCCGACGATGGAGGAGGGGCGGCTCGTCACGTGGCACAAAGCGGAAGGCGACGCCGTGAAGAGCGGTGACGTCATCGCGGAAATCGAGACCGACAAAGCGGTCATGGAGCTCGTAGCCCGTGGCGACGGCGTACTACGCGCCCGGCTCCTCGCCGAAGGTGAGACGGCGCCGGTCGGCCAACTGGTGGGCGTGATCGCGGAGNNCCCGCCGCGTCCGTACCCGCGGCGTCCGTACCCGCAGCGTCCGTACCCGCCGGGTCGGGCGCAACCGCGAGTCCGCCAAATGAGTCACCTCCCCCCGCGCCGCCCGCACCGGCCGCCCCGCCACGTCCCGCGCCTCCGCCCGCTGCGAGTGCCGCGACAGCGGCCGCCCCAGCGGCCGCCCCGAGCGCCGCGTCCGCTAGCGCCCCCTCGACGCCCGCTGCCAGCGTCCCGCCCACCGGGAACGGCGGCCGCGTACGCTCGTCTCCGCTGGCCCGCCGGGTCGCATCGGAACGAGGGGTCGAGCTTGGCGCCATTACAGGGACGGGGCCAAGCGGCCGGATCATCAAGC
Source organism: Gemmatimonadota bacterium (assembly GCA_003152485.1). Lineage (GTDB taxonomy): Bacteria > Gemmatimonadota > Gemmatimonadetes > Gemmatimonadales > Gemmatimonadaceae > Palsa-1248. Next base: position 25,275 of record PMAE01000071.1, on the reverse strand, counting down.
GCGATGTCGACGGCGTCGTGGCGCCGAGCGTGAGTGGCGCCCGTCCATCGGCCGCTGCGGTGGAGCGGCCGCGCGTCGTGCCAGCCGACGGCGACTTCCACGATGTCGCACTGACGCAGATCCGGAAGACGATCGCGAAACGGCTGGCCGAGTCGATCGGCCCGGTGCCGACTTTTTATCTGACTGCCGACTACGACGTGGAACGGATGGCCGAGATGCGTTCGGCCATGGCCGCTCAGGGGGACGAGTTCCGGGTGTCGTTCAACGACATCCTCCTCAAGGCCGTCGCTACCGGGTTGAGTCAGCACCCCGAAGTCAACGCCCATTGGTTGGGCGACCGGATCCGGTACTTCAATCGCGTCCATCTGGGCATGGCGGTCGCGGTCGATGATGGGCTCATCACGCCGGTGCTGTTCGATGCCGATGCCAAGGGTCTGCGACAGGTGGCGGACGAGTCCCGTGCGCTCGCCGCGCGCGCGCGCGCGCGCAAACTCACGCCGAGCGAGTACACCGGCTCGACGTTCTCCGTCTCCAACCTCGGGATGTTCGGGATCGAGCAATTCACAGCGATCATCAATCCCCCCGAGGCGGGCATCCTGGCGGCCGGTGCGGTCGAGGCGCGCCCCGTGGTCGTGGACGGGGCGGTCGCCGTCCGGCGGCGGATGCGCGTCACGATGAGTTGTGATCATCGGGTCATCGATGGCGCGACCGGCGCGCGTTTTCTGCAGACGTTGCGGCGTCTCGTCGAGAACCCATTGATGTTGGTGTATTGACCCTTCGCGGACAGTGCGGCGTGAGTGGCGGGCCGACGCCCGCGCCGGCCCGCTTACGATTCAATCAAGGAACACATGGCCTCGTTTGACGTGATCTTCATCGGCGGCGGACCCGCCGGGTACGTAGGTGCGATCCGCGCGGCGCAGCTCGGACTGACCGTCGGCGTGGTCGAACGAGAGGGCCTGGGCGGCACCTGTGTTCTGTGGGGATGCATCCCCGCCAAAGCCCTGCTGGAGAGCGCGTCGCTCGCCAACAAGGTGCGGCACGCGGGCGACCACGGGATCACGACCGGCCCGCTGCAATTCGACTTCAGTCCCGCGATGAAGCGGTCGCGGGCCGTGAGCCTGCAGAACTCGAAGGGCGTCGAGTTTCTCTTCAAGAAGAACAAGATCACCTGGCTCAAGGGCGAGGGGACGGTTGTCACTCCGACGACGGTCTCGATCAAGACGGCCGAGGGGAAGACCGAGACGCATGAGGCCAAGCGCGCGATCGTGATCTCGACCGGGTCACGCGTGCGGGGATTGCCGCAGGCGGGGCTGGCGTTGAACAAGACGACGGTGCTGTCCTCCGACGAAGTCCTGATCCTCGACCGCGCACCGAAGACGATGGCGATCGTCGGCGCGGGCGCAGTCGGGTGTGAATTCGCGGATGTGTTCACCGCCTTCGGCACGCAGGTCACACTACTCGACATCGCGCCCCGGATCCTGCCACTCGAAGATGCCGACGTGTCGGCGGAGCTCGCACGCTCGTTCAAGAAGCGGAAGATCGACGTGGTGACGGGCGCATCGGTCAAGGACGTCAAAGTCGCGAACGACAGCGTGTCGATGACCATCGACGCGGGCGGCGAGACGCGCCCACTCACCGTCGAGAAAGTCCTCGTAGCGACCGGACGCGCCCCCAACATCGACGGGATCGGCCTGGAGGCGCTCGGCGTCACGCGCACGGCGCAGGGTTTTGTCCAGATCAACGAACGGATGGAGACGTCGGTGAAGGGCATCTACGCCATCGGCGATGTTGCTGGCCCGCCGATGTTGGCGCACAAGGGGGAGCGCGAAGGCATCGTCGCGGCCGAGATCATCGCCGGCGGGCACCCGCATCTCGTGAACTACGGCAACATCCCCAATGCCACGTACTGCCACCCCGAGGTCGCGTCCATCGGGTTGACCGAAGCGGCATGCAAGGAGCAGACGCTCGAGTACAAGGTCGGCAAGTTCCCGTTCTCCGCCAATGGGCGCGCGCGAACGGCAGGCGAGACCGAAGGGTTCGTGAAGATCATCCGCGGCGCGAAGTACGGCGAGATTCTGGGCGCTCACATCATCGGTGCACACGCGACAGAGCTGATCCACGAGTTGGTGGTGGCGCGGGAGAACGAATTCACGGTGGAAGAAATCGAGTTGGCGATCCATGCCCACCCGACGCTCTCGGAGGCGATCGCGGAAGCGGTCCTCGACTCCATGGGCCGGGTGATCAGTGCCTGAGCTCTGGGTCTCCGACCTCGGCCGCGTGCCATACGCGGACGCGTTGGAGATCCAGCGTGCGGTGGCCCGCGACCGAATCGCGGGCGTCATCCCCGAGGACGTGCTGCTGCTGGTGGAGCATCCACCGGTCGTCACGCTTGGGCGGGCCTCCAAGCCGGGACACTTGACCGCGTCGTCGGCTTTGCTGGCGGCGCGCGGGGTCGAGCTGTTCGAAGTCGAGCGCGGTGGCGACGTCACGTTCCACGGGCCCGGACAGCTCGTCGGCTACCCGGTCATCGACCTCAAGCGGCACCGCAAGGACCTCCACTGGTATCTGCGACAACTCGAGGCCGCGCTGATCGATGCCCTCCACGAGCTTGGCATCCCGGCGGGGACCACGCCGGGGTTGACCGGCGTGTGGACAGATACAGAATGTGATCCACGGGCGCCACGAAAAATCGCGTCGATCGGGGTGCACGCGCGCGATTGGGTTACGTGGCATGGGTTTGCGCTGAACGTGACGACCGATCTGTCCTACTTCGATCTCATGGTACCGTGTGGGATCACGGGCGTGGAGATGACCTCCATCGCGCGCGAGCTCGGCCGGACACCGGATGCGGGTACTGTGCGCGACGCGGTCGTAGGCGCGCTGGCGGCGCGGTTCGCGCTCACGCCGCGCGACTGGCGGGCGCCGATCGCCGAAGGGGTGCGCGCCGCCGGGTGATGGCGGGGGCGAGATTGGGGCCGTTCGCGAACGGCCCCTGCTGCGCGGGCCGCCGGCTGAGGGACGCATCGAAGAATATTGAGCATTGATCGTCGACCACTGAACTGGCGGCCACACGCACATCGGCCGGCCGTGACCGGCAATGGCCACGCGCTATAATTCCCGCATGTCCGATCTCAATCCCGCGCAGCTCGCGGCGGCCACGCACGGCGACGGGCCGCTGCTGATCATCGCGGGCGCAGGAACCGGAAAGACGCGGACACTCGTGCACCGGGTGGCGCATCTCATCGAGCGCGGCGTGCCCCCCGAGCGCATCCTCCTGCTGACGTTCACGCGGCGGGCGGCGCAGGAGATGCTCGGGCGAGTCGAGCGGCTCGTGGGAAAGGCCTGCCACCACGTGCAGGGCGGCACGTTTCACGCGACGGCGCACCGTCTCCTCCGCCGCTATGGCGCGGCGGCGGGAGTGCCGAGTGATTTCACGATCATGGACCAGGAGGACTCGCAGGATTTGATGCACATGGCACGGGTCCAGCTCGGCTACGGCGACAAGACCAAGCGTTTTCCGAAGAAGGAGACGCTGCACCGCGTCTACTCTCGCCACGTCAACACCGACATTCCCGTCGGGACCATTCTGGCCGATGAATTCCCGCAGTTCGCTGAGTTTCTCCCGGACATCACGCGGATCTTCGCCGACTACACCGCGCGCAAAGGCACGCGCAACCTGGTGGACTACGACGACCTGCTCTTGTTCTGGGCGGGGATGCTGGAAAGCTCCCCCGAAGTCGCGGCTCGGATCGCGGCGCTGTACGACCACCTCCTCGTGGACGAGTACCAGGATACGAACCTGCTGCAGGCCCGGATACTGCGCGGGCTCTGTCGGAACCACACCAACGTCACCGTCGTGGGCGACGATGCGCAGAGCGTCTACTCCTTTCGCGGCGCCAGCTTCCGCAACATCCTCGACTTCCCGCAGCAGTTCGAGGGAACGAGCGTCGTGACTCTGGAGCAGAACTACCGCTCGTCGCAGCCGATCCTCGATACGACCAACACGCTGATCTCCCGCGCCCGGGAGCGGTTCACCAAAGTGCTGTGGACCACCCGCACAGGCGGCGACCGGCCGTGGCTGGTAACCGCGCGTGACGAGGACGAGCAGACGCGGTTCGTGGTCGACCGCATTCTGGAGCTGTACGAGGGCGGCACACCGCTCCGAGAGATGGCGGTCCTCTTCCGCGCCGGATACATGTCGGCGGCAATCGAGATCGAGCTCACCAATCGGAAGATCCCATTCGAGAAATGGGGAGGCCTGCGGTTTCTCGAGGCCGCGCACGTCAAGGACGTGCTTGCGTTTCTCCGCGTGTTGGAGAATCCCCGCGACGAGGTGAGCTGGTACCGTATCCTCCTCTTGCTCCCCGGGATCGGCGATCTCACCGCGCGGTCGGCCATCGCGGCGATGGCGCAGGCGGCGTGGGAGTCATCCTCCTTCGCGCGATACCGCGCCCCGGCGCGCGCACATGCCGCGCATGCGTCGCTCGTCACGCTGCTCGATACCCTGCGGACCGGCGACACAGCCCAGACGGTGAGCGGAGACATCGCGCGCGTCCGGAAGCTGTACGATGACATCCTCCGCGAACGCTACGATCAGGCCGAGCCGCGGCTCGCGGACCTCGACCAGCTCGAGACGATCGCGGGCGGATATCCAAGCCGGTCCGCCTTTCTCTCGGCGATCGCGCTCGAGCCACCGTCGAACACGCACGACCTCGCCGTCGGTGACCACGAGGACGAGGATGTCCTCGTCCTCAGCACCGCGCACTCGGCCAAAGGCAAAGAATGGGATGCCGTGTTCCTGATCTGGGCGGTGGACGGCTGGTTTCCGACGACCCGAGCCATCAACGACGACGCGGGCCTTGAAGAGGAGCGGCGTCTGATGTACGTCGCGCTGACCCGAGCGCGGCACCATCTCGCGGTGTCGTATCCGCTCCAGGTTTATGGCAGTCGCCGCGGCGCAGACTACAGCGTGGATCAGCTCTCGCGATTCCTTGACCGAGGCGTGCGGGAGAAAATGGAGCGGGTCGTGGTCGGGACCCCCGATCAGGCGCCGATCATGCCGGCTCCGCCACCCATCGTACCGATCGACCTGCGGGCGCTCATGCGGGAACGGTTCGGGACGGCGGAGTCGAGGTAGCGGCCGGCGGCCCGGGGCGCAGGCAGCGATCACCGTGCGAGTCACCCAGCGATGACAATCGAAATCCGGCCCGCCGTCGCCGCAGACATTCCGACGTTGCGCGTGCTGATCGAAGCGTCCGTGCGGGGCTTACAGGCCGAGGACTACACCGCGGCAGAGATCGACGGTGCGTTGGCCACCGTGTTCGGCGTCGATACGCAACTCGTCGCCGACGGCACCTATTTCGTCGCGGAGACCGCGGCGGCGGCTACATCACTCGGTGCGACTGACACGACCGCCCGCATCGTCGGCTGCGGCGGGTGGAGCACGCGCAAGACATTGTTTGGTGGCGACCACTGGACCCGCCGAGAGGACGAGTTGCTCGATCCCGAGCACGACGCCGCGAAGATCCGCGCGTTCTTCGTGCATCCCGACTGGGCGCGCCGCGGAGTCGGAAGCGCGATCTTGGCGGCCTGTGAGCGCGCGGCGGTCGAGGCCGGATTCTCGCGATTCGAGATGGGCGCAACATTGACCGGCGTGCCGCTCTATGCGGCACGTGGGTATTTCGCCCGAGAGCGGCTTAATGTGCCCCTCGGGAATGGCGCGACGCTGCCGATCGTCCGCATGACAAAAGCACTCCCCGGCGGCCCTTCCCGGCGCTAGGCGCCGTTCGTTTGATCGGTTCGAGATAAAATGATGGTGAGGAATGGGATACATGGGCGAAGTGTGATGCGCTCACCGCAGTTGCATCTACGCGGCTCGACCGCCTGTTCAGTGCAGGCGAGTGGAAAGCTCCGAGATTGACGGACGCAGATTTCGTGGACGTACAGCGCGCGGTACTTCACGCGCTCGGCTTGTCACGATTGACAACCGCACTCTACGTAGCCATCTTTTTCATGTCCCCAGAGCATCGGGTTTGCGGCTCGTCAGGCACTGCCTGGCGGGCCTTTGTTTTGTACGGGCGATGCGTCGGCCCTAACTACGAGTGCTTGGCCGGTTCCGCTGCGAGCCCGACGTCAGAAAACGCGCGCCGAGGGCAGATAGTCGTTTAGCTCACTAACGAAGTATGGGGGTAGTGGTGCCTATCGCAAAAGGTCGCCCAATGTGCTGACGATACTCCGACATACCGGCTGACGTACTCGTCAACATGCCATCCATCCCGAACGGGAGTTGCGGCGACGCGTTGGCGAAGTGTGTTGCGCCTAGGGCAGTCGCGTCGGCTCGCTCGGACATCCCGAGCGGGTATCCTGCAGCCAGCTTCGTAGTCCGGCGAAGGGATCTCCCTGGTTCGCGCGCGCGATGGCGATGACCTGCACGACGGCACGGCGAAGGTCGCCACCACAACGCGCGTAGACCGCATCGAAGTCGTCGAGGCCCGTGCGGTAGACGCGGCGGGCGAGAAGGACTGCGTTGTCGAGGCGGGCGCGCGCGAGTGCGTCGGCCGGGATCGTCCGGACCCGCGCCGCAACCGCGGTGCGCAGGGAGTCACGGGCGAGGGCGTAGATCCGGTCGCGCTCAGCGAGCCGAGCGTCGTGGGCGGCGGGCGCATCGCCTGGGTGCGCGCGAAAGGCGGCATCGAGCGCCGCGTAGAGCCACCCCCAGAACGCGCCCATCGTCTTCTCGTCCGCCCAGCGCCGCTCGATCTCGCCGACGCTCGCCGAATCGCCGCGCGCCCGAAAAAACGCCGCGGCGCCTCGGGCGCCAACAAAATTCGCGAAGGATTCGTTGAAGTCCGCGCGGCCGGACGCGTAGAAGGTGTTGTGCGTGAGCTCGTGGATCACGGTGTTGGCGAGTTCCAGGGAATCGGTCTGCAGCGTGGCCGACACCAGCGGGTCGTCGAACCACCCAAGGGTGCTGAACGCGGGTGCCGGCCGCACATACGCGTCGAACCCCTGTCGCTCGAGCGTTTCGGCGGCGCGTACCGCGTCGGCGAATTCGAAATACCCCTTGTACGGGACTCGGCCCACGACCGGGAACCACCACGTGACCGGACGGAGTTGGTCGCGATAGGCACCGGAGAGGACGAGCACGAGCGTGTCGTGATCGAGGGCCGAGAACGTCGTGAAGCTGCGTCCGGCACGGAGGCCGAGCGAGTCGGCGGCGAAGCGCCTCGCATCGAGAACCAGCTGGAGTTGTGCGCGGACCGCGAGCGCCGTGCGGCGATCCGCGACGACATCGGCGATCGCACGGCGACGAGCCAGGATCCGGCCCTCTTCCCAACCCGCGCGGACGAGATAGCGGCCCGTGGGCGTCGCCAGGACGCCGGCGGCGATCACTGCCGCAACCGTGCAGGCCACGGACGCCTTACGACGCACCGGCGCACTCCCCCGCTTCGGCAAGGACGGCTAACTTGCACCGTCCATGGGCTTCGTTCATCTGCATTGCCATTCCGAGTATTCGCTGCTCGACGGAGCGAACCGCATCGACGACCTGATCGGCCGCGCACAGGAGCTGGAACAGCCCGCGCTGGCGATCACGGACCATGGAAACATGCACGCCGCCTGGGAATTTCAGGAGAAGGCGAAAAAAGCCAAGATCAAGCCGATCATAGGGATGGAGGCCTACGTGGCCCCCGGCGACCGGCGCCTCCGTCAGCGGCCCGGCCCTGGGATCAAGCCCTATTTCCATCTCATCCTCCTCGCCGCCGACGCGACTGGGTACAAGAACCTCGTCAAGCTATCGTCGCTCGCCTACCTGGAGGGGTTCTACAGCAAGCCGCGGGTGGATCGAGAGGTCCTCGCCCAGTATGGCGCGGGGCTGATCGTGTCGTCGGCGTGTATGGCCGGCGAGGTGGCCACGCATCTCCGGGCCAACAACTTCGAGGCGGCGAAGGAGGCCGCCAGCTGGTACGCGAATGCGTTCCCGGACCGCTACTACCTCGAGGTCCAAGCCCACGAGACCGAGGGACAGCGCGAGCTCAACACACAGGTGTTTCAACTCGCCGCTGATCTCGGCCTGCCCGTGATCGCCACGAACGATGCGCATTTTCTCCGACCGCAGGACCACGACGCGCACGACGTGCTGCTGTGCATTGGCCTGGGCAAAGACCGGTCGGACGTGGACCGGATGCGCTACGATCGTGGGTTGTATTTCAAGAGCGCGCCGGAAATGGCGGCGCGGTTTCCGGATCACCCGGAGGTCCTCGAGAATACCCTCCAGATCGCGGATCGCGTCGCGGTCGAGTTCTCGAAGACGTACCGGGTGCCCTCGTTTCCGCTGCCGGCGGGGGTAGCGACGGAGAACGACCTCCTCGTGCGGCTCGCCGAAGAAGGGGCGCGCGTCCGCTACGGCGACCCGCTCCCCGACAACGTGCGCGAGCGCCTCGACTACGAACTCGGCGTGATCACGAAGACCGGATACGCGGGGTACTTCCTGATCGTCGCCGACTTCATCAAGGCGGCCCGCGACCGCGGCATCCCGGTCGGTCCGGGGCGTGGCTCGGCGGCTGGGTCGCTGGTCGCCTACTCGCTCCGCATCACCAACGTCTGTCCGCTCCGATTCGATCTGCTGTTCGAGCGTTTCCTCAATCCGGAACGCGTGTCGATGCCCGACATCGACGTGGATTTCTGCTTCGAACGGCGCGGCGAGGTGATCGAGTACGTGCGGCAGAAATACGGCCGCGATTCGGTCGGCCAGATCGTAACGTTCGGGACTCTCAAATCGCGGGCGGCGATCAAGGACGTCGGCCGCACGTTGGGGTTCACGCCCGCAGAGACCGACGAGCTGGCCAAGCTGATCCCGAACCAGCCGAACTACTCGCTCACGATCAACGAAGCCCGCCAGCAAATCTCCGAAGTCCGGCGCCGGTACGACGGCGATCCCCGATATCGTCAGCTCCTCGACTACGCGATCGCGCTCGAGGGCCTCTCCCGGCACTCAGGGGTGCACGCGGCTGGGATCGTGATCGCGCCCGGTCCGCTCGACGAGTATGTCCCCGTTTTCACCACGACGACCAAGGGCTCGGGTCAGTCAAGAGGAGCGGCGGGCGCGGGCGGCACGGGCGCGGCCGGCGGCGTACGAACCGGCGATCGGGCGGGCGACGAAGAGACCGTCGTCGTCACCCAGTACGACATGAATGCGCTCGAGAAGGCCGGGATGCTGAAGATGGACTTCCTGGGCCTGACGACACTGACCGTGCTGAACGATGCGGTGGCGTCGATTGCAGCCCGCACGGGACAGGTCATCGACCTCGATGCGCTGCCGTTGGATGATGAGGAGACCTACCGGATGTTGCGCGCGGGTCGCACGTCGGGGGTCTTCCAGTTCGAATCCGCGCTGGCCACGGATGTCCTCCGGAGCATGCGGTGCGACCGGTTCGACGACCTCGTGGCATCGAATGCGCTGATGCGTCCCGGTCCGCTCGATACCGGGATGCACAAGGTCTACATCCGGCGGAAGCGGGGCGAGGAGCCAGTCACATACGCGTTGCCGGAGCTCGAGCCCATCCTCTCCAATACCTATGGGGTCATCACCTATCAGGAACAGGTGATGCGGATCGCCCAGGTGCTGGCGGGCGTCTCGCTCGCGGAAGCCGATGTGCTGCGGAAGGCCGTGGGCAAGAAGGATCCGGAGTTGATCCGACTCGAGTTGGGAAAATTCATCGAGAAGGCCGTCGCCCGCGAGTACAACCGGGCCGTCATCACCGAGATCGCGGCCCAGATCGAAACCTTTGGCCGGTACGGATTCAACCGCAGCCATGCGGTCGCCTATTCGATCATCTCGTATCAAACGGCATGGCTCAAGACGCATTACCCGGCCGATTTCATGGCCGCGATGCTGTCCTCGCAGATCGGGGACACCGACGGCGTCGTGAAGTACATCAATGAAGCGCGGGAGCTGGGACTCGAGGTGCTGCCGCCGGACGTCAACGAATCGGGGTACCGATTCACGGTCATCGGCGACCGCCGGATGCGGTTCGGGCTGGGTGCGATCCGCAATGTGGGGCGCGGCGCGATCGACTCGATCGTGACCGCGAGAGCGATCGGTCCCTACACCTCCTTGTTCGACCTGTGTGGTCGCGTCGATCTCCGACTGTGCAACAAGCGCGTCTTCGAAGCGCTCATCAATTGCGGCGCGGTTGACGGGTTGGGCGGCCACCGGGCACAATATCAGGCGGTGCTCGATCAGGCGTTGCACGAGGCCAGCCTCCGGCAGCACGAGGCGGCGACGGGCCAAGGCTCGCTGTTCGGCGCACCCGCGGCTACTGAAGCGACCCCATCCATACCGACGCAAGCCCCCGCTCTCCCGAACGTGGCGCCGCTCGGCGAGAGCGATCGACTCGCTAAAGAGAAGGAAGCGTTGGGGTTCTACGCCTCTGGACACCCGCTGGACCCGTTCCGGACCGAATGCGAGCTCTTCGCCTCTCACACCGTGGGACAGCTGGGGTCGTGGACCGGAGAGCCGATGAAGGTCGCGGTGGTGGTGACCGCCATCAAGCGGCAGGTGAGCAAGCGGTCCGGGTCGGAATTCGCCAGGTTGACAGTCGAGGATTTTTCGGGATCTTCAGAGGTGCTAGTCTTCCCCGAAGCGTGGGAGAAGCTGGCGGACCGGTTCCGGCCGGACGTGCCCGTTCTATTGGAGGGCGGGTATTCGAAACGTGATCAGGGAGGCGAGAACCCAACATTCATCGTCGAGGACGTCACCAGGTTAGCGGATCTCCGGACGAACGGACGGGTCGTCGTCGCAATCGACCTGACACCGAATGGCCCTGGATTGCCGCTGACGCCACATGTTATGGCCGACGTGCGCGCAATCGCCGACGCCTATCCGGGGTCGGCCCCGCTCGAGGTCCGCTGGAGTGACGGGACTGACACTGTGGTACGATTCCGATCGAGTTCCGCAGCGGTTTCGGCGACGCCGACCACACTCAATGACTTGCGTGCGTTGCTTGGAGCAGAGCGGGTCCGGCTTGTACGGGCAAATTGAACGAATAACGACCTCACGATACCCAGGCCGACGGACCGGCCGGGGCTGATCGCCCGCCCTGTGGGGCGCGTGCTCTAACTCAGGACCCGCCCATGGCCACATCGGCCAACACGTTGGAATTCGAACGGCCCATCGTCGAGCTCGAGAAGCAGATCGATGAGCTGAAGAAGATGGCGGGGGATCAGCAGCTCACGGTATCGGCCGAGATCGCCCCGCTCGAGCAGAAGCTGACCGAGCTGCGCACGGAGATCTACCGGAACCTGTCCCCGTACCAGCGGGTGCAGGTCGCACGCAGCAGCAAGCGTCCCTTCACGTTGGATTACATCCGGCTCGCGCTGACCGATTTCATCGAGCTGCACGGCGATCGCGCGTTCCGCGACGACGCCGCGATCATCGGCGGGTGGGCGCGACTCGACGGTGAGACGGTGATGGTGATCGGACACCAGCGTGGCCGCGATGCCAAGGAGAACCTGCATCGCAACTTCGGCATGCCCCACCCGGAGGGATACCGTAAAGCGCTGCGGTTGATGAAGTTAGCGGAAAAATTCCACGTTCCGGTGCTGACCTTGATCGACACCCAGGGCGCGTGGGCGGGGCTAGGCGCGGAGGAGCGCGGCCAATCCGAAGCGATCGCCCGCAATCTCTATGAGATGAGTCGGCTGGACGTGCCGATCATTGCCACGGTGATCGGCGAAGGCGGATCGGGCGGCGCACTCGCGCTGGGCGTCGGCGACCGCGTGCTGATGCTGGAAAACGCGGTCTATTCGGTGATCACGGTCGAGGGATGCGCTATCATCCTATGGAAGGATGGCAAGAGCCCCGAGATGCGTGAGAAGGCCGCGGCCGCGTTGCACGTCACGGCGCAGGATCTACTCGAGCTCCGCGTGATCGACGAGATCGTCCCGGAGCCGTCGGGCGGCGCGCAGGCCGATCATGAGGTCGCCGCCAAGTCGTTGCAGCAATCGCTGCTACGCAACCTCGACGATCTCCGGCACCTCAAGCCGGATAAGCTGGTGCGGCGCCGGCGGGAGAAGTATCTGCGGATGGGGCAGTTTAGCGAGTAGCTATCTTTTCCCTATGCACCTGATCGAGGTCGCCTTCAAAGGGAACCGGAAGGAGTTCTACGCCTGGGAGGGCGAGGATCCGCCGCCGGTCCAGGCATCGATCGTGGTTGAGGCCGATCGGGGGGAAGATCTCGGTGTCGTCCACGCCGTGGGCGACCTGGCATCGCAGCGCAACGCGGGATGTGCCCACGGGTGCGGCACCTCAGCGCCCGCACGAAAGGCGATCCGACTGGCGTCTACCCGCGAGGTCCATCAATCGAAGGATCTCCGGACGCAGGACGACGTCGCGCGACGCAGAGCGACGGAGCGGGTCACGGCGCACGGGCTGGTCATGAAGCTGTCGGACGCAGAGTGGCAGTGGGACCGCAAGAAATTGACGTTCTACTTCACGGCCGAAAAGCGTGTCGATTTTCGCAATCTCGTGCGGGACCTCGCGGCGCTGTTCCGCGCGCGGATCGAGCTCAAACAGATTGGCGTGCGGGACGAAGCCAAGCGGCTCGATGGCGTGGGTCGCTGCGGACGCCAGTACTGCTCCGCGTCCTGGCTGCCGGAGCTTCGGCCGGTCAATCTGGGCGTCGCCAAGGACCAGCATCTGTCGCTCAACCCATCGCAGATCTCCGGCGCGTGCGGTCGGCTCATGTGCTGCCTCCGCTACGAGCACGAGTTCTACGTCCAGAGCCGCAAACGGTTCCCAAAGGAAGGCAAGACGGTCGTGACCGCGCGGGGAGAGGAGAAGGTCGTCGCGAATGACATCTTCAACGACCGCGTGACACTCCGGATGCCGGATGGCGAATCACGGGTGGTGCCGCTCGCCGAGTTGCGGCGCGAGCTCGAGGCGGCCGGCAGCCCGCTTCCAGGCGGCTCGGCCGCTCCCGGAGAGCTGACCGGCGCGGCGGATGACGGCGGCGCACCCGATGATCGCGCCGACCTAGGGGCGGCCGAGTTCGCAACCGACGACGACCCCGGCACGTTGATCGGCCTCGAGGACGAGCGTGAAGAGAACGGCGGCGGGATCGTGGTCGATGTCGAGGAACTGCCGCCGGAACTGCCGGCGGACCTGCCGTCCGGCGACAGCCCACGTGACCGGCAGAGTCGTGACCCGCAGGCCCGTGAGCAGGCCCGTGAGCAGGCCCGTGANNAGGCCCGTGAGCAGGCCCGTGACTCGCAGGCCCGTGACCCGCAGGCCGGTGACCGCCAGCGTCGTGACCACGACGATCGGCGTCCGAGCGAGACGGATCCGCGGGCCGGTGAAGGTGGTGAAGGGACCGACGGTGCTCCGCAGTTCGACGTGCGCGACCAACCATCGGATGGGGGTGGCATGCCCTCGGTGTCTCCGGACATTGCCGCCCCTGAGCCCTCCGCGCCGGCGTCGGCTGCCGAGGGGTCGCATCGGCGCCGCGGACGGCGCNNTCCCCGGCGGGGCAGCCAACGGCGGCGGCGGGGATGACGGCGGGTCGGCGCCAGCCGGTCCAGGATCGCCGGGATCGAGCTGAGGCCCATGTTCTACATCACGACCGCAATCGACTACGCCAACGGGGACCCGCACCTCGGTCACGCGCTCGAGAAAATCGGCGCGGACGCCATCGCCCGATACCATCGGATGCGCGGCGACCACGTGCATTTCCTCATCGGCATGGATGAGCACGGCCAGAAAGTCGCGCAGGCCGCCGCCGCGGAGGGTGTGACTCCGCAGGCGTTGGTGGATCGAGTGGCCGCGCGATTCCAAGCCATGTGGGAGCGGCTCGGGATCTCGAACGATCAATTCATTCGCACGACGGCGCCCGAGCACGCGATCGGCGTCAAGGCGCTCATCGAACGGATCTTCGAGCGCAACCCCGACGACTTCTACGAGAAGACGTACGCGGGGTGGTACTGTGTCGGCTGCGAGGCATTCAAGACCGACAGCGAGATCGTGAACGGCCAGTGCGGGCTGCATCCGACGCGCACGCTGGAGTGGGTGGAAGAGTGGAACTGGTTTTTCCGATTGAGCCGGTACCGCGATTTTCTGCGCACGCATTTCGCCACGCATCCGACGTTCCTCGGTCCCGAGAGTCGTCGGAACGAGATCCTCGCCCTGCTCGACCAGGGGTTGGAGGACGTCTCGGCCAGTCGTTCGCGACTCGGCTGGGGTATTCCCTTCCCCCGCGCAACGCGTGACGGCGACCTGCAGACGACGTACGTGTGGTTCGATGCGCTCCCCAATTATCTCACGGCCACGGGGTATCCCGACCCGTCCTACTCCGCCCGCTGGCCCGCGCAGTTGCACGTCGTCGGCAAAGACATCACGCGCTTTCACTGTGTCATCTGGCCCGCCATGCTACACTCGGCCGGGCTTCCCCTCCCCGCCGCCGTGTGGGCCCATGGATTCGTGACATTGGCCGGCGGCGAGCGATTCAGTAAGTCCGCGGGCGTCCACGTCGAGCTTGCGGAAGCGGTCGAGCGCTACGGACCGGATGCGTTCCGCTACTTCATGCTGCGCGAAGTGCCCTTCGATGGCGACGGCGCGTTTTCCTGGGAGCGGTTCGGGGAGCGATATACCGCGGACCTGGCGAACGCGTTCGGCAACCTGGCCAGCCGGTCGATCGCCATGGTCGAGCGTTATTGCGCGGGCGTGGTGCCGGCCGGCGAGCCGAACGAGATCGACGCCGCCGACGCGGCCGACTATGCCCGGTACCGGGAGGCGATGGACGGTACCCGCGGTTACCTCTTGCAGGACGCCCTCCGCAGTGTGTGGCTGACGGTGGCGCGCGGCAACGAGTATGTGGACCGCCAGGCCCCGTGGAAGTTGGCCAAGGACCCCACGCAGCGGACCGCGCTGGAACGCGTGCTCGCAACCCTCATCCGTCAGTTGATCCGCCAGGCGGCGCACTTGGCGCCGGTGCTCCCGGAGCGGGCCGAAGAGCTCTGGCGGCAGTTAGGAGCCCCAGGCTCGGTGCACGCGCAGCGATTCGGGGCCCCGTTGGCAGCCCTCGATCCCACGGGCTGGCGCGTGATCCGCGGCGACTCGTTGTTTCCCAAAGAGCGGGAGCCGGTCGCCCCGTCACTCCCCTAGCCGCGATCGTCACATCCTGCGACGGCGTGGCCCGGTGGCGACGGTCGTGCGAGACGCGCACCCACATCTTCCGAGCGCGGGGCGTGGCGCCTTCGCGGCCCCTCGCAAGGCGCGGCTCGCGGTGCTATCGCGGTGATATCGAGTCCCGCTTGGTCGTCTACTAGAGACCTCGAGTGGGAGCGTGTGGATGGCGGGTCGGAGTTGGACGGTGGTCGTGGTACCTCATGGCAGCGCTGCGACGCGGACGCTCGATATCTCCGAGCGGACGCTGCGCCGCATCGGGTGGGGCCTCGCGACCGCAGTCCTCGCGGGCTTGCTGACGTTCACCGTCGCAGCCGTCCGGTACAGTGGGTCGCCGGTCTTCGCGGCGTTGATGACACCCGCGGACCGTCAACTCGTGGACCTGCGGACCCGGCTCGCCGAGCTCCGCGACACCATCGTCACGATCGACAAGCGCGACGAACAGATCCGAATGCTGGCCGGGCTACCGAGCGCTGATTCGGAGGCCACGACCCCCGCGTCGCAACTGCCGCTCGACGTCGATCGCCTGATCGAGCGGGCCAACACGCTGTCGGCCAGCTTCGCCACCGTCTCGACCACGCTGTCCCGCAACAGCGAGCGGATGTCCGCGACGCCGTCGATCATGCCGACCACGGGGTGGCTCTCCAGCGAATTCTCGCGCGCGCGGTTCCATCCGATCCTGCATCTCGCGCGTCCGCACGAGGGAATCGACCTCGCGGCCCCGTACGGCACGCCCGTCGTCGCGCCGGCCGCGGGTCGTGTGATAGGCATCTCGCATCAGACGGGGTATGGACTCGTGCTCGAGATCGACCACGGCAACGGCATCGAGACCAAATACGCACATCTGTCGCGCGTCGTCGTACAGGAGGGCCAGCACGTCACGCGTGGCGAGCCAATCGCCGCGGTCGGCAACAGCGGCCTCTCCACCGGACCCCACCTGCATTATGAAGTGCACGTCAGCGGAAAGGTCGTCGATCCCCTGACCTACGTCTTGCCGGGCGCGATCCCCGACTGATCGGACGCAAGCTGGTCGATGTAACACGGCCCCCGACGCACTGCCGGGGGCCGTGTCATTCCTACACTAGTGCTGTTCGTCCTGNNGGGCAGGTCGGGGTGATGTCGCCGTTCCGCGGACCTGATTCCTGAATCGGAATGGGCAGCACCGTGGCGTGGGTATCTGCAGTCCCCCACGTCGTGGTCTCCTGGACCTGGAGTCCGTAGTTACGGACGGCCATGAGCCGTTCCTCGCCCGGCTCGCCGATGTTCGAGGCGCGCAGCTCGTGGAGCAGCTGGTTCCGGATCGGGAGGTACGACGCGCCCGCAAACGGGGCGACGCCGCCGACGTTGGTGCGAACGGCGTTGATCGCCGTGACGGCGCTGGCGAAGTTGCCCAAGCCCAATTGAATCTGCGCCTCAATGAGGACGAGCTCCTCATTGCGGATGATGGGGATGGGGCTCGATGCCGTCTGGTAGAATCCGAGGGTCATTTGTTCTGACGCGATCGCGTTGCACGCAGGACCGCATCCCGAGTTCGGTGCCGACGTGTTGACGATGAGCTTGACGGCTCGGGCGTCACCGCCGGCGGCGATCTCGTTGGCGACGGTGTCGAGCACGTCCACCGTCGTGGTCTGTCCGATCACGAACGTGACGGGATTGACCTGGTCACCCGACGTGGAGCTGAAATTGTGGTACACCGCGAGTGGATCGGTGAAGTCACCGCCTGTGGGCGGCGCCAGCGCGCCTGGGTTGTAAAGGAACGTCGCGTGGATCGCCGAATCCGCCGACGTGAGTGCTGATGCGAGGGGCGATCCCGGCGTGGTCGGCGTGGCTGGTGAGCCACCCGGTGACCGGGAGACGGCATACGCCAGTTGGAGCTTGGCATAAGCCGCCAACGCGCGGTTGAAGCCCGCGAAGGAGCCCGCCGTGCCGCTCGGCCCCGCCATGTTCACCGCTGAGAATCCCGTCGGCAGCTTGACCGGGAGCGGTCCCGGGGTACCGGCGTCGAGAGCGATTTCACCCGTATCCAGGAGCGCCGCAATGCCCTGCCAGACGTCCTTGATGCAGAGGATCGGCGCCGGCGCGGACGCCGGAGAATCGTAGCCCGCAATGGGCACGCCGTTGGTATCACGCGTCTCGGCGACCAACATCATGTCGTATGCCTGAAACGTCTTCATCACCCCCGTGATCAGCGACGCGTCGCTCGCCGAGTACGCGGGCGTCACCGCCCCAAGCTCCTTGATGATCGCCTGGGCGTCACCGGCGACGCGGAACTCGTTGGACCACCCTCCGCCGCCGTAGAAGTCGCTGTTTGGAATGACGATACCATTGCCCATCCATTCTGTGATGAATCGTGAGTCGGTCGACGTGAAGACTCCGATTTCGCGAGAGAACGCCGACAGGCCGAGGATGTCGTTGCCGACGTCACCCCGTGAGGCAGCGACTATGCCCGTCACCAGGTATTGGATACCTGCCGGTGTCCCTGCATTGATCTGCGGCGATCGAAAGTTCGGTACCGCCGTATCCTTGCACGCGGCCACGCTCAAGAGCGTGGCCCCCGCGACGGCGATCGCCACGGCGGCGCGCATGCGCGACCGCGTCGGGCCGCCGGACGCGGGTCCGGCGGCAGGGCGAGTGAATGTATTGATCATGGTCAGAAGCCCAATTCAAGGGTGAAGAACACGCTCTTGGCGGGAGGGTACGGTGTCACGTCCTGACCACGGCCGATGTTCTGCGACCCGAAGTTGCTGATCTCGGGATCGAGGCCCGTGTACGGGTAACTGTGCCAGAGGTTCCGTCCCGAGACCTGCAGCCGTGCACTGCTCAACTGCACCCACGTCAGTCTCTTGACCAACTGGTCTGGGAGGTCGAAGCTCAGCGTCACTTCGCGCAGCTTGACGAACGACGCCGACTCGAGCCAGCCCGCCTGACCTGCCAACACCGCGGCGAAACGCTTGGCCGAGGCCACCGAATCGGCCAACAGATTCAGCCCATTCGGATCGAAATACCCGTTGGTCAGGTTGCCGACGTTACCGCCGCGCTGCCAATCGACCTGTCCGAAGAGGTGGAATCGACCCAGCGTAAACTGGTTGCCGAAGCTCATGGTGTACGACGGATCGACATCGCCCACTTGGATGTAGCTACCGACCGAGTTGGTGAAGTTGGTGTTGACCATCTGGGTGATCGACCGACCGGCCTGCACCCAATAGACGCCGGTGACGTAGCCGAAGTCCGTGGCCGGTGTGAACGCCGGGACGGGGAGCTGGTCCACGACACTATAGTTCCGATAGAACGTCGTCGTCGACACCCAGGTCAGCCCCTTGGACATCTGGATCGGCGTGAGCCCGAGTGACAGCTCGATGCCGCGGTCGGTGAACTGGCCGCCGTTCAGCCATTGTGTCGTGTTGCCCGAGCTGGCGGCGACCCCAGCCTGCAGCAGCAGATCGGTGAGCCGCTTCTGATAGACCGTGGCCGAGAAAGCGACGCGTGACGAGAACATCGTCGCGTCGAACCCGGTCTCGATCTCGGTATTCGTCTCCGGCTTGATCGTCGGATCGTTCGACGACTCAGGCGTGAACAAACCGGTACTCCCGCCGTCGAGTTGGGGAGTCAGGTTGTTCTGGTTGGGGTACCGCACGCCGTAGATCGGCTCCGTTCCCGACCGTCCCCAGGCGCCGCGGAGCTTGAGCTCGTCGAGGAATCCGACGAATTGGGGCACTCGGAAGGACGCGCTGAACTTCGGGTACGCGTAGTACTTGTTGACATCGCCGTTGTCGGTCGACCGCTCTGCGGTGATACCGCCGCTGAGCGCCAAGCGCTGGTTCAACGTCAGGATCTGCTCCTGGCCGTAGAACGAGAACGTGCGGGACACCACGGTGGTGTCGAAGTTGTGCTGCACCACCCCGGCGGTGACCTGCGCGATTCCGGGCGGCAGATCCTGCCCGACCGAGAACGGGTTGTAAAGGTAGCGTTGATCGCGTCCGATGCCGATGGAGCTCGTGGCGTCGAAGTTGGTTCCTTCGGCCAAATGGTGCACCAAGTTGACGTTGTAGTTCACGAACGTGTTGTCCCCCGTCAACGAGGTCGCGACACCAGGCAGCGGTTGGTTGGTCTCGAGCTGGATGTTGGGCGGCGCGTAGAATCGATCCGTCTGGTGCGACAGGTCGGCTCCGGCCAGCGCCGTCAGATTGAGGCTTTGGTGCTCGGTGGTGAAGATCTTGGCATCGACGTTGGCGCCACCGATGAAGCGCTGCTCCTCTTCGGGCGTCTGGATCAACGCCGCGTCTTCGATGGCGTTGGCCGAGGCGTAGGGATTCGGAGCGTACGACCCATCCGCGAGCTTCGTCGCCATGTTTTCGAACTGCGGCGTGATCGAGAAGACGTTGTAGGGCGCCACGCCGACGTTGTCGTTGCCCGTGATGCCGCGACGATCGGTCGAGTGGGCGAAGTACATGTTCAGGTTGGCGGTGATGGCCGGCGAGAAACTCTGCGTCAGGTTGACGCGGCCACCCTGCTTGTTGTAGCCCGTGTTGTTCATCAGGCCGTTGTCATACTTCGACAGGAGCGAGGCGAAGTACTGGGTCTGGCCGTTCTGGCCTCGTACGCTCAAGTCGCCTTCGTACGACGCTTCGCCGCCGCCGAAGAGCTGCTTCTGGAGGTTGTTGTTCCCCTCGTAGTCCGCGGGGCTCCAGGGCCCGAGACTGGCCGCCTTGTATTGGTTGTACCAGGTTTCCGCGCTCGCAGCCGTCGGGAACGCCCGGAAGTTCATGAAGTTGCCCGGGGTGTAGCTCCCACCCTTGGCCGTCAGATCCCACTTGGCCTTGCCCGGCGTGCCCTTCTTGGTGGTGATGAGGATCACGCCACCGCCGGCGCGTGAGCCGTATTGCGCCGACGCCGCCGCCCCCTTCAAGACCTCGATCGATTCGATGTCCGCGGGATTGATATCGGCGATCCGGTTCGGCGGATTGTCCTCGTTGTCCTGGGTAATGGTATTGTCGCCGGCGCCCGTGATGGCGTTCGCGCCCGTGTTGATGTGGCTGTTGTTGACGGCCACCCCATCGATCACGTAGAGCGGTGACGCGTCGGAGTTGATCGACGTGACGCCGCGAATCTGAATCTGCATGCCGCCGCCAGGCGCGCCGCCGTTGTTCTGCGAGATGATCGCGCCCGGAATCTTGCCCTGCATGGCGTCTTCGACCGTGGGCGACGGCACGTTATTGATCTGATCCGCGTTGAGCGTCGCCACGGCGTTGGCCGAGTTGCGCGACGAGATCGTCGTCGCAGTACCGGTGACCACCGTCGCTTCGAGCTCCAGCACGTCGCGAATCAGTCCGATGGTGACGTCCGCCTGATCGGCCGCGACCGGGACATTGCGCTGCTTGTACCCGATCCGCCGGGCATTGATGCCGATCGCGCCGGTCGGGACCCGCAGGTGGAACTGCCCACTGTCGTTGGTGACCGTACCCAACGTCGTCCCGATCACCGTGACCGCCGCGCCGGGGACCGGCGTGTTGCCATCCGCATCCACGACCCGCCCTTCGACTTGCCGCTGCTGCGCCCACGCCGTCGTCGCGGCGACCGACAATCCGCCGACGAGACAGAGCGCAGCACACATGGCAGCTCTCGCCGCCCTGGGCACCACTCCCACTACGTGTGAACTCACGAGCCCTCCCAAAGCACTGCGTGATGACCAACCGGGATGCTTGGGAACGACCAACCGCCGAACCGTCGGCCGAACGCGGACGGGCGCAGCGTATTGAACGAACCCAAACCGAATGCCGCCAAGAGTGCGTATACCTTGTTCAAATGTCAAGAAATGAGAAACTCCTTGTAATTCACAAACGCTTTCAGCGAGCTCGGGCATAACGTGGGCCGAACGATCGGGCGAATGATCGGGCGGATGATCGGGCGAAAACGACACGGGTGCCGACATCGTCGGCACCCGTGACCTCAGCGCATCTTGTTTCGTGGCGTCGGAGCGCCTAGCCGTAGGCCCTAGCCGCAGCGCCCATCGCGGACTCGTCGATGGCCGCGCATTGCCAACCGCCAACGACCAACTGCTGTCTACTGTCCCGTCGGTTTGGTGGAGAAATCGACTTTCGGGGCTTCCTGGGCGGCCGCCGTTGCGGTGAAGTACGTACGGGACTTGGCGCCGGTGAAGCGGGCGGTGATCACGGCGGGAAACTGTCGGATGTAGGCGTTGTAGAGCTCGACCGCTTCATTGTAATCCTTACGTGAGACGGCGACACGGTTCTCGGTGCCGGTGAGCTCGTCCTGGAGCCGCAGGAACGCTTGGTCGGATTTCAGTTGCGGATACGCTTCGGTGACCGACCGATTGAGGATCGTCAACTGCGTGGTGAGCTGGAGGTCGGCGTCCGCCTCCTTCGTCGCGTCGTGACCCTGGAGTGCATCCGTGATGCCAGCGCGCGCCTGCGCGACGCCCTTGAAGACATCGAGCTCCTGCTTGGCTTGTCCCTTCACGGTCTCGACGAGATTGGGGATGAGGTCGTGTCGCCGCTTGANNCGAGCGCGAGCGCCCGGACGCGACGGCTCTCCGGACGCCAAGTCAGACGTCTGTGCATTTGTTGATTCCTCCGATTGTCACCGACAGAAGCCAGAACCCTGAGGCCATCGGCCTACAGAGATAAGCTAGAGGCTAGAAGCTACATGATAGAAGCTTCGCGGCGAAGTCGGCCGCTCGCTGTCGGGGTCCGGATCGCCGGAGGGCCATTACTCGCCTCGGAAGCTGAGCTGGACCACGTACTTACCTGGCTTGACCGTCGAGTCGCCAATTTTCCACGCGAGGCGGGCTTTGTCGTTCAGGCACTNNCGACCGTGACGAGGACCGCGACGCCGCCACGAAGCGACGGATCCACTTTCTGCCCGAACTCCTCGAAGCAGAATTTGGAGAACGCCTGCTCACGCTGCACGGATTCCATCAGCGCCGGCGGTGCCGGCGGATAGTCCGGACGGGGGGCGACGAGCTGCGGTTTGGGAGGGGTGAAGGTATCCGCGGCCGCAGGAGGGAGCGCCGTCTGGACCTTGGACAGATCCTGCGGTGTCGTGTCCGCGGCGAGCGTCGCGACGGC
>PMAE01000071.1:0-2975 GCA_003152485.1 Gemmatimonadota bacterium | reverse complement strand
GATCTGTTACCCATGCCATCGTCCTCGGTCGGTTCAGTTCGAGCGCCGTGATTCGTGCGCTTCGTCGAAGTTCGCCACTGCTCCGGCGGTCGGCGCACGATTACCAGCTCGAGCCGCCTCCGCCGCCGCTTGTGCCCCCACCGCCTCCAAATCCTCCGAATCCCCCTCCCCCTCCCCCTCCCNNGCAACCGCCACCAAAGGGGAGGAAGATCGGCAGGCACCCGCTCCGCCCTCCGCCCCGCCGGGCGATCGCGCTCAGGATCACGTACACCACCAACAGCAGGAAGAACATCGCCGCTGGCGGTATCCCGCCCCCCTGGTGTTGGCTTGCAGCCACCGGAACGGCGACCGCCAAGGTGGTGTCGACCGTGAAGTTGAACTCCTTCGCGAACCGCTGGGCCGTTTCATAGGTCAGGAGCGCGATACCGGCCCCGTAGTCCCGCTGCCGGAAATCCGGGGTCGCGTCCCGACAGATGTCACCCGCATCCGCGTCGGTGATAAACCCCTCGGTGCCCGAGCCGGTCGTGATCCAACACCGCCCGCGGCCGTCGGAGTTCGTCTCCTTGGGCACGACGAGGATCACCGCCCCGGCGTTACGGGTCGGGTCGCCCGGATTCCCAGCCTTTCCGATCTTCCACTGCCGGATCAGGGCCACGCCGACGTCGTTCGGGTCCCGGTCCCCGATATCGGGCAGCGTGACCACGGCGATCTCACCCCGCGATTTGGTCCGCACGTCGGTCGCGATCTGGGTGATCCGTGCGGCCTGGTCGGGCGAGATAACGTGGGCGAAATCGTTGACCAGTCCGACCGGGGCCGGGAGTTGGCCCCCACGACCGACGGAGTCCTGGCCGGTCACTCCGCCGGCGGACCAAGCGGCGGCTCTCGCGGTCCCCGAGTGGGTTGACCGAGACGGGCGCGCCGCCGGGGCCGCATCGATCGCGGCCGGCCAGGCGGCGAGTGAGAGCGTCAGCGCCAGGGTCACGCGGGTGGTCCACGCCAGGACCCGCGGGATCGCATGCGCGGCTTGCCCAGCCGCCCAGCCGGGCCTAGCTTCGCGGGCTTGATGCCACGGAGGATGCCAGCGCGCGCGACGCGTCGTCACGTCAGGCGCCACCGCGTCGCGGGCTTGCTCGCCGCGTGCATCGCGGGCTGCGTGGCATCCGCCGCGTGCAGCGGATCGCGCGACCGCGCCGGCACTCCCGATATCGTCGCACGTCTCGATAGTAGCGCGCCGCGCACCCCCGTGGAAGGCGGGAAGACCGGCGGAGTGGCCGGGGCGGCGGCGCCCGATCCCCCCGTCGTGACTCCGGCGGCCGAGAGCGCGCGCGTGATCGACGAGCGATTTCAGGCCCTGCGGTCGCGAGTCAACGCCGAGGCGCGCGCACTCGACACACTGCCGCCCGCGACACGTCTCACGCCCGCGTATGCCGCGCGGTACGACAGCCTTCGCGCCATGACGCTGCACGCCGATTCGCTGCGGCAGTCGCGGGACCGCTGGCGCGCCGTCGCGGTGCGCCATTGACCGATTCGCGTCGCCCTATTCCCACGACTCTCGGCGAAGGTAGTCCGCGGGCCGCTCGATCCGCACCCCTGCGATAGTCAATCCGAAATAGGGACCAAAGTGTGCGCGGTCACCGGTGAGTAGATGCGTCGCGCGCGCCGTCACCGCCGAGAGGAAGATCGGTCGATCCTTCGCCGGTAGTTCAATTTCTTGGGGCAAGTCGCCGATTGGAGAGTCGGTCGCTCGCTCCACATCCGCGCTGAGCACCTTCGCGGTGCGCACGTCGCGGCGACGCAGACTATTCTTGGCGTGTGCCGGCGCGGATCAACACCGAGCGCGCTGATCGACCACACCGGGAGGCGGGCGGATGGAAGGCAGCAACAGACACCGCGCATGGAAGGTGTTCGGCGCCCTCGGGCTGCTTGGGCTATTGGTCGTGGTGGCAGGCGTTGCGCGCAGTCGGGACGCCAAACGCAAGACTGCCCACCCTGCGCCCGTTGCAATTCTGCACAGTCCCGCAACCGCGACCGCGACCGCGACCGCGGCTACTCCTCGCGCGCCGTTGGTGACCGGCCGACACAGCCAATTGACGGGCGCCCGGACCGAAGCCCTCTGCACGAGCCTCTCGGACGTGCGTCAGTTTTACGATGCATCGCAGGATCAAACGCAAGACGGGTTGTCATGCTCCCTGATCCTGGCAGGCAGGAGCTCGGCCGATGTCGTCGTCTTTGAGAGCTACGGTGCATATGTCCGCGTCAGACTCTCGGACAACACTGGACACTACAGTGACGGGTATATGCGCAGGCAAGCGGTGCAATAGGACACGACAGCTATTGGTGAGGGTGCCCACGCGCGTCCGATCGATGATCGCGTGTGTACAACCGTTGTAAGGAGTTGCCGCCGACGTCTTTCTCGCGTAGCGGCGACCATCCGATCGCGTCGTCTTGAATTTGGGCCGCACGACATTGGGAAGGCCGAGAGGATCGAATCCCTAAGATTGACGTTCGTTGCGGGCCTCGGGAACGCTGGGGTCGGCCCTTCGGCACTGATAGCGTCGTCGCCGCCATTCTCTCTCCGTGTCAGCACCCCACTGAAGGTCTGGCCCTCTCCCGCCGGCTGCCACCGCCACGTCCAGTCCGCTCGATCATCCGCCGACCTCCCCAATGTGGGCGGTGTCTCGTCCCCGTGACACGGACAGGCGCGCCGGCGCCGATTGGTCCGAGCCCGACGGCATGCCGGCCGCCAGCAGGAACACACTGCCGGCGAAGAGCAGGCTGTCGAAGATGTAGTTGACCGCTTCGACCCCCTGCGACGCGCCGACGGCGACGAAGAGCATCGGGATGTAGATGACCGGGACCGTGACGGTGAGCGCGGCCGCCAACCACGTCGCCGCCGCGCGCGCCCGGACGTTGATGAGCATCAACGCACCACTGGCGATCAGGATCACACCAAAGGGATGCCGGCACGAACACCC
>PMAE01000008.1 GCA_003152485.1 Gemmatimonadota bacterium | reverse complement strand
GAGCGCACGATGGCCGCGGCGCCGGTCGGCGCGTCGCCGTCGAGGGACGCGATCAAGCTCCGGTTCCGACTCGATTCGGTGTCACGCCGCGGGGACTCGGCCTACGTTTCGGTCCGGGGTGACCTCGGGCGGGACCGATTCGGCCCAGGTGCGGGCGGGGCCACGGTGGCCACGTGGGGGACCGTGACCGGCACGATGCTGATCGACCGGCGCCGCGGGTGGATGACCGATTTTCACGCCGTCATCTCCGTCCATTCCGTGCTCACACCGTCGGCGGGGGCGGACCAGGCGCCGGGACGCATGCGAATGACGATCACGGAGTGGTTTCGAACCGTTGATCGGGCCTAGATTCCGCTATGCGTCTGGTGCACCTGTCGGACCTGCATCTCGGCTATCGGCAGTACCAGCGCCTGANNACGCCGTGGATGCGACCATCGCGTTGGCGCCGGAGATCGTCGTGGTCGCCGGCGACATCTTCCATACGGTCAGGCCGACCAACCCTGCGATCCTCCACGCGTTCCAACAATTCGCGCGCCTGCGCCGCGAACTCCCTGATGCCGTCGTCGTCATGGTCGCCGGCAATCACGACACGCCACGCTCCACGGAGACGGGGTGCATTCTCCGGCTCTTCACGCCGATGGGCGTGCATGTCGTCGATGCCGCACCGGACCGACTGTCGTTTCCCGAACTCGATCTCTCGATCTTTGCAGTCCCCGATGTGCCGGGCCCGCGTCCGGCGCTCGTGCCGGATCCGTCGGCGCGGTACAACGTCCTGCTGTTGCACGGCGAGATCGCGGGGATTCTGCCGCCCGCGGTCGTCGATGCCGACCGCGCCACGCGTGAGATCACCACCGAGGAGCTCGGCGCCGACCGGTGGACGTACGTCGCCCTCGGTCACTATCACGTGCACCGCGCCGTGGCGCCCAACGCGTACTACTCGGGATCGCTCGACTACACGAGTGCGAATCCGTGGGGGGAACTAGTCGAAGAGCGCGCCGCGAAACTCCCCGGCAAGGGGTTTATCGAATACAACCTCGAGACGGGCGCGCATCGTTTCCATCCCGTGAAGCTGGCACGGGCCTTAGTTGACTTGCCGACCTTCAGCGCCCGCGGCCTGATGGCGGCGGAAGTCGATGCCCGCATTCAGGGGGCGGTCGAACGGTGCGCCGGCGGGATCGACGGCAAGATCGTGCGGATCGTCGTGCGGGATATCCCACGCCACATCGTTCGGGAGCTCGATCACCGGGCCTTGCGCGACTACAAGCGCCGGGCGCTCCACTTTCAGTTGGACACCCGCCGCCCCGATGTGATTCGGCTCCATAGCCAGGGGGCGCCCGGGCGCCGGCCGTCGCTGGCCGACATCGTGCGCGACAAGCTGCACGGCCGGCTGTTGGAGGCGGACATCGATCGATCGGCGCTCGTGGATCTCGGGCTGCATTATCTGAGCGAGGCCGAAGCGATGAGTGCCGCCTCGCTGGCGACGCCCGACGGGATCGGAGCGGACGAGTGAGGCTCAATAGCCTGCATCTCGTGAATTTTCGCCAGCACGCGGACAGTCGGATCACGTTCGACACGGGTCTGACGGGGATCATCGGACCGAACGGATCCGGCAAGACCACGATTCTCGAAGGGATCGCGTGGGCGCTGTACGGCAACAGCGCCGCCCGCGGTACGCGGGAGTCGATCCGGTTCAGTCGCGCGCCATCACGCGCCGCGGTGCGGGTCGAGCTGGACTTCGACCTGGCTGGCCATCGCTACCGCGTGGTGCGGGGTCTCACCAGCGCGGAGTTGTATCTCGACGGCGCCGCGGCGCCGATCGCGAACTCGATTACGGGGGTGACGGAGCTGCTCCACCGCCGCATCGGGATGACGCGGACGGAGTTCTTCAACACGTACTTCACGGGACAGAAAGAACTCAACGTCATGGCGGCGATGGGTCCGGCGGAGCGTGCGAAGTTCCTGTCCCGGGTGCTCGGCTACGAGAAGCTGCGGACGGCGCAGGATCTCGTGCGCGACCGCCGCCGGCTCATCACGGCCGAGACGGCTGGCCTGCGCAGTGGCATGCCGGATCGCGAGACCGTTGAGCGGATCCTCGCCGACGCGGGCGCTCGGTTCGCGGCGGCCGAACACCGGCTGGCGGTGGCCGAGCGGGGCGAGCGCGAGTCGGCGGCGGCGCTCGCCGCGGCGACACCGGCCTGGGAGCATATCCAGCGCGAGCGCGATCGGTTGCAGGAGCTGGTGACCGATCTCAAATTGGCCGAGCGCGATGAAGAATCGTTGGCGCGCGACGGCGAGCGCATCGCGCGCGAGCTCGCCGACGTCGCGGCCGCGCGTGGAGAGTTGGAGGCGTTACGACTGCAGTTGGCCGCGTATCCGGCGGTGGTGGCCGAGCTCCAACACGCCGACGATCGCTATCGCGAGGAAGGTCGGCGTCAAACACTGATCGAGACCGAGCGGGCGGTGGGCGATGAGCTCGACCGGCTGCGGGAACGCCGTGAGACACTGAGTAACGCGCCCGCCCTCGAAGAAGAAGTCACGATCGAGTTGGAGACCCGCCGGCGCGAGCTCGAGGAAGCACAGGGTCAGCTCGAGGCCCGGCGTACGGAATGGGTGCGCGATCGGCAGGAGGCGGAAACCAAACTCCAGACGCTTCGGACCCAATACACCGATCTCCAACAGCAGCGCGACCGACTGGTCGCGGCCGGTGAGGAGGGTCAATGCCCGACGTGCGCACGCCCCCTCGGTGGCCATTATCGCACGGTCCTGGAACTCCTGACGGAGCAGGCCGAGACCGTGCTCGTCGATGGGAAGTATTTCAAGTCGCGGCTCGAACAGCTCGAGCAGATGCCGCCCGAAGTGCGTGTATTGGACGAGCGTCGGCGCACGATGACGCAGGACGTCGGCGCGCTCGAGCGTCGGCTGGCCAAAGTGCAGCTCGCGGTCCAGGAAGTACAGCAGGTCGCGCGTGACATGGCGAGCAAAGACCAGCGGCGTGCGATCCTCCAGCGCGACATCGGTGCGATCCCCGGTGGGTACGACGCGGCGCGGCACGCGCACCTCAAGGGCGAAGCGGAGCGGCTCACACCGCTCGATGCGCGTGCCGCTCGGCTCGGAGCCCTGGTGGAGCGCGAGCCGCAACTGGCGCGTGAGCGTGTGCGGGTCGAGAGCTCGGCGGCGGGCGTGTTCGGTCGCCTCAAGGAGATGCGGGCGCGCCGCGATGGAATTGACTTCTCCGATGCGACGTACCAGGCAGTACGCGAGCAGTACGAGCGCACCGCGGCGCAGGCTCGAGGTGGCGAGATCGCCGCGTTGACGGCACGGGCCGAAACGGCGGCGGCGCGGGCGGCGGTGGACGGCGCGGACGTCGGCCGCCGGGAATTGGACAAGCTGCAGACCAAGCTGGACATACTGCATCGCGACAAGCGAATTCATGACGAGTTGGACCGGGCGTTCTCCGATCTGCGCACGGACCTCAACTTCGCGCTGCGTCCCGAAGTCTCGGAGCTCGCCAGTGGCTTCCTCTCGGATCTGACGGACGGCCGATACGGCGAGCTCGAGCTCGATGACCAGTACAACATCATCGTCCTCGAGGATGGTGTCCAGAAGCCAGTCATCTCCGGTGGAGAGGAGGATCTGGCCAACCTGGTGCTGCGGCTGGCGATCTCCCAGATGATTGCCGAGCGCGCGGGGCAGGCGTTCTCGCTGCTGATCCTGGACGAAGTATTCGGATCGCTGGACGAATCACGGCGTCACAGTGTGGTCGAGCTGCTGCGGCGGTTGCACGATCGGTTCGAGCAGGTGATTCTGATTACCCACGTCGAGTCGGTCCGGGAAGGGATGGACCGTGTGATCACCGTGCGCTACGACGACGATCGCGGGTGCGCCGTGACCGAGCAGGTCGATCGCATCGGCGAGCCGGAGACTGGGCCGCCGGACGATCTGCCGGTGGGTGGGTCGATATCGGCAATCGCGGAGAGCGCGGCGTGATGGCCGTCGCTCGGGACTGGCGGCAACTCCATCAGGCGGACGGTCCCCACCTGGCGCGGCGGGAGGATATCCCGGCGCTCAACCGCGTGTTCAGCGAGGCCTTCACCGATCGATACCGGCGCGACGGGATGGTCGGCGTGCGGGTGCCGTTCCTCAATCCGGCGATCTGGCGATATGCGTTGGACGATGCCGGCACGGGGGCGATGCTGTGGCGTGGGGATCGGGGCGAAGTGGCCGCGTTCAACATGGCGCACCGCTCCGGTGTGGAGGGGTGGATGGGACCGCTCGCCGTCCGCTCGGAGTCGCAGGGCACCGGAATCGGGAAGGAGATGGTTCGCGCCGGCATTGAGTGGCTACGGCGGGGCGGCGCGACGGTCGTTGGGTTGGAGACGATGCCACGGACGATGGACAACATCGGCTTCTATTCGACGCTCGGCCTCGTGCCCGGCCGGCTGACGGTGACGCTCACGCTGGAGGCCGCGCCGATGGAGCGGCCGGCCCCCTTAC
>PMAE01000030.1 GCA_003152485.1 Gemmatimonadota bacterium | reverse complement strand
CGTGCCGATGGGACGCTTCGGCGTGCCTGCGGAGGTGGCGGAGATCGCCGTGCTTCTCGCGCAGAACGCGTATATCACCGGCCAGAACATTCATCCGAACGGCGGCATCCACTACGCGAGTTGACGGCTGGACGCCGTGGAGGCGCTGTACACCCAGTTCATCATGAAGGCCACGATCCAAACGGGCCCGCAGTAGACCCCTCAATCGGCACAATCGGCGGCGTTGGCGGGGAGTCAGGAGCCGAGTGTTGACGGCGTAGACGTGCGTCGCACGACACCCCCGCTATCGCCCGGTCATTTGGCCGCTATACTGACAGGTAGTCTCGTGCTGCGTGGGGCCGAGTATCGGCCGTCCGTCCGACTGATTCCGAGCGACGTCATGGGCGAATTGCACGACCGATTGAGCGCCACTACGCTGGGTGACCAGTATACCGTCAAGCGCGAGCTCGGACGTGGCGGGATGGCGACCGTCTATCTCGCCCAGGATGTGAAGCACCGTCGCCAGGTCGCGCTCAAGGTGCTCCATCCCGAGCTGGCCCACGCGATGGGCACCGATCGGTTCCTTCGCGAAGTGGAAACGGGAGCGCGCCTCGTGCACCCGCACGTTCTGCCGGTCTTCGACTCCGGCGAGGTCGATGGTTTGCTGTGGTACACGATGCCGTACATCGATGGGGAGTCGCTCCGTGACCGGCTNNCTCAGCTACGCGCATGGGCATGGCGTCGTCCATCGCGACATCAAGCCGGAAAACATTCTGTTGAGCGGGAGCCATGCATTGGTCGCCGACTTTGGAATAGCCAAAGCGGTCGCGTTGGCCGGAGGGGAGCGACTGACCCAGACCGGGAGCGCGCTTGGCACACCGGCCTACATGAGTCCGGAGCAGGCGGCCGGCGACGCGGAGTTGGATGGACGCAGCGACATCTATAGTCTCGGGTGCGTGTTGTACGAGATGCTTGCCGGGGAGCCGCCGTTCACCGGGCCGACGGTCCGGGCACTCATGGTCAAGCATTTTACAGACCCGGTGCCGTCTGTCAGCCGGCTGCGGCCGGGTGTCCCGGAGCGCGTTGAGCGTGCCACAACGCAAGCGTTGGCGAAGGAGCCGGTGGACCGGTTTGCCTCGGCTTCCGAGTTCGCGCGGGCACTCGTTGAAGCGCCCAGCGGCGCGCGGAGCTCGCGACCGGTCGCTCAACCGGCGGCGGCCATCGGGCGATCGATCGCCGTGCTGCCGTTTGCCGATATGAGCGCACAGCACGACCAGGAGTATTTCACCGACGGGATCGCCGAGGAAATCATCAATGCACTGACCAAAGTGCAGGCGCTGCGCGTCGTGTCGCGGTCCTCCGCGTTTGCGTTCAAGGGAAAGAATCAGGATATCCGGCAGGTTGGGGAGCAGCTCAACGTCAGCACGGTGCTCGAGGGCAGCTTGCGGAAGGCCGGTAACCGGTTGCGGATCACAGCGCAGCTCATCAATGTGGCGGACGGCTACCACCTCTGGTCGGAGCGCTACGATCGGGAGTTGGAGGATGTCTTCGCGGTGCAGGATGAGATCGCGGAGAACATCGTGCGGTCACTCCGCGTTGTGCTGAGCGAAGACGAAAAGCGCGCGATCGAGCAGCCGCGGACGGACGACGTGCAGGCCTACGAGTATTATCTCCGCGGGCGGCAGTTCTTCCATCAGTTCCGCGAGAAGGGACTACAGTTCGCGCGACGCATGTTCGCTCGCGCGATCGAGATCGACCCGAATTACGCTCGGGCCTACGCGGGGATCGCCGATTGCAGCTCGATTCTCTACCACTATTGGGATGCCAGCAACGCCAACCTCGAGCAAGCGGATACGGCCAGTCGCAAGGCGTTGGAGTTGGCGCCCACGTTGGCCGAGGCTCACGCCGCGCGCGGGCTTGCCCTGAGCTTGCGTGGGCGGTATGACGATGCCGAGCGCGAATTCGACGCCGCGACTCGTCTGGATCCCCAGTTGTACGAGGGACACTACTACTTCGCGCTGGCCCGGTTCCAGCAGGGGAACCTGGCGGAGGCGGCGAAGCTATTCGAGCAGGCAGCAGCCGTACGGCCTGAGGATTACCAAGCGCCGATCCTCGCCGCGCAATCCTATGCCGGGTTGGGGCAGCACGCGATGGCGGATGCCGGGTATCGGCGCGCCGCGGTCACCGTCGAGCGGCACATCGAGCTCAATCCGGACGACCCGCGTGCGCTCTACATGGGCGCGAACATTCTGTGCCACATTGGCCGGCGCGAGCAGGGCCTGGAATGGGGTGATCGGGCGCTGGCGCTGGATCCAGAAGATGCCGGCGTGTTGTACAACACCGCGTGCCTCAACGCTGTGGCGGGGCGTTCCGAGTACGCCATCGAGCTACTGGAGAAGGCCGTTCAGAATGGCTTTGGTCACCGCGAGTGGATCGACAACGACCCCGATGTCGCATCGCTCCGTGACCATCCACGATTCCAGGCACTGCTGAACAGTCTCTAGCTCAGCGTTGCAGAGTTCTCCAAGGGCGAGACGGCTGCATCGAAAGACGAGAGGCGCGGACCGCGGATCGATCGGCGAGAATGCATGCTTTGCGTGTCATCGTCAAACGCGTCGCCGGGCACCGAATTGGCCTCCAGGCTTGCTCGGCACGGTTAGTGCTAGGCTAACGTCTTTAGATGTGGGGTCTGGCCAGATTCGGCGACGAGGCGAATGCGCCCAGTACTTCGATCCCACAAAAGTCGACGAGCCAGCCCGGTGATCGCGGCGCCACGACCACCAGCACATCACGCAGTAGACCTTAGCCGACACGGTAATTCGGCGGCTTTGGTCGCGCCCGTAACGAAAACGATAGCAAGACGACAGCGGGAACCTTGCAGGAACCTATGAGGAGGCGCAGGATGCGCACGATTGCGTTTGTTCGTTCGATGATGTTGGGGCCTGTGATGCTTGTGCCGNNGTCTATGAGCAGCCGGAGTGTCCCGCGGCTAACTACATCTGGGCCCCCGGTTACTGGAATTACGGTTCGGACGGCTATTTCTGGGTGCCAGGGACGTGGGTAATGGTGCCCGCGCCGGGTTTGCTATGGACTCCAGGGTATTGGAGTTGGAACGACGGCGGCAACTATGGATGGAATCCCGGCTATTGGAGCCAGAATGTCGGCTACTACGGCGGCGTCAACTATGGATACGGGTACGGGGGCGAAGGCTATCAGGGTGGGTACTGGAACAACAACGCCTTCTACTACAACCGTTCGGTGAACAACGTCAGCAACACGACGAACATCACCAACGTGTACAACAAGACCGTGATCAACAACACCACGACCATCACCAACGTCAGCTACAACGGTGGCCCGGGCGGGACGACTGCCCACGCGACCGCTGCGGAACTTGCTGTGAGTCATCAACAGCACACGGCGCCGACGGCAGAACAAACACAGCACGAGCAGGCCGCGAGCACCAACCGCGCGCAATTCGCGTCGGTGAACCATGGTCAACCGGCGGTCGTAGCAACGCCAAAGGCTGCAGTGTTTACCGGTCGTGGTGTGGTCACGGCCAGCAAAGTGGCGACACCGTACCGTGCCGTGGCAAGCGCCGCGGGCGCGAAGAGCGGTGGAACGCCTCCGGCGACGACCGATCGTCCGAAAGTGGCCGCGCCTCCTCGCGCGAGTGCGCCACCACCACCGAAGAGTCCTCCTCCTTCGCCACCTAAGGCCCAGTCTCCACCGGAGAACCAGCCCGCCGGCAATCCGAAGCCAGAGGGTCAACCGAAGCCAGACGTTCAGGCCAAGCCAGACGTTCAGGCGAAGCCAGACGTGCAGAGCAGGCCAAACGCGCAGGGGAAGCCGGACGGCCAAGCCAAGCCGGACGACAAGCCCAAGCCGGAGGATAAGCCGAAGCCGGAAGACAAACCCAAGCCGGAAAACAATCCCAAGCCCGACGACAAGCCCAAGCCGGACGACAAACCCACTTCATAGCGGGAGTGGGTGGGTCGATCGTGTCGGTAGTGTTCGGACAGACACTCGCTGGATGACGGCGAGTGTCTGTTCGCATCCGATTCTCGCGAAGCGCTGACAAAAACAAAACGAGAGTCGAGAGTCGACAACGACAACTGCAACAACAACAACTACTACAGCAACAAGACAGCGGGGCGGGGCAGCTCGAGAAGGACGAGGGGGCGGACGAGCTGCCCGCGCCGAATTGGGGGATTACGCGTACATGAGTGAGCCGGGGGTGGTGAGTTTCTGACCGGTTTCTAGGAGGGTTTTCAGGCCGGAGAGGACCATGGGGTGGCCGCCGTAGAGTTCGGAGTTGGCGCCTTCGCGGAGCTGGTCATGGGTGACGAGGAGGCGGCAGGAGTCGGCGACCTGGGTGATCTCCCAGGTGACGCGTGAGGTTCCTTCCTTCTTGACGGCGTCGCTCCAGAGGGCGCGGAAGCTTTGGACGAGTTTGCGTGGTGGGTCGACGACCAGGTTCTCGCCCTCGACGATCGGCGCGGTCATCCCCGGTGCCCGTCCTTCGTATCGGGAGCCGGTGGTCCAGTCCGATGTGACGCCGACGCCGAAGTTGTATTGGCTCCGGAGTTGGGGGTCCGTGAGTGCGTGCCAGAGTTTTTCCGGGGTGGTTTTGATGTAGATCTCGTAGACCTTTTCCATTGTCTTTTCCTCTTCCAGATGGTGTTTGAGGTCGCTTAGCGCCGAGGCCCAGGGCTCGGAGTATTTGCTCACCCAGCGGTCGTGGACGAGCCGGATCGGGACAACATTTAGGAAGTGGAGCTTCTCGCGGCCGACCTTCATGGTCACGACGAGGTGGGCGTCCTCGAGCACGCGGAGGTGTTTCATCACCCCGAAGCGGGTCATCGGGAGGCGTTGCTCGAGGGCGGTGAGCGTTTGCCCGTCCTGCTGGAAGAGCTCATCGAGGAGGCTTCGGCGGGTGGGGTCGGCGAGGGCTTTGAAGACGTCGTCCATGGGACGCATATTAGGTGACTAAATGGTCACCTGTCAAGATTCACTATCTGAATAAGCCGCTATTGACCACGTAATGCATTTGCATTACTATTTAATGCAGATGCATTACCTCGGGAGAGAGCCATGGCAGTCGTGACAAGCAAGGTGACGGAGCGCTCGCAAACGACATTGCCGCCGGCGGTTCGTACGGTGCTCGGACTGCAGCCTGGTGAACGGATCGGGTATGTGATCGACGGCAACGAGGTTCGCCTCGTCAATGCGTCGGTGCTCGAGCACGTCGATCCGGTGTTGGACGCGTTCCTCGACTTTCTCGGGCGCGACATGGTCGAGCATCCGAATCGTATCGGCGTGTTTCCAATGTCGCTGCTCGAACATGCGCGGGCGATCACCGTAGGCGTGGCGATTGATCACAACGCGCCGATTGACGGCGCTGATCCCGTTTAGCGCAACGCGGCGCGGCGCCGCGGCGAGAAGCACGTGCGATGATGGGTGAACGCCGAAAGCGCGCCGGCCGGCTTAGGCGGACGGGCGGGGCAGTGGAGTTCGCGGCGTTGGCAGCGCGAGGTGCTACAGGTGTGCAGGTACTGGGCTGGACGATACTTGCCCATCCGTTCTTCCTTTCTCAAATCGAGAAACTGGACGTCGCAGCCGAGTCTGAGTCCATCAAGTCGCCCGGCGGTCCTGGCGCGAACAGGACGCTTCTGGCGCACCTGCTCGATCTCGCGTTCGACAAAATCCCGAGAGATCCCGGGAATTCTGCGTTTCGGCACGGCGGCGCGCTGGAGGGGAATCGGAAGAGTTGGTTCCGGGCGAAAACCGGTAACGGACGTTACCGGTTGTTCTACCGTTTCCAGTCGTCGGCGCGCTTAATCGTGTACGCATGGGTCAACGACGAGGATACGCTTCGGGCGTATGGCGACAGGACTGACGCGTACGCCGTGTTTGCGCGGATGCTCGACGCCGGCAATCCACCTGATGATTGGCAATCATTGCTCGCGGCGGCATCTGAGCGGTCAGCCGCTCAGCGCCTCACCACGGTTGCGAAGCGGCGATCCCCGGGGAAGAAATAAGCGTGTGGGCGGTCAAAGGCGGCCCGTCGCGGGACGTATCGGGAGCGCGGCTTGCCAACCTACCACTTCGGACGTGTGAAGCTCGAGGGATTGCGCGCCTGAGCTACTGGC
This sequence comes from Gemmatimonadota bacterium, assembly GCA_003152485.1. GTDB lineage: Bacteria > Gemmatimonadota > Gemmatimonadetes > Gemmatimonadales > Gemmatimonadaceae > Palsa-1248. The sequence goes on along the minus strand of PMAE01000030.1, from coordinate 2,308 downwards.
TGGGCGGGGGTTCGCGGGATTAGTTTACCAGTCTCGCAGTTGCGGGACGTAGCGCAGCCCGGTAGCGCACCTGAATGGGGTTCAGGGGGTCGCGGGTTCAAATCCCGCCGTCCCGATTGCAGTTAAGACGAATAAACATCGTCACTTACACGGCCACGGCGGCGCTGGGCAAATCGCTCCGGGGCCTACTCCGGGGCCTACTCGGTCCCAACCGCCGGGGTCGTGCGCCGAATGCGTCCGCCGATCGCGACTGGCGCCCGCGCGTGCGTCTGGACTTCCGGTGCGCAGCGATGGTACTATGGTGCCCCGCCAATCCCAGCGGGGCGGCGGAACGCACCGGAGGCGGCCCCAGTGACGACACAATGACCGGCCAGGAGACGCGCGTCCACGCGACGCCGCGCGAGCTCGACGCGGTCGTGGCCATCAAGATCTTTGGCTGGCGGTTCTTGGGCGCGGACTCGACGGGTGAGCCGATCGGGGTCAATCCCCTCACGGGTGCATCGGAGGTCGTCCCTCGGTTCACGGACGATCCAGTGCAACGGGCGCGCGCGGTCTATCACATGCGCTCGGCGGGGTTCCAGTTCGCGGTCGCGGGATCGGCGCGGACCGACGCGGCCACGGCGGAGAACCCGCGGGAATGGACGGCGCTCTTTCGCCGGCCGGGGCACGACGACGTGCCGGCGTGGTCGTTCGACGAGGGGAAGGCGACCATCCTCGCGGCGCTCGCCGCGCTCGAGGTGCCGTGAGCGGTCACTGGTTTCGCATGCATGCCAACATCGGGGATACGAAAGTCGTGTGGCGTGGAATGGCGTCCCTCGGATGTCCTGCGGACAGCGTCGTGGGACATCTCGCGATGTTGTGGGGGAAGGTCTCGCAGTATTGCCAGGGCGGCAACGTGTCCGAGGTCCCGGACGACCTCCTCGAGAGTTGGGCGCAGTGGCGCGGGGCGCCGGGTCTCTTCGCGAAATTCATTAAGGAGAAGCACCTAACCGATGGCGTCATCAACGATTGGGACGAGTTCAACGGCAAACTGGAAGACCGTCGCGAGAAGGATCGCACCCGGAAAGCCGCGCAGCGGTCCGCAGGACAGTCCACGGGACATCCTGCCGACCGTCCGCAAGCTGTCCGAGGGTTACGATACGATACGATACGAGACGTAGATGTACCTACTCTTGGCGCTGACGCGCCCGACGCGAAGGCGAAACCGAAGAAAGAGCGACAGCCCACATGGATCGACGCCTCCCGAGACTTGTGGACCCGGTACAAGGGCGGCAAGATGTCGCACGCCAAAATCGGCGCCGCATTCAAACCGCTCGTCACCGACGGGTTGGCGACCGAGGCAGAGGTCGTCGCGAACTGGGAGAAGTACCTCAAGCGATACCGGACAGAGGAGTTCGCGAGCCCGCACAACTTCGCCGAGCGGTACGGCGCCTATTCGCGCGCCCAATCTGAGCCCCACAGGGCCTTGACAGGGAACCCGGGGGCCGATACTATGCCGCCAGCGGAACCGCCGAAGCCGGGAACCGTCGCATTCTACGCAGCAGACTTGGCACGGAGACAGCATGGCAGCCCTGGGGATTGAGCCGATGTTTCGCGAGCAGACCGTCCCCTGCCCCACATGCGGCGTCCCGCTCCGCCAGTCGTACGTGCTGTCGCGGTGGCAGCCCTCGGCGTGCACGGCCTGCCAGGACCGCGAGCGGGACCGCGCGAACGTCGCCCGGAAGGCGGCAATCGCGGCCGACCGCGCGGCGGACCTCCGGGTGCCGGCCATGTACGCCGAGGTCGCGCCCGAGACGTGGCAGACCCACGGGAGCGCGGCGAGTCAACGCGCGTGCCTTCGGATCTTGCTCCGTGGCGGCCTCTGGCTCCAGGCGTACGACAACCGAAGTGTGGCGACGGTGACCGCGATCTCCGTCTTCACCGGCCCACCGGGCACCGGCAAGAACTTCTGGGCGTGGGCGATCGCCAAGCATGTCGCCCTGGTCCACGGTGGCCCGGTGTCGTTCACGACGTTCGACGACGTCGTCCGGGACCTCCGCGGGATGTGGGGCGCGGGCGATGGGGGCGCGACCGAGGCGGTCCGGCTCACCAAGTACCGGAACGTGGATCTCCTGGTGCTCGATGAGGTGAGCCGCCACGCGGTGACCGCCAAGGGATTGCAGCCGCATTTGTACCAGCTCATCGCGCACCGGGAGCAGCGGTTCCTCCCCACAATCGTGACCACGAACGAGACGGGCGCCGACTTGGTCGAGATGCTCGGGCCGCCGCTCATGTCGCGGGTCACGGGGTGGGACGGGTTCTGGGATTT
>PMAE01000102.1 GCA_003152485.1 Gemmatimonadota bacterium | reverse complement strand
CATGATCAGCATGATCAGCATGTTGGTCCCGACGCCGGACGCGGTGCGACGGACCTCACTGTTCGTCCTCGTCGCCCGTGATGGCCCGTGATTTGAACTCCTCCGACAAGAGCTGCTGCGCGCCGCGGACGACTACTGCGTCGCCGCTCGTGAGGCCGCCGCCATCGGATTGCACCCCCACGAGCCATCCGCCATCGATCGGATGATTCGTATCGACTCGGTGCCGCACATAGGTCACATGAGCCGCGTGGTCGCCCGGTGCTGCGACGGCGCGACCGGCGGTGTCGGCGGTCGGCGTGTTGGACCGCTGCTCGATGTAGACCCAGGCGAGTCCCTCCCACTGCACGACCGCCGCCGCCGGCACGAACAGTCCACGCGTGGGCGCACCCCGCGCGGGTGCGGCCGCGACGACGGGCGTTCCCGGCGCCGCGCCGGGCCATCCGCGCGGCGCGCGATAGAGATACATCGGGAGATGCGTGAGCGAGTCGGCGTCGGCAGCCGGACCGACGAGTCGCGCGGTGACCCATTCGCCCCCCGCGGGCGACCCGCGAGCATCGATCGCTGCGAGCGGCGCGACCTGTACCGTCGGCGGGGCCGGCAACGGTCCGTCCGACCGCCAGATGATCCGCGCCAACGGCTCGCCGAAGTCGGTTAGCTCCAGCAGGACCTGCCCGGCCTGCACCAGTTGCCCAGGCTGGGCACTCACTTTGGTGACGGTGCCGCCGCGATCGGCGGTCAGTGGTCGCGCATCCGACACCTGGGCCAACACAGCGCCCGCGGGCACTCGATCACCATAGCCGGGCCATTGCCCGGATGGCCCGACGATCAACCGCCCGGAGATCGGCGCTTGCACTGTCGTCACGCGCGTGGGGTCGGCGATCAGCGTCCCCGCCAGATGTATCAGGTCGGCACCACTGGTCGGGCCAAGCAGCCGAGTCTCGATGCCGGCACGTCGCTGCGCCTGCTCGTCGAGCGTCACGCCCTGGTCGGACGCGCTCCGCGCCGCCGCCGCGGGAGGACCGGCATCCCCATCGGGACCTTTGACGCCTCCGCCGCAGGCGTACGCGGCACCGAGACATGCCCAAGTGATGCACGCGAGTCGCCGCCTGCGTGTCATGTAGACCTCATGTGGTCGTGACCCGCGTGGGGGCCTGTAGGGGGAGTTGCTGCATGGATCTCACTGCGGCTGACCGACGTTGGTCGCGGTGCCGGGCCAGGGCCCGCGTGCGGTCAGCCCAATCCAACGGCCCGTCGCACGATCCAGCCCAGCGCCGGCCGCTTCGCGACGAGCGATGGCCTGTCGCCGCATGTGCTCGGCTCGCACCAGCGCGAGATCCGCAATCGCTCGCTCCGTACGACCAGTCTCTCCGCGCTGATATGCCGAATCCGCGAGATCAGCCGCGTGCTGTGTCGCATCGATCAGCGAGTCCGCTGATGCCACGACACCACGCACGCCACGGCACCTGGCCACCGCGCCATCGATGTCGCTCTGTACGCTGTCTTGCAGCAGCCGGACCCGCGCCCCCTGCTCCGCGCGGCGAGCCTCGGATCCCGCGATCGGCCCTCTGTTCCGTCCGCCGATCAGCGACGGCAACCCCACGTTCACGATCCAGCCCGGGATCCCCTGATCCCAGAGCAATCCCGGCCCGAGGGTGAGATCCGGGTACTGCCGCGCGACTTCGAGCCGGAGGTCCGCGTCGGCGCCCGTGTATTCGGCGACTTCCGCGCCGACGTCGGCGCGGGTCTGCAGGGCCAATAGGGCCAGCGAGTCGTGCACGGCAACGCTGCCTGATCGAGCGCTGAGCGAGTCGAGAATGGTGCAGCTGGACACGGGGGCGATGCGTAAGGGGAGCGTATCCACTCGGTCGAATCTCACCCCTAGCGCCCGCGCCAACGCCGCGCGGGCATCGATGCGCGCCCGCTGGGCCTCGACCGCCGCAATCGCGGCGCCCCGCTCATCGGTCTCCGCGCGCGCGACTTCCGCCAGCGACAATTGGCCATCCGCGTATCGGGCCCGAAGCATCTGGGAGAGCGTCCGCACCGCGGTCGCCTCGGCCGTGGCGTCCGCGAGCGCTGCATCGGCCGCGATCGCGCCGATCGCGGCCGCCCGCGCGTCATTCGCGAGTTGCCACGCCACGGCGTCGAGTCGCAGCCGGGCCGCCAGCGTCTCGGCCCTCGCCCGCGCCAACCGTGCGCCGCGCTTGCCGCCCAGCTCGAGGGTGAGGGTGGCGGTGATCGATTCGCTCCATCGGGACTGCGTGTTCTCGAGCGGCCGGGCGGTACGGCTGACGCTCCCCTCCGCGGTGAACGGGGGCCATGCGCCGGCCGTCGCCTCGCCTGCACGTGCCTCATCGACGATCGCGCGGGCAAGCCGGAGCTCGCCCCGGAAGTACAAGGCAGTCAATGCGATACGGTCTTCGGTCCAACCGGTGTCTAACGCGGTACCGGCCATTCTCGTGATGTATGAGGTGAGGGCTGAGTCGTCGAGTCGCCGCGCCGCGAAATCGGTGACCGCGCGGGACGGCGTGGCCTCGAATTGGGGGTCCGACCGGTAGCGGATGCAGCCGACCGCGACCAACAACCCAATCAATGGAAGCCGGCATCGCATGCGCGGGAAGATGCTACGGGAGCAACGGCCTGGATACCTTGTCGCCGCTGATCCGTCTCTCGGGTATGCGACCCGAACATGTCGATGTATACATCGATCGGTTTCGCGCGTGCTGCGAGCTCTGCCCTCCCGGCTCCGCGCACCTCGGCGACGGGCCGGACTGCCTCATCGCGACCCCGACCGGGGAGCTGGGCATCGAGGTAACGCGGATACCCCGCGAACCAGAAGAGACACGGCAAGCCCGAGAGCTGATCGAGCGTCACGGCGAGCTCTTGATCAACCGGGCAGAAAATCTGTATGTCACCGATGGCGGCCCGCCCGTGACCGTACTCGTCTCAGCGGATGCCCAGCTGCCGGTCCCCCAACGCAATATCGAGGGTGTGGCGACCTGGCTCGCGGCACACGTATCAACCGTTGGCATGGTACCCGGTCAGGGCCTCTACCTGCGACGCCCGGTCCGCCCGGGATCGACCTGGCCGGAAGGCATTGCCGCACTCACGGTGCTGAGGAACCGCGCTGAGACCGATTCCAATTGGTCGTTGACGAGCGAGCTGCAGCCCGTCCCACTTCGCGCGGAAGATGTACAGCACGCGCTTGACGCGATGGACGCCGGGTTCAATGGCTACCGTCGCTGCTCGAGCGGCGTCTGGCTACTCGCCGTAGTGGATGGTGACGACGACGGTGATCGTGACGGCGCCTGCATCGATGGCGGCGACCGCGCGCCGACCGGCGCATTAGCCGATCTCTCCCCCGTGATCGCGCGGCATCCGTACCGCAGTAGCTACGACCGCGTATTTCTCCTCGACTACCCGCACGCGCGCGCCCGGCCCTTGATCGTCGCGGCGCCGACGAACGGACACCGGGCGTAGCACCCACGCCCTCACCGTTTGTGGGGGCTAGTCCTGCAGTCGCATGCGCGCGTAGTCCGCAGGGACGTCGATGTCCGCGAGAGCTGCTGACGGCCATCGCAGTTCTTCAGCCTCGGATCGGTGTCGCTTCACCACCTGCCGGCCGCACCCGCTGTCACCCGTCATCGACCGTAGTTCGGCGAAGAGGCCCCGGTCATAGAGTATCGGGGGAGCGTGCACTCCGTCGTAGCTCGAGACGACCAATGGTGCGGTGGTCGCGCGATACCGTGCGATCAGTTCGGAGATCATACTCGCGGTCACGAGGGGCATGTCAGCAAGCATCACGACGACCGCCGACACCTCCGGCGCGAGCGCGGCCAGCCCCGCGGTCAACGACGCAGTGATTCCCAGTTCGTAGTCGCGGTTGAGTACGACCCGGCAGTCGAGGCCGTCCAGCTCCTGGCGCGCCGGTTCGGCTTGGTGGCCGAGCACAACGTGGACTGGCGCCAGTCCCGCGACCACCGCCCGTTGAGCCGCACCTCGAAGTACGCTCTGGCCCCCAAGCTCGAATAGCAGCTTGTTCGACCCCATGCGCGTCGAGGCGCCAGCCGCCAGAAGGATGCCGGCAACCGGGCCATTCCGATTCGGAATGTGTACCGAGTTATCTCGTGTGGATGGCGTCATGCCGCTTGGACAGGTGCCGCGGCTCACGCTTTGCCGTGATCGCGAGAAGCTCGGCGACAATGCTAATCGCTACCTGTTGCGGACCGTCGGCACCGAGGTCGAGGCCCACGGGGCCATAGACCCGGTCCTCATTGGCCGCGCCGCCCGTCCATCCACCCACCGCGCCGGTGTCCGACCCGTCGTGGCGCAAGCCGCGAAGGATGGACTCCGTCCGCCGCCTGGGTCCGAGCACACCGATATACGGAACGCCCGCCGCGAGTAGGCGCCGGATCCAGCCGCGGTCGTACGCCAGCGAGTGCATCATGACCACGGCCAGCGACCGCGCTGCCGACGGCAGCACAACGGATTCATCGTCGGGCCGCGCGGTGATCCGTCTCGCACCGTGTGGAAACCATTTTGGATCGAGTAACGCTTCCCGATGGTCGACAAGCGTCACACGGAATCCCACGTCCGAGGCGTACGCGACCAACGACCGCGCATCAGAGCCCGCACCAAACACCAGGAGGTGCGGCGGTGGCGTCAGCAATTCGACAAATATCTGGCGCCCAGCCACACGGTGAACGGCCGATCGCCCGGTCGCGTGCGATTCGCGCGCACACGCCGCCACGCGATGATCGAGATCCGGAGAGCCGAGCGATCCGTGGACTGAGGCCGGAAACGCACCGGGCGGGGTCTCGATTGGAAATTCAATCGCGATCGTAGCGCCCACCTCTGGCCCGTCTGAGATCACGGTCGCGAGCGCTACGGTCGCGTCACCCGCCAGCAGATCGACGACCCGGCCGGCGATCGTAGCCAGGGGGCCGCTGGTCGCTGGCTGCACGTAGATGTCCACCGCGCCGCTACAGCCCAGGCCGAGCCCCCACGAGAGATCTTCTTCGCCCGTGTCGTAGTGGCGAAGGCACGACGTCGCGGTCCCGACCACAGATCGCGCCGCGAGTCGGACGTCGGCCTCGAGACACCCCGCGCTGACGCCGCCGATGGTGTCGCCGTCATCCTCGATGAGGAGCTTGGCGCCCGGACGTCGATAGGCGGACCCATCAATGCTGACGACCGTAGCGAGTGCCGCAGTCTCTCCACGCGCACCGAGAGCGGCGAGCCGCGAGAAGATCTCTGTCGTCTCTTTCCAGTGATTCATTGCTACCTCGCCTGGCGACCGCGAAGGATACACGCCCGGTACGTCGGCTTCAACGAGGCGTGGTCGTTGGTACGAATTGGCGTCGAATTGGTTGTCTCGATCCCCGAATCACCGCAGCAGCGTGTAGTCGATCGTCGACACGACGCGGACAGTCTTGACGATCTGGCTCTCTTCCGTGATTCCCGGCGCCTGGTCCCGGGGCAGGATCTCGAACACCCCTTGACTCGCCTGCCGGATCGCACCGATCTCGCTATGCGAATCGTGGGCGAACTGCTCGGCCCCCTCGCGGGCCCGCGCGGTCGCTTCGGCGATCATCTGCGGCTTCAGCCCATTCAAGCCGGTAAAGATGAAGGTGGGGCCGCCGTTGCCGAATTCGGCGCCGGACGACAGGACGACCCCCGCACTCACGAGTTCTGCCACCCGCTGACTCGCGGCGAGCACGAGGTCGGGCTTGGTGGACCGGACGACGATCGTCTGTCGAATCACGTAGCGAGTCGGGGGCCGCGACCCGACGTCACCCTGCGTTAAGTAGGCGTCGGTGACCGAAAAATCCTGCACCTCCGCGGCTGTCGTGTCGAGCTGGTGCCGTGCGAGAAACTCGCGAACCGTCGAGGCGCTGGTCTCGAGGCGCGCGTTGGCCCGACTCAGGTCGTTGTCCGCGGCGACAAGATGGAGGGGCCAGATCGCGAGATTAGCCCGCGCCTCCCGCTCCGATATGCCCTTGACCGTGACGTACCGATCACCCAATCGGGCCCGCGCGAACCCGTTGCCTGCAAAGGCGCCGCCCAGCGCCACGCCCAGGGCGAGGACGAGCGCGGGAACGAGCGGACGATCCAGTGCCAGCATGCGGTCCTCGCCAGAGACATGGTAAGCGGAATGCACACACTCGACGGCGGCGCGGCCCCCAACCCATGCCGCGCCTCCACGACGCAGCACCCCCCAAATCGGCCGGCGTGACGCATATTCGCAACGTCGTTCTTGGGTATCAAACTAACCTGCGGCCCCCGCTCGCCGACGCCAATGTCGATTGGGCACCGCCTGGTCCGTCATTGCACACGGACAGCGACCGCCAACCGAATACCGGTTCCCCGTGCGCCGACGGTGTCCCTCCTCTTGCTTGGAGATTACCAGCACATGAAATACCTCCTGCTGATCTACGGTAGCGAAAAAGCAATGGCGTCCGCGACGCCTGATGCGATGTCGCGGATGCATTCGGCATACGGTGCGTACACGACTGCACTCAGGGAGTCCGGCGTCTACGTGGCCGGTGAAGCGCTTCAGCCAACCGCCACCGCGACGAGCATTCGCGGGGCGGGCGCGGGCGCCAATGTGCTGGACGGACCCTTTGCGGAAACCAAGGAGCAGCTCGGCGGGTTCTACATGCTCGACGTGCCGGATCTGGACGCAGCGATCAAATGGGCTCGACGCTGCCCCGGCACCGACGGCGGGACCGTCGAGGTGCGGCCAGTGATGATCATACCCGGGTGAACGACGCCACCCCGGATCGGCGTTCTGACTCTCCCGCATGGCGTGCCGCTGAATGCGCCGCGCGGGAGAGTTACGGCAAATTGCTGGCGTTGCTAGCGGTCCGTTCAAACGATGTCGCGGCTGCCGAGGACGCGCTCGCTGATGCGTTTGCCGCTGCCCTCGCGCGTTGGCCCGAGACCGGGGTACCGAACTCCCCCGACGCGTGGCTACTCACGGCGGCGCGTCGTCGGCTGGTCGATGGCGCACGGCATCAGCAGGCGACAGATCGGGTGCATGCCGCCGTGGTGGCGGAACTCACGCCCACCCGTGCCGAAATCGACGGGGCGTCGGACGTGCCCGACCATCGCCTCGCCCTGATGCTCGCATGTACCCATCCGGCGATCGACGCCGGAGTGCGGGCGCCGCTCATCCTGCAGGCCGTCCTCGGATTCGACGCGCGTCGGATCGCGGCGGCATTCATGCAGTCGCCCGACGCCATGGCGCAACGGCTGGTTCGCGCCAAGCGAAAGATTCGCGATGCGAAGATATCGATGCCGGTCCCAGACCTCGCCGCGATGCCCGAACGTCTCGACGCCGTGCTCGACGCGATCTACGTGGCGTATGCCGACGGATGGGGAAACCCACAGGATTTGACGATGGATCGACAAGGCTTGACGGGGGAGGCCATCCGACTCGCGCGGGTCGTGGTGGAACTCACGGACCACGAGCCAGAGCCACTCGGCCTCCTCGCCCTCTTGCTGTACGTCGATGCCCGACGGCGTGCGCACAGACCGGCGGCCGGCGGCTACGTACCGCTAACCGACCAGCAGCCGGCTGCATGGGACGGCGCCCTGATCGACGAGGCAGAAGGGCTCCTCACTCGCGCCGCGTCCGTCGAACGGACGGGACGCTTCCAATTGGAGGCCGCGATCCAATCCGTACACGGCGCCCGGCGGCGCACCGGGACGACGGACTGGGCGGCGCTCCTCCTGCTGTACGATGACCTGCTCCGCCGAACGGGATCCGATGTGGTGGCGACGAACCGCGCCGTGGTACTCGCCGCCGTGCACGGACCGGCCGCCGGCATCTCTGCACTGGATGCCATCCGCGTGGCCGGTCGTGTCGAATCGTATCAGCCGTTCTGGGCTGCCCGGGCCGAGCTCTGCGCTCGCCTCGGCGACCGCCCCGCCGCCCACGACGCATATCAGCGGGCAATCGGCCTCGCGGCAGATCCTGACGTCCGGCGCTTTCTCATGGACCGCAGTCAACTGCCGCACGCGGAGTAGCGCTCCGCGATGACGCGGCCACCTCCGCCACTGCTACTTGGCCGGAGGGCCCGCCGCGGGATCAACATGCAATATGGTCATCATCCCCGACCCCAGATGCTCGGCGATGTGACAGTGCATCATCCACGCGCCCGGATTCGACGCATCGATCAGCAGGTCCACGGTCGAGCCGACGGGGATGATCACGGTGTCCTTCCATACGAGGTCGCGGTTCGGCACACCGTCGCGCGCCACCACAAGCATGCGCTGCCCGTGCAGGTGCATCGGGTGTTGCATCGGATGGAACGACTTGGGATCGTTGAAGATCTGTACCTTCACGATGGACCCCTGGGCCGCGTGCCAGTCAACGTCCATGTTCTCCTTGCCGGTGGCATCGTCGCGAATGGCCCAGTGCACCTGCTTGCTGGTGGAGAGCCAGTTCATGTCGGGCATCGCGTCCACCCACTCGACTGGCGCATAGTACGCCGTATCCACGTCCATGAATTGTACCGTGGCGAGCGGCAGCGCCGACACGTCGACCGTCAGGGTGAAATGCTTGTCCGCGGGCTTGGTGAAATACGGACGGTAGCGGTCGATGTCGCGCGAGACCGCGGCGTTGGCGCGCAAGGCGGCGAAATCCGACCCGAAGTCCGGCGTCGCGGGAGCCGAGTCGACGGTGACGATTCCAACCGTGTCTACCTCGGGATCGAACTCGCCCGCGAAGTGATTGATCGCCTGGACCGCGTTCACGAGGGCGTAGCGACCCGGATGCTCGAATCGAACCTCGACGATGTAGCGCTCCGCCGGGGCCATGACGACGCTGGACACTCGCTGTTCTCGCTCGAACCGGCTCACGTCGGACGCCAGCACTTTCATCGGCGCGTCGCCGAATGAGATATTGAACGTCCGCGAGCTGGCCACGTTGGTCAGATAGAATCGCACCACCTCGCCGGTCTTGGCGCGCAACGTATCCCGCGACTCGCCATTCACGAGCTCGACACTGCCGACTCGGCCCATCAGCGCGAAATCGGGGCCTTCTTTCCCGAACGGGATCAACGTGTCGGCATTGACGAGGAGATCGTCGAACACCAGCGCCTGCTCACGGTTCGCGGGCGAGTAGTAGTCCGGATCAGGCGAGTCTACGATCATGTTGCCGAAGAGGCCCATCGCCTGCTCGATGTCTTCGCGCACGTGGGGATGGTACCAGTACACGCCCGCGTCCGGGAAATGAACCCTGTATTCGAAGCTGTCCCCGGGCCGCACTTCTGCCTGCGTCACCCCCGGCGCGCCATCGTACCGGTTATCGAGCCGGACCCCATGCCAATGGACCGAGCTCGGAAGATCGATCCGGTTGTGAAAGCGCACGATGATCGTGGCGTTCTGTGGGACGCGAATGAGCGGCCCCGGGGTCTGACCGTTGTACCCATACATGACGAAGGTGCGGCCCTTGATCGTGCGCCGCAGCAGCATCGCGGTGAGGTCGAGCGTGTCACCATTCTTGAGGCGCGCGACCTCCGTCGGCTTGACAACCGGGAGCTTCATTGGATCGACGCCTGCGCCAGGCAGGAATGACGCCACCGGCGGGGTGAGCCCGATCAGCCCGGGTACCATCGGCATGCCCTTGGGCATGGGGATCGGCATCGCCATGGCGCCGCCGCTCATCCCCGCCATGCCGGGCATCGCAGTCGTCGGCGCCGGTGACGCCGCCGGCGGAGTCTTCGACGAGTCGGGCCCCATGCCCGGCATCCCCGACATGCCCGGTGGCATTGCGGGAGGAGCCGACGGCGGTTGCTGTCCGAGCGCGATCTGGAACGGTGTGCCGAGGACGGCCGCCACCAACGCGAGACGCACGATGCGGGTCAATCGGCAATTCCGTGGAACGCCGGCTTGGTCAAGAACTTCTGCAGTAGGGCGCTTGGGGATATCCCATGCAGCACGGTCGGCCCCGCGTGCGTCGCCGAAGTCGAATCAGACTCCGCGGTCACGACGAGGAGGAACTTGTTGAGATCCACGGGCCCTACGATCGAATTGCCGTTCACGACCGACCCCAATCGTGTCCATTGGGTCAGATCGGATGTCGCGGCCCACGCCACATAAGTCGAATACGCGCCGAGGCTGGACGGCGCGGGTAACGCGGCGGCCGTGATCTGGATGTCGTATACGGTGTGACCGTCTTTCGTCAGAGCGACGCCGAACGGCGAATCCGCATACACGAGGCGCCCGTGCCCATTTGCCGCCGGCGCCTTCGGCGTGCCGTACAGCGGGATGTCGTACGGCCCGATCGGACCCGACGGGCCCAGGAGTCCGACGACGAGCGCCACCACCGACAGGCGCGCGCGGCTGCGGGATCCCCGCAGCCGGCGCGTGATCTGTCCTCTCATCGCAACCACTCTGCCTACCGCCCCGAGCTTGTCGCTCCCATCGCGCTCGCCTTGGGAGCGCCTTCGGGGCCATGATCGTAGTCCTGGACGCTCGAGATATTCGGCATCCCGACATCGTGCCCGTTCCACCCTTTGAAGCCGTTCATACGGAACAGCCACAGCCCGCTGCGCATGTCGGAGAGCGCGATCAGGCCGTCGTAGTTGCGCACATCGACGCCGAACGCGCCCTGCTCCACGCTGATCGTACTCTGCCAGCCGGCGTCCTGGGTGCCGCCGAACCCATGCTGATGTTGGCACTCGCAGGTGTAGTAGTGCCCATCGGTCTTCGGGTTCGTCGGATCCTTGAGATCGAAGACCTGCAAGCCGTCTTCATACGCCGACACGAAAACGTACGGCCAGCGCACTTCGTGGTTGTGGGAGAGGTCGCGCCAATCGGCCGCCCATCCGCTGATCGCGTTGTCCAGGTTCTGCGTCTTTCCGGACTGACCCGGCGTGAGGTCCCATATCCGAAGCGGCGTGTACTGGTACTCGGTCTCCGTGACCGCGTATTTGCCATCGGGCGACGGTGTGAACGTATGCGCGATGTCCATCCCCAGGCCGGTGATGGTGAACATCTGCTTCGGCGTCTCCGGGCGCGTCACGTCCCACACCGAGAACCCGCCCAGTCCCGCCCCGTAGAACTTGTCCTGGTGGGAGGCCGGATCGTAGCCGATGTAAAAGTCGTGGTACCCACCGGCGCCGATCTGCTTGAACGGCGTCGGGTTGGGTACCGCGCCGATGAGCCACGTGCTCGAATCCTTGCCACTGACGACCTTGGCCAAATCGTAGATGAGCGCCTGTGGCTCGTTGACCGTGACGAAGTACAGGACGCGCCCATCCGAGTGCTTGTAGGCGAACGTGTTGTGGAATCCGCCCGGCGCCTTCGCGTACCGGATCCGCGCGACCACCTTCACCTTGCTGGAGTCAGGCAGGCCGGTCACATCGAAGATCACGGCGCCGAGGTCCGCGTCCGGGGTGCCCTGCTGAAACTGCATCGATTGTGCGTAGTAATACCGGTCGCCGATCTTGAAATATTTCCCGTCCATGGCGCCGATGCCGCGGTGGAGCTCGGGCTGCTCGATGGTCCAGTCGAACACCTTCTTCGGGTGCGACGGATCCCGCACGTCGTAGATCTGCGTGTCGTAGTTCACGAAGCCGCAGATGTACACGTACGGTCGGCTGGGATCCTGCTCCATCTCGATGTCCGCCGCTTTCCACAGACCGGGGTGCGTGACGACGTGCGCGATCATCTTGATGTTGTCGCTGCCGCCATGCTTCTGATCGAACGGCTTCACGGTAACACCGGGATCCTGCGCCCGTGCAACCGTCGCCAGCCCGCACAACGCCAGAGCGAATACTGTTCCGCGCATTGACACGACTCCTGCAAGTGGGTGGGACACACGCGCTACGCCCGCGCGTCTAGACGGATCGTCGATCCAGATTATGAGACCGGGGACCAAGCTACGACGACGATCCCCGGAGTATGCCCATTCGCACGGGCCCGATCAAGCGGGGGTGCCCCCCGGACGACGCATCGCCGGGCACGCTCGCCGACTTGACCGNNGGCAGCGCTGGCTCGATGCATCGCATCAAAGGCTAGGCTGAGATGGACTCCCGCCCTGGAACGCGGCCGTGCGTTCCAGGGCGAGGAGGGACGTACTGTCGCAATTCGAGTCGGTCGACGCGTGCGATTTACGCGTTGGCCAGGTCTTTGATGACGCCCGCCAACATGTGAACGCGATTTTGGTCGGACGATCCCTGTGCGTCATGCTCCACCTGGGAGGCCAACTTCTTGAGCGCGGACTTCTGGTCCTTGCCCTTCATTTGCTCCGCCGCGTCCAGGTCCTTCGCAATGGCAGACGATTGGTCCGGCTGCACACCATGCCCGCGTACGAGCTGGTCGAGATACGCACGCGCGACCACGAAGCTCGCCGGCCACACCAGCTTCTGCTGGTCGGACGGGTTGGAGATGTCGAAGTGCACCAGTTTCGCCGCGTCGATCTCGTTCTGGGACAGAAATTCGCTCGGCTTCAACTCGAACACGTCAAGCCCACGTCCCAGCTCGGAGCCGAAGATATAGCCGTTATACCAGTAGGCATTCCAGAACCCGCCGATCTCCGCCTTGGCCGCGTTCATCGGACCGCGGTCGAAGAACGCGATCTCCACCGGGTGCGCGCCGTCGGTAAAATCGAACACCGAGACACCGCCCTGGTACCAGCCCTGGGCCAGGATGTCGCGACCNNGGGACCGGAACCAGCGACCCGTTGTGCGCGACGCAGTTTTCCATGTCGGTCTGCGGGGCGGGCAGCTTGTAGAACCCCGCCAGCTGCATCTTGCCACCGACGAGGTTGAAGATCGCGTCCGCTCCCCACTTGACGGGGTCGCTCGTACGGCAGCGGGGGGCCACGCCGCCGCCCCACTCGTCGGTGAACAGCACTTTCTTGCCGTCGTTGCTGAACGTCGCCGAGTGCCAGTATGCGAAATTCGGGTCGCTCACTTCATCGATCCGCTTCGGATGCTCGGGGTCGCGGATATCCAAGAGGATCCCGTTGCCCGCACACGCGCCCGCAGCCAACCCGATCGCCGGGTAGGCCGTGATGTCGTGGCACTGGTTGGTCTCTTCCGTCGTCTGCGTGCCCGGGCCATGGTCGCCCGCTTTGCCCAGCCCATTCACCGCGCCAGTCTTCGCATCGGCGAATATGCGGGGCGAGCTGACGACCTTCGCGTCCTGCGGCGAGGCCAGCGGGACCCGGATCACTTCGATCCGGAACAACGAGGTGTTCGGATCGACGTCCGGCTTGGCGCCGGAGCATCCCGCCAGCTCCGCGGCCGGCCGCACGGGCGCGGTGCCCGAGACGTAGATCCACAGGATGCCCTTGTCCTTGGCATCGGGAATCAACGTGTGCGTGTGTGAGCCACGGCACGTCTGGACAGCCGCGATCTGTTTCGGGTGATCGAGGTCGTGGATGTCGTAGATGCGGACGCCACGAAACCGCTCGGCGCTGACCGAATCCGTGACCCCCTGGGCACCACAGTCGATACGGCCGCGGGTTTCCTCGACCGAGACGAACAGCAAGTTGCCGTAGATGGACGGATCGCCCTGGCCCCCGGGACACACGACACTCGCGCGGAGGGTCGGGCTCGCCGGATTCGAAAGATCCCAAATCTGCAGTCCGCCGAAGTTGCCCTGAAAGACGATCTTCCCCATGAACGCGAGATCCGAATTGATCAGATGGAAATCGCCGTGGTCCGCCGGGTTGAAAAAGCCGTCCGGCCGATCGTGGTGGCCCACCAACACGAGGTTGCGCGCCGCTTCACCCGCATCCTCCCACCCTGCCTTGAGCCCGACCCGCGGATCCGCCGCCTTGGACGCGCTATCGCCCTGCGCGCGCACGACGGGGGCCGCGGTCACCAATCCAACCGCGAGACACAGGGGCCACGCCAATGCGCTCGTCCGTCGAGCGCGCATGCGCCACTTCGCTGATTCCGATCTCTGATCGCATCTCATTTTGTGGGTCTCACTAAAGTGTCAAATACATGCGCCCGAAAATTCCGGACGGAAGTTGGTCACTGGCGCCGCTCTCCGGTAGCCGCCGCGCCCAACATCCCGCGCATNNCGCTTGATCTCGGCGCGCTGGTCGGCATCCACATCCGACGCAAACCCGAAGATCGCCGGATCCTGCGCCGCGCCATTCGTCGCCAACAGTTGGGACACCATGGTCAACGCACCTTCATGGTGACGGATCATGCCCGTCAGGAACAGTCGGTCGAAGTCGGCGCCCTTGGCCTTCGCCAATTCGTCCATCTGCGGGTCCGTGAGCATCCCCGGCATCAACGCGCCCGCCATCATCATCCCCGGCATCATCGCGTGGCCACCGGGCGTGTAGATCGTGTCGACGGCTGGGGCATCCTCGTGATGGTCCGAGAGCCAGCGTTGCATCAACCGAATCTCGTCGCGCTGCGAGATCGCGATGCGCTGGCCAAGCAGCGGCATATCCGGGCGAGCCGTCCGACTGGCGATGAGGCTCACCATGGTCAGCGCCTGGGCATGGTGGCCGATCATGCCCTGCATGAAATGGACGTCGGCCGCGCTGGTCTCAGGGCGTCCCGTATCCGCGGTCGCCGCGGCGCCAGCGTGGCTGGCCGGGCCAGCGTATGGTCCCGACTGCGCGGACATAGTCGGCGGTACCACACTCGCCGCGATCGCGACCAGACTCGCGACCACGCTCGCGACCACCACGGTGGCGCGCAGCGATCCCGCTGCAGGGGCCGCGGGCCCGGTCATACGATCGGAGATGCGCCGCCAGGTCACCGAAGTCTTCATGAACATTGCTGCACCCGTGCAGGAGGAGTCGTCCAGGCGAAGCTATCGCGCAGCCGGATCCTTGGAAAGTCGCCGCGGGGCCCGCGACCGCGACCGCGACGATGTCCGCGCGCCACGGCTCGCGGTGCGCCGAAAACAGCCGACGACGTGATCGTTGGCGATGCCCGTCGCCTGCATCCAGGCGTAGACGACGACCGGCCCGACGTACTTGTACCCGCGAAGCTTCAGTTGCTTCGAGATCGCCTCGGAGATCGGCGTCTTGGACGGCACCTTCCCCTTGAGCATGATGGTCCGATTGCCGGCCATCGACCAAACTAGAGTTGACAGGTCGTCGCCGGCGGCCTCCATCGCCACGAACAGTCGCGCGTTGTTGATCGTGGCCTCGATCTTCGAGCGTGACCGGATGATGCCGGGGTTCTTCAACAGCCGGCTGACGTCCGCCGCGCCAAACTTCGCGACAACGGTCGGATCGAATCCCTTGAACGCGGTGCAGAACGCGTCACGCTTCCGAAGGACCGTGATCCACGACAGGCCGGCCTGAAAGCCCTCGAGCATCAACACTTCCCACAGCGCGCGACTGTCATGCACCGGCACGCCCCATTCCGTATCGTGATAGGCGCGCAGCAGCGGATCACTGTCCGCCCACGGACACCGGCGCGGCGTCGTGACTCGAGTGCTCATCTATCCCCCGGCCATGGCCCCGACCACCAGAAACGGCTCCGCGCCGACCGCGACCGCGTCCGGCAGCGAGGCGTCTGGTAGCTCGTGTGACAGATCCTGCTCACAGGCGAAGAACCGCACGAACGCGCGGCGCCGCTGCGTGCCGTGATCGCGGATCGTGCCGCGCAGCATCGGATACCCCGCCTCGAGCGCATCGAGTACCGACCGCTGGGTCGCCTGCCCATCGACGTGGACCTCGACCTCGCCCTCGACGCGCGCCAGCGTCTTCAGGTGCGTCGGCAACACGACCCGGATCATGCGAGCGTCTGGACTTCGACGGAGAGCACGGCCGGGAGGTCGCGGACGATCGGCGCCCAGCTATCGCCCGCGTCGGCCGACGCATAGACTTGCCCGCCGGTCGTGCCGAAATAGATGCCGCACTCGTCGAGCGCATCGACCGCCATCGCGTCGCGCAAAACGTTGACGTAGCAGTTCTCCTGCGGCAGCCCGTTCGTGAGCGCTTCCCACTCGTNNGCTCCGAGTCGCTCTTGATCGGCACGACGTAGATGGTGTCCGGCTCGTGCGCGTGCACGTCGATGGGAAACCCGAAATCGCTGGGCAAGTTGCCGCTGATCTCGTGCCACGACCCGCCGGCGTCGTCGCTCCGCATGACATCCCAGTGCTTCTGCATGAACAACACGTCGGGCCGTGAACGGTGCATCGCGATCCTGTGGACGCAGTGCCCGACATCGGCCGTCGGGTCGGGGATCTGGGCCGATCGCAACCCCTGGTTGATGGGCCGCCACGTCTGCCCCCCATCGTCGGTCCGAAATGCCCCCGCAGCCGATATCGCGATGTAGATCCGCGCGGGGTCCGACGGGTCCAGTAGAATCGTGTGCAAGCACATGCCACCGGCACCGGGTTGCCATCGCGGGCCTGAACCATGGCCACGAAGTCCCGAGAGTTCCTGCCACGACTGCCCGGCATCAGTCGAACGAAAGAGCGCGGCATCCTCGACGCCGGCGTAGACGGTATCCGCATCGGTCAGCGAGGGCTCGAGATGCCACACTCGCTTGAACTCCCACGGATGCGCCGTCCCGTCATACCATTGGTGGGTGCCCGGAATACCGTCATACGCGAACTGATTGCCCACCGGCTCCCACGTCTGCCCGGCGTCGTTTGAGCGCTGGACCACTTGCCCGAACCAGCCGCTGGACTGGGATGCGTACAAACGGTTGGGATCGACCGGGGACCCCTTGACGTGATAGATCTCCCAGCCAGCGAAGTGCGGGCCACTGATATTCCACCGCTTGCGCTGGCCATCGGCCGTGAGAACGAACGCCCCCTTCCGGGTGCCCACCAGCACGCGTACGCCGCTCATCTCTCTCTCCTCCTCCGTACAGTTGCCCTGACCGGGCGGGCTCCCCCGCCCTTACGAGACTAGCACCTCCTCGTCCGTCGAGCTCGCTCTGGCGCCGCGAATGTCGCGGCGGTCACAAAGCTGGAACCCGACCCCTACCCCCTCGATCCGGCCCGGGGTCGCGAGTTTGTCGAGGGGCCCTACCAGGTTCGATATATTGGACTGCGAAAGGGTTGTCGAGCCCGCGACACCATGGTGACGTGGCCCGGCGTGTGCAACTGCTGGTGAACGAAGGCGCGGCATCGACAGCGCCCAACTCGCGTTCGACGGCCAACGCTGGCAGATCCTCAGCCTCCACTTTCACTCCGAGTCCCCGACCGATCGCGTGCCGGCTGCCTATGGTGGTACGGGCGGCGAGTAGTCGGGATTAGTTGCTCGGCCGCAGGGAGTACGGCCGGTCGACTGCGATGTCAGGCGTCGGTCGGAGACGTCGCTGCCCCGGTACTCGACTGTGGGCCGCGGGGCGGTGGCCCGGCCGCAGCCAGCGCGTCGCATTCCGCATCGTCGAACAACCGCGACCGCGTCAGAAACCGATGCCCGGTTGGGGCCTCGATCGAGAACCCCCCACCGCGCCCCGGAACGACGTCGATCGTGAGATGTGTGTGCTGCCAGTACTCGTACTGCTGGCCGCCGATATAGAACGGGACGTCGGCGATGACA
The DNA here is from genome assembly GCA_003152485.1 of Gemmatimonadota bacterium. GTDB lineage: Bacteria > Gemmatimonadota > Gemmatimonadetes > Gemmatimonadales > Gemmatimonadaceae > Palsa-1248. The sequence goes on along the minus strand of PMAE01000102.1, from coordinate 10,929 downwards.
CCGAGGTACACATCGCGCCCGCCGATCCGAAAATCCCCACGCGGATAGCACATCGGGGAGCTGCCGTCACAGCACCCCCCACTTTGATGAAAGACCAATTCCCCGTGCTCGGCCTGCAATTGCCGGAGTAGCGCGGCCGCTGCTGGTGTGACGGACACACGCACAGGAGTCATGATCGGCGACGAGTCAGGAATGGGCCGGCCACCGCTGTGCGACCGGCCCACGCGAAAGGCCACATGCCAAATGGCACATCCCTAAGGGCATATGCCTAAGGGCATATGCCTAGAAGAATCCAAGCTTCTTCGGACTGTAGCTCACCAACACGTTCTTCGTTTGTTGGTAGTGATCGAGCATCATCTTGTGGTTCTCGCGGCCGATCCCCGACTGCTTGTAGCCCCCGAACGCCGCATGGGCCGGATAGAGGTGATAACAATTCACCCAGACCCGACCGGCCTTGATGCCCCGACCCATGCGGTAGGCCGTGTTCTGGTCGCGTGTCCACACCCCGGCACCGAGACCGTACAGCGTATCATTGGCGATCGCGAGCGCGTCATCCTGATCCTTGAACTTCGTGACGGCCACCACCGGTCCAAAGATTTCCTCTTGGAAGATGCGCATACGATTCGTGCCGGCAAAGATGGTCGGCGCGATATAGAAGCCGTCTCGGCGTTCGCCCTCGTGGATGCGACGTTCGCCACCGGTGAGCACTTTAGCGCCTTCCTTCTTTCCGATGTCGATGTAGCTCAGGATCTTCTCCATTTGATCGTTGGAGGCCTGGGCTCCGATCATTGTGCTCATGTCGAGCGGATCACCCTCGACGATCGCTTGCGTCCGGGCCACCGCGCGCTCCATGAACCGGTCATAGATCGACTCCTGTACCAGCACGCGAGACGGGCACGTACACACTTCGCCTTGGTTGAGGGCGAACATGGTGAACCCTTCCAGCGCCTTGTCGAAGAACTCGTCGTCCGCGTCCATGACGTCGGCGAAGAAGATGTTTGGTGATTTCCCACCCAACTCGAGCGTCACGGGAATCAGGTTCTCGGACGCGTATTGCATGATCAACCGACCGGTCGTCGTCTCACCGGTAAACGCGATCTTCCCGATGCGTGGACTCGACGCCAGTGGCTTACCGGCTTCTGCGCCAAATCCTTGGACGACGTTGATCACACCACTCGGTAGGATATCGGCGATCAGCTCCATGAACGCCATGATTGCTACCGGGGTCTGCTCCGCGGGCTTGAGGACCACGGTGTTCCCCGCCGCCACCGCCGGCGCCAACTTCCACGTCGCCATGAGCAACGGAAAATTCCATGGAATAATCTGCCCGACCACGCCGAGCGGCTCATGGAAATGGTAGGCCACGGTATCCGCATCGAGTTCGCCGAGCCCCCCCTCCTGCGCGCGAATGACGCCGGCGAAGTAGCGGAAATGATCGACGGCCAATGGTAAATCGGCGAACGTCGTCTCGCGAATGGGCTTACCGTTGTCGATCGTCTCGATGAGCGCCATGGTCTCGATGTTCTCCTCGAGACGATCTGCGATCTTATTGAGCAGGATCGCGCGCGTGGTGGGCGACGTAGCGTTCCAACTGACCGCGGCGGCGTGCGCCGCATCGAGTGCCCGGTCCACATCCTCGGCGGTCGACCGCGCCACCTCACACAACGGTTTGCCGGTAATGGGCGTCGGGTTGGTGAAGTACTTGCCGCGAACCGGCGCGACGTATTCGCCGCCGATCCAATTGTCGTAGCGGGCACGGATCGGAATCTTGAGCTTGGCCGCGTCGGCGGTCGATGGGAGCGTAGCGTTTTGCTTGGCATCGGCCGCGTCCGGCCGATCGAGCGTCGTAGCCATGAGGAACCCTCCAAAAGGTGGGTGGCTAAGCGAGCGGCAACACGAATGCCATACTGACGATACGGGCTACTCCCAGCGATGCAACTTGATCCACCGCTCGGTGCGACACGATCGCCCTGGACGGCCAGGCAGCGCGCACATGCACTCGCGCGTGAGGTCCGTTCAGAACACTAAACCAACAGCGAGAAACCAACAATGAGAAACCAACAATGAAACGCGTCGAGATTCCCGCGAGCCTCGCCCGAACCGCACTGGACCATACGGTAGAGCCGACACGCCGCGGCGGCACGATCTGCCTTGATGAGGCCGCCGAGGGGCGATTGCCCAACTCACGCCTCAGCCGTACGCCGTAATCGTTCGTTCGGACTATCCGCCGCCTCGCGAGTTCGGCGTATGTGGGCTGACCGCAAATGCATCGCTGTCATCCCCGAATCTGCGGCCGCTCGTCGCACGACGAGTCAAGTCTCGCGCGTTCGCACATTGTTCGAGTTTTCGCGCGCGACCCGGACGATGGTGGCGGACCACGTGGTCACCGAGCACGTGGGGCACGCATCGCCTTGAATGGTGCGACTGCAGCACGCCGGCGGGGCCGCGCGACGTCACGCCATGCAGGCTGATGTCGGGTGGGTGCGGCAACCGCGGCGGTTACTGCCTGACCACCTTGCTCATCCAGGCATCGGCGCGATAGTCGCGCTCGAGAATCAGCGAGCGCTGGAGATCGCTCGACTCGGACGTTGCGCGCGTTGACCGTTGCGTGGCGCCCAGTCGCTGGATCTTCCCCGGCCCTGTGACCTTGAAGAAGGTGAGAAAATCCTGGGTCTCCGCCACTTGCACCAAGGCCGTGCCATCGGCCAGTGGCGTCACGTGACCGCGCTCGGCGAACATCGATGACCATTGGGTCATCGTTCCGTCGCCAAGCGTGAGCACCCCGAGGCCGAGCGAATCACCAGTCGACTTATTGGGTCCAAAGTAGAAGACCTGGTGGCTCGATGGATCCACCGAGACTTGATAGAGGAACGAGTACCAGGGCGGCTTCGGAAACTCGCGCGTATGTCCCCCTTGCCGGACTAAAATCCGGTCAGCGGCGGACGGAATCCATACCCATCCGTCCGGCAGCGCGCTCGCCCAGGTGACGTCGGAATCCGGAAGGTCCATCTCATTCCGCCGGGCGCCGTTCCGGATATCAAGCTGGGAGAGCTGCATCCCGGCGGGAGTCAGAGTCTCGACTTTCACGGTCACGGAATCGGACCAACTCACTTCATTCGGGACCCCCGCGCCACTCAACGGTGTTTCCGATCCCCCAGTGAACGGTATCACGCTATAGCGGGCCTCCACATGGCCGCCGCCCGTCGGCACGACCCGCCGCATGAGCACGCGCCTTCCATCCGGCGAGATGGTCGCACTCACCGCGCTCGACGCGTGGACGAGCCGCCGATCGTCGGCATACTTGCCGGCCAAGACGTCGGAAAAGGCGAGCGCCCACACTGTGAAGTCGTAGGTTCCTTCATCCCGCACTAGGCCGGCACCGTCGGCGGTGAGCGAGAATTGCGTGAACAACCCCGTCGCCATCGTGTCCTGCCGCGTCGCGAGATGCCCCGTCGTGCGGTCGATGGCGATGCGCACGATCGACTCCCCGACCGCGTGCCCCGCCCGGGACAGCCACACCGCGTCGGCCGTCGCGATGCCACCACAGGTGCACGCGTTCACGACGTGGTCGGCGACCGTCCCTTGCCGATCCATCACCTGCCACAGTCCGTGAGGCTGCTGGAGGATGAGCGTCACGATCCAGCCCGTACCGGGCACGACGGAGATCGCCGCCACGCCCTGTCCGCGGCCAGCCACCCGGATGCTGTCGCGCTTGACGCCGTCGAGAGCAGCTACGCCAATCCAGTAGACGGAGTCCACGCTCGCCGCGGGTCCGAGGAGCAACGAATCCCCGCCGGCATAGAACGTGGCCACACCGTTGGTCAGGAACCGGGGGGTGCCCCCAAGGGCCGACAGGAGATAGGTCCCGGACCGACTCGCGATCGTGCCAATGAACGCGAGGTTTCGACGGTCCGGACTCCATTCCAGGTTATACCCCGCGGTCGCGCCCTCGAGGATCGTCCGCGTCGTCGCCCCACCCACGTCCTGCTCTTCGACGGAATAGGTGCATCCGCCGGCACCACAATGTTTCGTCAGATACGCGAGCTGCTTGCCGTCGGGCGAGATCGCTGGCACAAGCACCGCGCCCGACGCCGTGAGCTGCGTCTTCTGGCCGAGCGTAGCCCCCGTGCTCTGCGGTATCGCGCGTCCTTTGACGAAGTACGCACCGCCGGCAATCGCCGCGATCACGACGGCGGCGATCGCACCAAGCATCGCCATGCGCCCACGCGGATTCGACGCCGCCGCCTCGCGCACGTCGGTCGCGGGCCGCACTACCAACGCCCGTGAAAAATCCCCCGCACTCGCGAACCGATCGGCCGGCGTCTTGGCGAGCGCCTTCGCGACCGCGGCGTCGATCTCCATCGGGATGGTGTCGCGCAGAATGCGGAGGTGTGTCGGCCGCTCGGTCATGAGCTTCGCGATCATCGCCTGCGCGCTCGCTCCCGTGACCGGCGGCTCGCCGGCCAGCATCTCGTAGAGCACCGAGGCGAGCGAGTACACATCGCTGCGGGCGTCGATCCCCCGATCGCCGGTGGCCTGCTCGGGACTCATGTACTGCGGCGTACCCAGCGACAGGCCGGTCTCCGTCAGCCGGTTGCCGCCAGCCTCTTTGACGGCGAGCGCGATGCCGAAGTCGGTCAGCATCGCCTCCCCTTCCTGTATCAGGATGTTCTCCGGCTTGATGTCGCGATGCACGAGCCCCTGGCGATGCGCGTAGTCGAGCGCGCTCGCCACCTGCTTGGTGATCATCAACGCTTCGTCGAGATCGAGTTGGCGCTCGCGAGTGAGCTTGGCCCGAAGCGATTCGCCGCGCACGTAGGGCAACACGTAGAACAACAGCCCGTCGGCATCACCCGAATCGATCAGGGTCAGAATGTGCGGATGGTCCAATCGCGCCGAGATCTTGATCTCGGCCAGAAACCGCTCGGACCCGAGCACCGCACCAAGCTCCGGCCGCAGCACTTTGAGCGCGACTTCGCGATCGAGCTTCCGGTCGTGCGCCAAATAGACGGTGGCCATTCCGCCCGAGCCGATCTCGCGCTCGATGACGTATCGGTCGCTGAGCGCGGCCGTGATATTGGCAGGATTCGGCATAGTCGAAGGTGTGAAAGTTCAGTTGGCAGCGCCAGAGGTCGCTTGAGGGAATCAGCCAATGGCCGCCACTCACATGAGCGACGGTCGCGGCCCCCGTCACCCCCATCTAAATATCGGATTCACGCCGATAAATGCGACATGGTCCCGATTCTATCGCTGGCTGGCCTCGCCCGCGCGGACCTGACGCTCGAAATCCAGCGACTTGTTGCGGGGAACGGTGAGCGACTGCCACTGATCGCTCTTGAAATGCTTGGCCAGCAGGACGATCTGCCCCGCATGGTAGGCGTAGTGGGCGAGCTGTCGGTTGATGGCCTGCATGACGGAATGGGCCTCGCCACGGATGTGCACCGTCCGACTCAGGTCGCTGTCAGTCAGGGGCTCGATCGCCGCGAAGACGGAGCGCCAGCCGTCCTCCCACACCGCCGCGATCGCCTCGCGGGTACGGGGCGCGCCCACGAACTCCGTGTCGCGATTCCGGTTTGGCTTCTCCCCGTCGGTGGTGAGAAAGTCCGTCCATCGCGACCGCATGTTGCCCGCCATGTGCTTGACGATGATGGCAATGGAGTTCATCTCGCCGTCCAGCACCTCCACCAGTTGGGCATCCGTCACCTGCGCCATCGCGCGCTCGGACAGCTGCTTGTAGAAGCGGAACAGCGCCAGTGAATCCTCGAGGTACGACGTCGTGTAGGCGAGCGCCATGGGGAAAATGCTCCGAGGTTCGAGTGAGCGATAAATCTGGACAGGAGTGCCATTATACGGGACCCGCATCTGGAAATGCCTACCCGGGCATCGCCTGCACGCTACTTTCGGGGATCTCGGGAGCGATGCGGTTCCGATGGGCGTGCCAAATGTACGTGCCTCGGCGTGTCGTCGAGATGGATAGAGATCGAGCCTTTTGGAGATTGAATCAGATGAGTAGATCGTCTCGACGGGTGCGCGCCGCCGTGCTGGTCACGGCCATCATCGTGTGCGCGCGGCCGGCCACGGCCCAGCAGGCTCCGGCGCCACTCACACCCGCCGAAAAAGCACAGGCCGATAGTGGCCGGCCCCCCTACTCGCCGGCCGATGTGCACTTCATGCAGGGCATGATTGCGCACCACAGTCAGGCGGTCGTGATGGCCGGATGGGCCCCGAGTCACGGAGCCCGTGCCGATGTGCTTCGACTGTGCGCTCGAATCGTCGTCGCCCAACGCGACGAGATCTTGACCATGCAGCGGTGGCTGCAGGAACATCACGAAACAGTGCCCGAGGCGGACTTCCAATACCCGCCCAAAGGAATGGCCGGGATGCCGGGCATGGACGGCATGCTGATGCCCGGGATGCTGACTCCGGAGCAGATGGAGCAGTTGAACCATGCCCATGGCCCTGACTTCGATCGGCTCTTTCTGACGTTCATGATGCAGCACCACCTCGGCGCACTCACTATGGTCGGCCAACTGTTCGACTCGCAGGGCGCCGCCCAGGACGACCGCATCTTCAAGTTCGCATCCGACGTCAGTGCCGATCAGATGGCCGAGATCGGCCGCATGCGCACCATGCTGTCGCTGCCCCCGGCAGGATCCGCCCCATGACGCACACGCACCCCGCACGCCGCCCGTCCTGCTCCAGCATGTCATCCAGCAGGTCATCTATCACGCCATCCATCTCACTCATGTCATCTGACGCACTCCACCCGCCGACGCGTGCACCGCGGTTCGGCGGCCCCGTCTCGTCCACGTTACTGGCCGTCGGCCTTCTCACCGCCGCTGCGTGCGCCTCGGCTGGATCACACGGCGAAGGTCAGGCACCGTCGGCGAGCGCCGATATGTCCACCACGCCGCCGACGCCTNNCCCGCCGACGCCCGACCCGCGGGTCGGGCTCAAAGGCGGATGGTACGACGCCAGCGAAGCGATCTGGAATCTCGCGGTCGTCTCGAAGACGCCGCCGTCCAAGGATTTTAGCAACCCATCCACGCCGGGCGATCCCCGACTCGTCAATTCGGACCTCGCCTTCCTCGGGAATTACGTCATTCAAGGCAACTACAGCGGCATCCAGGTGTGGGATATCTCCACCCCGAGCAAGCCAACGCTGCGGACCGCCTACGTCTGCCCCGGATCGCAGAGTGACGTGTCCGTCTACCGCAATCTGCTGTTCGTATCGGCGGAAGCGACGAGCGGTCGTATCGATTGCGGCTTGCAGGGCGTCACCGACACCGTCAGCAAGGCGCGGGCGCGTGGCATCCGGATCTATGACATCAGTGACATCGCCCACCCGAAGTCGCTGACCATCGTGCAAACCTGCCGCGGCTCCCACACCAACACGCTGATCGCCGATCCCAAGGACCCGGAGAACGTGTACATCTACGTCTCGGGCTCCGCACCCGTCCGACCCTCAGACGAGCTGCAAGGGTGCTCGGGCGGTCAACAGAGCGACGACCCGAATACGGCGCTGTTCCGGATCGAAGTCATCCAGGTGCCACTCGCCCACCCGGAGCAAGCGCACATCGTAAGCTCACCGCGTATCTTCGGCGGCTTGGCGCCCGCGACTCGGCATGGCGATTCGCCCGCCGATTCGATCGCGCTCGATGCGATGTTGGCCCACGCCGGCTACACGCGAGCGATGTTCGCGCGCCTGTTCGCGGGCGGCCCCACCCAGTGCCACGATATCACCGCCTATCCCGCGGTCGGCTTGGCCGGCGGCGCCTGCGGCGGCTACGGCCTGCTGTTGGACATCCATGACCCGGCGCATCCGACGCGCATCAGCCAGGTGTCGGACTCGAACATGGCCGCCTGGCACTCGGTGACGTTCAATAACGACGGCAGCAAGATCATGTTCTCCGACGAGTGGGGCGGCGGGTCGCAGCCCCGGTGCCGCGCCACGGACAAGCACGAGTGGGGTGCCGACGCGATCTACACGCTCGCGAATGGGAAGATGACGTTCCAGAGCTATTACAAGATGTCGGCCCCGCAGACGGTGAACGAGAACTGCGTGGCGCACAACGGATCACTGATCCCGATCCCCGGACGCGACGTGATGGTCCAGGGTTGGTATCAGGGTGGCTTGTCCGTGTTCGACTGGACCGACCCCGTACACCCGAAGGAGATCGCGTACTTCGACCGCGGCCCCATGGATTCGACCAAGCTCATACTCGCGGGTTACTGGTCGGCCTATTGGTACAACGGCTACATCATCGGCTCCGAGATTGCCCGCGGCCTCGACATGTTCCAGTTGAAGCCCAGCGGCTTCCTCTCGCAGAACGAGATCGACGCCGCGAAGCTGGTGCACATGGACTATCTGAACGTGCAGGGCCAGCCGCAGTTCGTGTGGCCGGCAAGCTTCGTCCTGGCACGCGCGTATCTCGACCAGCTCAATCGCGACAACGGTATCGCGCGCGACCGGTCGTCAGCGATCGCGACTGAACTGCATCGCGCCGAGCATTTGAGTGGCGCGGAGCGGCAGACCGCGTTGACCCAGTTGGCGACGCAGCTCGACGGCGAAGCACAAGCTGCCGGAGACCCCGCCAAGGTCCACACGTTAGCCGCGACCGTGAAGGATTTGGCCAGCGCGAAGAACTGATCGCCGCGTCCCGCTGGACGCCGGCGCGAGTAGGCGTCGGCGGGCGTGAGATGTACTAAGGTGCCGGGCGCAGAATGCCCGGCACCTTTTGTATTGGAGACGGCGACGCGGCCCCTTCAGCCCAGTAGCTAGTGGCAACTCCCGCGCACCACATGCCCACGCTGGAGATCGACTGTGCAGGTCTTGAGCAATGCGCCGGTCGTGGCATCGTAGACCTGAAGCGTCGCGTCCCGAGCCCCCTTCCCTGCAGAATCAGTCGCGAACGTCAGCAGCAGGTGCAGCGCGTAGTTCTTCGACACCGTGGTGTCGCCAGTGACGGCGAGGCTGTCGGTCAGCCACCGACTCCATGTGCCGCTGACCGGAAACCAGTCGCCACGCCGCGGGTTCGGGAACGTCACGTTCGTCGTGGTGTCGAAGGCCAGCCATTTGTGCTGGCGCTGTTCGTTCGTGCCGGCGAACGCCACGGAGTCGTAGGCATTCGCGCTGCCATTCCATACGTGCGTCGACGCGTGGGCCAACAGCGAGTCGGTTCCCGGCTCCTGGGTCGCGGTGAGCGCGTTGGCCCTACTCCCGTGGTGGTGCCCACGCCAGGGCTGGGAGTCGCCATTGAAATCGCCCACGGATGCAAAGGTCGACGCGACGGAATCGGTCGAGTCCGCGACGAACGCTGGCTCACACCTCGCGGCGGAGAAAAACTGCCAGGTGCGCGCGTACGACACCGTGTCAGTCGGATCCGCGACTGGAAAGGTGAAGGTGAAGCCAACGGAATCCAGCGAGCACGCACCATCAACGATCGCTTGAGGGCCCCACCCCCACCCACCGCCACTCCCTAATCCGGGCGGGAACATCCCTCGCCCCCGCGGGCCTGGTCCAAGGGGACCGCCCATTCCGATGTTTGGACCACCACCCGGGCCGAAGCTGCCGCCCATCCTGGCGTCGACTTCGGCTTGCTGGTAATCGGCGACGTTGCTGCCGACTTCGTTGGCCGACACATCGGCGACGTCCTCTGACGCCTGAACCTCGATCGCGCTGCCCGCCGGCGCGGTAGCGTGCGTCCCGCCTGCGCTACATGCGGCAACGGCAGCGGCCATCACACTACCGAGAGCGATGCTGCGAGTCCGGTGCATCATACGAACCCTCCGATTGCGGTCGGCGCGACGCCCCTGCGGGATCGATGCCATGGGATTTGGGAAACTGGCGAACTGCGTTTCTACCCCACCGGGCCCGACGGGTTCGTTCCACAAAGATCACCACGGTAACGGACTCAGCTGAGCGGTAGAAAGCTAACCAGCGCTGACAACATCACGGCCCGTGTCGATTCCGGCGTTCGCCCGTTCGACGCCGGAAGAGGAGATCTCACTGCGGGGCGTTCCGAATAGGATTCAGCGCATCCGTGGCCGCCGTGATCTCGCTGGCGGCTTCAGCCTATGCCTCCGCCCAGACGCCCATGACACCCGCCCCCAAGACCGGGTACGCGCAGGTGAACGGTCTCAATCTCTACTACGAGATCCACGGTGCCGGTCGGCCGCTGGTTCTGCTCCACGGCGGATTAGGCTCGATCGAGATGTTTGGCCCGAATCTTCAGACGCTCGCGAACACTCGGCAGGTGATCGCTGTCGATTTGCAGGCCCACGGGCACACCGCCGACATCGATCGCCCGCTGAGCTACGAGGCGATGGGCGACGACATCGCCGCGCTCATCACACAGCTCGGACTGCGCCGCGCCGACGTCATGGGTTATTCACTCGGCGCCGGCGTCGCCCTGCGCACCGCAGTGCAGCATCCCGATGTCGTGCGCACGCTGGTGGTGGTTTCCACCCCGTTCAAACGCGACGGATGGTATCCCGAGATCCGGGCGGCGATGCAACAGATCACAGCCGCAACCGCAACGCAGATGTTGCCGAGTGCGATCTATAAACACTATGCCCGCGTTGCGCCCAATCCCTCCGATTGGCCGGCACTGGTCGGCAAGATCGGCGACCTGCTGAGAAGAGACTACGATTGGTCCACGGGGGTGGCGGCGATCACGGCACCGACGCTGATCGTGTTCGGAGACGCCGACGCGGTTCGCCCCGCACACGTCGTGGCCTTCTTCGAGCTTCTCGGCGGCGGAAAGAAGGACGCCGGCTGGGACGGGTCCAGCATGTCCACGGCGCGGCTCGCGATGCTGCCGGGGCTCACACAGTACAACATCGCGTCGTCCCCAACGCTCGCGGCCACGGTCACGCCGTTCCTCGACGTCCCCGTCTCAGGCGACGAGTGAACGATGCAGCATGGGT
>PMAE01000096.1:5690-5924 GCA_003152485.1 Gemmatimonadota bacterium | reverse complement strand
GTCGTTCACGATGTCGTTCGCGATGTCGTTCGCGATGTGCCCACTCGTGGCCACCGCACAGAACCCCCCCCCGCCACAGGCGACATCTAGTCCTGTCGCCGGGATTCCGACGTTCTCGAGCCTCCCGCGCGCGACAATGACGTTCGATCGGGCGCACGACTTACTCATCCTGGAGCTGCCCCCAACGGATCTCGCGGCCGCGACGCCCGGCGGGATGGCGATGGTCAGCTCGCC
>PMAE01000096.1:0-5616 GCA_003152485.1 Gemmatimonadota bacterium | reverse complement strand
CCAGCAAGGAAACGCCATCGGTGGCGGTGCCTGAGCTCGTTCTCGGATTACCGCTGGCGGAGGGGCAACGGCTCCTGACCTGGGGTATGCTCAGCAACGAGACGCCAGTGGCTCGGCGTGGCATTCACATACGCCTGGAGATCGGATGCCGACCCGTTGGTCACGGACTCGTGGCGTCGTGGTTCCCGGTGTTTCGCGCCTATCCGTGGGTGATGGACGCGATGTTCCCAAACGGGTTGCGGGCGCGCAGCAACCGATCGTTTGATCTGCCTCCGGGACGGACGACGCATAGCTGGGAAAGCAGCCCCGCGATCCCCGGGGACATCGTCGGCATCGGAGGCCACGTGCACGATTACGCGGTGAGTCTCGACTTCAGCGACGTAACGTCCGGCCGGTTGATCTGGCACGTGACGCCGGTCCGCGACTCAGCGGGACATGTGCTCGATCTCCCGATCACTCGCTTCTACAACTGGCACCGATTGGGCGTGCACATCGCGCCCTCGCACCGCTATCGCATCACGGTGACCTACGACAACCCCACTGGACACGTGATCCCGGAGGGTGGAATGGGGTCGGTCGCCGGGCTGTTCATCCCCGATCGTGGCGCCCAGTGGCCACCCGTCAACACCACGGACCCCGTCTATCAACAAGACCTCGTCGAGCTGTTCGGCACCGGCACGGACAGTGGAATGGCGGGGATGAGCGGCATGGCCCGCTGAACACGATGGATCCGCAGATGCACGGGCCACGGTGCATCGCCACCGCGCGGGGCGCATATTGTCGCTGCCTTCCGCGACGCAGGCTGGGGGCCGACCCGCGGGCTCGGAGGCCACAGCCATGACGATACCAACGACGCACGCGGGTGCGAGCACTCAGGCCGCGGATCTCGCCCCCAGCGTGTTCGAGAACGCCGGCGAGATGGCGGGCCGATGCCGCGCGTTCGACTGGGCGGCGACGCCACTCGGTCCCGTGGACAACTGGTCACTGAGCCTCCGCACTGCCGTCGGCATCGTGCTTGCCTCCCGGAACCCGATGTTCCTCTGGTGGGGTCCGGATCTGGTGCAGATCTACAACGACGCCTACCGGCCCAGCCTCGGCCAGGGCGATCGCCACCCCGCCGCACTCGGTGCGCGGGGGCGGGAGTTCTGGACCGATGTCTGGGAGGCCATCGGCCCGCAGATCGACCAGGTCATGACCACGGGCGAGGCGACGTGGCACGAGGACCAATACCTGCCCATCCAGCGCAACGGCCGCCTCGAAGACGTGTGGTGGACCTACAGCTACGGACCGGTGCGCGACGACGATGGGCGCATCAACGGTACGCTCGTGATCTGCCAGGAGACCACTCATCGTATCCTCGCTGAGCACGACCGGGAGCGCCTCCTGGCCGAGAGTGAGAATGCCCGTGAGGAGGCGGAGACCGCACGGGTCGACGCGGAAGCCGCGAATCGGGCCAAGGGGGAGTTCCTGGCCGTCATGTCGCACGAGCTCCGCACACCGCTCAACGCAATCGGTGGCTACGCGGAGTTGATGGCCATGGAACTTCACGGTCCGGTGACGGAGCAGCAGCACGCGGATCTGGCGCGCATTCAGCAAAGCCAGAAGCACCTGCTGGGTCTCATCAACCAGGTCCTCAACTACACCCGAGTCGAGACCGGCATCCTGCACTACGAGTTGACCGATGTGCCGGTCAGCGAGGCGCTCGCCGCGGCGGAAGCGCTCGTTATGCCCCAAGTGCGCGCCAAAGGGCTGACCTATCTGCTGGCGGGCTGCGCCCCGGCCCTGCGCGTGCGCGCGGATCGTGAGAAGCTGCAGCAGATCCTGCTCAACCTGCTGGCGAATGCGATCAAATTCACCGACGCGGGCGAGATTCGCATTGCGTGCGTGGCCGGCCCCGGCACCGCCGCCATCTCGGTGGCCGACACCGGTCGCGGCATCGCGGCCGACAAGCTCACACGCGTGTTCGAACCCTTCGTGCAGGTCGATCAGCGCCTCACGCGCCCCCACGAGGGTGTCGGACTCGGCTTGGCCATCAGTCGCGACCTAGCGCGCGGCATGCGTGGTGACCTCGCGGTCGAGAGCATAGTGGGCGTGGGGAGCACCTTTACGTTGACGCTTCCCGCCGCGTAGCCGCGCCCGATCCGTCCATGCGGTGTCGACGGCCGGCGGCCGACGACGCGCTGGCGGTCACCCACGATAGCCGGACGCCGTGAGCCCGATCGCGACTAACGGCAGATGAGCAGGCAGGGTGGCGGAGCGTCCACACGCCATGTCGTGACGTAGTAGTTCTGGTCGACCTGCACGGTCGGGCCGGCGCCTCGCGGTAGACGCATGGCCTGCCAATGTGTGCTCGGCGTGAGAACAACGGTGCGGCCCGGAGCCACCGTGACCCGCACCGGCATGTCGAATCCGGGCACGACATTGCCCCACTGATAGCGGAGTGTCCCGCCGTACGTCGCGTACTCGAACTCCGGGATTCGGGTCGTCGTCAGGTACTGTGCGAACACGCGGCTCAGGTCGAGCCCCGCGTGGTGCGAGATGTAGTCCTGCACCTGCTGTCCCGTCACGATCTTGTGCCAGTAGGTTGCGTTGAGTCCGCGCAGGATGCCGCGCCAGGTACTGTCGTTTCCGATGATCTGGCGGATCGTGTGCAACATGTTGCCGCCTTTGTAGTACATGTCGCCCGACCCTTCGTTGTTCACGCCGTACTGACCAACGATCGGCCCGTCGTTCCGCACGCGCGCGCGGTTCCCACGCACGTACTCGGCGCCAGCCTGTGTTCCGAACAGACATTCCGTATACAATGCCTCGGCGTAGTTCGCGAAGCTCTCATGCACCCACATGTCCGCGACGTCGGCCGTCGTCAGGCTGTTCCCGAACCACTCGTGCGCGCTCTCGTGCACGATGATGAAATCCCAGCGCAGGCCCCACCCGGTTCCCGAGAGATCGATGCCCCGGTAACCATTCTGATAATGGTTCCCGTACGCGATCCCGCTCTGATGTTCCATACCCAGATGCGGTGTCTCGATCAGCTTGTAGCCGTCCACGTACCAGGGGTACGGCCCAAACCACGATTCGAAACAGCGCAGCATCGATGACGCCTGCTTGAATTGCGCGCTCGCCGTGTCCCGGTGATACGCCAGCGGCCAGAAGTCGAGCGTCAGTGCGCCCTGCTGCCCCTCGAACTCGTCGTGGAGGTGCGCATACGACCCGATATTCACGGCGACATCGTAATTGTTGATCGGATTTTGGACGAACCACTCGAACGTCGTCGTGCCATCGCCGTTGCGGATCGTCCGGCGCAGACGACCGTTCGAGACGTCCAAGAGCGAATCGGCCACCGTGATCGCGATGCGCTGACTGTCGGGCTCATCTGCCTGAGTGTCCTTGTTGGGCCACCACACGCTGGCGCCCAATCCCTGGTTCGCGGTCGCGATCCAGGGATGACCGAGACTATCGTGCGACCAAATGAAGCCGCCATCCCACGGGGGCCGCTTCGCGACCCGTGGCCGCCCGTGATAGTACGCCGTGATCGTCTGCTCGCTGCCTACGGCTTGAGGGAGCGCGGCGGTCACGAAAAACGCGTTGCCGTCGCGCCGGTACGTCATCCGCCGGCCATCCTGGACGACGCTGTCCATCACGAGCGGCACTTGCAGGTCGATTTGCATCTCCGTCCGCGGGGCGCTCACCACGCGGTACGTAATGCCGTTCCACCCATGGATCGCGCTGTCGGCCGGGGACACCGCGACGTGGAGATCATAGAAGGTGACATCCCACCATGCGCGCTCGGGGGAGATCGAGCCACGGNNCCACGGAGGGTATCGGCGTGCGTGAACGACTGAGGGGATTCGCGCTGAGCGCGCGCCGTAACCGCTCCCGCGGTCAGCACGGCAGTCGCGACACCGATCAGAACGGGCCTCATGCGGCACGTCGGATGCGTGTACTCCATGCCGTATCCATCAGCAGGCGACGGGCGCAGGATGACCGATGCACGGCGGGTCGCGCGGTAGCGTCCATGGGCCGATCGTCAGCGCCGGTGGACGTGCCCTCTAGCGCGGGCAATTCGCGACGCGCTTGGACTCACGATCGGCAATCCATCGGGCGCCGGGTTGAATGCCACGCTGTTGGGGGTCGCGCCGACTGCGAGCGTGACGCCAGGAGCTTGGGTCCCGGCCGCGACCACTTGATCGGCGGTGAACTCAAGTAGCTGTGCGCTCGAGACGCTCGTCGTCCACAAATCGCCGGAGTTGTCGAACGCCAGCGCTGAAAACGACACGCCGCCCGCAACGACGGTCAGCGTCGCGACCGGTGTCGCCGCTCCGCCAGACAGGAGTTGGCCCGGACCGTACTCCACGATGGTGCCATTCGACAGATTCGCCACCCACAGATTCCCCTCGGTATCGAACGCCAACGCCTGCGGCGCGTCCAACGAGCCACTCTCGGCCGTGAAGCTGATGGCCGGGGTAAGATTGCCGCCCACCAGAAGCTGGGCCGCGCTGTACTGTGCCACGGTGCTGGACCCCGCATTCGGGACCCATAGATTTCCGTAGACATCGAGGCTGAGACGCGCCGGTGCGCTGAGCCCGCCGCCGCTGATCGTGACGTTGGGCGGGCCCGCGGCGATGCGATTGGAGACGACCACCAGCCGGCGCCCGTGCGCCTCGTGGCGGCTCGAAGCCGTCTCAGCCGGCGCGGTCGAAAATGGGGCAGACGATCGGGCCGTCATGACAATGGGCTTGATGACAAGGGGCTGGGCAAAATCCTGCGCACGTAACTTTCAAACACGTCCGGCACCGCGGCCGTTCCCCTCGCGCCTGCCCCAGAGAGGGACCGATCCGCCCGGGGCGCAGGGCAGGGCAGCATTATTGTGCAATGCACCCAAATCCGTTGCGTCGGGGCAACGCTTTGGCTGCAACGCTCGGTTTTCATTTTTTTGCAGTGCAATTTTTCGCTTGATTTGTGCATCGCAACGAGGCATCTTTTGCAGTGCGGCACGGTTGTCGCCCGATGACCTGCCGTACGTCTTTCTAGGCGTTTCCTCCCTAAACTTGGGCCGCGCCTTCGGGCGCGGCCCATTTTTCTTTTCAGGGCCGGTTTACGCGGATTCGGCGCCCGGTGCGGGTAGTGTCGCGGCACCCGTGCCGAGAATCCGCTGCATCAGCATGCTGTCGACCCACCGCCCGTGCTTGAAGCCGATCGCCGGCAGCACGCCGATGCGCGCAAATCCCAGACTCTCATGCAGGCGAATCGAGGCGAGGTTGGCGCTGTCGCCGATCACCGCGACCATCTGGCGAAAGCCCTGGCCCTCGCATTGCTCGAGCAGCTTCGCCAGCAAGGCGCGGCCGATTCCGCGCCGCGCCGCATCGGCGGCGACATAGATCGAATCCTCGAGGGTGAAGCGATAGGCCGAGCGCGGGCGATAGGGCTGCGCATAGGCGTAGCCGACGACGCGTCCGCCGCCGATAGCGACGAGAAACGGCAGGCCGAGCTCCAGCACGGCGTCGCGGCGGCGCGCGATCTCGTCGAGCGCGGGCGGGGTTTCCTCGAACGAGCCCAGACCGAAGCGCACGTGATGGGCATAGATGGCCGCGATCGCCGGCACATCCGCCGCGGCGG
>PMAE01000003.1 GCA_003152485.1 Gemmatimonadota bacterium | reverse complement strand
TCGTCGCGGGGTGCGGCACGCGAAACGCGTACGGGCCGCGCTTTACCGCGGATGCAATCGCCTCCGGTGGCCCGGCGGCGTCGACCAACCAATCCGGCAACGCCGCTAGCTTCGCCGCAAGCGCAGCGAGCGACGAGCCGTGCGACAACAATTCGGTGAGCAGCTCCTCGGGACCCGTACCGCCGTGGCGCCAGTGAAACGCGACCCGCTCACAAAGACGGCGCCGCTCGAACGTCTTGAAATCCGCCCGAGTCAGCAGTCGGTATAACACGAACGCGTCGTCCTTATGACGCATCGCGCGCGCACACGCGACATCCTCGGGCGAGGCGAGCGCGTAGACCGATACAAGGACCCGTGGCGGCTCGAGCGACCTCGCCGGAGGGAGGGGGACCGGTTCCGTTTGCGTGGGTCGTGCGTCGGGCTTATCGTTATCCATCGTTGGGCACCTGTCGAGGGTGAGAAGCAGTGCGAGTGGCCCCGGGAGCCGTCCCTGGGCCACTCTTCTACGTCGCTGGGTCGTTCCGGGCGTTGCGCCGCACGAACGCGCGGAGCGACGTCCGATTGCAAAACCACTTGCCGCGCATCTGGCCGCCGACCACGCGGCCGCAGAGAAGTGCGCGGAGCATCGCCTCTCTCGAGCAGCGGGCCGTCAGCGCCGCTACGGCCAACGGCACGACGTCCGGCCCCAGCTCCACTACGCGGCCGTCCATCTCGTCGACGATCGCGCTCGCTGCGGTCGTTCCTGCCATCGGGGCCCCCTTGCATTTATCCAAAGGTGAATTACCTTCGCGTATCGCGTGAGCGCGTACATACACGCGTGCCGCAACGCGTAGACAGTACAGTGAATTACTAGTTATCGCAAGGGGGGATGTATGGGCCGACCGAGAATTCGCCCGCCTACGGTGCCGTCCTCGTCAGGCGCGACCGCCATCCGCGATCGCATTCGTACGCTTGTCACCGATTCCTATGGCGGGAACGTCAGACAAGCGGCGGCGGCGATCGGGCTCGCACAGCCCACGTTATGGCGGCTGCTCGAAGGTCGCGCGGCCCGACTTGAGGCGCTCCAAGCGATCGCGGGCCATTTTGGCTGTGGCGTGGAATGGATCATTGACGGCCGGGGCCAGGCACCGGCCGGGCCTCCCGCGGACGCACCACGCGGGTCGCAGGAAGCGACCGCGGCGAGAAGGACTGGCGAGCGGTTGCGCTGGATGCACGCACTCCGGGATCTGCAGGCGTACGGACTCTCTGAGGCTGGGGTCGGCACGTTGGCGGCGTGGCCCCATCACGAGCCGTTTTCCGCCGCGCTCGCGCTCTTTGACCCGAGTCTGCTCAATGCGGACTCCGCCATTCCTCTCGAGCGGCGCGAGCAACTCGACCGCGCGCTCGACGATTGGCTAAGGGCGCACTACGCGGCCGCGTCCGTGTTCGTTGCCCAGCTCATCGACGTGTTTGGCCCTGAGTCGGTCGCGGCGAGGTTGGAAGTACTTTACCCGACCGCCGCGCTGGGCTTCGATCACGCGCGTACCGAGAGGCTTCGCGGCGGGCCTAACCCTGAGGATCCCGACGCGGTCGCCGCATGGTTGCTGGCGGCGAAGGGACAGCTTGCCGAACCGCTCCCCGTTGCGCGCACGCGTCCGCCCAAGGGGGGCGTGGTACGCCCCGAAGCGAAGCGACGCCGCGTTGCGTCAGCGCGCAAACCGCGACGCTAGTCGCTCGGCGCGGCGGTCACACTCGCGGCGACGTTGACCTCCGCTTCGCGCCAAATGGCCTCATACGCGCCAGCGATCGTGCGGCGAATCGCCCGCCCCGATAGCGTCCCGTGATGGAGAAGCGCCGTCGCGACCGCCTCGATGATGCGCCATGAGATTTCCCCCGTGACGACGTGACGGGTGCGGACGACGAGCCACGCGACGTAAGCGTCCGCCTCGTCCGACGCCCGGCACACAAGCCCCGCCAGATCGTACATTCGTTCGCGATCGGACCGAGCGCGCGCCCATCCGCCTTCTGAGTCGCCAGCGTAATGCGTTTCCGCGATCCCGCCCGCCGCGATCATTCCGATGTATCGCTGGACTAATAGCTGCACCCGGCCGGGGCTCGCCCGTCCTCGCCGGGCCCACGCCGGGAACCGGGGGAACAGCGCATGGCCATAGGAGTCCAGCTCATCGGGGCCGCCGTACTCGGGAACGATACTAACTCGGCTCGCGCGCAGCTTGAGTAAGCTGGCGTGGACGACGTGCCCGGCCTCGTGATACGCCATCGCCTCGCGAGTCGGATCGGGGGCGTAGGGTGTGATGGCCATCGGAGGACTACCGGCGACGCCGCTTTGGCGACGGCCGTTTAGGCGGCGGCGGGGCGTAAGCGAATAACTCGCGCACGGGCACATCGAGGGCGCATGCCAGCTTGTCGAGGAGCACCAGCGTTTTCGTCATTCCGCCGCGCTCGAACTTGCTGACCGAGCCGACGCGCACGCCGGCACGCTCGGCGAGCTCGGTTTGGGTCAGGCCGCGCGCGAGCCGTAACTCGCGTAGCCGTAACGGGATCTCTACCATGCCCGCCAATATGCCATAATTGACGCGGTTGCGCAAATGACGCGATTGCGTCAATTTGCGATTAGTCACACGATCTACACCGGGCGCCGAATACGGGCCGGCCCCGCGGATGCACAATCGCCCGAATGGAGCGGATACGACGATGCCAAAGACACGAAATGCGCCGCGGAAGACGGCGCGACGGATCGCACGGAAGCGGCTGCGCGAGTCGGGGCAGGAGCTCGTTCCGGACGCGGCCGAGGTTGCGCGCGCACGGCTGCGCCACGCTGACGAGAATCTCAAGGCTGCAAATGCCGCCGCCGCCCAGGCGGCCCTCGATGCGTGGAAGGCGGCCGTCGACCCTGACGAGGGGAAGAAGCCCGAGATTTTTTGCCAAGTGTGCGACCGCGAACTGACCGACGATGACGGTCGCCATATGCGGGGCGATCGCGCGTACTGTAGCGAATGTGCGAGCCGGCCGCTGCCGACGCACGCCGAGATGCTCGCCTTCATGGCGCGCGCCTTCGACGTTGTCGCAACGGTTGTGAGGGATAACGGCAGTGCGCTGTATCAAGCCGATCTGCAAAACGCGATAGTTGCCTTCCTCGATAACCAACCCGCGGAACGACGCGAGGGTCTTGCCTTTGACACTTGGCAAGACATCGCTTCCGTGTGGGACCGTTTAGCGTACCGCCCGCTGGGGGCCGTATGAAGACGCGCGGCGTTTACGTGCGTGAATCCTTCGCTGGCCTGACCGAGCTGCTGGCAATCGACGGAGACGGGCGCACAGTCCGCCAGCTCACCGTCGCGACCGCGCTCCATACCTCGCACGACTTCACGACGCCCTGGACCGCGCCGATCCAGGCGCGCGCACCACCGGCGCGGGAGTCCTTCGCGTAGTCCGAGATGACGATACCGACGCGCTCGCGGTGCCCGCGTCGTACTACAGTGATCGGACGCGATGGTATTCAATGGACAAGCTACTGTGTCGCATAGTGGCCGGGCTTCGCGTCCATCGGCCGGAGATTGCGGGCGCGTTAGGGGTCGAACGTTGCGCACTCGCCGCCTTCGTAGCCGGGCGCACGCTCAGCCCGGCGTGGCTCCCGCTCGCGCTCGACGCCTACGTTCGCGCCGCGGTGCGAACCGTGCCGCTCGAGCGAATGCAGCATTACCTCGGGCCGGCCGCTGAGATGGTAAACGACCTCAAAACGCGGCGACGGGAGGATCTTGAGTACGCACGCCAGTGGGCGGAGGATCGCGCGTCGATGCCGCCCGAGCTTGAACGGCTTGCTGTCTAGCGGGACCGCTGACGGGCGCCCGCCGATTTCGCGGTACCCGTCAGGCNNCGGGATCCGTTCTCCGCCGTGCTCGACAAGGTCGAGCAGCTCAGGTAGAGTGGAGCGTGCCGCGCGAAGGGGCACGGTGCTCGGGATGGGGTCCAGCGGGGATTGAATCATCGCAAGTGCGTCGTCCCGCGCTTCAAGGATTGACCGTCACCGTGGCATAGCTCGAATCGAGTCCGACCGAGCAACTCGTCGGCCCGTAGAAAAAGAAGCCGCCGAGATTGGTTTGCGGAAGGCTGAGTTGGTCCGGTGGGACCGTCAGAAACACGGACTCAGCGACCTGCAGTGACACCGAATCGGCGATTGTGTTACGCCATTGTACGGGCTGTCCTACCGTGGCGACTGCACTGTCGGGGCTGAAGGTATAGCAGCCCGGCGTAGCAGCGGGAGCCGGGCCGATGGTGATTACCAGGGCGCCCGCCGCAGCGGCCGGACCTGCCGGGCTGGACTTCGAGCAAGCAACCAGCGCGGCGATCCCGAGTATGTAGGAATGGCGCATGATGCCAGAACGTAGCGCGCGCGGGGCGCGCGCTCTAATCTCCCGAGTCACCCGACCGGCACGCTATGTAACATCGGTATGCGAGGGCAGAGTGGGGCAAAAGCGAATGGCGCCCATCGAGTGGCCGGTGACGATCCGCGTTGGCGACGGGCGCACGTTCCTGATCGAGCGCCCCTGACTTAGATTCTCGCGGCGCCCGCTCAGGGCGAGTGTTCCGTGGCGGATCCGGTGTTCAGCGCACCGGGCGTCCTGCGATACGGATCCGCGAACTAAGTGGGGAGATCGAAATTAACGAGCAACAGGTCGTCGATCTAATCACCGCAGAAGCCCTGACAAAGCCCCTAGCTGGTCGATACGACGCCATCGAGCCGCTGGCGACGCTTCGACCGGGCGCGTTCTCGATCGTCGTGACGGCCCGGGACCTGAGATCACAGAAGCGCGTAGTGCTGAAGTTCCTCAACACGGACGAACCTTATCGGGTCGCCTGCTTCGAGCGAGAATGCGTCGTGTCAGAGCTACTGGTTGGCAAACGCAATGTCATCGNNGGAGGCCGCGATCACGTCAAGGTGTCTCTCATCGAGCCGAAGTCGGGGTTACCGTTTGAAATCAGGTTTCATTTTTTCGCTCTAGAACTTGGGCGCGAGACTCTTACAGGATTCCTCTTGAGGCACAGGAGGCCGCCACCGGTCTATCGGCGGCTCGAGATAATTCGAGACGTGGTAAAGGGAGTCGGCCGCTTGCATCGCGCTGGATACTGTCACCGCGATCTCAAGCCCGACAATGTTCTTCGCTTCTCGGGTGGGGTCGCAAAGGTGGCCGACTTCGGAACGTGTCGTTTGCACTCCGGCGCGGACCCGATTGCAGACCCTTTGCAATACATGTGGCCGGCCGGCGACATGATGTACGCTGCGCCGGAGATGTATTCTGGCGCGGGTTTAGACCCAGCGCTGTATGTCGGCGCCGACTGGTTTGGAGTGGGTGCCATCCTCTTCGAGGCCGTCACGGGGCAGAACCTGTATGTTGCTATGAATCTCCGGAGTCCGAACGAAATCAAGAGGGCGCTGGCCGCAGCTGTGGATACCGCAGGATACCTCCGTCGGGTAGGAAACGCCGTCGGCAACTACCCAATACCGTCGACCAGCGACTTTAGCGAATCGTGGCTGCGACCGCTGAGGGCCGAAACGCACAACACTCTTACCAGTCTAATCCAGGATCTCTGCCATCTTGATTATCGACGGCGGCTTACCGATTTCGACAGAGTGCTGCATCGGGTAGACATGGCAATTATTCGCACACGTCGCGACCGTTTGAGAGGCTAGTATATTTCATGCTACCAACGCGAATGCACTCTCCGAGGCCTTAGATGGGCGCAGCCATAGCAGAGCCAGAGGAGGTTGCCATTGCCACCCGGCAGCCGGGCCCAACGATTCTCCTCGGTGAGGAGTCAATAATCGCGCCGAAGACAGGCCTCGAAATTGGCGTCTCGGCAGACGATCCCACACAGGCACGGCAGTTTCACATTTCTCAGCAAGCAGCCGAGGCACAGGCGGGCGCTTTAATGCATGACGCCGCCGACGCTGCGCTGCGGCGCGCCGAACGCTTTAGTCGCTCCAGCCTTGCTTGGAATCAGGCCGGGTTCGCGTTCCTTGCGAGCGGCCGTCCGAAAGAGGCTCGCCAGCCGTTCGAGAACGCATTGGCAATTGACGCGGATCTACGAGGCGCGCAAGTCGGCCTTGCGAGAACCCTGTTTGAAGTCGGCGAAGCCGATCGTGCCGCGACGATCTTGAGAGAGGTATTGGCTCGCCATCCGGAAGATGCCGATGCCGCCGTCAGCCTTGCGGTCGTCTTGGCTCACCTTGGGCGCACACGAGAGGCGATCGGGATGCTCGAGTCCCATTCCGGCCCCGCGTTGCGGTCAGCATCCTTTTTCGCGATCCGAGGTAACCTGCATTTGGCTGTGGGTGAATCCACCAAGGCGGTTTCCGATCTTAGGAAGGCAGTCCGGCTCAAACCAGATTGGGTCCATGCACGAAATGCCCTTGGCGTGGCCGACTGGAAGGTGGGCAATCGACGAGCCGCGGAGCAACACTTTCGTGAGGCTCTCCGAGTTGCACCTCTCTATGAGGAGAGCTTCTTAAATCTGCTGCGAGTAATGATCGCTGCGAGACGATTTGAAGAAGTCCTAGACTTCGTTATGCGCCAGTTTCAGCCGACGACTGCATCAGCGATGGTTGGGCGAATTGCTGGCGTGGCGGCATTTGAGCTGCAGCGGTGGCCGACGGCGATTTCGTGGTGGCAATGCGCGGCGGAGAAAACAGAAGACGGGGCGGCGAAGGCGCGAATATTCAATGAGATTGGCTGCGCATATAGTCGGCGAGGCGACCAATCCGCTGCGGGCAGATATTTTGAGCTCTCGATCGCCGAAGCGCCGACAGAGCTCGCCATTGTCAATCGTGCGAAGGCATACGCGTTGGAGCACGCTCATTTGCTGGCGGTTGCCTGGCTACAAACTGCGCCTGTCCCTGACGGGGCTGAGAGCATTGGTCGACGCAAGTTGCTGGCGCAGCTGTTAGCAGCCAGTAAGCAAACGGAGAGCGCGATCGGCATTTGTGACCAACTCATGGAGGCCGATGACGCCGACAAGGATGTCTACGCGCTGCTTAGCGCGCTCTTGGCGGACCATATGGGAGACGCTGGCCGTGCGATTCAAATCGCTGGCCGAGGCCTTGCAAGATTCCCTGGTGATCCGACAATCACTAATAACCTCGCATATAGTCTGCTGATGGCAGGCGACGTTGCGCGAGCCGCGGCGGTTCTGTCGCATTACGACAATCTAGGCGGCGTGGAGAGCATGTTTTTGACCGCGACACGTGGGTTGCTGGCGCTGAGGCAAGGACATTTTGTCGAAGGTCGGCGGCTGTATGAGGAAGCATTATCAGCAGCTGGCACCGAGCGGATGAGAGAGCGCGTGCGCGCAAAGCGAGACCTCGAAATAGCGCGGGCAATTCTTGCCGTTGGCGGAAGCCGTGAGGAGGCAGCGAAGCTGTTGAAGCGCGCCAGCGGCGCCGGGCTTGGTGCCGCTCCCTATCCCGAGCACGCTACGAAGGAGTTGCAGAGACTACGGGCTGGTCCCGGCGAACATGAATAGCTTCAGGGCTAGCGAGTCGAGCCGCGATAGCACCAGGGTGGCAACCGGCCGAGTGACAACTTCAACGGCGTGAAAGCACGAGGGCTGAATTGTTCGCGTCATAAGGGCGGCGCGATCCAGATCCCGCCGGGGATGTAGGTCTCGACGGGCGCGCCTGAGGCCCCCAGCGTCGAGACGAGCGGTGGGCCGATGCTGGACACGGACACGAGGCTCTGCGCGTCGAACGACCAGAGGCCGACAACACCCGCATCCGCCACCGTGGGGATCGCGTTGAACGCGCCGGGGGCCACGCCCGTCCCCACTTCCGCACCGTCGCACGTCATGTTGCCGGTGGTGGCGCCGAACCCGCTCGGTGTCTGGCCGATCCAGACGGTGGTGGGGCCGCTCGGCGTGTTGCCAACGCCGAGGTTGGGGTTGCCGGTCGCCCAGGCGCCGGAACCGAGCCCGACGCCCGCGTCAGTTTCCAGGCCCACGGCCGCGCCGATCGTCGCGCTGTAGTAACCGGAGACCACGAGCCCCGTCCCGGCGGCTGGCAGCGCGGCGNNCTGAACAGGAGGAAGTTGGCGTAGCCGCCGGGGCCGAGCGTGCCCTTAAACTGCAAGTCGGTGCCGACCTGGCCACACGCCACTACGATCGCGCCGCCCAGGGTCATCAGGTACACGCCCGAGGCGAGCGTGTCCACGAGCACGCGAATGCGCATGTAGACCGCCGTCTGGCCGCCCAGCGCCGAGGGCACCGTCGCTGTGAGATACCGGCCAAGCTGCAAGACGACCATGTTCCCGGCGCCCGCGCCGCCCCCGCCACCGATGCCGGGGGCCGGGCCGATCGTGACACCGAGCGGCACTTCGGCAAGCGACAGCTTGGTCTCGGCGATCCCGGCCGTCTTGTATTCGATCGTGATCGCATCGCGGTCCAACCGCACGGGCGTGAGGTAGGAGACTTGTGTCGCCATCCCAGAGGCGAAGGCCGTCCCGACCGCCGCGGTGAGCGTCAGCGTCTCCGTGCCGTCCCCGTTGTCGATCGCCCGGTTGACCGTCACCGGCACGAACGCCGGGCCCGCCATCAGCACGAGCGTCCGCCGCACCGCATCGGCCGGGAACACGTAGGCCGAATAGCCGCAACTCTCGACCGTGAGCGTCGCATCCGTCGTGAGCACGGGCGAGGACAGCACGAAATCCTGCACCCACGTCGGACAGTAGAACGCGCTGTAGCGCCCGAGCCGGTTGGCGAGAAAGCCTTTGAGCTGCGCGATTGCCGGCCGCGTGAGATTGGTCCAGAGGAAATCGCGGACCGGGACGGGGGCGGCGTTCGGGTTGCAGTAGCCGAAGACCCCGGTGATGGCGTCTTCGAGTAGCATTTTCCGGTGATAGACGCTCGCCGGCTGCTCCGTCCAGTTGTGGAAGGGCGCACTCAGGCAGTCGGACCCGTTGAACGACGGGCCGCTCCACGTCGCGGCGGCCACCATCGCGGTATCCGCCAGCACGTCGCACGCGGCGACGATGGCGATCTCGTTGATGGCGCCGCTCTTCCGCCGTTGCTGCTCGACGGAATTGAGCGTGCCGACGGTCACCGGGAACACCGCGGTCCCGGCCGCCCACGCCTTCGTGGTCGCACTCATCGCAATCGAGCCGGGCGGCGTGACCCCGCTCAGGGTTTGGATCTCCCATGTGAAGGGATCGCTCCAGAATCCGACGAAGCCGGCCGCCACGAACTCGCGGCCTACCGTCCCGCCATATGTCGTGTCGAGCGTCGCCGCTNNAGCGGTCTACGGTGCCGCCATAGGTCGTGTCGAGCGAGGCCGCCACGGCGCCAATCGTGAGCGGGGCCGTGAGCGTGCAGACATCCGCCCACACCGGGATGCCCAGCAACACCGGCTGATTTCCCCACACGAGATTGCCCAGCAGCGCGGCCTCGCGCGCCGTGACGGCTTTGGCGGTGTATTCGATCGTGCGGCGCGGCTTGGACCGGAGCATGACGCGGCACTCCGTGTCGTTGTCCGCTGTCTGGACGTCGGTCATCCATGCGAGCGTTTCGCGCCACCGCAGGGGCTCATCCCAGTGGATCCGCGGCGAGAAGAGAATGGCGGGGGGCGTCATGCAGGCGTGTACCCCTTCGTGGCCGCGTACGCCTTGAGTGCGGTGAGATCGCCAGAGGTCACGATCCGCGGGATGACTCCCGCGGCGTAGACGACCGACGGATTGTTTGCACTCCCGTTTTTCCCGCCGAGCGTAAGTAGCGGCGTGCCCGCCGCAGCCGTGCCGCCGCCTGCCGATGCGCGGGTTTGGTTTGGGATGTCGATGTTGCCGTTCCCGCCACTCGTGGCCGAGACAACGATGAGGCGGATATTGGAGTCGTACGCCACCGACGTGCCGGCAACAAGCCCGGAAATGTCGGTCCCCACCCAGTAGTCGCCGCTGTACCCCTCGAGGTACAGGCCACAGTTGTTGCCGCCGTAGAGCGAGTGGAAGATCTGCGCGCCGGCGCCAGCGGCAGACATGATCACGAACAGGCTGACCGAACTCGCGAGACTGAAGACCGATGACGCCGCCGTCGCCAGTGCGTTGGAGCCCGTGAACGTCATCGCCCCCGTCGTCGCATTGAACGCGATGGTCCCAACGAGCGTGCTGAGTGTCGGGGCGAAGCCGCTGCCGCCGCGAGCATCTTTGAGTGCGCTGATGTCGCCGGCCGCGACAGTCGCCGCGCCCGTCGCAAGCGGATCGTAAAGCGCGCCAGTCGAGCCAAGCGAAAGCGCGGTGACGAGCGTCTGCCAGGGCGCGGACGCGTGGGTGTGCGCGAACATGCGGGGGAACGGAGACATTTGGTCAGGGCTCTTGGGTTTGGAAGGTTTCCCGCTCGATACCGACCAGGCGATCGGTTGGCGTGCCGTCCGGCAAGCACGCCATGACACGCGACTGGCCCGGCGCGAGCGGATGGTCTGGCGCCGGGTGAGAGGCCGTCAGCGGGGCGCCTAGCGGCCCGGGCATCTATGCTCCCCACCTGAGGCCGAGATGCGAACGCATCTCGGCGATGCCCATCTGTGCCGACTCCATCGTGTGGAGCTCGTTGGGCGTCGCGTCGAGAATGACGCGAAGGCCGTCCCGCATCCCGAGTACGAACACGGTTGACGCACACGGCGGCAGCGTCGGCGCCGGTCGGAACTGGCATCGGTAGCCCGATGCCGCATCGGAACCGAGCGCCCAAATGTGTTTGCCCATGCGGTGCCCGTGCGGGCAGACGAGCGGTTCACCAGGCAGGAGGAAGGCGAACCGCCGCGGCGGCGCGTCCGGCGCGCGCGGCGTGGCCGCCTGCAGGGCGCGCGCTCGCTCGATCGCGGAAGAGGGAATCGTCATCGGCCCGCGCGTAGCGACTTCGCACCGCGGGCCCGCGCAGCGAAGTACCGGAGGCGCGTGTTGCGCGGGGAATCCTCGTCGCTGTCGCTCACGTAGGCGAGCAGCGTCTCGCGGAGCGTGGGGTCGGCGCATAGGCGATACTCGAACTCGACGTCCGCGATGGCGTTGCTGATGTCGTATTGTTTCATGGCGTCTTCGATGTCGAGGTGCTCGACGCTCTTATCGCGCGCGAGCGCCCGCTGATACGCGGCGTACCACACGACGGCGTGTGGCCAGGGGTAGCGGCACGAATCGCGGAACCCCTCGGCGGGCATCCCTTTGTTTTCGAGCTTTNNTTGCCAACCAGCGCGGCGTGATGCCGAGAGCTTCGGCCGTGTAGGCAGCCGCCTGCCACTGCGCGCGCCGGCCGTCTTTGCCGATCTTCCATTTCCCGGTCCCGGCGGGCTGGGCCGTGGCGTGGTCATCGTCTTCGCCTTCGGGGCTGTCCGCCACTGCCTTGGTGCGGGTCCGCGTTCGCGCGCTGCCCGGCGCCGCTGTTCGCCCGCGACCGCCTGAGCGTGCGCTGCGCGAGCGTGCGGCGGCTCGCTTCCCGGTCATTGCTCGCGCCCCAAGCGAAGCGAACTGACTCCAAAAAACTTTTCTCTAGCCAAACCCCGCGCTCGCGCGACACCCGAGTGGGATCTCCTAGGAGGACCCGAACTCATCCATACGCACGTCACGGTCTGCCCGGCGTGCGCGCTGGGTGGCGCGCAGTGCCGCGCGGTGAGTGGGGCGCGTAGGGTCACCGCCGCCCCACCCATTCGTCGGGCCCGCGGCCTACGGACGCCTCTGCCACGGCGGGAACGTCGACGAAGGTATCGTCCGATGTCGGGTCGGGGAATGTGACGCGGCCGTTGCTGATGTCGACCTCTTCGAACCCTTCAACCTTGGGGATGGAGGCGCGGATCTTGGTGAGCGCCTTGTCGATGTTGACGTCCGCCGCCTCAGCCAGTCGCTCGAGCTCGGGCCCCGCGTCGGCGATGGCGTCGAGCCGCCGACGGAATATCCGGGTGTTGGTTTGCACGCGGGTGACTTGTCGGACCATGCCCATCGACTCGATTCGCGGCGAGGGGACCTCGCGGGTCTTCATGATGTGCTCCTCCGGCCTCGCCTTGCGCATGGCATCCGACAGCTCCGCGATCTCGAGTCGGCACGCCGCGATGCGAGGGTCGGCCAGCGAGCGGATCTCGCTCAGCCGCACGTTGATGTACGCATCGTGTCCGATGCTCGCGCCGTCGCGCGCATTGGCGGCCGCATCACAGGCGTTCCGCACCGCGCACCACTCGTCCCAGCCGGCATCGCGTTTGCTGCGCGCGCGGTCCGCCGCATCGGTCAGCGCGCGATTGGCCTTGGCATACGCCGCCCGCGCGACCTGAATCTCTTTGGCGAGGACACTTCGGCGCTGTTCGTTTTTGACCCGTTCGCCTTCCGCAACGTGCTCGGCCATCGGGCGTAAAAACGCAGGGAGCTTGTCGATGGTGAGCGATCTCAGATCGTCGAACATGGTTACCTCGAGGGGGAATGAGAGCGGCGCCGCATGCGCCGATCGACTGTGCGGATGCCGTATTGCGCGGCCCGGAGCGCGGTTGCGCAGCGGAGGCCGCAGGCGAGTGTGCCAGATGGATCGCTCGTCGTGCGCAGCGTGCGCCCGGCCTGGGCGATCGGCGCATCGAACTCCAGCGGCCGGATCTGCTTCGCGATCTCCTGCAAGCTGCCGATCGTGGCCAGGTAATCGGCGTCGGTAAGGACGCGCTGAAATCGCGGCGAGCCGTCGGGGTTGGGCCGCCAGAAGCGCGCGGCACGCACGGCGACGTGGGGCAGATTGAGTGCGCGCCAGATCGTCGCTTGGGCGGTCCGCAGATGCTTCGCGTGCTCGACGGCGCGGTAACACGCGCGGTAATTCGCTGCAAACCAGGCTGCGTCGTCTGTCTCGCCGACCGCGAGTGCGCTTGCGCCGTGTGCGATGAAATCCACGAGCGGGAGCGGCGCGAGATGTCGCGCAATGCTCACCGTCTCGGCAAAGAGCGTTGCGAGCGTCATCGCGTCAGGACCGACGGCGCCAGCACCGCGGCGCCGTGAAAGGTTCGGCCCGTCGTTCGGCACACCGGATGCGCCAGACGGTGGCATCGGGATGGGCGAGCGCCACGGCCATCTCGTCCGCGAACGCGACGAGTTGCCGCGCCATCGTCTCGAGCGCGCGCCGCTCTTCGGTCAGCTTGCGGTGGCTCTCAGCGCGGACGGCGAGACTCGCCGCCACAGCGCGGGCCGCCGTCTCGACGCGGGCCCATTGCGCCCGGTACAGAATCAGAGCAAACACCGCGGTATCGTCGCGTTGCCCCACGACCGTCACTTGCGGGAGCAGCCGCCGGAAGTGACCGAGGATATCCGCGTCCAACGGGACCGCGCCCGAACCGAGCGCGATTGCCAGCGTGCGCCACTCGGCGATCGGCTGCTCGATGCGGAGCAGGGCGGGGGCATTGGCCGGTGGCGACGCCACCGGCATTGTCGAGGGGGTCATACGTGCCGCCCGTGTTGCGGGTGGCGATTCGGGTGGCGATTCAGCCGGACATTGTCTGACATTTGCGGGAACGGATCCGGGCGGATCGCGCGCCTGTCAGATGGAAGTGCGCTTATTTGTCTGGATCGACGGACGCTTGTGCACGCCTGGAAAGCGTGTGGG
>PMAE01000047.1 GCA_003152485.1 Gemmatimonadota bacterium | reverse complement strand
TCTCCGCGCGCTACGCGGCATCTTTTGGGCGGGTTCTCGGTTCAGGTACCGAGCTTGTTGTCACGTAGCTGCCCGGGTTCGCACTCATTGTTCCGGGCACGGTTCTAATGACAGGAAGTACTGGGGACGAAGCGGGCTATCAGGAACTCTTGGCTGTCGCCCACACTATCCAGGTCGCCAAGTCGCCGTGAGCCGCAGAGGGCGCTGTGTAGTAGGAGGGACAATTCCAAGCGCCCAACGAGAAAGCCCGCCGCTATCCGGCGGCTGGGGATGCTACGGCGCGACTAGAGGGCTATCGGCGTCGGTCCGATGCGCCTAGAAAGCACCCACGAGCTCAACCGTCACGCTCGCATGTTTCTTCCCTTTGCGTCTCGGTCCAACCTGGATACGAACATCCATGTCGAGCGCGTTTAGAAAACGCTCGAGCCGTTCCTGACTAAAGCGCGCGAGTTTGCCGCGCACAAGATCCGACATGTCGGGAGGAGCAATGCCGAGCACCTCGGCCGTCCGCCGCTGCGTCCAGCCCTTGTCAGCGACGATCTTGCGGATCACGCGCGCCAACTCGGCTTTCGCCAGTCGGCTTGCTGCATCCGGGAGCCCCAGATCTTCGAAGACATTGCCGGTGCTCGGCTCTATCTCGATAGGCTCGGCGATTTTCATCTGCTTCGCTTTGGTTGCCATTATCTCTCTCCAGGCTTCCGGTAGGTTTCATCGTAGTGCCGCTTCGCAGCGTTGAAGCGCTCGCGGACACGATCTTTGTCCATCCTCGGCGTTGCGATTCCGGACTTGGATTTCTTCATGAAGACGTCGAGTACATACACGACCTCGGGAAATGCCGCCGTGTACACCGCTCGATAGGTGTTACCGTCGGAATCCTCGACGATTTTCCAAATCTCGCGGGGTAGACCCTCGCCAAATGGCTTTGCACCAGCCGGTCTATCGCCGTACTGGACGTCCAGCAGGGCCGCTCCAAACACGTCCTTCACGTCTTCGGGAACACCGTCGAGGCTTTTCTTGCTGCCGCGGACCCATATAAGCGGCCTCAGGGGAGGCTTAACCGGGGTCAGCATGGTGTATGTTAGCAAAACTGCTAACCCAGGTCAAGCCTCAGCAAAAGTCCAAGCCTCTGGAATCAGGAGAGTCCTGGTTCGAGCCCAGGAGGGGCAACTGAACTAATTAGCGGCGCTGCTTCGCTTTTACGGTGTGGCGCTGTTTGCTGTCGGTCCGGTAAGAAAAGTGTCTACGCTCTTGTGGACGTTGGGCCGGAATCGGGTCGAGATCCGCGATCGCTTACATCGTGTCACTGTCGGGTTACTGATAGCATCGCCGGAATGTCTCGTAGGCCTCCCCCCCTCCGGCGTGCATCGTTTCGAGCGTTGGGCAGTTCTGGCAGTCATGTCCCCACTTCCGACGCAGCGCCGCGCCCGAAGTTTCAGGAACGACGGGCCACGCAAGTGTACATCGCTTGGTGGCCCGTTCCCGATGATGGCACGACGCGCGTTATCGAATACGGCGCGCGACAGGCGCGGCGCGCGGTGATGGGTGAGGGGCGATCCGGACGGCCTGGGCGGCCCCGGAGGTCGAGCAGACCGGGGTGATATTGTTGTTTCGCGCCGAGGCTTCGGCGATTGGGATGGGGAGGGCGGCGCTGTGCAAGTCGCCGCCGAAGTTGTTCCAGGTGGTGAGCAGCTCCGTCGTCAGGCCGTAGTTGCGGATCGCGATCAAGTGGTCGCCGGTCTCGGACAAGAGCGACACCAGGAGCTCCTGCAACAGGAAGTCGCGGGCATCGATATAGTCCGGCGCGACCGCTTGTGCGCTGAGCCCGCCGGCGGCAGTGCGGACGTCATTGATGATCGTGATCGCCTGGCTGTACTGACCGAGTCCAATCAATGCCTCGGCATGCAGGAGATGCAGTTGCACGTTCCGCACAATGGGCAGCACGCCGCTCAGGCCGAACGTCGCTGCTTGCGTCCCGGCGCCATATTGCCAATCGGAGCCGAGCGCGCTGGCCGGAACGCCGCCGCCATCGTACGACGTCGTCGGCAGGGTGCCACGACCGAATTTTGCGAGGAACCGCTGGTCGTGCAGCGTGTCGATCTGCGCGGCCGCGCCGAGGAGGACGAAATAGCCAGGTGCATCGTTCGCAAGTCCGTCCTGGATGTCGCCCGACGCGGTGGAGAACTGCAGATACACGCCGGGATCGGCACCGACGGTGCCGAGTGGGTTGAGGGCGCCGTCGTTGTAGAGAAGGCCGTGGGTGGCGAGCGTGTCGAAGTCGGCGACGGCCGAGTCGAGTTGGTTGACGTCAGGCAGTCCGGGGCTCGACGCCGACGGGGCGCCCGTCCCGTTGGATCCGGTCGA
This sequence comes from Gemmatimonadota bacterium, assembly GCA_003152485.1. Lineage (GTDB taxonomy): Bacteria > Gemmatimonadota > Gemmatimonadetes > Gemmatimonadales > Gemmatimonadaceae > Palsa-1248. Next base: position 28,868 of record PMAE01000047.1, on the reverse strand, counting down.
TCCGCGCGCGATGGCGTAGGCGTACTCGATGTGCGCCTTGGCGCGTAAGGCCAGCGTGAAGTCGCGCCAGTGCGTCGAGTTGTCGCTCACCAACTCGTAGCCCGACGGCACCAACCCGCTGATCAGCGTTGTACCGGCCGGGATGACCGTCAGGCTGTCGACGGCTGAATCGAGGATTGCCACGATCTCGCCCCACGTACTGGGCAGGCAGAGGATCGGCGCTACCGTGCCGGCGGACGTCGCGCCGCCGACCGCATTGATCGGGACGCCAGCCGTATCGCGCCCGTCTGCGAGGTAGATGTAATGCAGCGCTTTCAGAGTCTCGAGCTGCCCCCACAGTGCGGCCAGGGTATCCCTGGACAACGGTTGACCGTTAGTGAGCGTCGTCAGCACGGATTGGGTGGTGTCGATCCCCTTGATCGTGCTGAAGAAGCCATTCCAGGCAGTGGCACCGAACGCGTCGTTGGCGATCGGCTGTTCGCCCGTCAATTGCGTGAGGAAGCGCGGCTCGGAGGCCGTGAAATACGCGGCATCGCGCGCCATGGAGGTCAGGTCCAGCGTGTAGTTCACGATATCCGCGCGCACGGCCGAGCCAGCGGCGCCGGTGAAGGCCGACTGAAGGCCGGTGTAGTCCTTGGGGAACAGAGTCGGCGCGTTGATGTCGGGGACGACGCTCTCATCGCACCCGAGCGCCACGATCGCGGCGGCGGCGAGCATCGGCCAGCGGAATGTGCGTATGGTCATGGTCAGAAACCCAGATCGAGGGAAACGAAGAAGCTGCGAGTCGGTGGGTAGGGCGTGACGTCCACGCCGCGTCCGATTTGTTGCGCGCCGAAGTTGCTGACCTCGGGATCGAGGCCGGGATATTTGGTCCAGGTCACCAGGTTGCGGCCCGACAGACTGACGTCGGCCGTGCGGAGCCATCCGCGTGAGGCGCCGAGCACGAAGCGCGCGGGGAGATCGTAGCGCGCGGTCAGCTCGCGCAGCTTGAGGTACGAGGCGTGCTGGACGTAGGCGGTGATGCCGTCGTTGTAGGCGGTGAGCCGCTGCTGGGTCGCGGCGACATTCTGCAGATTCCCGAAGTCGTCGAAGTAGACCTCCGTGCCGTCGGAGACTGACAGCCCGTAGTTCCACTCGAAGAAGCCGCGCAGGTGGAACGCCCCGTAATTGAGGTTGTTCAGCGAGCCCATTGTGAATGCCGGCGCCGAGTTGCCGACCGGGACCAACGGGCCGCCCGCGGTCTTGTAACCCCAGAGCGCGGTGATCGAATTCCCCTGCTCAACGTAGAATCCGCCCTCGCCGTAGCCGAAGTAGTTGCCGGACGAGAATGGCGCAGTCGGGAGTTGATCGACGCGGGTGTAGTTCCGTGAGAACGTTTCCTCCGTCGTCCAGGAGAACGGTCCGACCAGCACCGGCTCGGCGTTCAGACTCAGCTCGATCCCTTGATTGGTGAATTGTCCGCCATTGATCCATTCGTACGCCGCGCCCGTGGCAGGCGGGATGCCGGCCAGGAGCAGGAGATTGGTGATACGCTTCTGGTATACGGTCGCGGAGAAGCCGCCGCGTCCGTGAAAGAACGTGGCGTCGAATCCGGTCTCGAAGTCGGTGCTGGTCTCCGGGCGGATGTGAGCGTTGCCCAACGTGTCGCCATAGGTCACGCCGTTCTGCCCGCTGAGCAGCGTCTGTTGCTCCTGGGTGTAGCGGACGCCGAACGTGGGCGTGTTGCCTGACTGGCCGAAGGCGACGCGCGGCTTGAGCTCGTTGAACCAGCTGGTGATATTGGTGAAGCGGTAGGACACCGACGCCTTGGGAAACGGATAGAACGCATTGACGTTGCCGTTGTTCGTCGATCGCTCGGCGTTGATGCCGCCGGTGACGGTCAGCCGCTGGTCCAGCAACTGTAGTTGCTCCTGGCCGTAGAAGCCGGAGTTGGTCACGTCCTGTTGTCCCAGGAACACCTCGTGATTGAGCCCGTACTGGAGATTGGGGACATTGGGCGTGATGCCCGCCCCACCGGCGAACGGCTGGAACGATTGGTGAATGTCCCGAGTGAAGCCGAGGGATGTCGTCGCGGTGAGCCAGGAGAGGCCGGTGTAGGTGTGGATCAGGCTCACTGAGTAATTCTCGAGCTGGGCGCTGGGGGCCGAGTAGATCGACACGCCAGGGACCGGCGCGGCCTGCTGTTCGACCTGGAGGTTCGGCGGGGCGTAGAACTGGTCGCGTTCGTTCACGAAGTCCACGCCGGCCTGGACGACGCCTTCGAGCGATTGGCTGGCGGTGGTGATCGGCCGGTAGTCGATGCGGCCGCCGCCGATGAATCGGTTGACGACGCTTGGCGTCTGGATCGAATACGCGTCGGCGATGGCGTTGGCCGTACCGAATGGATTGGTGACGAATGACCCATCCCGGTTGCGGGCGTTCATGTTGAACCACGACGGCGTGTACGAGATGATGTCGTATCCGGCGATCCCGTAGTTGTCGTTGCCATTGACGCCGGTCCGGGTGCGCGCCGCAGAGTAGAACAGGTTGGCCGATGCGCTCAGTTTGCTGGAGAAGGTTTCGTTGAGATTGGACCGGATCGACTGTTTGCCGTAGCCGGTGCCGATCTCGGCGCCGTTGTCATATTTGGCGAGCCCGGACACGAAGTACTGTGTGGACGCGGTTCCGCCCCGCACGCTCACATCCGTTTCGTACGAGAGCTCGCCGCCGCCGTACAGCTGGTTCTGCGCATCGCAGAAACCATGGCACTCGTCGTAGTTCTGCAGGACGGACGCGGAGTCCATGCCGACGGCGGCGCCCCCGGCGTAGGCCTGGCTCAAACTGTAGTGCCGCACCGCGATCTCGTTGGCCAATGTGTACGTGCCGAACCGTTGGGTGGCGGAGATCTGCGTGGCGCCTGGGGTGCCTTTCTTCGTCGTGATGAGCACGACACCGGCCGCGGCCTTGTCCCCGTAGATCGAAGACGCGGCGGCGCCTTCCAGCACCTGAATCGATTCGATGTCGGCCGGGTTGATGTCGGCGATCCGGTTCGGCGCCTGGTCCTGGTTCGACGTCCCCAAGCCGCCCGCGGCGCCGGATACTGACGTCAGGCCCGTATTGTAGGTGTCGTTGTTGGCGACGACCCCGTCGATGACGTAGAGCGGCTGGGCATTGACGTTGATCGACGACACGCCGCGGATCTGGATCTGCAGGCCGCCGCCTGGCGCGCCCGAGTTCTGCTGGATCAGCGCGCCCGGCACCTTGCCTTGCAAGGCATTTTCCAACGTCGCCGCCGGAGCGCCGAGCAATTGATCGGCGGTGACCGTTGGATCGTAGGTCGCGGCATTCTGGGAGGAGATTGACGTCGCGACACCGGTCACGACCTGGGCCTCCAGTTGCAGCACGTCCTTGTTGAGCACGATCAGGTAATCGGTCTGGCCGGGCGTCAACGCGACGGTCTGCTCCTGGAAGCCGATCCGGCGCAGCGTGATACGCGTCGCGCCCGCCGGCAGCCGGAGCGTGAAGGTGCCGCTATCGGACGTCTGGGTGCCGACCGGTGTGCCAGCCAGCAACACCGACACGGCGGGGATGGGCAGGCGGGTATCGGTCTCGACGACGCGACCGGTGATCTGCGTGGGCGCCTGGGCGAGGAGCCGCCCGTTGAGCGCGAGTGAGCACAGGAACGACAACACCAAGGCCAACAGCGTAGCGATGACCGGCGTGCGGGTGGCGGGCCGCGCGGGATGATGCATGTACGGATTCTCCAAAGAGTCGATGTGTCGGGTAGGCCACGGCCCACGGCGCGGCCTGAAGGCACGCGCCGCATGTGGAGCGGGACGCTACCGTGAGTGATCGGGCGAGCTATGCTGCCGCGCGCGCGCGCGTGGCAGCCCGCGTACATGACGCGGGGGATCGATGAGGCATTGAAGGGCGCTGATGTGAGGTGCGTATGTGAGTGCTGCACACGAAAAAAGCCCGCATCCTCGAAGAGGACGCGGGCCAGGATCGCAGCACATCGAACCGTGCTACATCGGGGTCATCCGGTTAGTCCGGACACTCCCGCGCGACCGCGACTGCTCCCCGAGGGGCAGGCCAATGTCGTCCGACAACATGAGACGGTGTTGCTGAACGTTGCGCAGATCGGAGCGGTGTGGGACACGGGAACTCGGCGGCAGTTGGTCAACAGCACATGCGAATGAGCACGAGCATGCTATCGCACGTGAGGATGGGAGTCAAGGAAATACCTGTATTGTCCCGGAATTTGCGCACTCGCTGTATGCGATTACATCCGAATGACTGCTTTGCCACGGACGCCGCCGTGGCGGAGGCGATCGAGCAGTGCGGCCCGAACGCGGATGGCGGCCGTTTGCGCTTTCATTGCTTGCAGGCCGCATGTGGATCCTGCTGCTTGGGCGCATCGAGCGCAGGGCGCGTCGGTGCGTTCGCCAATGCCATTGCCGCGTCGTACACCATGTGGGTCACGCGCGCGAGATCCGGAAAGTCGATGTACTGCACCTCGTCCGTGACCTGATGATAGTCCAGGTGCTCGCCGCGAGACAGCGACACGGACGGGATGCCGTACCTCGCGTAGCTGTAGTGGTCCGCCCGACAGTAGTACTGCAGCGGATGCCCGGGAACGTCGTACTCGTAGTCGAATACGAATGGGATTGGCTGCCGGGCGTTTGCCGCCTCGAGCACAGCGCCGAACTGATGCGAAAGCCGCTTGGCACCGACCACTTCCAGATACGTAGGATCGCCGGCACCCGTGCCACCGCGCGGAAAATCTGTCGGCTTTCCGCGCCCAACCATGTCCTCATCGATCTCCCCAACGATCGAGTCCAAAGGAACCGTCGGATGATCGGTATACCAACGCGAGCCGAGCAATCCCGCTTCCTCACCGGTGTGACTGACGAACAGAATGGAGCGTTTGGGCCGAACACTACCGCGCGCCATCTTCTCGGCGATCTCGAGAATCGCGACCGTCCCGGAGCCGTCGTCGTCTGCGCCGTTGCGTATCGAGTCGGGCCGCGGCGGACGCTGGCGACGCGCGCTGTCGAGGATCGCGTGAATGCGCGTCCACTCGTCCGGTGTCGGGTCGCGAACCGGCGAGTCGGCGCCCATCGGGCGGATGACGCGATTGAAGGCGCGCAGCGAGTCGTGATCCACCGGACTGTGGTCGAACCCGACGTGGTCATTGTGCGCCGTGAGCGAGACGTATTCGCCGCGGAGCCGCGGGTCGCTCCCGCGCAGCACGGCGACGACGTTGCGCGCGGGGAATGGCACCGGTGACCGGGGGATATCAAAATGGCCGCTGACCGTCACTCCGAGAGCTCCCGGTGTGAGCGTCGACGGCGCCCCGCCGAGCAAGAGTGTGGCGGCGCGTCGCGTGATGACCAGCACCGGCGTCGTCGACGTGTCGCGCGCCGAATCAGCAATCGGTACCCCTTCGCGCAACCGGGAGACTGCTTCGCTGCCCAGTTGGTCGAGTGTGACCAAGGCGACGGCGAGAGACGCTCGCCAGTGGGGCAGGATACGCGCCACGCCCCGCAACACGGTGCCGGGTGGCACATCCAGCAGCACGACCTTTCCCGCCGCCTGCGCAGGCGAGATCCATCCGGTGCTGTCCGTGGCGCTGCCGCCATACACGACCTGCACACTGTCGAGGGTGCGACCAGGCGCTTGTACGCTTGCTGGGATGAAGTCGCGGCCCACTTGGAGCACCGTGCCCTGAAAGGCGAGCCGCGACGTCGAGTCGATCGCCGCCTTCCAGAAAGGCACTGTTTGAAAGTACGTGCCACCTTCGCCGGCGGGCTCAAGCCCCAATCGCCGGAACTCCGAGGCGATGTACTCAGCGGCCATGTAATCGCCTTTGCTCCCCGACTCGCGACCCATCATCGAGTCGTCGGCAATGATCTTCAGGCGGTACTCGAGGTCGGCGGTCGTGATATCAGCCGTCGTGGCCTGGGCGCCCAAGGCCTTGGTCGCGAACAGCGTGAGTATCAGGAGTTTACGCATTGTGAATGCACATACGGCAAAAAGCCGCACTTGGCTAGGGACGATTTGGGGCAGGGTCTTTCGTCGCAAAGCTGGCGGCCACCAGCCACGCCGCCGCCGTGACCGTCCAGGAAACGACGATCTCCGTCCACACGCCCCGGCTGGTTGGTGCGGCGACGAGCCTCGGGACCCAGACCACCAGCGTAAAGATCCCCAACATTCCCGCCTCCATCGCCGCCGCCAAACGCGGAACGACGGAGAACAGCACACCAAGGCCGGCGGCGAAGTGTCCGGCGCCCGTCAGATAGGCCCAGCCCGTTCGGAAGGGAAGCCATGCTGGGACCAGACTAACCGTGTTCTCAAGATAGGCGAAGTGTGAAATCCCTATGGGGAGGAGCGCAAGGCCAAAAATGATCCGGGCGATGCGGAGCCCTTTGTCGCCGGTGGCGAATGCATACCGCGATCCCGCTCCAAGCCCGGACCGCGTGGCGAAAAGAACCCACATCCCGCCCACCATCGTGGCAACCTCGCCAATGCTCTCCCAATTGACCTCGACAAACGGCGGCATCGCCAGAGTGGGGGCTTGCACCAGAAACCCGACGATGAGGAATGGCAGCAAGATCCGAACGGACAACGCGGTCGTGCGTCTCGACAGCAGGCCGGCACCGCCCAACACCATGACGATGCCCGAAGCGTAGGCAAGACCCGTTCGGCCAGGGACCCACGCGGCAACGGTCTGCCCCACCTCCACGAAATCGCCGAACACGAGGGCAAGGATGCCGAGGCCAATGATCCCGATGGCAAAGAATATCACGGGAGCCTGCGAGCTTCGATTCACGGTGTCCTCGCTCAGCGAGACGGTGTGGTGGACCACTGCTGATGTGCCCCACATGGCGCGACTCGCGCGTTGGACACCGCATTCACCATCGGCGGTTGCCATCCGCGGTTGCCCCGGTCCCGCGGCCTCTCGCCTAGTCAGCCTTGATCAGTCGAGCGACGATGTCGCGGTCGGCGGTCACCGCGACACCATCATACGAGTGCCGGCGGCTTCAGCCGCACGAACACTCGCCAATAGACGACCTCGTCGCGCATCACTCCCGCCGCCTTTTCGGCGACTATCCCCAGCCGCTCGATTTGCGGAGGCGTGTGCTCGACTTCCTTCGCCAGGGGCGTGAGGTGGTCGCACATGCGCTGCGATCGGTGCGCGAGGTTCGAGAAATCACCCTGGCTCAGGAATCCGTGTACGGCCGCACCAAGCGCCGGGAGAAAAATCGCCAGGACCGCGCCCAGCAGGATGAGCCGCGTCCACCACTGCTCGGTGATGAACGGCAGTCGCTCCCGATATGTCATGATCCGCATCACGGAGCCCTCACCAAATATCGTGACGTGGAGGACGGCGATAACGAGCGCGCTGGCGAAGAGCCCGAGGGTCGCTATGTGCAACCGCTCACTGACTCGCTCGAACCGCGCCGTTGTGCGGCGATGATAGGCGATTTGGTCGCCGATGAATCGATTGACGAGCACCTGCCGCAGCTCCTGCAATCGCTCCGGGGTCCACACGGCGGGACAGAGTCCGAGGTCCCGGACGATCGCGCGCACGTACCATCCGACCCACACAAACTGGGGTGCCTCGCCCTCTGTCTCGCCCACCAGCTCGACCAATGGGAGCGGGCGCCCGAGTGGCCACAAGAACGCCAATTGCCGGAGCTCTTCGGCCAACGACCGGTAGTCAATCCATTGGTCGTGGTAGTGGCGGAACACGGCCGCCACATACAACACGACGATCTCGATCAGTATGACGAGCTCGATTACGCCAGCGGTTATCGATGTGCCCGACTTGAGCGGCGGTATCCAATGCGCGATCAACGCCATGAGTACCGCCAGCGGGGCAAGGACATACGGGGCGGCCGACGTGTCCCGGTGCAGGTTCCCGTAGTCGTTCCCCAGTCCTTCGGCCCATACGTAGGGCTCCTCGAGCGCATGACCAACGGCGTGCGCGAGCGCCGGATCGATGTCTTTCCAAAGCGCATCCCATTCCTGATGTGCGCGTTGAATCGACGCCTTCCCGAGTGTGATCATCCGGAGGTGCGACCAATCTCCCGCAACGAACCGGGTCAGCAAGACGAAACGGCCGCCCCAATTGTATTTGGGATGCAGCGTAAGGTACTTCACGAGTGGCGAGCGATTCGCAGCCGCCGGATCGACGATGGGTGGCCACAGGAGATCGTGAATCAGCCCCGACAGAGTTCGCCGCTCGCGCGACTCGGTGTTGGCCTCGAACGTCCAATCGGCGGGGTGGCGCGGATCGATGCGCACGATCGGCACTCCCCACAACCGCGCCTGCGCGATGACATCCGCCGTTCCACCAGGGCCCGCGGCTGGCGCGCCATCCCACACCGCCACCAATACGTCGGAGTGACGGAGCACCGAGCGCCCCACCGCCGCGTACGCGGCGTCGTCGAGCACCGCGTCGGGCGCGCCATCGAGGACCTGGACGCTCTCTGCTTGTGCGAACAGTCGCGTGAACGCCGCCCGCGAGTCTTCGCCGGTCGGAGGCTTCGCCTTTTGAAACGCCGCGGTGTAGATGACGGGGAGGCAGGGCAGGGGCACGTGCAAGAGGTACCCCGCTCGAAGCGCCTCGTCAGCCACGATCTGGTCCGTGCCCTCGGCGAGTGGCGAGATGATGCGAAGCCGAGGTGGCCCGGCGAACACTGCGGGATATTTATCCGCGACCGTCTGCGCTGCCACGTGGATCTCCGCCAGGATCGCATTCACGGACCGGCGGAGCACACCGATGTCGGTGCCCCCATCCACGAGCGCCGCCAGCCGATGGCCGACGACGCCAACTCGGATCGCGGGGTAGGGCTTGGGCGGGCTGCCTTTATGGCCAAACATACGGGCTGCCCCCAGGTGGCTGGGCGGATAGGGGGACGCCGTGGATCGTCACCACCCCCTGCACGACTGTAACCGCACTGTGACGCTGGGGGAATATATTCGCCTCTGTGCCCTTTGACTTTGACCTCCTCGCCATCGGCAGCGGACCCGCCGGGCAACGCGCAGCCGTCCAAGCCGCGAAACTGGGCAAGCAGGCCGCGATCGTCGAACAGCGCGCCGGGATTGGCGGCGTGTGCCTCCAGTCCGGTACGATCCCCAGCAAGACGTTCCGCGAAGCGGTGCTCGCCCTGACGAACGCGGCCGACTCGCTGACCAGACTGGGGCTGGGACGAGCGTTACCCCGTCCTACCGCCGCTCAACTGCTGGCCAGGGTCGATGAGGTCGTACGCCGAGAGATGGATGTCCTCGAGCAACAGCTCCGTCGCAATCGGGTCGAAATCATCGGCGGCCGGGCGTCGTTCGTGGATCCCCACACCGTGCGAATCGAATCGGCCGGGACGTCGAGGACCGTGTCCGCCGCAAGCATCGTGATCGCGGTCGGCACGCGCCCGGCCGCACCCCCGGGCGTGGCGGTCGACGGCGAGACGGTCCTCACCAGCGACGACATCGGGACGCTCGCGCGCATCCCGCGGACGTTGACGGTGGTCGGGGCCGGGGTCATTGGCATCGAATACGCATCGATGTTCGCCGCGCTCGGCACAACCGAGGTCACGCTCATCGATCGGCGTGAGCGCCCGCTCGAGTTCCTCGACGCCGAGATCGTGGATGAGCTGATGCATCAGATGCGGAAACGGAACGTTACGTTCCGCTGCGGCGAAGCGGTGGCGCGCATCGAGCGAACCGATGGCTCACCCTCCCGTATCGCGATCGCGCTGGAGTCCGGTAAACGCATTGTCTCCGATGCCGTGCTGTTCTCCGTCGGGCGCAGCGGCGCCACCGCCGACCTGGGACTCGAACACGCGGGCCTCGCCGCGGACGACCGCGGACGGCTCGCCGTCGATACCCAGTTCCGGACGACCGTCCCTCACATCTTCGCGGTGGGCGACGTCATCGGATATCCGAGTCTCGCCGCCACGTCGAGTGAGCAGGGACGGCTCGCCGCCTGCTGCGCCCTCGGCGCCCCCGCACGGCCGATGGCGGCCCACTTTCCGATCGGCATCTACGCCATCCCGGAGATCGGCATGGTGGGGGCCACTGAGCACGAGCTGACCGCGAAAAAAGTGCCCTACGAGGTCGGCATCGCCCGCTACCGTGAGATCGCCCGCGGCCAGATCGTCGGCGATGAGAGCGGTCTGTTCAAGATGCTGTTTCACCGCGATGACCGACGGTTGCTCGGCGTGCATATCATCGGCACCGGCGCCACCGAGTTGCTGCACATCGGGCAGGCCGTCCTCGGACTCGGCGCGGGTCTCGACTATTTCCTCGACACCGTGTTCAACTACCCAACGCTAGCCGAGTGCTATAAAGTCGCCGCCCTCAACGCCGCCAATAAATTGATGGCGTAACTGCATTCCGCGACTGCGTGGGCTACCGCAATGCGCTGTATCGGCGCTCCGCCCACGCCGCGAACACGCTCAGCCGCCCCATGATCACCTGGGCGTCTAACTCCTCAATGATGTCATCGGCATACGACACCTCGTCTTTCCGGCTGAGCACCGCTTTGAATGCTTTCAAAGCCTTCTTGTCCTCTGCCGCTCTTATCGGAATGGCCCCAACCAGGAAGTCGGCCGCGTCCCCGTGATCCCCGCTCTTGGATTTTCGTCCGACGGCCCGCACCGCAAGCGCATCGGCGTACGCGATCGCCGCATGCACGCACAGTACCGCGATTCCATTGCCGCTAAAATCGCCCGCCAGGGTCGCCATCTGAGCTGCATCTCGTTGAAATCCGCGACCTTTGGCGAGATAGCGGTCGGCAAGCTCCGGCGACACCGCCGAGAATGGGATTCGGCGCGTCATATGCCGCTGCCGGTACGTCGGCGCGCGCCGGCCTGGCGCCCTCGATTCATTGGCTCCTTCTGGTGTGCCTCCTTTACGGATCGGCGGACACCGGTTAGTGCGCGCGGCACCGATCCGGCCAAGCGCACGCCATCGCGCTTCACTTCTTCGACCAACTTTCGGTGGGCAGCAGCGGCAAGCTCAGGCTCTGCCATCACGATCAGTCCGATGGGAAGCCCGTAACGCCGGCTAATCCGTTCTGTCCGAGCGATCACGAGATCGCGTACTTTTTCGTTCTGGGTACGCGCAGGCGTGATCACCAGGAGGTCGATGTCCTGCGGGTCACGCTGCCCACGGGCACCACTTCCAAACAGGATAATCGAGCGTGCCGGTGGGACGACCGTGGTAGCGACCAAGCGCAAATGGCTTTGTAACTCCTCCCACAACTCGCGTTCCTTTCCGAACATCGGGATCAGGATCTTGCGAACCACGGCAAGGTTCTCGTCGAGCGCGTACGCGGCGGACCGGCCGAAATCGCGGCGTGTGACGACTCCCGTCGTGACCAATCGCTCAAGTGCCTTCCGAATTGAGGATTGATGGGCGCCAAGCCGTTTTGCGATGCCATTGCCTGTGAGTCCGCCCCGCGATGCGGCGAGCCAACGCAGCACACTGATGTTCAATCGGTCGCCGAGAATTGTTTCGAGAGTTGCCACGGAACGCGTGAGGTAAGATGGGGAGGATGAGCACTATAGTGCTTACATTAGCACTGTAGTGCTATATCTAAAATGCCAGAGCGCTCCGCGCCAGGGTTGGCGCACTCGTGAGGCTTCGACTCCGTGGCAAGCCCGCGGCGATGTTAGCGGCTGCGGTCGGCGTCGGTAAGGTGGTCACAACGTCGGCGACCCACCTATCGCAACCTGTTGCCACTTGGCTAGCTCGGCTTTGAGTAGGTGAGCCGCCCTAGGACGCAATTGCGCGATCCATCCGATTTTACCCAGAACCGCATCAACGTCGGCAGCGGATGGACTGTGACCTGCCTCGCGCATGTTGTGCATCAACCGCCTCACCCCGTCGACATACTCGGGATGAATTGTGGGTCGAGTGGCCAACACGACGCCGGCTAGCGTCGGGCGATGCCCGGGACCCCACCGCCGGCGCTTATCGCGCCGGATCGCGAATCCTGCATCGCTGAGTACCGTCCGAACCTCGCGATCGAAGAACGCGATTGACGCGTTGCCCGAAAAGAAGAGATCGTCAACGTATCGAGTGTAGACGATTCCATGCCGGGCGGCACGAGCAGATAGTTGGCAGTCAACTCGGTGCAGCGCGATGCTGAGAAGGGCAGGGCTCGTGGGTGCTCCCTGAGGCAACTGTCGACACACCGTAGTCAGTTTAACGACGAGATCGGAGTCGGCCGCCGTCATTCCGGCTCGCCTAAGTGCTGCACGCACCATTTCCGGCTGAATGCTCGGGTAACAGTCGGCGATGTCGTAGGCCGAGACATATCGATGTCTAACATGGCGCCACGCATTGGTGATGACCGACCGGCCCAACCGACAGTGGTCGGCGGGGTGATTGACAAAACGTGCGAGATCGTGACGTACCAGCCGGCGCTGAACCGACATCAACTGCTCGTGAGGAATGAGCAGCGAGCGGCCCGATCCGTCCCGTTTAGCAATGCTGGCTGTCCGGTAGAATCGCCAAGGCTCCCGACACATCGAGTCAAACTGCGCTGCGTCGGCGTTGACCACGAGCGCCATGAATTCTTAGCCGTTGTGGACGTCAGTTCGATTTGGTATGGCGCGGTCAAGCAGCATCGTCATGCGAACGGATTCTACCAAGTGCTCAACGATTTTCCGCTCCGCTTGACCCACATGCCCGCTACCTTCGGTCACGAGCGCGGCAGCGAAGAGCACCGCAGCCGGAGCGCCCAACACGGCCGCCATGCGGCGCAGCAGACGAACGGTCGGCTCTCGCCTGCTGTGTTCGATCAGTGACAGATACGATGCCGTAATCTCAAGCTGCCGCGCAAAGGCTTGCTGCGAGAGCCCAGCCGCACTGCGCAGAGTGCGAATTACGCTGCCAACTTGCATCTATTCTCCACCGTAGCCGCAAGGCTGCGGATTCCATTCGGGGAAGAGTCTCAATCACCGCCACCACCAGTTCCGCGAGGCCTCCTAGCACTTGATTGAGAACTCGTCGGGATCTTTGGCGCGAATGACACTGGGAACACCAATCGAGCCGTGTCCTCAGTACGGCAAGGCGTTCTAGCCGAGCCGCTGAGACGCTTGTGTTGCGAGCGGCGATCTCCTTCACACGACACTCAAGCTGATCAAGTGCCTTTCGTGCATTGGCGATCGCCATTGCGTGTGGATCTGGGCACATCCGAGTCACCTCCTCCTCTTGATAAGTTTTGCAACAAAAACCGCGCAGTGTACGCGCCTCCACCGCTGACACATGTCGTTGGACCCTTCCACGGTCAACCCTCGGCCACCAGTTCTATCCATCACATCCTGTGATGGAATGCCCTTGGCCTAGGCATTTCCCATCCGCTCTGTGTCGGATGGCCCCAATTAGGAAGCGTCTGCGCTTCCCGGAGATGGCTCCCTCTTCCACACACTTATCAAAAAGCGACTGCTTAAATCATATTTATCGTAATTCTAATACGACTTATAGTCAATAGTGAGACCAAATGGCGCCCGTTCCATCACAACGACCGGCAGTTGCTCGGCGTGCGGATCACCGGCACCGACGCCGCCGAGCTGCTGCACGTCGGCCACGCCGTCCTGGGCCTAGGCGTAACTAGGGCTAGCGCTTGTGCGCCTTCGACCGGCGACTGGTCTTGGATCGGACGACCGGAGCGACATGCGCGCGGACCCAGGCCGCGAGATCCGGTTCGCCGCTCCCCCCGTTGGCGACACCCAACATCGCCACCACGGCGTCGTGTTCATCGGCGACGAGCCGCAATCCGTTGAGGCGCAGGAACATGACCATCACCATGAGCGCCGTCCGATTGTTGTGGTCAACAAAGGCGCGGCTGTTGGCGATGCCGGACCCATAGGCCGCCGCCAAATCACTGAGATCGACGCTGCGGTCGTCCGCCCATCGGTTCGCAGCCTTCGCGAGCGCGACGTCGAGGAATCCACTGTCGCGGATCCCGAGCTGACCGCCGAGCGTCCGGACGAGATCGGTGTGGACGACTTCCACCGCGTCGCGCGGTACCCATCGCGGCTCGGCTTCACCTTCTTCCCGCGTCACCGTGCGCCCACCCAGCACCCCGGTCATTTCTCAGCTAACTCCTTGAGCGCATTCCGGTAGGTGGCAAACCCTTCCTCGTATGCCTCCATCGCGTCGCGGAACGTCGGATCGAACGGGGTCAACAAAATCCCGTTGTCCACTTCGACGATGTACAACTTGTCTCCCTCCCCCACATGCAGCCGGTCCAGCATCGCCTTCGGGATCGTGGTCCCCGCCGAATTTCCCACCGCCCGCAACGTCGTTTCCTTGATCATCGCCGTGCTCCATTCCCGTGTTAATACGAATGTAATAACATTTTCTCGCCCCGGTCAACAGACTGGGACCCACTCGATTGGGCGACGCTGTGCCCACCCGGTGCTAACTCCCTACCCGCGCAGCAACACGTGCAGCGTAGGCGGCGCCCGAAACTCGAAGCCGCGAGGCGCGCTGGGACGCTCGGGATCGAGACGGAGCGCCGGGTATCGACCAAACACACGCTCGACCGTCATCTGCACTTCGGCGCGCGCGAGCGCGGCACCCAGACAGAAATGCTTACCCGATCCGAACGACACGTGATCGCCAGCGTTCGCTCGCGCAATGTCATACCGATCGGGATCTGGGAAGTGTGCCGGGTCGCGGTTGGCGGCGCCAAGCATACACTGGATCGTGGAGCCCTTGTCGAGTGTGATGCCGTACAGCGCCACCGGAGCAGCGAGATGCCGCGTGCACGATTGCACGGCGGGCTCCCACCGCATCGCCTCCTCGATCGCGCGCGGTAACACCGACCAATCTGCTCGGATCGCCGCCAACGCGTCGGGATGACGCAGCAGCGTCCAGAGGACATTCAGGATCGTGGACTCCGTCGTCTCGATCCCCCCGAACAACACGATCAACGCGTTCGCGACGATCTCGGCGTCCGTGAGCCGATCGGGCACGGTGCGCGCGAGCACGCTCAGCAATGACGGATCCGCGCCGCGCTCCAACTCCCGGAGGACCGGCCCCATCGCATCCTGAAATTCCCGCGCGCTCGCATGCCCACGGGCCCGGATCTGCTCGTCCCACCCGAAGTTCGCGAGCGCGGCGGCGAAATCGGCGTACCAGCCCAGGATGCGCGAGTGGAGCGCGGCCGGGATGCCGAGCACGGATGCGACGGTGTAGACCGCGAGCCGGCTCGCCAGCGCGGGACGCAAATCGACTACTGGTTCGCTATCGAAGGCATCCATCAGGGCGTCGATGCGCGCGGCGATCAGCGGCATCGCGTGCCCCTGCACCGATCGCATGTTGAACGGTGCGTTGCACTGACTCTTGTACCGTCGATGGCGGTCGCCCTCGACGCTCAGCATCTGCTCGCCGAATGTGTCGCGAATCGTCGAGTGAGCGGAGTCCGTACGATACAGTTCCGGGTCGCGGAGGATCGCGAGCACATCGGATCGTCGCGTCACGAACCACATCCGCGCATCGTCCACCCACGCCACAGGCTCCGTCGCCCGAAGATGGGCCAGGATCGGATACGGATCGATCGCGAGGCTCTCGAGCCGGACGCCGGTGATCACCGAATGCGATCGTGTCCGGTGCGCACCAGCGCCACGGGACGCTGGGCCGGCACACCGATTCGGGTCGCGAGACACGCAGTGCATTGCTCGATGGTCAATCGGGCGCTCCACTCGGATGGTGGGATCCCCGTGCACATGCGCGCGTGGCGCCGGAAACTCTTGACATCGGGGTAGCGCAATCGAGTTGCGACTCCAGCCACCGATGCGCCCGGCGTTCGCAGATCATGATAGGCGCGCCACACACGCGCCGCCATCACGAGGACTCCTGCCGGTGCCAGACCCGCATCCGACAGACATTCGTTGACCCACCGCCGACTGAGCCCCGATGCCGCGGCCAAGTCCTCGGCCGTACGAAATCGCCGCGGCGCCCGAAACAACAACCGGATGGCGGCGGCGAGTGCCGGCGGCGCGGCCGCGGCCGACAATGCGGCGATGATCGATCGTACGAACACCGCATCGGAGTCGGCCGCTCCCAATCCTTCGATCAACTGTCGGAATCGCTCCGGGTCGTCGTCGATCCCGTGCAGCACCAGTTGGCGCACGCCAGACGCGTTCGTGTGCGACATGAATCGTGCCATGCGCGGGGTCAACACCCCGTAGACGACGACGGGCACGATCGCCGCAAGAACCCGCACGGTGTCGATCCCAAGACCTGAGACCACGGGATCCGCCGACGGATCGATGATGGCGACCTCGGCACCCGATGTACGAACCACATCGTGCAGCTGGCCCCACGATGCCACCGCAATGACGTCGTGATCGGGGGAGGCGACCCGCTCGACATGCCGCAGGAGAACCGGCGGGAGGTACGCGGCAATCAGCATAGGGGAACGCCGACCGTACGCGGCCGCCACATCCCGTGGTGCCCCGATGACCGCCCGAACTGCCCCCTCCAATTCCCGTTTTGGCCCTTGGTAGCGACGGCCGAAGGCCGATCGTTCGGTGCTATCACCGAACCACCCCACTCCACGAGGTCATCATGCTGTACCAGACGCGCCGCATCGTACTTACCACTGTCACCGCCCTGGCCGCCCTTGTGACCGCCGCCGCGTGCGCGAACCCGACCGCCCCCACATCGCCCACCGCGATGAACTCGGCGTCGCATATCGCGACGGCCTCCGACGGGGTTCTCGTCGGCAGTGGAAACTAGCGCAGGTCGACGCTCGCTCGTTGAGCTGGGCAAGCCGTCGTCGAGTCGGGCCCGAATGCCCGGCTCGGCGGCATGTGCCCGATCTGTTACTGCCTACTGCTCAACCGTCGCGAGATGCAGTTGAACAACGGATTGCGTCAGGTGCTCGATGTCCGGCGACCAAGTTGTACGACCGGTGACCGTCGGTCGAGTCGTCGTCTCGACCCCATCCAGCTCGGCCAACGCCTGATCCGCGAATATGCCAATCTGGTTCAATGCCGCATCCATCGAGATGCCGAGCGCACGACCAAATTCCTGCCGAGCCAGTCGCGGCCGCCCGAATCGGGCATAACCGCGACCGGTGAATAAGTGGTAGTTCGCGGCCAGGGTGACAGGCAATGGCTCCGCTTCCAACGTTGAGCGGTATGCCTCGAACACGGTTTCCCGCCCCTCATCGACCGCGGCTTCGAGCAGGTTGATCGCCGCCGCCCACCGCAACTCCCGCGTCGCCGCGGTCGCGAATAGGATCTCGTTCACACGGCGGGCCAACTGCCGATGCCCCAGCGCCGCCGTGCAGGTCGCGAGGTCGGCGAGCGCACGCGCTCGCTGGCGCAGATCATCATATGATTGCGCCGCCGCGAAGCAGAGAAGTGCCGCCCGTTCGAATTGGCCCTGCGCATACGCGACCATGCCGTAGTCGTGCCGCGCCGCCGCAACCACCTGCCGCGCGCCCGCGGCCGCCGCGTCCGTGATCAATGCCTCCAACTCCGTGACCGCCGCCGGAAGATTGCCCCGGTGCGCGATCACGTTGGCCTCCGACAACCGAAGCAAGAGATCAACGGCCGCGTTCCCCTGTTCCCGTGCCACCTTGCGCCCGATCTCGAAATCGGCCGCCGCGCCCGACAGGTCGCCAAGCATACGGCGGCAATAGCCGGCCCGGTGGTAGGCATCGGGTAGAAGATCAACGCCGCCGCCAGCCGGCGCGTGTTCGATGACGACGCTGTACGCATCGATGGCCAGCGCCCACTCGGCGTCGTACTCCAGGAGCCGGCCATACGCCAACAGCGGGATATACGGCGAGCGATCGCGGTGCGAGATGGGAACCGCGACCGCGGCCGCGATGGCGCCCAACAGCTCCCGCACGGTGCTCGTCCCAGGCAACGAACCCACAGCGGCGGACGTGGCCTGCAACGCGCGGTGATCGACCCTGCCATCCGTCGCCCACGCATCGACCAAGCGCAGGATCGTAAAGCCGGCGCACAACGACTTCCACCGGGGCGACGACGCGACATCCGCTTCGGCGATGCCGCCAAGCGCCGCGACAAATGCGCCGTGCCGCAGGGTCGGCGGTGGCCACGATGGGGCGAACGGTTCGGACATGACCGGCAGAGGTATCACAGACTCACAATATGGGAGAGCTCGCTTCCACCGCTAGCCATTTGACAAATATTGACGAAGTAGGCCCCTTCGACTCGTTGTTTCGCGACCTTGACGGTCTAGTCGTCGGACGCGAGAGTGATCGCCGTCGCGCCGTCGGCCTCCGCCGTCGGCCGCTACCACCGGCTTCCGTCGGCCGCGACGACGAGGTCGCGGTCAGTGGCGATTCCCCCGTAACCATGTGCGAGCGCGAGACCGTGGGACCAGGTCTTCAAAACCGTCACCACTGGTCTCAAGACCGTACCACGGAGATTCCTCGCCATTATGAATATTGGATACGGCCGATCGCTCGGCGTGCGCATGCTGCCACGTCACGACCGCGTGGGAATCAGAAGACAAACCGCAGAAACAAATCGCACGAGAAATGGCGTGCATGGATGCGGCAATCAACCACGACTGTCTGGCCAATATCAAGAACCTCAAGAGCAAAGAACCGTTGTGAATTGCACGAGGTGCCACCGCGGCGCCATCAAGCCGGCGCTCGATCTGAAATGACGATGGTGGGGCGGCGTGTCGCCGCGATGATCGTCGCGCTCGGCGCGTCGATGGCCACCGGATCCTGGTCTGGGGCGCAGAGCGCACCAGCCCCACGCTCCAGCTTTCCGGTCGGGACCGTCGTCCCAAAGGTGACGAGTCCCTCCGACAGCTCCCAACACTACGCGCTGTATCTCCCCGCTCACTACGACGCGACGCAACGCTGGCCGGCGCTGCTCCTGCTCGACCCGCGGGGACGAGCCCTCGTGGCGATGCAGCGATTCCAAGCGGCGGCGGAGCGGGATGGATACATCGTGCTCAGCTCGTACAACACCGTGAGCGACAGTACCGAGGAGCCGAACGTCCACGCCCTGAACGCGATGTTGTCGGATCTGCAGAATAACTTCTCGACTGATACCCGGCGGATGTACCTCGCGGGATTCTCCGGGACGGCGCGGCTCGCCTGGGCGTATGCGTACGAGCTCCCCGGTCACGTGCCCGGTGTCCTTGGGTTCGCGGCCGGACTGCCCTGGCGCGGGGTCGAGGCCTACGCTCGGCTCAAACAACCGGCATCGTTCGTGTACTTCGGTGCCGCAGGGACAGGCGACTTCAACTACGACGAGATTCGGGCCCTCGGGCAGACGCTGGATTCCGTCACCACAATCCCGCACCGGCTCGAGTATTTCGAAGGGCCGCACAGCTGGCCGCCTCCGGACATCTGCGGTGACGCCGTCGATTGGATGGAGCTGCAGGCCATGACCCACGGCCTGCGGCCTCGCAACGACCCGCTGGTCGCCGCCTGGATCACGCATCGCCTCGCTCTGGCCCTCGCCGCGGAAGATTCCGGCGATGCGTACCAGGCCTATCTCCGATACCGCGACGTGCGAGACGATTTCCGCGGACTCCACGATGTGACGTTCGCAATCTCCAGAGTCGTCGCCCTGAAACAACTCCCCGCCGTGCGCGACCGACGGAAACGGGAGCTCGACCTCCAGGCAGCGTTCGAGAATTACTCGAACGATAAATTCCGACCCTACTACCTCGCCCTCCACGATTCCAAACATCCCCCTGCACTCGGATCAGCGCTCCACGACCTCGACATTGCCGAGCTGCAGCGTCAGCAGCGCGACAGTGTACGCGACCGCCTCGGCGCGCAGGCCGCCCGCCGCATGCTCGCCCTCGTCTCGGTCAACACCGCGTTCTACATCCCACGACAGTACTTTACCGCCCACGACCCGGCCGGCGCGCTCGCGGTGCTCGCGATCGCACACGAGATTCAACCGGCATCATCCTATGTCTGCTTCGAGCAGGCAAAGGCGTATGCGGAATTGGGTCAGACAGCGAACGCCGTCGGCTCGCTGCAGTGCGCCAAGGCCGGCGGCACCCTGACCGCGGTCGATCTCCGCGACGAGCATGCGTTCGATCGCATCCGCAGCGACCCGACGTTCACCTCGCTCGCCGCCACACTGCCGGCCACAAATCCCCCCGACGGCGACGACTAGCGCGCCACCCGCCGGCCTCTAGCCGGCGCGGGCCGCGGCGGTTGCCACCAATCACTTGGAATGGGTCCCAAAATCCGGCAGGAGAACAACGCCATGCCCGTGTCAGCGCCGGTTTTTCACTCGGTCACTCCGATGATTCCATCAGGCGGCAGCCTGACCGAGGCCCTGGCGTTCTACACGGACCAGTTGGGTTTTTCCGTTCTATGGAAAGCGGACAAGATGGCCGGTTTCAGCCGGGACGCCGTCTCGTTCAACCTCGTCGGAAATACCAATCGCGACTGGATCGAGAACTCCAGCTACAGCATCGCTGTTTCCGACCTCGACGGCCTCTACGCCGAGTACCGGCGACTCCCCGCGCAGGTCGGTCCACTCGAGACAAAAGCCTGTGGCCGCCGCGAATTCCACATGATCGTTCCCTCCGGTGTCTGCTTCCAGTTCTATGAACGAACCCGTTAACTGAGTTATCTTGGCACCGTTCTCGCGATCGAAAATGACGACGCCCCGATCGAGCGAGCCGGACCGCTTTGTGTACCTCGTCCGCAGATCTTCTCTGATGCAATCACGGTCACCAACCGAGTACGTGAGGTCGTGAATCCGCTGATGCGCTCGCACAGTCGCAGTTGCGTCACAGCTCGGGATGAGATGTCATGTGGTTAATTGATTGGATTACACTGGTGATCTTCCCCCGGCCCCCGGTTCCGCTTGTATGCCACAGTCCCAGCCCCCAACCGAGCGCATCATCCATGACCAGCCCGACGCATCCCGATGATTTCGTGAGCGCGCGCCACGACCAGGAATTCCTGGGTGGCGAGTCCGGCCCGGCCCATCACGTGCCCTTCGAACGGGTTCCACCTCTCGCGGACATGCCCGCCGCCGATGGCGACGACTCGCCCTTCGCGTCCGCGGGTCACCCATCCGAGCTCGCCGAGGGGGAACCAACCAGCCACGACACTGAGCAACACAGCTCGCACCACACTGAGCTGCACCCGGAACACCACCTCGAGTACGAGCAGCCGGAAGACGAGACTCACCATCAAGACGCCCACGGCGCCGTTCACGAACATGCCGCGGATCAGGTTGGCTCCCACACCGGCAACGGCCTCGCCACGCCCGAGCACGCGATCACCCGTCCAACGGCAGGGCCCGTAACGACGCCCGCCGCCGAGACGGTCTCCGCTGCCGCGGACGCCCGAGGAATGCTCGAAGGTGTCGCGCAGAGCCTCCGCACACTGGCCGGTCGCGAGGGCGCGGACGGCGCCTCGATCGCCATCTTCCCGCGCGGTGTCAATCTCCTCGAGGTGCGGATGCATATTTCCCGCGAGCGCGACATCGACCTGAACTTCCGCGTGGCCGGCCCAACGCCTCCGGGTTCCAGCAACTGACGACCGGGCCCGCACCTGAGAGGGCGGGCCCCCGGACCGTAGTGATGCGGGAGGAGGCCCACGCCGTTGCCGGGGTACGGTTAGCCACGTACCCCGGCGACAGCGCCGCACGCGCGTGGGTCGCCGCCAGCCCATACCGATTCCTCGCGTATCCGATCGGCGGCCAACGGCTGTGGAGCACGATCGACACCTGGCGGGGCCGCGCGGCTTTCCTGCGGAGCCTGGGGTGGGGACTGGCCGTCGTGTACGCCCCGCGCGTCGGGCGCCGCCCGGATCGCACGACGCTCGCGACGGATCTGCTCACACGATCGCTCGGCGCGGCCGACGGCTACGACGCGGTCGCGCAATGCCGGTGGGAACGCATGCCCGCGGGCGCGGCCTGCTATCTCGACACGACGGCGCTGTGGGGCGGCGACTCCCCTAACGGCCGGCCGGCAGGGTTGCTCGACTACTACAAGGGATGGATCGGCGCCGTCCTCGATAGCGGGACCGTGCACCCCGGTACCTGCTGCACACTCTCCGATGCGTCCGCATTGGCCGAATCCCTCAGCACGGTCTATCGCGAGCGGCACCGCACCGCGAAACGGCCGTCGTTCTGGATCGTGTCCGCGAATTCCGCGATGGACCGCGATGTATCAACCCCCGCCGCAATGCTCGGCGCCCCCGCCAGATCTGGCGCCGACGCCACGTGGCAAACCGAGGTCTGGCAGCCGACGGCGAGCGTGACACGGCAATCGTACGGCGGGGCATCGCTCGCCGTCTCCACCTGCTGGGCCACGACAGCCGACCCCTCGTTCGATCCATCGATCCGCGACCCCGCGCTCGATCCGGCGGCGCTGACAGCCACGTTGCGCTCAGGCGTAGCCGCCACCGTGACGGCCGGATTGCCCAGTCCACTCGTCGCGGACGCGCGCGCACTCATGGAGGCCTGTCTCGCCGCCCTCGGACTCGCGAAACTCGGCGGCGCGCATCCCTTCCCCCACGGCATCGGCGATGTCGAGATCCAACTCACGGAACGCGACGGCGCCGTGGACGCCCGCATCCGCGTGTCGGGGAACGAGCAGGACTCGCCGTGATCTAACACGCGCACACCGGCGTAGCCTTGCCGGGGTGCAGGTTGTTGCGGGTTAAATTAACCACGCGTCGTGGGTGTATTTAACCCACATCACTGATTGAGCTGACCGATGCCAAGCGTGACGTCCTCCGATCTCCTCGAGGACAGCACGCGAGCACGTAGTGGTAGGCACGTAAGTGACCCGCGATGGCGTTTTGCACGACTCGATGGCAGTGTGCGTCGCCGCCCCGGGTTCTGCCCCGTCAGCTCGCAGGCACGAACGCCGACCACGCGACCGACGGCGCCCGCTGCACGCAGAACACACTGTCCACGGCCAGATGCTCGCGCGCCACGGCGCGCCGTCAATCGGTCGCCGGCGTCCGATCAAATCCCTTCCCGCTGTCGGCCGGGAACACGAGGTCGGCTTCGTACAACAGCCGCCGCTCCGGGAAATACGCCATCGTCATACGCTCGGCGTACGGACCACCCACCGGATACAGCTCGATCCGGTTCGCTCCACCTCCGATGACGACCTTGCCAGACACTGGAACGAGCTGCGGCGCGTGCGGCGACCGGGCGAGCGCGTCGGGCTCGAGCGTATGCGGCGTGTGCGCCAGCTTCGTGAGAAAGGGGATGCTCCGTGCGTTGATGTAGATCGGAATGCCCATCGCCACTGCCTCGCGCACGCCCCCGATATGCGCCCATGGGTCGGACGTCATGACCAGAGCCTTGATCGGAAGCCCCGGAAAGCGGCGCTTTGCCTCGGCGGCTACTTCGCGAAGGTACGACGCACTGATGTGCGCCTCGAAGATCACAATGCCGTCGTCTTGACGCACGAGCGTCATGGTCCAGAAATCAGGGACCCGGACGATGCCGTCGGCTAATTCCGTCGGCGCGCCCGTCGCACCGAGCCGAAAGTTGCGCGTGGTCTGCGCGGCGTTGGCGGCAAACTCTGCGCGCACGGAATCCGACACGGCAAACGAATCGGCGGGCGGCGAGTCGTCCGCTCGATCCGTCGCGCCATCGATCGCCGGCGCGCTGGCGATCAGACTGGCGGTGGCGTGCACGACGAGCGCGCCCGGTCGCGGCCGGCGGTCGAGCGGGAACCGCTGGCCGAGCCGGATGATGAGTGGGGTGAGCGCGGCCCACGTGTACCAGCCAGGGGCTTCGGATGCGAAGACGCGGACGACCGAGATTGACTGGCCGCCACCACGCGCGAACATCACCGTCTCGAATGTCGAGAGCGCGGCGGGCACGGTCCAGAGCGCGACGACCACCCAGGGCGACACGCGGGGGAGGTCGCCAGAGGGTGGATCAGTGGTGGCCGGCATCGCTAGATTACCCAAAGATTCGACTCGGACGCGACGATGACAGCAATCCTCCGTACGGCCACGACGGCTGATGGCCAGCAGATCGCCGGAATCTATGCGCCATCCGTAGCGAGCGCGGCGACCTCGTTCGAGATGCATCCGCCGACCGGCGCGGAGATGGCGCGTCGCGTCGCGGACAGCCTCGTCACACATCCCTGGTTAGTAGCCGACCGTTCGGGTGTACTGCTAGGCTACGCTCGCGCGGGACGTTTCAGGGACCGCGCGGCGTACGACTGGTCGGTGGAGATGTCCGTGTACATCAGCGCCGATGCCCACCGGTCGGGCATAGGGCGGGCCCTGTACACGGCGATGTTCGAGATTCTCGTGTTGCAGGGGTACTACGTCGCGTACGCGGGCGCCACACTTCCAAACGCTGCGAGCGTCGGGCTGCACGAGTCGCTCGGCTTCACACTAATCGGCATCTTCCGGGCGGCTGGGAACAAGTTCGGCGCGTGGCACGACGTCGGCTGGTGGCAGCGGCTGTTACAGCCGTTGGCGAGCGACCCGCTTCCGCCGAAGCCGCTCGCGGAGGTAGTCGATACTCCGGCGTACGCGTGCTCGCTCGCGGCCGGCGCCCGGGCGCTCAAGATCTGACTATCTGCCGCCTTGGATTGGCTCGTATAGAAACAGTACCTGTACGCTGTTGCGATGGGTGAGGACGCGAACGTAGCCGTGCTAGGCAGGAAACGGCTTGACGTAGCGGAGGCCTTTCAGGTGGCGTCCGATCCGGTCGAAATCTCGGTCAGCAGTGACGAGCACGATCCCGTTTTCTCGGCAGGACGTCGCGATGAGTATGTCGCTCACAAGTGAGCGTTTCGTGTCGGCATACTCGAGTCCGTCCCGGGTGATGAGATCTGCCAAGATTCTACCAGTCTCTTGAAAAGCACGGGCCGATGGTGTGAACACTCGTCCACGCCGCATGAATGGGTCAATTACTCCATCTGTGAGTGCCGCAACCTGGCTTGGCGTCCTAGCGCCGACACGAAGCTCTTGGACGACTACGGCGCTCAAGAACGTGTGTGGATAGTGCGTATGGAGGAATTGCTTGAGCAGTTCGGTCGTAGTGGACGTACCACCAGTCGCGACGTAGACGTTCGTATCGAGAGCATATTTCGGCACTGATCAACCCTGGGCTCTTGGGTAACGTCAGTCTTCTGGATCAGCGATGAGCCCGCCGGCTGCGCGGAGCTGGTCGATCCCCTGGATCAGTTCCTGGCGGAATGTGATCGCATCAAGGGCCGCATCGATTGTCTCGGTCGCCGTCAACAGTCCAAGGATGCGGCGCGCAGACTCGAGCTTCGTCCGGTCGATTCGGACGTTGGTTCGAGTCCATCCTCGCGGCGGCCGTCCGGGGCCGCGTTTGATGACGCCCGGCTTCTTCTTTGGGCGTACGGGTGCTGCCATTCCGACCTCCCTGTGTCCAATATTAGAATAATAGCTGTACGCTCATCTCCCCACAATTACACTGGCGCCATGACAATAGTCCATTCTAGCGCGATTTGCGTCCAATCCGCCGCAGCCACAACGTTTGTCCGTCGCCTCAAGGAGATTAGGGGGCGAAGGGTTCCCTAATGGCTGGCCGACCGGGATCGCCCTGTTCGTTTTCGACGACGCGCCATGCTCCTGGAGGAGTCAGTGAATCCAATGACAGGCAAGCAGATCGTTCTCGTAACTGGTGCGTCGTCGGGGATTGGTGCGGCGATCGCTGCCCGGCTCGCCATAGACGGACATCAGGTGATCGGGACGAGCCGGAAAGTCTCGGGGACGAGTGGTGGCAGCGTGGCCGCCAACGGTGTCGAGATGATGGCGCTCGACGTGTGCTCCGACGAGTCGGTGCGTACGTGCGTGAACGCCGTGCTTCAGAAAGCGGGCCGGATCGATGTCCTCGTCAATAACGCGGGCTATCTCCTGGCTTGCGCGATCGAAGACGCGACGATCGACGAAGCGAAGGCACAGTTCGAGACGAACTTCTTCGGCATCGTGCGAATGGTGAAGGCAGTGCTACCCGGCATGCGGGCCCAGCGGAACGGACTGATCCTGAACATGAGCTCACTGGCTGGCCGCGTGCCGGCGCCGTTCTGGGGGTACTACAACGCGAGCAAGTTCGCGGTGGAGGGTTATACGGAAACCCTACGAGCAGAGCTCAAACCACTAGGCGTCCGGGTATCCATGCTGGAGCCCGGCGCGATCAAGACGCCATTCTACGCGGCGGCAGACGGGCACCCGATGCCGGAGTACTCGCCGTGGCGGGAGCGTGCATACGCGACGATGAAGGATTTTGAGAAGCGGGCGCCTGGGCCTGAAGTCGTTGCCAGCACCGTCTCCAAGATCGTGACATCGTCCAATCCACGGTTACGGTATCCACTAACGATGGAGGGGAGGGCTCTCCCGTTCATCCGCCGCATGTCTCCGGGGACGGTGTTCGAGGCAGCCACCCGGATCGTGTTTCACCTGGATCAGTAGCTCACCGCTCCTGTCGGTCTTTCCCATCGCCGCCGAGAGCAGCGTGACCGACCGTCGGGCCCGTCACCCGACTAGACGCGAATGAGCGATGGCGTCGGATATGTCCGGCAGCTGCGGACATTCGATGCCGCCATGCTGACGGTGGGCGGGATCATCGGGGGCGGCATCTTCCTCAACCCCGCCGTGGTCGCGCAGCGTGTCCATACCGCGCCCCTCATCATCGGCACCTGGGTGTTGGGCGGCGTGATCGCGGTCGCCGGCGCGCTCTGCTTCGCGGAGCTCGGGGGGCGCCGCCCGGAAGCCGGAGGCGGGTATGTCTACCTCAAGGAGGCGTTCGGTCCGCTGCCCGCCTTTCTCTATGGATGGACGTTCCTCCTCGTCGTGAACACAGGCGGGATGGCGGCCGTGGCGGTGACGTTCGCCCGTTACACGACGGACCTCGCGCACGGGCCGGGCGGCTGGGTCAAACCCATTGCGATCGGCGCGATCCTGCTCCTCACTGGGGTGAACTACATCGGCATCAGAGCCGGCGCAACGACGCAAAACGTGTTTACGGTACTCAAGCTCGCGGCGCTCGCCGCCGTCATTGCCACGGGGATCGCGGTCGCTGTCACCGTCGCCCGTCATGGGGCCTCGGCCCTCGCATGGTCCACGACCGACACATCGGTCGTCCCGATTGCGCCGACGGATCTGGTGCGCGCACTCGGGATCGCACTCGTCCCCGTGCTCTTCACCTACGGCGGATGGGCGCACGCGAACAATGTGGCCGGAGAGATGCGAGACGCCGAGCGCACGCTGCCACGCGCCATGACCATCGGCATCGCGATCGTGGTAACCACGTATGTCCTGGTGAACATCGCGTACGTGCTCGTGCTCGGACCGGCGGCGCTCGCCGCGAGCACGGCGCCCGCGTCCGATACGATGCGGCGCGCACTGGGCTCGGCGGGCGGGACTCTCATCGGACTGGGGATCGCCGCATCGACGTTTGGCTTCGTGAACCTCACGGTGCTGTCCGCGCCACGGATTCTGCAGGCGATGGCGGCCGACGGGCTATTCTTCCGGAGGGCAGCGGTACTGCATCCGCGGTACCGGACTCCAAGTGCGGCGCTGGTCGCCCAGGCGGTGTGGGCGGTGGTGATCACCGCGTCAGGCACCTACGGGCAGTTGCTCGATTACGTTGTGTTCGGCGACTGGATATTCTTCGGGATGATCGTCGCGACTTTGGTGGTGTACCGGGCGCGGGACCGCCGCCAGCCGGGCCAGCAGGTGGGCTACCGCGTGCCAGGATACCCGGTCGTGCCCGCGCTCTTCGTCGCCGTGGCCCTGTACATCGTTGTGAGCAGCGTGCGCTCGAACCCCACGAACTCACTCATCGGCGCGGCGCTGATCCTGCTTGGCGTGCCCGTGTTCTTCGTGTGGCGCGCATCGACTGCGCGCACGTTACGGGGCCGTGGTCAGGACGCGACGGTCCGGTGATCAAGGAGAGCCCGTACCTCACCTGGGTGAAGGCGCAGCCGGCCGCCGACTACAACCTCGCGGGGAGTGGCGTACTGCCGTGTACGCGTGATGAGCTTGGGGCGCCGGAGCCGGACGCGCCGCTGACCGAGCGAAACGACTACGGCTGGGCGCCGCTCGTCGAGCGTATCGCGGATCGGTACAATGTGGACCGGACGTCAGTCGTGGTCACCGCTGGGGCTTCGATGGCCAATCATCTGGCCATGGCCGCTGTGCTCGACCCGGGCGACCATGTGCTCGTGGAGGAGCCGGCCTACGATCCGCTGGTGATCGTGCCCGGGCTCTGGGGCGCGACGGTCGATCGGTTCACTCGGCGATCTGCCGATGGATACCGGCTCGATCTCGACGTGATCGGCGCGCGGGTGACGTCGGCCACTCGGCTCGTGGTGCTCTCGAACCTGCATAACCCGAGCGGCACGCTGGCGCGGGATTTGGATATCGTGGCGTTAGCCGAGTTGGGCGAGCGCCGGGGGTTCCACGTCCTGATCGACGAAGTGTATCGGGAATGGGTGCACGGGAAGGGCGGCCCGGACGGCGCCCAGTCGGGCGCGACGTTGTCGCCCCGTGTGATCGCGACCACGAGCGTGACCAAGGCGTTTGGATTGAACGCGCTCCGCGTCGGGTGGATCCTGGCTGAGTCGTCGCTCGCCGATCGGATGCGGCGGATGATGGGATTGTTCGACAATATCCCCGCGCACCCGAGCGAGCGCCTCGCGGCCCGGGCACTCGAGCGTGCGGCGCAGATTCTGGACGCACGACGCCCGCTGCTCTCCACAAACCGCGAACGGGTACGCCAGTGGGTCGCCGCGACTCCGGGCGTCGAGTGGACCGAGCCGGCGGCCGGCAGTGTGGCGCTTGTGGATCTCGGCATTGGAGATACCAGTGACTTCGTCGCTGGGCTCGCCCGAACGCAGAGCACACTGGTCGTGCCTGGCCGGTTCTTCGGCGC